>NZ_VYSG01000008.1 GCF_010667615.1 Bifidobacterium choloepi | reverse complement strand
GTGATTGCGGCGGCGTGCTACTCTCCCACACCCTGTCGGGTGCAGTACCATCGCCGTGCCAGGCCTTAGCTTCCGGGTTCGGAATGGGACCGGGCGTCTCACCTGGGCCATGACCGCCGCAAAATTCTTCCATTATCGGCAACCGGCACCACTCCCGGAGGAGCAAGCCGGTCCCGGCTTGTGGCGGCCTGGGAACCGGACAGCGGACGCGTTCAAGCACTGTGTTTCGTATCGCGGGAAGGATCGTCATGCTCCCCGACATCGTCATTCAAAGATGCGTTCCGGCCACTCCGCACGGAATGGCTGTTGGTTGCCATCGACCGTTAGTACCGGTCAGCTCCACCCCTCGCGGGGCTTCCACGTCCGGCCTATCAACCACGTGTTCTGGCATGGGGTCTACAAGGCCTCGAAGGGCCTACGGAATCCTTATCTTGGAGCGGGCTTCCCGCTTAGATGCTTTCAGCGGTTATCCCTCCCGAACGTAGCCAACCTGCCATGCCCCTGGCGGGACAACAGGCATACCAGAGGTTCGTCCACCCAGGTCCTCTCGTACTATGGGCAGGCCTCCTCAAGATTCCAACGAGCGCAGAGGATAGAGACCAAACTGTCTCACGACGTTCTGAACCCAGCTCGCGTGCCGCTTTGATCGGCGAACAGCCGAACCCTTGGGACCTGCTCCAGCCCCAGGATGCGACGAGCCGACATCGAGGTGCCAAACCATCCCGTCGATATGGACTCTTGGGAATGATCAGCCTGTTATCCCCGGGGTACCTTTTATCCGTTGAGCGATGCCGCGTCCGTACGCCGGCACCGGATCACTATCTCCGACTTTCGTCCCTGCTCGAGCCGTCGCTCTCGCAGTCAAGCTCCCTTGTGCGATTACACTCGACACCCGATTGCCAACCGGGCCGAGGGAACCTTTGAGCGCCTCCGTTACTCTTTGGGAGGCAACCGCCCCAGTTAAACTACCCGCCAGGCACTGTCCCTGACGAGGATCACTCGTCGAGGTTAGACGCCAGATGGGGACAGAGCGGTATTTCACCTTGCGACTCCGCGCACGCTGGCGCGCGCGCCTCACAGTCTCCCGCCTATGCTACACAATCCGCACCTGATGCCAATACCAAGGTATAGTAAAGGTCCCGGGGTCTTTTCGTCCTTCTGCGCTTAACGAGCATCTTTACTCGTACTGCAATTTCGCCGAGCTCCTGGTCGAGACAGTGGGGAAGTCGTTACGCCATTCGTGCAGGTCGGAACTTACCCGACAAGGAATTTCGCTACCTTAGGATGGTTATAGTTACCACCGCCGTTTACCGGGGCTTGAATTCACCGCTTCGCCACCAAGTGGCTGACGGATCCTCTTAACCTTCCGGCACCGGGCAGGCGTCAGTGCATATACCGCGACTTGCGTCTTCGCATGCACCTGTGTTTTTGGTAAACAGTCGCTACCCCCTGGCCTGTGCCACCCCCCGGAGCTCCGGAAGCGAGTTCCCTCACCCCGGGGGGTCTCCCTTATGCCGAAGGCACGGGAGCAATTTGCCGAGTTCCTTGACCAGGATTCGCTCGATCGCCTTGGTATGCTCTACCTGACCACCTGTGTCGGTTTCGGGTACGGGCGGCAACGGACCCTCGCGCCGAAGCTTTTCTCGGCCGACGGGATCACCGGATATCGCGCCATCAAGGCGCCCATCATCGCACCTCGCCCACATGTCCCCCGGATTTGCCTGGGGGACGGGCCGCATGCTTGACCACGGAAAACCACCTCCGCGGCCGGCTACCCATCCGCGTCACTCCACGCGCTCGCCTACACGCCGCCATCCGCACGCGACCGGCGAGTCACCACCATTCCCGAAGGAACGGGGCTCCCCGCCGGAAGCGGTTTCAAGACGACTATCGGCCTGCCGGTTCCGTGCCGGTACGGGAATATCAACCCGTTCGTCCATTCGACTACGCCTGTCGGCCTCGCCTTAGGACCCGACTCACCCAGGGACGACGAACGTGGCCCTGGAACCCTTGGTCATCCAGCGGCGGGGATCCTCACCCCGCTCTCGCTACTCATGTCTGCATTCTCGCTCCCATGCAGTCCACGGCGCGCTTGCGCGGCCGCTTCGACCCGGCATGGGACGCTCTCCTACCAAACGTGCACAACACGTTTCCGCGTCTTCGGTGGCGTGCTTGAGCCCCGCTACATTGTCGGCGCGGAACCACTAGACCAGTGAGCTGTTACGCACTCTTTCAAGGATGGCTGCTTCTGAGCCAACCTCCTGGCTGTCTATGCGACTCCACATCCTTTCCCACTTAGCACGCGCTTGGGGACCTTAGACGACGATCTGGGCTGTCTCCCTCTCGACGACGGAGCTTATCCCCCGCCGACTCACTGCCGGAATACACGTCACGGGTATTCGGAGTTTGGCTGCTATTGGTACCCGATACGGGCCCGCAAGCATCCAGTAGCTCTACCCCCCGGACGCAATGAACCGACGCTGCACCTAAATGCATTTCGGAGAGAACCAGCTATCACGGAATTTGATTGGCCTTTCACCCCTAGCCCCAGTTCATCCCCTCAGTTTTCAACCTAAGTGGGTGCGGTCCTCCACGCGGTCTTACCCGCGCTTCAACCTGACCAGGGCTAGATCATCCCGCTTCGGGTCCAGGACACGCGACTCAAACGCCTTTTAAGACTCGCCTTCGCTACGGCTCCCCCACCCGGGTTAGCCTCGCCACGTGCCACTGACTCGCAGACTCATTTTTCGATAGGCACGCCGTCACCCCCGACCCAAAGGCCGCAGGGCTCCGACGGTTCGTAGGCGCACGGTTTCAGGAACTCTTTCACTCCCCTCCCGGGGTGCTTTTCACCTTTCCCTCACGGTACTGGTACGCTATCGGTCAGACAGTCATACTTAGGCTTACCCAACGGTCTGGGCGGATTCACGCGGGATTCCACGGGGCCCGCGCTACTCGGGACACGAGACCGGCAGACCATGCGCATCCGGCTACGGGGCCATCACCCTCTCCGGCCCGGTATCCAACCCGGTTCGCCTAACACACGGTATTTGTCACTGCCGTCCGGCACGTCGGCACCGGAACGCTCGCTCCCACGACACCGCGCGCGCAACCCCCGACGGGTATCACGCGCACGCGGTTTAGCCTGTTCCGCTTTCGCTCGCCACTACTCACGGAGTATCCTTTCCTGCGGGTACTGAGATGTTTCACTTCCCCGCGTACCCCCCACGGCCAGGCCGTGGTGCCAGCCCATGACGGCTGGCGGGTTTCCCCATTCGGACACCCTCGGATCAAAGCCCTGTCGGCGGCTCCCCGAGGACTATCGCGGCCCCACGCGTCCTTCATCGGCACTGTCTGCCAAGGCATCCACCATGCGCCCTTCAGGACAACCACGAACCGGCCAAAACCGGCCCGCGGCCACCCGAACGGATTCGTTGCTGGAAAACACCATTGAAACGACATCAGATCATCACAAAACGATCACAAAACGATACGAACACCAGGATCACTTCGGATCCCGGCGATTCACAGTACAAGCAGCACGACCGCAGTCGCGCCGCTCGCGTCCACTATCCAGTTCTCAAGCCACCACCCCGCCCGGCAGGCCCGCCACGCCATCTTCCAGGCGCACAAGTCCATCGGGGGGATTTCCCGACGCCGCGGATACCGAAAATACCCGGGTGGCGATCGGGGAGCCCAAAAGCATGCACCATACCCGGCGGCAAGCCGCCGCAAACGATCTCTTCCACGCCAGCACGCAGGAAGGGAAGGCGTCGCCTTCCATGTCTTCCCGCCAGAAAAATATCTCCGTAGAAAGGAGGTGATCCAGCCGCACCTTCCGGTACGGCTACCTTGTTACGACTTAGTCCCAATCACGGGTCTCACCTTAGACGGCTCCCCCCACTTGAAGTGGTTGGGCCACCGGCTTCGGGTGCTACCCACTTTCATGACTTGACGGGCGGTGTGTACAAGGCCCGGGAACGCATTCACCGCAGCGTTGCTGATCTGCGATTACTAGCGACTCCGCCTTCACGCAGTCGGGTTGCAGACTGCGATCCGAACTGAGACCGGTTTTCAGGGATCCGCTCCACCTCGCGGTGTCGCCTCCCGCTGTACCGGCCATTGTAGCATGCGTGAAGCCCTGGACGTAAGGGGCATGATGATCTGACGTCATCCCCACCTTCCTCCGAGTTAACCCCGGCGGTCCCACGTGAGTTCCCACCATGATGTGCTGGCAACACGCGGCGAGGGTTGCGCTCGTTGCGGGACTTAACCCAACATCTCACGACACGAGCTGACGACGACCATGCACCACCTGTGAACCCGCCCCGAAGGGAAACGCCGTCTCCGGCGCTGTCGGGAACATGTCAAGCCCAGGTAAGGTTCTTCGCGTTGCATCGAATTAATCCGCATGCTCCGCCGCTTGTGCGGGCCCCCGTCAATTTCTTTGAGTTTTAGCCTTGCGGCCGTACTCCCCAGGCGGGATGCTTAACGCGTTAGCTCCGACACGGAACCCGTGGAAAGGGCCCCACATCCAGCATCCACCGTTTACGGCGTGGACTACCAGGGTATCTAATCCTGTTCGCTCCCCACGCTTTCGCTCCTCAGCGTCAGTGACGGCCCAGAGAACTGCCTTCGCCATCGGTGTTCTTCCCGATATCTACACATTCCACCGTTACACCGGGAATTCCGTTCTCCCCTACCGCACTCCAGTCCGCCCGTACCCGGCGCAGATCCACCGTTAAGCGATGGACTTTCACACCGGACGCGACGGACCGCCTACGAGCCCTTTACGCCCAATAATTCCGGATAACGCTTGCACCCTACGTATTACCGCGGCTGCTGGCACGTAGTTAGCCGGTGCTTATTCGAAGGCTACACTCAACCAGCCGGAAGCTGGCCTTGCTGACCATCAAAAGCGGTTTACAACCCGAAGGCCTCCATCCCGCACGCGGCGTCGCTGCATCAGGCTTGCGCCCATTGTGCAATATTCCCCACTGCTGCCTCCCGTAGGAGTCTGGGCCGTATCTCAGTCCCAATGTGGCCGGTCGCCCTCTCAGGCCGGCTACCCGTCGAAGCCTTGGTGGGCCTTCACCCCGCCAACAAGCTGATAGGACGCGACCCCATCCCATGCCGCAAGAGCCTTTCCCACGCCCCCATGCGGAGACGCGGAGCATCCGGCATTACCACCCGTTTCCAGGAGCTATTCCGGTGCATGGGGCAGGTTGGTCACGCATTACTCACCCGTTCGCCACTCTCACCCCGGCAGCAAGCTGCCAGGGATCCCGTTCGACTTGCATGTGTTAAGCACGCCGCCAGCGTTCATCCTGAGCCAGAATCGAACCCTCCACAAAAAA
>NZ_VYSG01000007.1 GCF_010667615.1 Bifidobacterium choloepi | reverse complement strand
GAAGCTAAGGCCTGGCACGGCGATGGTACTGCACCCGACAGGGTGTGGGAGAGTAGCACGCCGCCGCAATCACACGTTGAAGGACAAGGGGTCCCGGTCGAGCAACAGCTCCCGGGACCCCTTTCCGTATATTTACCGGTCCTTCAATGCACCGTCCTGCAGCCTCGCCGCAGTTCCCGGGAAAGGCCACAAACGGTTGTTCGCTCGCGTTCACATATGTCAGCAGCGGCCCTAGGAAGTTCTTCTGGCTCTTCTTTCTTGTGATGTCACGATCGTAAGACTTCATCTCAGGATCAGGACGTCCAAAGGTAGCAATGAAAATACAGTGTGGTATTTTTGAGACTTTCTGGAAAATTGATACAATGAGGGGTGAATCGTATACAAGGAGCGGAACATGGAAGACGATGTCTTGGGTGACGAACTGCTGACGACGACGGAAGTGGCGACTCGGTTGGGAGTCTCGAAAAGCACTGTCATCCGGCTGCTTGACAGTGGCGCGATTCCGTCGGTGCGATACGGCCGGGGACGGCGATTGACAAAAGCTAGTGACGTCACAGAATTTCAGGAACGTTCCCGGACGGCGACGATTCCCATGTCGCAGCCAGCGGTTGATCCGATGCGATATGACGCTTTGCGCGAGGTAGCCAACCAGCTACTGGCCCAGCTTGCACGGGTCGGGCAGTCCGATGCCGGCGCCGAAATGACGAGCGTGCTCGCCGACGTGACCGCCGTGCTGGTCCAGGCACAGCTTGACGGCGTCGACCTCGACGATGAGACGGCCATCGAATCCCTGACTGACGAATTTGCCGCCCAGCTCGAGAAGCTGAAGACGGTGGCTACGGTCGCGGCATAGATGCCGTTGTGACTGTTCAAGTTGTTGGCTGGGTCTATTTCTGCTTTTGTCGAAAAGGTTCGGTTGCCGTAGGGAACCGTCGATTCACAAGGGCGACCGGCGTCACGGTTGGTTCACAAATCGGGGGAATTTCCGGGGGCTGGCGGGACTTAGTTGCTTGGTGCCATTGAAACGCTTGGGGTTGGAATGAAATCCGGCGATTTCTAGTATGGGTTGCAGCGTCCGGCCGGCGGCCATTGCCGCGGAGCATACAGGGCCAGCACATCAGCCGGTGCAGTCACCAAACCGATGACCGGCATGACTTTCGACAAGGAGAGCGCAATGACGCGCATGAGCAACATCGACAACACTTCGTCCACCGCCGCTTCGCGGGCCAGCTCGCCGAACGCGGCTCCGGCGCCCATCATCGAACGATTCGACGGCCAGTCGTCGGACGGCACGCCCCTGACCGCCGTCTACGCCGCGCAGCCGGCCGCCGACGTCGCGTTCGCGCTCGTCTTCCCGGGCGACGACCTGCCGCGATTCGTCCACTGGGGCAAGCCGCTGCCAGTGGCCGCCGCTGCCGCCGCGGACCAGGGCACCGCCACTGTCTCGTGTTCCGTATCCGGCCTTGCAGCCGTCGCCGACGAGGCACTGCTGTCGCTCTATGACGCGCAGCGTCCGCAGCGCGTCTCCGGCATGCTCAACGACACCGCTTGGCCGTCGGTCATGCCGACGCAGGCCGAATCGTGGATCGGCGAACCCCGGCTCAACGTCCGCCGCGCGGGCGTCGAACTGTTCTGCAAGTTCGCGGTGACCGACATCGAGACGACCGTCGCCGACGGCACCGTGCCGACCGTCGTCGTCACGGCCGACGACGCCGAGCAGGGCGTCCGGCTCGTCTGGACGGCCGAGCTGCTCGCCAGCGGCCTCGTGCGCCAGCGCGCCGCCATTGAGAACATCGCGACCGTCGCCGCGGACGAATCGTCCAATATTCATGAAGCCGCCGCCTCGCTCGAGATCGGCAACGTCGAGCTCGGCTTCCCGATTCCGGCGACGGCGACCGAAATCCTGACGACGACCGGCCACCACCTGCGCGAACGCAGCCCGCAGCGCCAGCCGCTGACGATCGGCAGGTTCGCGAAGTCGACGTGGGTCGGCCGTCCCGACTTCGATGCGTCGCTGCTGCTGTCGTCCGGCGCGCCCGGCTTCGGCTTCGAGCACGGCGACGTCTACTCGGTGCACGTCGGCTGGAGCGGCAACAGCGCGCTGACGGCCGAGCGGCTGCCATACACGACCGGCCTGATCGGCGGCGGCGAGCTGCTGTTCGGCGGCGAAATCGAACTGGCCGCCGGCGAACGCTACGAATCGCCGTGGCTGTACGGCGCCGTCGGCACCGGCCTGAACGGCGTCGCCGCGCGCTTCCACGACCAGCTGCGCCGCTGGCATCCGGAACTGCTGACGAAGCCGCGTCCCGTCATCCTCAACACCTGGGAGGCTGTCTACTTCGACCACGATTTCGAGACGCTCGCGCGGCTCGCCGACAAGGCCGTCGAGTCCGGCGTCGAGCGGTTCGTTGTCGACGACGGCTGGTTCGGCTCGAGGAGGGACGATTCGTCCGGCCTCGGCGACTGGCAGATTTCCGGCGACGTCTGGCCGGAGGGCCCGCACGGCCTCAAGGCGCTGGCCGACTATGTGCACGCCAGGGGCATGGAATTCGGCCTGTGGTTCGAGCCGGAGATGGTCAACCCCGACAGCGACATGTTCCGTGCGCATCCCGACTGGGTGCTCAAGCCGACCGCCGGACGGCTGCCGATGGAAGGACGATTCCAGCAGGTCGTCGACCTGACGAACCCGGATGCCTACGCCTACGTCTACGGCCAGATGGACCGGCTGATCGGCGAGCTCGGCATCGACTACATCAAGTGGGACCACAACAAGCTCGTCACCGAGGCCGTCTCGCCGAAGTCGGGACGGCCGGCCGTCCATGGCCAGACGCTCGCCGTCTACCGGATTTTCCACGACCTCAGGCAGGCCCATCCGGGTCTCGAGATCGAGAGCTGCTCGTCGGGTGGCGGCCGCGTGGACCTCGGCATCCTCGAGCACGCCGACCGCATCTGGGTGTCCGACTGCGTCGACCCGGTCGAGCGCGCCGACATCCAGCGCTACACGTCGCTGCTCGTGCCGCCGGTCATGATGGGCGAGCACGTCGGCGCCAGCCCGGCCCATTCGACGCACCGCGCGACGAGCCAGCAGATGCGCATGGCGACGGCGTTCTTCGGCCACATGGGCATCGAATGGAACCTGCTCGCCGAGCCGCAGGAGGCGATCGGCCTGCTCGGCGAATGGACGGCCGAATACAAGAAGCGCCGTTCGCTGTTCGCCGGCGGCCTGTGCCTGCACGCCGATCTTGGCGATCCGGCCGTCCGCCTCGATGGCATGATGGCCGCCGACGGCGCCGAGGCCGTGTTCCGCTTCACGCAGCTGACGACGTCGCAGAGCTATCCGGCCTCGCCGGTTCCGCTGCCGGGTCTCGATCCGCAGGCGCTCTACCGTGTCCGCCCCTTCGACGTCAACCTCGACCTCGAGGCGGCCGGCCTGGCCAACGGCCAGTCCCCGCTCGGCTGGTGGAACGAGAACGGCGTGATCGTCTCCGGCCAGGCGCTTGCTGCCTACGGCCTGCGCATGCCCGCCCTGCACCCGGCCCAGGCCGTCCTCTTCGACGTCCGGCGGATTGGCTGATATTGGATAATGGCTCCCTTCGGGGAGCCTTTTTCTTATCCGAGGTACTTCACGATGGCGCGGGAGGCGGCGGCCTTGGCCCAGAGTTGCCAGTCGTGGTCGACGACGGTGAACCGGACCGGGGAGGCCTGACTGTGACGGTAGCGGTTGATGCCGTCGCGCACGCTCGCCGAACCCATCTTCGCGAGGAAAGCCGATTCGCCGGCGATCATGACGGTCCGCGGCATCGCGAGGTTCGCGATGATCGCGATGAACGTGCCGAGGCGGAAGCACGTGCGCCGCAGCAGCCACGTCGCCTGAGGCAGGTCGTTGCGGGCGTCGGCGACGAACTCGTCGAACGTGGCCGCCCGGCCGATCAGCGAGGAATATTCGCCGGCGATCGAGCTGTCGGTCAGGCATTCGGCACAGCCGATGTGGCCGGCCACGCAGGTCGGGCCCTTCGGGTCGACGAGGACGTGCGCCGCCAGGCCGTAGCTCTTGTCCGGATAGTTCACCGGCTGGCCGTGGATGGCCAGCGAATAGCCGACGCCGATGCCGATCGTCAGCACGGCGAACGTCTCGAGACCCACGCCCGGCCCGAACCAGCTCGCGTCGACAAGCAGCGAGTCGATGTCGTTGTAGACCGACGTCGGCAGGCCGGTCGCCCGCTCGGCCAGCGCCTTGAGATCGACGTCGCCGTCCCAGCGCAGGAACGGCGCCGACGTGACGACGGCGTCGTGTTCCACGTGGCCGCCGACGGCGATGCCGAGCGCCACCGGCTCCGGCAGCCCGGCCGCCGCCAGGTCGAGCCGGCAGCCGCCGGTCAGCTCGGCGATCGCGTTCGTCACCTGTTCGGGTGAGCGGTCGGCGAACGTCACCTCGTGCCGTCCGGAGACGACCTCCCCATGCGCGTTGACGGCCGCGCCGATCGCCTCCGTGCCGTTGAGCTTGATGCCGACGAACGTCCTCGCGTTCGCGCACAGCGCCAGCGCCGTCTGCGGACGGCCCCGGCGCTCGCCGGACTCCTTCGCCCTGAAGTTCTCGGGCAGCGGTCCGTGCCGCACGTCGCCGGTCACCTCCTCGATGACGCCGGCGTGGATGAGGTCGCTCGTGATCCTCGACAACGCGCCCTGAGACAGCCCGAGGATCTGCGCGAGCGCCGTGCGGGTGACCGGCCCGTACTTCGCGACGGCGCCGGCCACGCGGTGCATGTACTCGGAGCCGTGGAACCAGTGCGGAAAATCGTCGTCATCGTCGTCGTGGAACGTCATCGTTCCGCCTCCCTCTCGCCAACTTCTGCCAAGGCCCGCCGTGAAGCTTTCGTGAGCGCCCCTCGTCCGCGGACGGTCGCGCTGGTCTGCATGGTCATGGCACGATCCTTCCTTCACATCCTACGCGAGGATCGTTCATCTTGAAACCGTTGGAAACTTGCCGATTCTCCAAATTATATTCCTCGGGAATAAAAATATGCCGTCATTAATTTTCCAGCGTGGAAAGACTCGCTTCCGCTTGGAATGAAAAACGCACTTTTATAAAGTCACTACCAACTTGGCAGCAACGTGGCTGCCGTCCAACCAGCAAGGAGCAACCGATGAAGCTCGGAACACTTCATCCGAAACTGAAGTCCGCCGTCGTCAAGGTCGCCGCCGGCCTCGCCACCGCGGCGATCGGCCTGGGTTTGGCCGGCTGCGGCTCGGACACTGCCGGCACGATCACGCTCGACTTCTTCCAGTTCAAGTCCGAGGCGGCCGACTGGTTCACCGAGAAGGCGCGCGAGTTCGAGTCGACCCATCCGACGATCAAGATCAACGTCAACAACTCGTCCGACCCGGCCACCGACCTGCGCACGCGCCTCGTCAAGGACCGCGAGCCGGACGTCATCACGATCAACGGCGACATCAACTTCGGCTTCCTGGCCGAGGCCGGCGTCTTCCACGACTTCACCGACGACGAGATCGTCGACGAGCTCAACCCGGGCATGGTCGAGATCGCCAAGGCGCTCGTCCAGACGACCGACGCCGAGCGCAAGCGCCTCTACGCCATCCCGTACGCCGGCAACGCCTCCGGCTACATCATCAACGTCGACCTGTGGGAGGAAGCGGGCGAGGACCCGTATAATCCGCCACAGACCTACTCCGAGTTCATCGAGCTGCTCGACCGCTTCAAGGCGCAGGGCATCACGCCGGTGCTCGCGTCGACCGCCGAGCCGTGGACGCTGCAGGCGCCGCTGTCGTCGCTCAACTCCACGCTCGTGCCGGAAACGCGCTACACCGACCTGCGCGAGGGCACGACGACGTTCGCCGAGCTGTGGACGCCGGTGTCCGACCAGCTCGTCGACATCTACCAGAACTACGTCCAGTCCAACCCGGGCATCACCTACCAGCAGGCCACGCAGGACTTCGCGAACGGCAAGGCCGCCATCCTGCCGCTCGGCACCTACGCCATCCCGCAGGTGCGTCTGGTCAACAACGACATGAACCTGACGTTCGCGCAGATGCCGGCCACCGACGACGCCGACGAGCAGCTGCTGACGGCCGGCGACGACGTCCTGCTGACGATCGGCGCCCACACGGCCCACTACAACGAGGCCCGCATGTTCGTCGACTTCCTGATGGAGGACGACAACGTCCGCGACTACTCGGCCGCGCAGTCCGCATTCTCGCCGTACAGGGACACCTATGTCGGCGACCCGGCGCTCGCCGGCGTCCTCGACTTCTACCAGTCCGGCCGCCTGACCGACTTCTGCGACCACTACGTGCCCGCCAGCATCAACATCGCCGGCTTCCTGCAGTCGCTGATCTCGAGCGGCGACACCGACGCGTTCGTCGACTCGATGCAGGCCGAATACGACAAGGTCCAGGCCAGGAATTTCCGCACCTGAGCACGGCTTATTTGTTCCACGTGAATAATTCCTCCACATGAAACTGTTTCACACGAAAAGGTAATCACCATCATGACTGCAATCACCGAACCGCCCATCGCGCGGCCCGAGCCGGCCGGCATGCCGGTCCACGAACCGACGTCGTCCCGCGGTCGCCGCTCCGGCTCCTCCGGCAACGGTGCCGGACGCCGCCTTGGCCTGCGTCGCCGCTCCTCGATGTCGTCCACCCGTTCCGCGAGCCGATCGAAGGCGAGCCGCTTCTCGTCGCGCAAGGTCGACCCGGCGTTCTACTGGATGACGATCCCGGCCGTCATTCTCGTCTCGCTGTTCCTGTACTGGCCGTTCCTGCAGGGCGCGTTCTACTCGTTGACGAACTCGCAGGGCTATGGCAGCTGGGAATTCATCGGCTTCAAGAACTACGTCGCGATGTTCCAGGACGCCCGCATCGGCAGCGCCTACCTGTTCACCGTCGCGATCGCGCTACTGATCACCGTCGGCACGAACGTGCTCGGCCTGTTCATCGCCGTGCTGCTCAACTCGAAGATCGCATTCAAGAACGGTTTCCGCGCCATCTTCTTCGTGCCCTACACGCTGTCCGTGCTCGTCATCGGCTACGTCTTCAAGTACATCTTCATGACGCCGCTGCCCGCCCTCGGCGAGGCGCTCGGCATCGAATGGCTGTCGACGTCGCTGATCACGAACTCCGACCTTGCGTGGATCCCGATCGCATTCCTCGCCATCTGGCAGTCGGCCGCCTACTCGACGCTGCTGTACCTGGCCGGCCTGCAGACGATCGACGACGAAGTCTATGAAGCCGCGTCGATCGACGGCGTGAGCCCGTGGCAGAACTTCTGGCACATCACGTTCCCGCTGCTCGGCCCCTTCGTCACGATCAACATGGTCCTGAGCCTGAAGAATTCGCTGAGCATTTTCGACCAGATCGTCGCGCTGACCGGCGGCGGCCCGGACTCGAAGACCGAATCGGTCTCGTTCCTCATCTTCCAGAACGGCCTCGGCAATGGCGAATACGCCTACCAGATGGCCAACGCCGTCACGTTCTTCATCGTCCTCGCCATCCTCGCGTTCCTGCAGCTCAAGGTGTTCAACCGCGGCGAACGCGTCTGACGGCGACGTCGCGGGAGTCGTTCCGCACTTTGCAACCGGAACGGCAACGATTCCCGCGACAATTTCCCTCCCTTTCTCCTTTTCGCTTTCCTCCCTTTCCGACCACCCGACAGATGACCGCGGCGCCGGCGACCGAAGGCGCTCGCCGGCGCCGACTTCACCGCAAGGACACTGACATGACCACTGCACTGCAACCGATGACCACGACCGCCCGCCAGCCGCGCGAGCAGGCGCCGTCCAGGCCGCGCGCCGCCAAGTTCCGCCGCGACCACACCGTCAACTGGTGGCTGACCGCTGCCGTCGCCGTGCTGTCGCTGACGATTCTCGTGCCGCTGTACTTCACTGTCGTCACGGCGTTGAAGACGCCGGCCGAAGCCGGCACGTTCAGCCTGCCGACGAGCTGGGAGTGGGGCAACTTCGCCGACGCCTGGGCCAAGGTCGACTACGCGCACGCCGCGCTCAACTCGGCGATCATCACCGTCGCCGCGATCGTGCTGACGCTGCTGACGAACACGTTCGTCGCCTATGCCGTCGCCCGCAACATGGACAAGAAGTTCTTCCGCTTCCTGTACTTCTTCTTCCTGGCGATGATGTTCGTCCCGTTCACCGTCATCATGCTGCCGATCGCCAAGCAGATGGGCTTCCTTGGCCTCGACAACCAGGTCGGCCTCGTGCTGCTGTACATGATCCTCGGCCTCGGCACGAACCTGTTCATCGCGATCGGCTTCATCAAGTCGATCCCGCCGTCCCTCGAGGAAGCCGCCCGCATCGACGGCGCCGGCACCTGGCGCGTCTTCTGGAAGGTCATCTTCCCGCTGATGGCGCCGATCAACGCGACGATCGCCATCCTGACGGCGCTGTGGGCCTGGAACGACTTCCTGCTGCCGCTCATCATCCTGACCGACCAGTCGTCGCAGACGATCCCGCTCGCGCAGTATGTCTTCCAGAGCCAGTTCACGTCGAACTACCCGATGGCGTTCGCCAGCTACCTGATGGCGATGGCCCCGATCCTCATCGTCTACGTCTTCGCCCAGAAGTGGGTCGTCGGCGGCGTCATGCGCGGCGCCGTCAAGTAAGTTGACGATTTGATGTCGCAAACCCGAGTTACGAGCCCGGGCTTGTGCCATCCGGATAACAAATAGTTGGTGACATCGTCAGCACGCGGGAATCGTTCCGATTTTGTCGGAACGATTCCCGTTTTTCTTTCCGGCACTCCCGGTTTTCAGCCGGATGGGAAAGAAAAGGGAGCGTGCCTACAATTTGATCGCGGAATGCGACGAAGGACGGCCGGTTTCGCAGCGGAGGACGGCCGCCCGCGACGAAAGGAAGTTGACGTTGACTGCTTTCAACCGAACCGACCTGCCGGCCACCGTCCGGACGAACGGCGCCGATCCGAACCCGTGGTGGGCGAACGCCGTCATCTACCAGATCTATCCGAGGAGCTTCCAGGACTCGAACGGCGACGGCATCGGCGATCTCAAGGGCATCACGAGCCGCCTCGACTATCTCGCCGACCTCGGCGTCGATGTGTTGTGGCTGAGCCCGGTGTACAAGTCGCCGCAGGACGACAATGGCTACGACATCTCCGACTACCAGGCGATCGATCCGCTGTTTGGCACGATGGAGGACATGGACGAGCTGCTCGCCGAGGCGCACAAGCGCGGCCTCAAGATCATCATGGACCTCGTTGTCAACCACACGTCCGACGAACATGCCTGGTTCCAGGCCAGCCGTGACAAGGACGACGAGCATGCCGACTGGTACTGGTGGCGGCCGGCGCGCCCCGGCCACGAGCCCGGAACGCCGGGCGCCGAGCCGAACGAGTGGGGATCGTACTTCGGCGGTTCCGCATGGCAGTACGACGAGAAGCGCGGCGAATACTTCCTGCACCAGTACTCGCCGAAGCAGCCGGACTTGAACTGGGAGAATCCGGCGGTGCGACAGGCCGTCTACAGGATGATGAACTGGTGGATGGATCGCGGCATCGACGGCTTCCGCATGGACGTCATCACGCAGATCTCGAAGGTCACCGACGACGAAGGCCGGCTGCCGGGAGAGTACGGCTCCGACATCGCCGACTATCCGGTCGGCGAGGAAGGCTACTCGTCGCCGTTCCCGTTCTGTTCCGACGGCCCGCGGCTCGACGAATTCCTCAGGGAAATGCGCCGCGAAGTCTTCGACGGCCGCGACGGCTACCTGACGGTCGGCGAGGCGCCCGGCGTCACGCCGCGCCGTTCCGAAACGATCACGAACCCCGCCGACCACGAGCTCGACATGCTGTTCGTCTTCGACCACGTGAATATCGACGGCGGCAGCTGCAAGTGGGACGTGCTGCCGTTCTCGGTCGCCAAGCTGCGCGACCGGCTCGCCGAACAGCAGGATGCCGTGCGCAAGGACGGCTGGGCGTCGCTGTTCTTCTGCAATCACGACCAGCCGCGCGTCGTCTCGCGCTGGGGAGACGATTCGTCCGAAGAAGCACGTGAAAAGTCAGCGAAGGCGTTCGGCCTGCTGCTGCACATGCACCGCGGCACGCCCTATGTCTACCAGGGCGAGGAACTCGGCATGACAAACGCCCACTTCGACTCGCTCGGCCAGTACCGCGATCTCGAGGCGCTCAATGCGTACCGGCAGCGCGTCGAGGAGGCGAAGGTGCAGACGCCGGAGTCGATGATGGCGGCGCTCGCGCACGTCGGCCGCGACAACGCCCGCACGCCGATGCAGTGGGACGATTCGAAGTACGCCGGATTCACGTCGGCTTCCGGTGACGCCGCCGAGCCGTGGATCTCGGTCAATCCAAACCACGACGTCGTCAACGCCGAGGCGGAGGCCGCTTCGGACTCGTCGGTCCTCGCGTTCTACAAGCGCCTGATCGAGCTGCGTCACGACGACCTGTGCGTCGCCGCCGGCGAATGGCATCCGCTCGACGTCGCCGACGAGCAAGTCTACAGTTTCACGCGAAACCTGAAGACCATCGACGGCGCGGACGGCAAGGCCGACGTCGCGCAGGCCGCGGTGACCGGCGACGATTCGTCCGCCGAAGAGCTGCTCGTCGTCGTCAACCTGTCCGGCTCGGCCGCGACGCTGCCGCCGGAAACCTCGGCGAAGCTCGCCGGCCTGACCCGCACGCTCGACTCCGGCCTGACCGCCGAGCGCGTGGTGATCGCCAACATCGACGACAGCACTGTCATCGAAACCTTGGTCTCCGGCCAACTTGAGCCCTGGGAAGCTGTCGTCATCCGTCTGAAGTAGCGCGCGACCTTTCGCTGGAACGTAAGAGCCGCACTCTTGCATGTCACAATCCTGTGATCCGATCTCGGGATGGTGACATCAAGGAGAAAGGCTTCACGGAGTTACCGGATAGTTTCAGACAAGTTGCGACACGCCGTGGAGGCCTTGCGCCGCAAGGCTTCCGCGGTGGTCTCTTGCGCCTTTCGGGAAGTTAGTGTAAGTTTATCTCTTGCTGCCGCCGAGCCGCCGGAAACCATGGGTTTTCGCAGTACGGCCGGGCGCGTGGTGGTGGTTTGAGAACTCAAGAGCGTGTACTGTACTACTTCTTTTATAGTCAAATGATTGCCAGTTCGGCCGTCGCTTTCCCTTCCGGAAAGTCCACTAGCGTGGTCAAAGATGGTCGAGGTTTTGTGTGCGTCTTCTTCCTGAAGAAGATGCTCGTCTTTTTTCTTTTTTTGGAGCCGAATTTGTTCGGCCCGAAGCAAGGTTTTTTGTGGAGGGTTCGATTCTGGCTCAGGATGAACGCTGGCGGCGTGCTTAAC
>NZ_VYSG01000006.1 GCF_010667615.1 Bifidobacterium choloepi | reverse complement strand
CCCGGAAGCTAAGGCCTGGCACGGCGATGGTACTGCACCCGACAGGGTGTGGGAGAGTAGCACGCCGCCGCAATCACACGTGAATGGAGACCCCGGTCGAGCCTGACGGCTCCCGGGGTCTTCTCGTATCCGCACGCGCCTGTTGCGCGGCGAAAACGCCGGGACCCCGGCGGGCATACGCTCCCGGGGTCTTCCCGTATCCAGGTGCAGCTTGGTCCGTCGCTGCTCTTCCGGATCATTGTTGATGTCACGAACCCAAGCTGGCGGCTCGGGTTTGTGACATCAGCAAGAGATCACAAGAGACGAAAGATCGTCACGAAAGAATCGTTCTGACAACAGGATTTCTCTAGAAGCTTGTTTATTCTCTTCAACGCGAAATGCGGAGTTTGTGAAGATTCGTTCACATACGCTGGAAATCAAATCGCCGGGGAAATGTGGCGTCCAGATACCGATCGACCAACAACCTAGGGGGAGGCGACCGCGATCATTGCGCGTACACGACCCGGCCCATCCATTGACATGAAAGGTGAGGCCAACGATGTCACTTGAAGTCCGCGACAATCGCACTATTGCCAAGGCGATCAACCGCCACGAAACGATGCGCCATCCGCACATCGACAAGACGGCCATCTCGCCGTACGACTGCTACTGCGACGGCTACGGCATGCCGGGCGCGTACGGCAACGGCTACGTCAACATCCTCAAGGTCTCGACCGGCGTCGTCGACAAGACGAACGACGCGCTGATCGACGGCATCGTGACGTATGACAAGGCCGAATGCGCCGACGCCTACGTCGGCCAGATCAACATGCTGACCGCGTCGTCATTCTGCGGCATTCAGGGCCAGATCTGGGGCCACGATCTCGCCGCCCACCCGGACATCAAGAACAACACGATCACGCCGCTGTTCACGATGAAGCAGTTCAACAACCAGGACCTGCCGGTCTACGACGCCAAGCCGCTGCTGGATTGCGGCGTCGAGCTGTTCGGCACCGACACCGACCGTCGCTACCATCCGGTGCCCGGCGGCCACGTCATCTGCGCGAACAAGGGCGTTACCGCCTACCGTCCGCCGGAGGGCCAGACTCCGGATCCGGAAAACGGCGAGGGCTACGGCGTCTGGAGCTTCATCGCGATCTCGCTGTCGAACGACCGCGACTACTGCGCCGACCTGTTCATCGAGGACGCCGGCGTGTGGACCGAAAACGACTCCGAGGAAGACATGGTCGCCTTCCTCGACGAGCACCGCAAGGAAATCGTCTGGTCGGTCGTCGAGTGCGGCAAGGACTCCGGCGTGCTGTTCGACAGGACATATGTCGGTTACGCCTACTCGATGATGAAGCCGAACCAGATCGGCAACGCCATCACCGTCGGTCCGTACGTCACGCTCGCCCGCAACGCCGTCCCCGATTCCGGCTTCGGTTCCCTCAACGACATGACGATCAACGACTGGCTTGACCAGCAGGGCTTCGAGTCGCTGACCGGCCTCAAGTAAATCCGGCGGTTTTCCGCAATGTTCCGCTGGCTCCCGCGCTCTCGCTGGCGGGAGCCGGCTTTTTATTCTTATTTTTCGTGAAAGGGGAGAGCGATGTCGAACAGCACTGCTTCGGCTACTTCCTCCGGGCCGGCTTCCGGCACGGCTGCCGGAACGCCGGCGGGCGGCACCGTCGCCAAGACGTCGTCGGCGGCAGCGACGACCACAACGGGAGCATCGTCCAACAATTCCGACAAGAAGAACGATTCCGGCGGCAAGAAGGTCGGCCTGATCGGCCTCATCGCCGTCGTGATTTCCGCGATGGTCGGCGGCGGCATCTACGACCTGCCGCAGAACATGGCCGCCTCCGCGTCCGCCGGCGGACAGATCATCGCCTGGGTGATCACCGGCGTCGGCATGTGGTTCATCGCGAACACGTTCCGCATCCTCGCGCAGGCGCGGCCGGAACTCAAGAACGGCCTGTACACCTACGCGTACAAGGGATTCGGCAAGTTCGTCGGCTTCCTGATCAGCTACGGCTACTGGATCTGCAACTGCTTCGCGCTGGTCGCCTACGGTGTCCTGATCATGTCGACGATGGACTTCTTCTTCCCCGGCGTCTTCACCGGCGGCAACAACTGGTGGTCCATCATCGGCGCCTCGGTGATCAGCTGGATCATGCTGTGGCTGGCGCTGCGCGGCGCGAAGTCCGGCGCGTTCCTCAACATCATCGGCACGATCGGCAAGATCCTGCCGGTCCTGATGTTCATCGTCCTGATGATCACCGTCTTCCAGTTCGGTACGTTCCTGCACGGCTTCTGGGGACTGACGAGCTCCGGCGTGCAGCTCGGCTTCAACTTCGGCAACGTCATGAGCCAGGTCTCCGGCACGATGCTCGTCACGCTGTGGCTATTCATCGGCATCGAGGGCGCCGTCGTCATCTCCGGCGAGGCGAAGAGCCAGAGCGACGTCTCGAAGGCGACGACAATCGGCTACCTCGTCATCCTCGTGCTGTACGTCCTCGTCTCGCTGCTGCCGCTCGGCGTCTACAGCTACACCGACATCGGCAAGATGGCCGACCCGTCGATGGCGACGATCATGCAGCAGCTCTACGGCTCGTGGGGCAGCGACATCGTCAACGTCGGCGTCATCATCTCGGTGCTGTCGAGCTGGCTGGTCTGGATGCTGATGCTCGGCCAGATGCCGCTGTTCGCCTCGCGCGACGGCATCTTCCCGAAGACGTTCAAGAAGACGAACTCCAAGAACGCCCCGACGACGTCGCTGCTGTGGACGGCCATCATCTGCCAGGCGCTGTTCATCCTGTGCAAGTTCGTCTCCGGCAACGCCTGGAACACGATGATCTCGATCACGTCGGTCATGGCGATGCCATGCTACCTGCTGTGCTGCCTGTTCCTGTGGAAGATCGCCGTCAAGGATCCATGGCCAAAGGGGATACGATTCTCGCGGAAGAACGCGATCGCGACCGGCGTCATCGGCACGATCTTCGCGCTCTATCTGGTGTATTCGGCCGGCCTGAACTACCTGATGATCGCCTGCGTGCTGTACGCCGTCGGCATCCCGCTGTTCATCGTCGGTCGTCGCCAGGCCGTCGGCCATGACGGCACGAGCTGGTGGAACCTGTTCACGAAGTGGGAAAAGGTCCTGTTCGTGATCATCGTCGTCGCCGGCATCGTCGGCATTATCTACACGATCGGCAGCGGCGTCTTCACGTCCTGAGCGGCGTGGCCATACGCGGAAGCCGACCCGACATATGGCATGCCGCGTGGCATGCCACACAGCATGTCACACAGCATGTCACACAGCATGTCACGGTCCCGGGAATCCCTCCCGGGACCGTGACATGCTTTTTGTCGGTGACGCCATGTCGAGACATGACATCGTGGACCTCTGGGCACTCTATTCCTCCTTGCCGAGTAATCTGGAACAGTTGACTTCGCCGGGCAACCGTGCGCTGCGACAGCGAATGACGGCAGGGCCTATCGACGGCGACCGAGAGTAGTGGAGAGAATCGTGCCCAACACCGACGAAACGCAAGGTTCCGCTGAAGTGACGGCAGGCGCCGACGGCGTCGTCGTCACCGACACGAGCGACGACAGGGCCCCCGAGGCGTCCGTCGTCAGCAACAATCGCAGGAAGGTCGGCCTGGTCGGGCTGATCGGCATCGTCATCTCGGCGATGGTCGGCGGCGGCATCTACTCGCTGCCCCAGAACATGGCCGAATCGGCATCGGCCGGCGGCCAGATCATCGCGTGGGCGATCACCGGCGTCGGCATGTGGTTCATCGCGAACACGTTCCGCATCCTCGCCGCCGCGCGACCGGAGCTCAAGAACGGCCTGTACACCTACGCGTACACCGGTTTCGGCAGGTTTGTCGGCTTCCTGATTTCCTACGGCTACTGGATCTGCAACTGCTTCTCGCTGTGCGCCTACGGCGTCCTTGTCATGTCGACGCTCAATTTCTTCTTCCCCGGCACGTTCGACGGCGGCAACAACTGGTGGTCGGTGCTCGGTGCCTCCGTCATCACGTGGCTGATGTTCCTGCTGACGCTGCGCGGCGCGAAGTCCGGCGCGGCGATCAACGTCATCGGCACGATCTGCAAGATCGTCCCGGTGCTCGTGTTCATCATCGCCATGCTGACCGTCTTCGAGCTTGGCACGTTCCTGCACGGTTTCTGGGGCCTGAGCTCGTCCGGCGTGCAGCTGTCGTTCTCGTTCTCCGGCGTCATGGACCAGGTCTCCGGCACGATGCTCGTCACGCTGTGGCTGTTCATCGGCATCGAGGGCGCCGTCGTCGTGTCCTCCAATGCGAAGAGCCAGCGTGATGTTTCACGTGCTACAACGCTCGGCTACTTGTCGGTGCTCGTCGTCTACATTCTCGTGTCACTGCTGCCGCTCGGCGTGTACTCGTACACCGACATTGGCCAGATGAGCAACCCGTCGATGGCGACGATCATGCGCGACCAGTTCGGCACGTGGGGTGGCGTGCTCGTCAACATCGGCGTTGTCGTGTCCGTGCTGGCGGCGTGGCTGGTCTGGATGATGATGATCTCGCAGATGCCGCTGTTCGGCGCCCGCGACGGCATCTTCCCGAAGGTGTTCACGAAGACGAACGCGAAGGGCGCGCCGACCGCGTCGCTCGTCGCGTCGGCGGCCATCGTCGAGGTGCTGATCCTGATCTGCCATTTCGTCTCCGGCGACGCCTGGGACACGATGATCTCGATCACGTCGGTCATGGCGATGCCGTGCTACCTGCTGTGCTGCCTGTTCCTGTGGAAGATCTCGCGCAAGTCGGTCGCCGGCACGCCGGACGGCTGGCCCGACGGCATCCGGTACTCGCGCCGGTACGGCATCGCCACCGGCATCATCGGTACCGTCTTCGCGCTGTACCTGGTGTATTCGGCCGGCCTGAACTACCTGATGATCGCCTGCGTGGTCTATGCTGTCGGCATTCCGCTGTTCTTCGTTGGCCGGCGGCAGGCCGAGCAGCCGTCGCTCGGCGTGGGCGCCGGCGACCGCGCCGACGTCGCCGGTCGCCATGGCGGCTGGACGAACCTGTTCACGCACAAGGAATTCATCTTGGCCATCATCGTCCTCATCGCCGGCGTGATTGGCATCATTTACACCTGCCATAGCGGGGTATTTGGGGCCTGAGTTCCGTATTTTCGCCGTCGGGCGGGGGAATACCTAACTCAGACTTCGCACTTTCCAACAGGGCATTTGGAAAGTGCGAATTTTTCAATGCCTGAGGGGAGACCATGAATGTCATGGTCTCCCCTCAGGCATTGAAAACATTGGAAAATGGCACATGTGGTCAGGCTGGATGGCAGGAAAAACTTCGCACTTTCCAAATGCCCCTTCGGGAAGTGCGAAGTGCCGCCAGTACTCACACCCTGAACCGGGTATTGACCGACGTCGTGACCGAATCGTTGGCCCCGATGTAGCGCCGCTGCCACTCGAGGCACTGGTACGTCTGCGTCGCGTCCGACAGCGCGCGGTGCTCTTCGGTGTCGGCGATGCCGTAGCGCACGATCAGGTCGGCGAGGCGGTGCCGTTCGGACGGGAACAGGCGCTTGTCGATCGTCATCGTGTCCAGCGACGGCGCGTGGAAACCGGCCGGATGGCCGACGGTGCGCAGCGCCGCCTCGGTCAGGAACGACAGGTCGAAGCGGACATTGTGGCCGACGATGATGTCGGAGGCGAGCCAGTCGATGAACGTCGGCATGACGATATCGATGGGCGGCTGGCCGGCGACCATCGCGTCGCCGATGCCGGTCAGGTGCGTGATGCGGGAAGGAATGGGCTTGCCGGGGTCGACCAGCTGCGTGAACGTGCCGACGATCTTGCCGTCGCGGATCCTGACGGCGCCGATTTCGGTGATCGCCTCGGTGCGCGGACTGAAGCCGGTCGTTTCGATGTCCAGCGCCACGTAGTCATGGGGAAGCCGGAACGTCGAGTTGCTATGGACGGCCATTCGTAATGCGTTCCTTTCGCGATGTCTGTCCGGCGGTCCGGCCAGCTGGGGACCGGTGCCGGGTTGCAGTGACTGGGCTCACAGTGACTGACGGTGATTCTTCTCGCGGCCCCGTCGCCGAGAGATCCGGGTCCTGCGGAACCGGGTGGCTCGGCGAACCTGCCGCCGTCGCCGCGCCGAAGCGGGCGTCCGGCCGGCGTCGCGGCCTCACACGAGTGTATATGAATCCGGCCATTGGAAAACGGTTTGTGGCAATGCTTTCGCAAGGTATTCGCAAACGCCGGGAATTTGTTACGTTGACAGTGAAGAACGATTCATCCGGCTTGACAATCGCGAACAACAGACCGGTGGCAAGGAGCTCGCGTTCCGGTTCGCCTTCTTCGCCGCGCCCGGCGGTCGGCCACCCGGCCCGGCTACTCCTCGCCGGCTGCTTTCCAGTGAACTTTTCCGCTAGTGACGGACGACGGCGGGGAATTGCTGGGTAATCGATTCGTCGGAGTCGATATAGCGCGTGGTCTCGCGCATGGCACGGCGAATCGTCTCGTCGGTACGTTCGGCGCGCTCGCGGTCGACCGGCTCCTCGTCGACCTGCGGCGTGAGCAGCAGGCGCATCTGGTGCCACGCCGCATTGCCGTGCGTGGAGGAGGAGAGGTTCTCGTCGACGAACCCGAAGCTGGCGTAGAAATCGACGAGTCGTTCCTTGCAGGCGAGCACGATGCCGCGGCGACCGCTCAGCGCCGAGTCGAGGATGACGCGGCGCAGCAGGTAGCCGGCGCAACCGTGATGCTGGTAGATCGGCGCGGTGTCGAGGCCGAGGATCATCTGCCAGTCGCCGTCCTCGTCGTGCAGGCTCGCGTCGTCGTACATGGTGTCGAGCAGGTCGGCTTCGTCGGTCGTCAGGCCGTTGACGAAGCTGATCAGCGATCCCTCTTCCACGTGGGCCGGGAAGGAAGGGTCGTGCTTGCCGGCGTCGGTGTTGATGAGCAGCCAGAAGTGCTCCGGATACTGTTCGATGCGGGAGGCCAGCGTCTCGATGTCGGCCGCCTCGGCCGGCGGGAAGCAGGCTGCCTCCATGGTTGCGAGGGCGTCAAGGTCGTCCATGGTCGCATGTCGAATGAGCATTGTGCAAAATCTCTCTTAGCCGTACGTTGCTACACGCTATGCTGTGTGTCTCTTCTTGTCGCAGGCGCGCTCGCATTTCACGCATGCCAGTAATTCATTCCAGCCAAGCAACACTAGACGCATATGCAGACACCTACCGGGGAATCCCCGGCGTGTCACGGAGGAACATGTGGTGTTTCCTTCTCTTTTCATCCGTCGATGGGGGATCAGTAGCCGGTGGCGTGGAGCTTTAGTTTCCAGTGAAATCGAAACGGCCGAACGGAGCGCCGGAATAGTCTGGGACTACATGCTCATAAGGAGAGTCAGACATGGGTGATCCCACCATTTCCCCAACGGGCGCGACCGGTCGATCGCCCGTCGGACAAGCCGCCACCTCGTCTTCCCATGTAGTACTGGACGAGGCAAAACCGGGCATCCGGGACAGGAATGTCAATGTCATTGTCCCCAAGTCCCAGGCCGAACGCGACTATATCAACGATCACGTCAACGCCGCCAAGGCCGAGGGCCGGGCCGCATCCGCCAAGACGGCCGCCGTCAAGGCCGGCACGCCGTGCGCGCTCGATGTCAACGCCACCGCGCCGGGCGCAGCGGCGGACGCGGCCGCGACATCGCCAGTGAAGGACGTCATTGGCGAACCGAATAGCGCCGGCAACGCGGGAATCGTGCAACAGTCGGCCGCCACGGCGAAACAGACGCCGAACGGCGGCAAGCAGGCTGCCGGAACTTCGAAACAGGGCACCGCTAACACCGCCAAAGGCACCGCCACCGCCCAGTCCGGCGGTCTCAAGCGCACATTGACAACGATGGACCTTGTCATCTTCGGCATGATCTTCATGGTGCCGATCGCGCCGTTCTCGATCCTCGCCTCCGTCTACGACACGTCGAACGGCATGCCGGCGCTGGCCTACCTGATCGGCATGATCGCGATGCTGTTCACGGCGCTGTCGTTCGGCCTGATGGTGCCGCGCTACCCGTCAAGCGGCTCGATCTACATCTATGCGTCGCACGAACTCAACGGGCCGATCGGCTTCGTCGTCGGCTGGCTGATGATCCTGCAATACCTGATCACTCCGGCCGTCATGCTGATCATGGCCGGCGAAGCGCTGCGCGCCTACATTCCCGGCGTACCCGTCTGGGTCTGGTGCCTGATCTTCCTCGCGTTCATCACCGTCGTCGCATTGCGCGGCATGGGTGCCACCGTTCTCGTCGACAAGCTTGCCCTGTGCGCCGAGCTCATTGTGCTGCTGCTGTTCTTCGTGTTCGGCTTCATCTACATTGTCAGGCATCCGGACACCGCGCATTTCTCCGGCACGTCGCTGTTCGACGCGTCGAAATTCAACTTCGGCTCCGTCATGAGCGCCGTCTCGCTGTGCGCGCTGAGCTTCGTCGGCTTCGGCTCGATCGTCACGCTCGACGGCGAATGCATCCAGCCGCGCAAGGCGCCGCCGAAGGCGATGATCTGGATCGTCCTCGTGCTCGGCTTCCTGTACATGGCGATGAGCTTCATCGCCTCCTGCATGGATCCGTCCGGCAAGATCATGGCGGCCGACCCGACGAACGGCTTCTACACGATCGCCGCGCTCGCCGGCAAGTGGCTTGGCGTGCTGACGGCCGTCGCCAACGCACTCGCGCTTGGCCTGTTCACGTCGCTGTCGGGCATGACCGCCGTCTCGCGACTGCTCTACGTCATGGGTCGTGACAATGCCTTCCCGAAGCAGTTCCAGAAGGTCGACAGGAAGACCGGCGTGCCGATCTTCGCCACGCTATTCGTCGCCATCGTCACGCTCGTGCTCGTGTTCGTCGTGCTGTGGACGATTGGCATGGACCAGGGTGCGAAGGTCTCGAACTACGGCGCGCTGTCGACGTACTTCATGCTCAACATCTGCGTGCTGTGGGGACTTGGCATCCACGGCAAGATCGTCGACCACGGCAAGTGGGTGCGCACTATCCTGTTCCCGGCCATCGGCGCCGTCGTCACGTTCGTCATTTTCGTCTCGCTTGGCGTGGAGGTATGGATCGTCGGCACGACGTGGCTGGTGCTCGGCATCGCCTATTATCTGTGGTGGACGAAGGCGAAGAAGCACAAGATCGACCTGTTGAGCACGGTCAGCTGAATTTGGCACGATTCGCGCGGACGAATCGTGCCCGCTCTCTTTTGGCAGATACGCCGGAACGCGGGAGGGCCCGTAGAACTCGAGTTCTACGGGCCCTCCCGCGTTCCGGCGCGCACTCGTCGCTGCGCGACGTCGTGCGAACTCCCACCGAAAACGCTACGCGTTTTCGACTCCCTCTGAAGAGGGAGTGGGGGCCGATTTGCAGGGCAGTCCGGGGACTTTTTCTTTTCGACTCCCTCTGAAGAGGGAGTGGGGCTTTCAGCCCATCAGCTTGCGGGCGAGCTTCTTCTTGTCCGCGGTGAACGGCGGGAAGCGGACGTCGGTGTCGATCTTCGTGCTGTGGGCCATCGTCGACTTGTAGTGGGTGAACGTGTCGAAGCCGACCTTGCCGTGGTAGGCGCCCATGCCGGAGTTGCCAACGCCGCCGAAGCCCATCTTGTCGTTGGTCAGGTGGACGCAGCAGTCGTTGATCGACATGCCGCCGAACTGCAGCGTGTAAATGACCTGCTGCTGGACCTTCTTCGACTCGGAGAAGATGTAGCAGGCGAGCGGATGCTCGAAATGCTTGACGAAGTCGAAGGCCTCGTCGAGCGTCTTATAGGTAAATACAGGCAGGACCGGGCCGAAGATCTCCTCGCCCATGACCGGATCGTCAAGCGTGACGCCGGTCATGATCGTCGGCTGGATCTTCCACGTCGCCGGGTCGCCGGTGCCGCCGCAGACGATCTTCGCATTCGGGTTATGGTTGTCGATCAGCCCCATGACGCGGTTGTAGTGCTTCTCGGAGATCATGTGCGGCCAGATGTCGGAGTCGAGGGCGTTGTCGCCGTAGAACTTCGTCCATTCGTCGGCAATGCCCCTGACCAGTTCGTCGGCGACGTCTTCCTGGACCAGCAGGTAGTCCGGTGCCACGCAGGTCTGTCCGCAGTTGAGGCCCTTGCCCCAGGCAATGCGCTCGGCCGCGATCTTGATGTCGGCGTCGTCGTGGACGATGCACGGGCTCTTGCCGCCGAGTTCCAGCGTGACCGGCGTCAGGAAGTTCGCGGCGGCCGACATGATGATCTTGCCGACCTTCGGCGAACCGGTGAACATGATGTAGTCCCACTGCGTCTGCATGATCCAGTCGTTCATGTGCGCGGAGCCGGGGATGCCGCACACATATTGCGGGTCGAAGACCTCCTGTGCCATCCGGATGAGGATGGCGGACGTGTGCGCCGACTCGCGGGCCGGCTTGAACGCCACGCAGTTGCCGGCGGCGATCGCGTCGACCATCGGGATCAGGGCGAGCTGGATCGGATAGTTCCACGGCGACAGCACCAGCGTCACGCCGTACGGATACGGATAGATGACCGAGCTCGACGGGAACATCGTGATCGGCGTGCTCACGTGCTGCGGCGCCGACCAGCTGTGCACGTTCTTGATGCAGCAGTCGATCTCCTCGTACACGAGGCCGAGTTCGGTGATGTACGTTTCGTAGGCGGCCTTGCCGAGGTCCTGATAGACGGCGTACAGCACGTCCTTTTCGTGGGACTTGAGCCATTTCTTCATGTTCTTCAGCTGTTCGCCGCGGAACTTCGGGTCCAGCGTGGCGCCGGTCTCGAAATACCGGCGCATCGTCGCGGCCTGCGCCTGCACTTTCCCGAGCGAATCGAACACGGTTGCGCCGGCGTCCGCCTGCGCAGTAGTTGGCGACGATTCTTCCGTCGCCGGCGAAGTATTCGTCATGATCATCTCCCAACCGAGAGGGACCCGTGTGAAGGTCCTATATATAGGAATACTTTCCGATTCTAGGAAGTTTGCCCGCAGTGAGCCGAAGGAAAAGCCGGGTGAAAAGCTCCCCGGAAGGGGAGTCTTTGCGACGAACGGTAGAAAAATATTTTATGACGAGCGATGATTTTATTTTCGGATGGATCGTTCAATATTAATGAAATATTCGGTGATTATTTGTGACGAAAATTAGTCAGCGGTGAGTGACACGCCGGAGATTTTTACATATGGCATCATGATTTGCATTTGTCGGACAGGTGCGCTAGAAATGACAACCATGACTGAATTCCTCAACGACAACGCACGCGCACTGGCCGCCGCTTCCGCCGGCATGCCCTGCGCGATGTGTCTGGGCGACTGTTGTCGCCGTTGTCGTTGATTGAGCGGAATTCCAGCAGTCTTCTGATCAATCCGACCAACGCACGGTGCCGGGTGACCTCCCGGCGGTGACTCAGCGTGGCCGGATTTTTTGAACTTCCGATCGATCTTCGCCGCAAGTGGCCCCGTGCAGGCGACAACCTGCCGGCCCCGGCGTCGTCTTCATTGTCTTGCTTGCCTGCCGTCCCCGCAGGCGGCGTTCCGTGCACTCGTCTGCACGGACTTTCCTGAAAACATCATCCGTCATCCATCCAAAACGTGGGGAGAACCATCGTGGACTGGAGTTTCATCGGTCACTATGCGCCGTTCTTCGTGACCGGCGCGCTGATGACGCTGACGATTTCGGTGTTCGGCATCGCGCTGGCCATCGTCGTCGGCGCCGTCTGCGCGGCGATCGAGACGGCGAGGATCCCGGTGCTGCGGCAGATCGTCCGCGTCTACGTCGAGATCAGCCGCAACACGCCGCTGCTCGTCCAGCTGTATTTCCTGTACTTCGGCCTGCCGAAGCTTGGATTCGTCTGGTCGGCCGAAGCCTGCGCGATCATCGGCCTGGCGTTCCTCGGCGGCTCGTACATGGCCGAGGCGATGCGCGCCGGCGTCGAGGCGGTGCCGGTGGTGCAGCGCGAAAACGCCGTCATGCTGGGCTTTTCGCGGCTGCAGACCGTCGTCCACGTCGTCGTGCCGCAGGCCGCCTCGACAGCGCTGCCGGGCATCGTCGCGAACGTCATCTTCCTGATCAAGGAATCGTCGGTCGTCTCGGCCATCGCGCTCGCCGACGTCATGTACATGACGAAGGACCTGATCGGCATGTACTACAGCACCTACGAATCGCTGTTCCTGCTGATCGTGACCTACCTGATCATCCTGCTGCCGATCTCGATCGTCGGCTCGTGGCTCGAAAGGAAGTTCAACTATGAGCGACTTTAACATCCTGCTCGAGCCGGGCGTCTTCCCGCGCCTTCTCAACGGACTGTGGGTGACGGTCTGGATTGCCGGCGTCTCGGTGCTGCTGAGCATTCCGGTCGGCCTGGTCACCGGATGGCTGATGACGGCGAAGAGCCGGACGATTCGAGCGATCATGCGCGTCTACCTCGACTTCATCAGGATCATGCCGCAGCTCGCGTTGCTGTTCATCGCGTTCTACGGCCTGGCGCGGCTGTGGAACTGGAATCTCGACGCGACCGGCGCCTGCGTGCTCGTGTTCGTGCTGTGGGGCGGCGCGGAACTCGGCGACCTGGTGCGCGGCGCCATCCAGTCGATCCCGGCCATCCAGACCGAATCGGCCTACGTGCTTGGCCTGACCGGACCGCAGACGTTCGCGAGGGTCGTGCTGCCGCAGGCGATCCGCCGGCTGCTGCCGGCGTCGGTCAACCTGGCCACGAGAATCGTCAAGACGACATCGCTAGCCGTGCTGCTCGGCGTCGTCGAATTGATCAAGGTCGGCCAGCAAATAATCGACGCCAACAGGTTCCAATATCCGAGCGGCACGTTGTGGATTTACGGCGTTATTTTCCTGATGTATTTCATCGTCTGCTGGCCGCTGTCGGTGGTGGCGAGATACCTCGAAAAAGAGTGGGCGACGGCGTGAATTTTTATGGAAGTGAAGGCGAAAAAATGACTGAACAGCAGTTCCGCGGACTCGAAGTGAGGGATCTCGTCAAGAAGTATCCGAAGGCGGAAAGGAACGTGTTCGACGGCATCTCGTTCGACGTGCCGAAAGGGCAGGTGCTCGTCATCGTCGGGCCGTCGGGCTCCGGCAAGTCGACGCTGCTGCGGACCGTCGCCGGGCTCGAGCCGATCCAGGGCGGCACGATCGCGCTTGACGGCGACGTGCTCGAGACCGGCAAGCCGGGCACCGAGAAGGCCGGTCGCTCGAAGCGTCCGTCGGCGTTGCGCACGCGGATCGGCATGGTGTTCCAGAGCTACGACCTGTTCCCGAACAAGACGGTGCTCGGCAACATCACGATGGCTCCCGTCCTCGTCCAGAAGCGCAAGAAGGCCGACGTCGAGGCCGAGGCGATGGCGCTGCTCGAGCGCGTCGGGCTCGCCGACCGCGCCGACGCGAAGCCGCACGAGCTGTCGGGCGGCCAGCGCCAGCGCGTCGCGATCTGCCGCGCGCTGATCCTCCATCCGGAAGTGCTGCTGCTTGACGAGATCACGGCCGCGCTCGACCCGGAGATGGTCCGCGAGGTCCTCGACGTCGTCCTCGACCTCGCCGACGACGGCCAGACGATGCTGATCGTCACGCACGAGATGCAGTTCGCGAGGGCCGTCGCCGACCGGATCGTCATGATCGAGGACGGCAGGATCGTCGAGCGGTCGACCGATCCCGACGAATTCTTCGCCCATCCGAAGACCGAGCGTGCCCGGGAATTCCTCCACACGTTCGAATTCGAGCGTCGCCGCAAGCACGAGGACGGCGAGCCGATCCGCGAGTTCGAGGACGTCGACTAGGAGAGCGAACGCTTCGCGGCTACGCCGCCCGACGATACTCTCCAGGAAATTCGAGAAGAACTTTCGTCCGCAGGACAGAGCGGGCGAATCGTACACAACAAATAAAAAGTAGAGAAAGAGAACACCATGACCACGTTCAAGTCACGAGTTGTCAAGATCGCCGCGACTGTCACCGCTGCCGTTTCCGTGCTGGCAGCCGTGGCGGCGTGCGGACCGACCGCCGGCACGCCGAGCGAGGAGGGGACGGCGGCCGCCGGATCGACGACGGCGACGGCCCGCACGCTCGACGAGATCAAGTCCTCCGGCCAGCTCAAGGTCGCCGTCTTCTCCGACAAGGCGCCGTTCGGCTATGTCGACCAGAACGGCGACTACCAGGGCTACGACATCGTCTTCGCCGAACGGCTGGCGAAGGATCTCGGCGTCGAGCCGGTCTACACGTCGGTCGACCCGTCGGCGCGCGTCGACGTGCTCACGTCGAACAAGGTCGACATCACGCTCGCGAACTTCACCGTCACCGACGAGCGCGCCGAGAAGGTCGATTTCTCGAAGCCGTATATGAAGGTCGCGCTCGGCATCGTCTCGCCGGAGGACGCCGAGATCACCGACGTCAGCCAGCTCGACGGCAAGACGCTGATCGTCGCGAAGGGCACGACGGCCGAGACGTACTTCGAGCAGAACTATCCCAACATCAACCTGCTCAAGTACGACCAGTACGCCGACGCGTATAACGCGCTGCTCGACGGTCGCGGCGACGCGATGTCGACCGACAACACCGAGGTGCTCGCGTGGGCGAAGTCGAACAAGGGGTACGCCGTCGGCGTCACCGAGATCGGCGACACCGAGACGATCGCGGCGGCCGTGCAGAAGGGCAACACCGAACTGCTCGACTACATCAACGACGAAATCGTGACGCTGGGCAAGGAGAACTTCTTCCTCGACGACTACAACCAGACGCTCAAGCCGGTCTACGGCGACGAAGTCGACCCGAACGACATCGTCGTCGAGGGCGGGGAAGTGTGACGATTCGCGCGGGAAATCCCGTGCCGCTTCCCGGCGCCTGATCCTCCCGGACGCTTCAGCATCCACGAATAGTCCATGAGATGTCACAACCCCGAGCTGGCGGCTCGGGGTTGTGACATCTTCTTATTCTTGTTGTTTTCCGCCTACGAATTCAGGAAGTCGGCGATCTGCCCGGCGGCGGCGTAGCCCTTGCGGTACATGCGTTCCATGCCCTCGAACGTCTTCGACAGCGTCGACAGGCCGCACAGGTCGTCCGGCGCCAGCACGAGCACGGTGCCGTCCTCGGCCTCGCAGCGGTTCGCGAAGTCGAGCTCGTCGTTGTACGTCTGCGCGCGGGCGAGCATGCGCTCGGCGGCTGCCGGGTGCGAATGATGCAGCAACTTGGCGGCCGGCACGTCCTTCTTCGGGTCGCGGTGGAAGTCCTTCGGACGGCTCAGCACGACGACGACGCGGTCGCAGCCGTCGTCGAACGCCTTCTGGACCGGAATCGGGTCGGCGATGCCGCCGTCGTAGTAGGGGACGCCGTCGACGACGTACGGCTGGCAGGCGACCGGCACGGCCGACGACGCCTTCATGATGTCGAAGTCGTCGAACCGGACGCGGGACTTGTCGAAATAGTGCGCCGTGCCGTCGTCGGCGTTGCAGGCGACGACGGTGAACTGCGCCGGGTTGGCGGCGAACGCCTCGTAGTCGACCGGATATTCGCCGTCGTGATTGCTCAGTGTCGAGTACACGTACTCGAGGTTGGCGTAGTTGTGGTTGCGGACGAACGAATCGAAGCTCGCGTACTCCTTGCGGAACGCGTATTCGGTATAGAACGTGTGGTTGCGACCGTGCTGGCGGGCGATGTAGCTCGTCAGGTTCGCGCTGCCGGCAGAGATGCCGTAGCAGTGGTCGAACATGATGTCGTCCTCGAGGCACCGGTCCTCGACGCCGCAGCCGTAGATCGCGCGGAATCCGCCGCCGACGTCGATGATCGCGGTCCTGTGGCGGCGCTGCGCGTCCGTCGCCTGCGTGTGGTCAACCATGGGCTCTCCCTTCCATGCCGTTCAGGTCGACTACTATATCAGCGCGCCCCCTACGCTGTCTGGTTACGCTCGGGTAGGTTGGCGGCCCACACGGTTTCCTCGCGGAGGTCTACGGCCTCCACTTGGAAACCGGCGTTCGGCTGGGCCGAACGCGTCGACCCTCAGTCTCGCTTCGCTCGACAGTTCCCTTCCAGGGAGCCGGGTTCAGGAAAGTCAGCGGTTCAGCAGGTCTTCGGAGAGCCGCAGGAGGCGGTCGGACGGATCGCTGTTGGCGAGGGTGACATGGCCGACATGCGCGGTGCCGTCGGGGTTCGTTTCGGGAGCGAGCTGGCCGAGGGACTCGAGGACGACGCGCAGGTGGTGCGACGTGCCCGCGTTGCCGTCGATGATGGCGGTGCCGGGCGGCAGCAGTTCGCGGAAATAGTCGCGGTAGAAGACGAAATGCGTGCAACCGAGGACGACGGCGTCGGTATGGTCGAGGTCGTAGTCGCCAAAGTAGCCTTCCAGCGTCGACATGACGAGGTCGTGGTCGTCGAGCTTGCCGTCCTCGACGATCTCGACGAGCGCCGGGCACGGCTGCCGGTGGATCGTGTGGTCGTCGTCGAAGCGGGCCATCAGGTCTGCGAACTTCTTCTCGCGCAGCGTCAGCGGAGTGGCGGCGACGATGATGTCCTGCCGCTCGCCGTGGCCGGCGTCGGCGGCGACCTTGAGTGCCGGCTCCATGCCGATGATCGGGATGTCGTAGCGGTCGCGTAGGCCGTCGACGGCCGCGCTCGTCGCCGTGTTGCAGGCGATGACGACGGCCTTGACGCCCTGGCGGACGAATCGTTCGACAATATCGAACGACAGCGCGCGCACCTGCTCGATCGACTTCGTGCCGTACGGCGCGTTCGCCGAGTCGCCGAAGTAGAGAATGTCCTCGGCCGGCAGGTCGTCGTGGATCTGCCGCGCGACCGAGATGCCACCGAGTCCCGAATCGAACACGCCGATCGGTGCGCTGGAAGCCATGGTTCGTCCTTTCGTTGCGTTTGCGGCCATCGTACGGCGAGGGAGAGAATTTTTCATGTCGCAAAGCCGGGCCTGTTGTCCGGCTTTGCGACATGAAGAGAACAAGCGCGGCGACGGGGGTGCCGGCCGCGTACAGTGGAGCCATGAGTATTCCAGCAACAGTGTTCAAGGGGCAGGCGACCGGCAACGACTTCGTGCTGTACGCCGATCCGGACGGCCAGTACGATCCTTCCGAAGAGGAGGTCGTCCGGCTGTGTGACCGGCACTTCGGCGTCGGGGCCGACGGGCTGATCCGTCTGACGAGGCCGGAGCACGTCGCCGACCTGTCCGCCGAAACCGTCGACAGGCTGCGCGCCGACGGCGCCGAATGGTTCATGGACTATCGCAACGCCGACGGCTCGCTCGCCGAGATGTGCGGCAACGGCACGCGGGCGACGGCGAGGTTTGCCGCCGACGTTGCCGGCGTCGTCGATTTCGACGACTTCGGCGACGATTCGCGCGGCTCCGGCGAGACCGGGGCGTCCGACGGTGGCAAGAACAACGATGCGCACGACGACGTGCAGTTCCGGCTCGGCACGCGGGCCGGCGTCAAGGTGCTGACGTCGCTCGGCGAGGTCGACGGCCTCGGCAGGCACGTCTTCCGCGTCGACATGGGCGACTGGTCGATGGGCGCGGCCGGCGACGGCAAGACCGACGAATACGTCGTCACGATGGGCGCGGCAGGACCGGCTGGCGGCACCGGCGCGCCGACCGGCAACACCGCCGACGGCGAGGCGCTCGGCACGTTCGTCGACATGGGCAATCCGCACGTCGTCGCCGTCATCGAGGACGCCTACTCGTCGCTGCCGGTGCTTGGCGACCTGAACCTGACCGTCGCGCCGGTCGTCGTGCCGGCGACGAAGGAGCCGACGATTTCCGATGATCCGGCCCGCGCCGAGGCGCTCGCGGCCACGCGGGCCGCCGCGCTCGAGCACGGCCAGAACGTCGAGTTCGTCCGCGTTGACGAGATCTCGGCCGACGAGGATCTCGGCGAGGCGACGATGCGCGTCTTCGAGCGCGGATGTGGCGAGACGCTGTCCTGCGGCACCGGCCTGTGCGCGACGGCGATCGTGCTGCGCGCGAAGACCGGCGTCAACCACTGGCTGATCACCGTCCGCGGCGGCACGCTGCGCCTCGACGTCACCGACGACGACATCCTGCTGACCGGCGACGCCGAAATCGTCTACGAGGCCACGCTGCGCTAGAACAGGCCGGCGAAGATCTGGTCGCCGTCCTTGACCAGGATGATGGCGATGACGACGACAATCCACAGGATGTCGGCCATCAGGTCGTAGTTGAGCCGGTAATAGGTGTAGAACGGGCTGCGTCGACCCGGCAGGCGCTGGACGGTGACGGTCGCGTGACTGACGGCCATGAACTGGATCGTCGTCGACGCCATCAGCAGCATGCACCACGGGCACAGCGCCTGGATGACGAACAGCGACTGGCTCGTCAGCCAGTAGGCATAGCAGAACGCGGCGAGCGAGCCAAGCCACGTGCACAGCGCGAACCAGCGCGGCACCTTCACGCGGGCGAGGCCGATGACGGCGATCGTCACGAACACCGACTCGGCGGCGATGCCGAAGAACGCGTTAGGGTAGCTCAGTCCGGCGAACTGGACGATTTCCGCCTGCCACGACTTCGCGACGTCGGAGCAGGAAATGATGCCGTTGACGTCGCAGCCGAGCAGCTGGTCGGGATTGCGGGCGAGCTTGAGCGTGTCGGCCGACAGGATGAACGAGACGATCAGCGCCACGCCGCTCGCCGCGAGCATGACGAGATACAGCCACGTCGAGCCGTGCCGCCAGCCCCGCGGCATCGGCCGGCCGCCGTCGCGGGCGCCGCGTCCGTCGGGATCGTTGTGTTCGTCATGCGTCCTGGTCATCGCCGCTCCATTGTTCATCGGACTTTCGTCGCACAGTGGTTCCGATCTTAGCAACGATTCGTCCGTCTTCTTTGCGGGCGCAGGTACCAATTCCCTTCCAGGGGATTAAGTAGGTGAGGAGGAGGGAGACGGGGACTTGAAGCAGACGGATGAATCGTGCACAATGATTGGCATGATTTCGACTGCCCAGGCCCTGCTGACCGACCTCGACGATGCCCAGCGCGAGGCGGCGACGGCGGTCGACGGGCCGGTGCGGATCATCGCCGGCGCAGGTGCCGGCAAGACGCGGACGATTACGCGCAGGATCGCGTACGCCGTCGAGTCCGGCGACTGGAACCCGAACAAGGTGCTCGCCGTGACGTTCTCCGTCAAGGCCGCCCGCGAAATGAAGAGCCGGCTCGACCGGCTTGGCGTCGACGGCGTGACGGCGGCGACGTTCCATTCCGCCGCCCTGCGGCAGCTCGTGGGCGACGGCGACCGGCCCGGCGTCTGGGAAGACATCGTCGACGGGCCGTTTCCGCACATCAGCGAGCATCAGGAGCGCAACGTCTCGCAGGCGATCACGAGGATCACGAACATCGCCAACCTCAACCCGATGATGGTGCGCGACGTCCACGCCGAGATCAACTGGTGCAAGGTCCAGCTCGTCGCGCCGGAGGATTACCCGCGCGTCTGCTCGGCGACGCACCGGCAGCCGCCGTGCGCGCTGACGCCAGAACAGTTCGTCGACGTCTACGAGACCTACGAGACGGTGAAGACGAGCCGCGCCGAAATCGACTTTCACGACATCCTGCTCGTCGCCTGCCATGTCCTCGAGCAGTTTCCCGAGGCCGCCGCGACAATTCGCCGGCACATCGGCTTCCTGACCGTCGACGAATACCAGGACGTCTCGCCGCTGCAGCACCGGCTGATGCGACTGTGGCTCGGCGACAACCGCAACGTCTGCGTCGTCGGCGACCCGGCGCAGACGATCTACGGCTACGCCGGCGCGACCAGCCACTACCTGACGAACTTCGGCGCCGAGTTCGAGCCGCTGACGGCCGACGTGCGGCTGGACGCCGACTACCGCTCGAATCCGCCGATCATTCGCTGCGCCAACGGCATCCTGAACGATTCTCCCGTTCGTGACCGGTACCTGAAGCTGCATGCGGTACGCACCGGGTCGCCGCGCGTCTCGCGGCTCATGTACGAGAGCGACGAGGACGAGGCGCGCGCCGTCGCGGCGCAGATTCGCGCCTACGTCGACCGCGGTGAGGGCCGCGCCGCCGACTGCGCCGTGCTCACCCGCCTCAATGCGCAGCAGCGCGTCTTCGCGAAGGCGCTCGAGGAAGTCGGCCTGCGCTATCAGCTGCGCCGGGACAACGGCTGGCAGGAATCGGCGCTCGCCGACGTGCCGGCCGGGGCGCAGCCGGACGCCCAGGCGCAGCCGGACATCCACACGCAGCCGGATGCGCAGCCGCAGCCGTACGACAATGTCGACGGCGACGCGGGCGCGGTGGAAGCCGGCGCGGGTGCGACAGCGGCTGGCGGCGAAGCGCGGGGGAGCAGCGACCCGACTGGCGCTCCGGACAACGGCGTGGGCGCCGATCCGGCGCCGATGACCGCCGCCGACGAAGTGCAGCGGATGCGCGACGTGACCTGCGTGACAATCTCGACGATCCACGCGTCGAAGGGCCTCGAGTTCAGGCAGGTGTTCCTCGTCGGCGCCTCCGAGGGGCTGCTGCCGTACGGTTCGCCGCCGGAGGACAGCGACGCGCTCGAGGAAGAGCGGCGGCTCATGTACGTCGGCGTCACGCGCGCCGAGGACAAGCTGCACGTCAGCTACGCTCGTCGCAAGCAATCCGGTCGCGGCGCCCTGCGTCACCCGAGCCGGTTCTTGCGGTAGCTTGTTCCTGCCGTGTCGCAAACCCGAGCCGGCAGCCCGGGTCCGCGACATCAAAAGAACCGTGCAGAGGCACGTCTTGCGCACGAGTTGTACTACATTGGAAGGCGTGAGTGAACGACGAAGCAACCTTATGATGGCGGCGATGGCCTCGGCGGCCCTCCCGACCATCGGCGTCGCGGGCGTGCGCGACAGCGAGCAGGACAACGACACCGACCGCGAGCACGGCATCCAGCAGGCCGTCGTGCAGGACGTGCGCGGCACGCTGTACAACGTGTACGTCGCCGACCGCAAGTCCGGCAAGAAGCGGCTGCGTGGCCGCTGGAAGTCGGCGAAGGCGATCGCGAAGTCGAACGAGTTCGCGGGGCTCGGCTTCGGCGTCGACCATGCCGTCGCGTTCAAGGCCGACGATGACGACGAAGCCATCGACGGCGATTCCAGCATCCTGATGACGATCCATCCCGAAGGCGTCTCGCGCTCGCTCGACCTGCTCACGCTCGACGACTGCGCCGCCGTCGGCACGGCGATCGGCACGATCCATCGCATGCGGCCGAACTTCATCGTCGACGCCGGCTATCCGCGCTACACGACCGGCCAGATTCTCGCGCAGCTCACGGCATGGATCCGCCGGCTGCAGTCGGCCGGTCACGTGCCGTCGGAAATCACCGACAGCTGGTCGTCGATCCTCGAGACGGACGGCTTGTGGTCATTTACCACCTGTCCGGTGCACGGCGGCTTCTCGGACGGCGACTTCATCTTCTCCGGCTCGACGATCACGACGGTCACGAACTGGCAGGAAACGCAGCTCAACGACCCGGCACGCGACCTCGCGTGGATCTTCTCGAAGCTCGACGAGACGCACCGCAACGCCGTCCTCGCCGCATACGGGCGGATCCTCGGCAACCGGCTTGACGACCTGATCATGCTGCGCGCCAACCTGTGGGTGCAGATGGAGCAGGTCGGCGACTTCGTCCAGGCGCTCAACCGCGGCGACAACGCGAAAATCATGCAGTTCAAGGCGATGGTCGACAAGCTCGCCCACGAGATCAACGTCACGCGGCACCGTAACGAGGCCAGCGGCCATGGCGGTCCCGGCGTGCGCGCCCGCTCAGCGGGCAACCCGAGCACCGTCACCGTCAACACGCTGCTGCGCGACGGCGTCGGCCCGGCCGACGACGCCACGGCAGCGTCCGCCTCGAGGGGGAACGATTCGTCCGCCACGGCGGCGCCCGACTCCGGAGCCGATCGCCGCGGACCGGTGCGCCCCGCGCCGGCCTCGCGTCAGGATGTGGAAATTGACCACACGAGCGACGCCACGTTCGAATCGTCGCGCCGCCGCGGCGACGATATTCGCGACGACGGCACCGGCAACGCCGGCGACGGTTACGATGTGTCGGCCGACGCGCCGACGATCGTCGAGCCGGCCGTCAGCCGCGCCGCCGCGCTCGCGTCGATGTCGTGGACCGGCCCGGAAGTCCGTCCGCTCAACGTCAACGGCGCCTCGGTCGACGCGACGGCCGACGCGCTGCTCGCGGTTCCGCCGACCGGATCGTTCTCGCGCCGCGCCGTGCAGGTCGAGGTCGAGCGCACCGAAGTCGAGCTCCTCGCCGACGAGACCGGCGAATCGATCGCGGCCGCCGTCGCCGACCTGACCGGCGAGACCGACATCGCCGCCACCGGCGAGCACGCCGACGCGGGACTGCACCTCGTCGTCGGAGGCGCGGCCAACGGTGCCGCGGCCGACAATCGTGAGGGGGACATCGTCGAAGACGTCGCCGATGGCACCATGGACGGCACCGGCGAGGCGACCATCGTCGCCGTCGAGGAAACCTACGTGGCAGCCGGGGATGCGGATGTCGCCGGGGCCGGGTCAGCGACGGACGAATCGTCCGGAGAAATCGTCGAAGAGGCAGATGCCGACGAGACGGGCGAATCGTCGCAGGCAGGCGAAGCCGTCGACGATTCGGGCGATTTCGAGCTTGGTGGCATGCTCACGTACTCCGGCGTGCTCGCCGCCGCGCGTCGGCACGATCGCGACGACGAAGCCACGGGCGAAACCGCGACCGAGCGCACTGACCGGACCGCCGACGAGAGCACAGCCGAAACCGCCGACGGCAACGGCGAAGGCGCTTCCGACATGACGGCAAGCTCGGCGCTGCCGCACGTCATCTCCGACCTGAGCGAGCACACCGGATATGTCGACGTGTCGCGGACCGAGGCTGCCGCGTGGATGTCCGACGACGATTTCGCCGACGAGACCGGCGAAACCGATCTGACCGGCGAAACAGACCTGACTGGCGAAACAGACCTGACCGGCGAGACCGACGTCACCGGAGAGACCGACATGACCGGCGACTCGCACGTGCGTGCGCACAACGAGGCCCCCGGCCCCGAGACCGTCCTGATTCCGCTGCTCGAGCGCGAGGAACGCGCGATGCGCGACGCCCGCGGCCTGATCGACGGCGACCGCGACGGCAACCACGACGGCGACCAGGCCGGCGACGGTCACGCCGACCGCTGACACGGGACTGGTCTGGTAGAACCGACTACAACACGAATCATTCACGACGGCGACCGACAGTCGCCACGAAGGAAAGGTTGACAGACATGGACATCGAACTGGGCATCCAGAACGTGGCGCGCGCCGTGACGTTCGCGACGGACGCGACGGCGCAGGAAGTCTCCGAGACGATCGAGCGCGCGCTCGCGAGCGGCGAGCCGATCGAGCTGACCGACAACAAGGGCCGCAACTTCATCGTTCCGGCCAGCGCGCTCGCCTACGCGATCGTCGGCAGCGAAACCCGCCACGCCGTCGGCTTCAACAACCTGGAGTAAGTCTTCTACTTCGAATCCCCTGGAGGGGGATCGGCGAACGAAGCAAGTCGACCCCTCGATTCGCGCTATCGCGCTCATCGATCCCCTTCCAGGGGATTTTTGCATATTGTGGGGGGCTCTCCTCCACGGTTACCTATTCACACCCACAGCGGAATGGCGCCGCGAGAGACGATTTCGGCGACGGTGGCGTCGTCGGTCAGGAATTCGCCGAGACGGTTCGGCTTGCCGGCGCCGTGCCAGTCGGAGCCGCCGGTGACGAGCAGGTGGTACTTCCTCGCCAGCGCGAGCAGCCGCGGGCGCGCGGCGACCGGGTTGCCGCGGTGCCACACCTCGAGTCCGTCGAGGCCGGCGTCGACGAGTCGCGCAATCTGGTCGTCGCTCAGGACATGCACGTTGCGGCCCGGGTCGGCGACGTGGGCAATGACCGAGACGCCGCCGGCCTCGCCGACAGCCGCGACGACCTCGGCGGCCGTCGGTGACGGCGTCGGGATGTAGTAGGGGCTGCTCGTGGCGACGATGCCGGCGAACGCGTCCGAGCGCGTCGGATAGACGCCGGCGGTGACGAGCGCGTCGGCGATGTGCGGGCGCCCGATCGTCGTCTGCTCGCCCTCGCGCACCTGCGCGAGCACGTCGTCCCACGTGATCGGATAGTCCTTCGACATCTTCTCGACCATCTTCTTCGTGCGTTCGAGCCGCGACTGCCGCGTCTTCGCGAACAGTTCGCAGATATGCCGGCTCTTCGGGTTGTACTGGTAGGCGAGCATGTGGACGGAGACGTGGTCGTCGACGGCGGTGATTTCGGTGCCGCGGACGAGCGGATAGTCGAGTCGGGAAGCGGCCTCCTGCGCCGCCGGCCATCCGGCCGTCGTGTCATGGTCGGTGATGGCGACGCCGTGCAGCCCGAGTTCCTTCGCGTCCTCCACCAGCGTCGCCGGACTCTCGGTGCCGTCGGAAAACGCCGTATGGCAATGGAGGTCCCAGCCGACCGTCGGCGGCACCTCGGGAATCGTATAGTCGCTCATGGTTTCCATCGTAGACGATTCGTCCTGTTTTGTTTCGGGTGTCACCAACCCGGGCCGCCAGTCCGGGTCATGACATCCGGAAAGCGGGGGACAGACTCCCTCTTCAGAGGGAGTCGCTGAGCGGCGAAGCCGCGAAGCGGTGGGAGTTGGCGAGCCGTCAGGCAAGCCGAACCTGACGGGTCTTGTCAAGGAGTGGTAGAGAAACAATGGGGCAATTGAGCGGGATTGTCTGGTTATCCTACACTGAAGAATAAAACTGCATTGACAGGCAGACGCACGGTTTATCGGCGAGACGATGGGGATTCGGGCCGATCGAACCAGGGAAGTAGAGATAACGGGGGAGAACCATGCGCCGCAGGAATTTTCATCTCGTGGGCGAACTGACGGCGACGACGCTGTCGGTGCTCGCCATCATTGCACTCGTGCTGGCGACGGCGGTCACGCCGGCGGTAGCCGACGAAACGGCCGCGCCGTCGGACGGCTCGTCGGCCGTCGTCAGCGAGGACGATTCGTCCGCGACGGAAGAATCCTCCAATCTGAACGATCCTTCCGATTCGGCCGTTGCCGATCAAGATGTGGCGGAGGATGCCGGCGACGGCTCCACCGCCGTTTCAGGAGGGGGTGAGGCGGACTCCGACGACCTGGAGACGACGGATGCCGCCGCCACTCCCGACGCCGACGAAGCTACCGGTGATGCCGACGCCGACGCGCATGACGAGGACGAATCCGACGACGAGGGAATTGAAGCCCTCGCGGATGAGGAGTCGTCGGTCAACACCTATGTCCGGACCTACTCGGCGGAGACGCTGGCTGACTACGACGACGTCATCATTGCCGGCAGCGCCGGCAAGAACGTGATGACGGACATCACCAAGACCGGATCGGCACAGGGATTCGACACCGACCAGCCCGGCACGATGGACGCGAGCTCCGCCTACTGGCAGTTCGAGAAGACCGGCGACGGTGACAACGTTTACTATTTGAAGACCCGTTCGGGCGAAGAGTACTTCAACGGCAATGCCAAGAACCTGACACTCGTGACGAACAAGGCCCAGGCGACGAAGGTGACGGTCACGATCAACGACGACAACACCTTCTACCTGCAGTATGGTTCGTACTACATCAATACATACAGCGGCGACGTGGATAGCATGTCGCTATGGGCTGGCTGGAACGAAACCGGTGGCGGCAGCAAGCTGCGCCTGTACGTCGAACCGACCATCAACACCAGCACTGTCAATCCGGCCAGCGTCGTCATCAACCTGTTCGACTACTGGACTGGCGAGAATCGCTCGGATCCCGATGGCACGACGAACAGCAACTGGTATGGCATCAACCGGGGCATCAACTACCAGCATGCGTTGAAGTTCCACAGCGGCAACGACACGCTCACGGATTCCGGCTGGTCCTATGGTGACTACAACAAGTGGACCGAATCGGGCAACGGCCCCCGCTACGGCATCCTGGCCAACTCGATTACGGCCGGCGAAAGCTATCCGCGCCTGTCCGGCGGCGACATTGGCAACTTTGGCGTGTTCCCGGACAGTGACAAGCTGGATACGCAGGAATCGCTGGACTACCTGTTCAATCCGGCAACCGACGCCGCCGGCAATTCGCTGGCGACGACGCCGGAAAGCGAGCAGCAGGACGGCAAGCTCGTGTTCACCGACGTGCAGGGGCTGCTCAGCATCAACGACGAGGGCTACTTCGAATACAACAGCAAGGATGGCTTCGCGTCCTTCGACGAAGAAACCAATTCGTTCACTGTCTACAACGAGCCGGCGAGTTGCAAGTCGAGCGTGACCGGCGAATTCTTCCCGTTCAACACGATCGGCGAGGTCGACGACCGACAAGGCTGCTATGCCGATGTGCTCAACCACTACTTCGGTCTCAACATCGTCACCCGCTTCATCCAGAAGGATGGCGGCTACGCCGACATTAACAGCAAGCAGGAGACGACGTTCGAGTTCACCGGCGACGACGACGTCTGGATCTACATCGATGACGTGCTCGTCGCCGACCTCGGTGGTATTCATGATCCGGTCGGCGTCAAGATCAACTTCGTCGATGGTTCCGTCTCCATTACGAGGAACAACGGCACCGTTGTCGACAAGACGACGACAATCCGCGCGCAGTTTGCAGCGGCTGGTCTCGAGAAAGAGCGCGAATGGAGCACCACCGCCCCTGACACGTTCGCCGACAACACGACGCATACGCTGAAGTTCTACTACCTCGAGCGCGGCAACAGCGACTCGAACATGTGGTTCAAGTCGAACCTCACCGAGATTCCGACGACGTCACTGATGAAGATCGACCAGTACGGCGAGGCGCTCGCCGGAGCCGTCTTCGCAACGTACCAGACCAACGGCGAGTGGGACAGCACGACCAACTCGTACCAGTACCTGCTCGCCGACGGCAGCGGCTACGCCGGCTGGCCGACGGAGGATGTGACGGTCATTACCGACCTGACCGCCAGCGATGCCGGTTATGTGTATCGGGGCAAGGATCTGTTGTTCAAGCCGACATACACCGGCGTGACCGACTACTCCGGACAGATGATTTTCGATGATCCATATGGCTCGCCGTATTCGGTCGCCGAATTGAAGACCATGCTTGGCGAACAGTTCATCCTGCGCGAAATTCTCGTGCCGGAAGGCTACCACGCTGTCTCCAACGAGGCGTTGCTGCGCTTCGACGGCGACCTGCTGCAGTCGGTAAGCCCGTACTCGACTGGCGTCTGGGCCAGTCCGAACGCGCTGGTGACGGCGACGAACACGCTGTACCTCGTTGACCAGACGACTGGCGCGACAGGAGGTACCGTCAACTACTATTCGCCCGGCGACATGACAACCAACGGCACGTTGTTCGCCGTCGTCCTCAAGCGCAACGGCGCCGACTTCAGCCTCGACAAGATGGCGGACTGGGACCGTATCTACGGCAACGACGAGGTCGGCTACTCCAAGACGGAGGATCGTGGCCTTGCCGGCGCGATTGAGGCCGCACGGCAGCAGGAAGCCAATGGCTACGGCAATTCGGTGTTCACCTACAGCGCCTCCGGCATGCAGGTGTTCGTCGAGGGCCTGCCGGGCTATGCCTCGCAGTACTACGCCTACGTCGAGCAGACCTACTTCGAGGGCTCTGCCGCGAAAGTACAGGCAGTGCTGGACGATCCGGAGTCGGACCCCAAGGGGTACGCGCTCCTGGAGGATATCCAGTACTTCATCGCGTTCTACTACACGTCGGAAGACTCGCTCGCGACGGCGGATGAGAATAACACGCACCGCGTGCGCTCGCACAAGGGCATTGTCGACGGCTACGACGGCTTCTCGATGCAGTGGTCGGCGACGATCGAGGTGCCAAACGTCGAGAACCGCCTGATCTTCCGGGACGAGACGTACTACGAGGAGCCGGTCAAGACCGACGGCCAGGACGACTCGGCGACCTACGACGGCTCCGGCTTCGCGCTGTACAGTGTCGACGAGGTGCTCAACGAGGATACGGACGAGAACGGCTACGACATTTCGCAGATCTACTACATCGCCGACGACGAGACGACCATCGTGCTCGAGGATCCGGTCGAGCCGAACCCGACCGTCGCGAAGGGCGTGGCGTGGGTCATCGCTCCCGAGGATGATCCCGAGAACAATGTCAAGAGCGGAGATCGCATTTCCGCGTACGGATCGTACGAAATCAACCAGCTGACCGACCGCGATGCCTACCCGAATGCCGGCCAGATCGCCGTGACGATCGGCGGCGAAAACTACACGATCTCGCCGGCGAAGAACGCCAAGGGCGACAGCCAAGTCAAGCCGACGCTCGACGAGAACAATCCGGACAATTATGTCGGCGAGGACGGCACGAACTACTTCCGGCGACTGCTTCAGGGACGGTACGTGTTGCGGCAGACGACGGCACCCGTGGTCTGCACGGCCGACGCGAGCGCGACCGGCGGCGAGAAGTGCGTGCAGTACGAGATCAATCCCGAGGCAACGCTCGTCGAGGTCCATTCGACGGCGATCTACGCGAACGCCGGCGGCGATCGCAACGGCGTCATCGTCGGCAACGGCGCGGGCTACGTCGTCAAGTCGCTTGACGTGTTCGCGTCGATGGGCATCATCGACGAGTCGCTGTCGTGGATCGCGTCGCTGCTGCGCGTCAACTACTCGAAGACGTTCGCCGGGTTCGAGGACGACATCAAGAGCGGCGAGCTCGGCCACTACGGCATGTATTCGTTCGAGGTCGATGATGGCCAGCGGGGCGAGCCGGGCATCTCGAACGCCCAGACCGACGACGTGACCAAGGCCATGATCACGTACCTCGAATACGACCCGGCATCAGGCGACTCGATCTTCGACTACAAGCCGAACGACGATCAGGATGCGCGCGTGTCGGATGACGGGACCGTGATCCTCTCGCAGGCGGGCGAGAAGATGATGCGCCTGTACACTGACGAGGGCTGGGGCTCGCTCGTGCTGTACCAGGACTACATCTACGGCTACGCGCAGTCGTCAAGGGACGGCAGCACGAACTACACGAAGCTGGTGACCATTGCCGACGAAGCCGCCGCCGTCGCGGATGAAACCGGTAGCGACTCCTCCGGCAGTGCGGCGTCCTCGATCACGCCGCTCGACCTGACGAGCCTGTTCTCGAACTCGACGTTCGTTGTCTACTACAACACGCCGGTGCCGTACTACGAGCTGCCGAGCACCGGCGGCGCGGGCGTGGCCGGCTGGCTCGTCTGGTTCGTCACCGCCTTCGGTCTCCTCCTCGTCGGTTCCTCGCTGACGCTGATGCGCCGGATCTAGGGGAGAAGCTCCCTGGAAGGGAGCTGCCGAGCGTAGCGAGGCTGAGGGTCGACCGCCGATGCCGCCGAAGGCGGCGAGAGCGCGCTGGAAGTTGGGAAGTCCCGTAGAACTTGTGTCCTACGGGACTTCTTGCGTTCCAGCGCGCACGCGTCGCTTCGCGACGACGTGCGGTCGACCCTCAGTCGGCTTCGCCGACAGCTCCCTTCCAGGGCGCTCTTTTCCTAGCTGGCCGAGCAGGTGGCGAGGGTCGAGCCTTCGCCTTCGCCGATCTTGACGAGGGCGGCGTAGGCTTCGGACAGCGTGCTCACCTTGACGACGTTGAGGCCGTCCGGCACGTTGCCGACGACGGAGCTGCAGTTGGCGGCCGGCGCGAGGAACCACGTGGCGCCGTCGCGCTTCGCGCCGATCATCTTGAGCGCGATGCCGCCGATCGAGCCGACGTTGCCGTCGTCGTCGATCGTGCCGGTGCCGGCGATCGTCAGCCCGCCGGTCTCCTCGGCCGGCGTGAGCATGTCGACGAGGCCGAGCGCGTACATCATGCCGGCGGACGGGCCGCCGATGTCGTCGACGTGCATCGTCACCTTCGCGTCGGACACGTCGATGCCCAGCGACTTCGCGAAGTCCAGGCCGGCGGTGATCGCCGAGTCCTGCGAATCGCTCATCTGCTTGCTCGATTGCGCCTCGTACTGCTCGGCCGTCTGCGTGGTGTCGAAGACGGCCTCGCGCGGCAGCACCATCATTTCCTTGTTCAGCCACGCGTAGAGAATCTGGGCATTCGTGACCGGATAGCCGGGCACGCCCGACGCGTTGACGGTGACGAGGCGCAGCTGGCCCGGATCGTCGTACGTCTTGACGCCGGTCACCTGGATGATCTCGGTGTCGCCGTCCTTGCCGAGGACGTTCTCGGTCGGGCCGGGCATCTCCATGACATAGGCACTCGGGCACACGAGGATGATGACGGCGAGCACGACGGCGAACAGGCCGACGAAGTACCGCTTCGGACGGCCCTGGAAATAGCGGACGATTCGCCCGTGCTGCCTGTCGGATGTCCGGACATCGGGGCCGTCGGTGACGGAAGAATCGTGCAAAAATTCCGTCTCCTGCGCCTTGGACGAGTCCTGTGCGCGTTTTGAGTGCATATTCGACATGATTCCAATAATATGGCGGTGACAGACGTTAGGATGCGAGTAGGTTTCTAAACAGGGGGTCCCGATGGACGACAATGCAATTCACGAGTGGCTCATCAAGTGCTTCGGTCCCGTCCAGGGCGAGATGGCATGGAGCCAGATCCAGCAGCTGCCCCCGCAGATCCGCGAGCAGCTGCTCAGCCAGGATCCGTCCGAGCTGCCGGATCCGGCACAGATGCAGGCGATGATGACGGCGATGTCGGCCGGTGGCCTCGGCACGTTCGGCGGCATGCAGGAAGCCGTCGACGACGGGCCGATCAACGTCAAGCTCGCGAAGTCGCTGGCGCTGCAGCAGGCGAGCGGTGCCGGCAGCGAGCGGATTGTCTCCGCCGCCGACGGCATGATGGAACGCCGCGCGATGAGCGAGGTCAACCTGTGGCTGGACACGGCCTGCGAGTTCGACCCGGTCGCCGGCGAGGCCGATGCGTTGACGCGCGCGAACTGGGTGGAGGGGACGATCGACAAGTGGGCCGACATTGCCGCGCCGGTCGCGAAGTCGATGAACGACGCGCTGACGGCCGTCATCGCCGACCGCCTGGGCGACATCGACGGCGAGATCACCGGCATGTTCGCCGGCCCGGTGCCGATCCAGATTCCCGAGGGCATGAAGGACCCGAAGCAGCTGATGAAGCTGTTCGCGACGACGTCGTATGCGATGCAGCTCGGCCAGGCGGCCGGCGCGCTGAGTCACGAGGTGCGCGGCAGCTACGACCAGGGCCTGGCGTTGCTGAAGAATCCGGCCGGCGGCCTGATCATGCAGAACGTCGAGGAGTACGCGAAGTCGCTCGACATCGACGTCGCCGAGGTCACCGAGTTCCTCGCGCTGCACGAGGCCGCCTACGCGAGGCTGTATGCGGCGGTGCCGTGGCTGATGCCGCGCTTCGAGGCGCTGATCGGCAAGTACGCGCGCGGCATCACGATCGACCTCGACGCGATGGAGGAACAGCTGCGCGAGGCCGGCGCGCTCGATCCGGAGGCGCTGTCCGGCGCCGTCAACCTGACGAACGTCGGCATTGCGGACACGCCGGAGCAGAAGGAGGCGATGCGCTCGATCGAGACGCTGCTCGCGCTCGTCGAGGGCTGGGTGGACTGCGTGGTCTGGCGCGCCGGCATGGCGCACATCCCGCACATCGAGCAGCTGCGCGAGATGACGCGCCGCGAGCGCGCCGTCGGCGGTCCGGCCGAGCGCACGTTCGAGGCGCTGATGGGCCTCGAGCTGCGGCCGAAGCGGATGCGCGAGGCGGCCGCGCTGTGGGAGAGGATCACGCTGGACGATGGCACCGTCGCGCGCGACGCGATGTGGGGCCACCCGGACATGTTGCCGGTCCTGCCGGAAGGCGAGGCCCTGCCGGCGGCTGACGGCGCGGCTGCGGACGGCGAGGGTACCGGCTCGGCTGCGGACGCGGCGGCCGGGACGGACGAATCGTCCACGACGATCGACTGGGACGACGAGTTCAGCAAGCTGCTCGCCGGTGAAACCGGCGACGATTCGTTCGATGATGACGATTCGTCCGACGGCGGCGATGCCGCGGACGGCGACGACTCGTCCGAACAGGCTGGCGATGGCGGCACCGATGGTTCCGCCGACGAGGCCTAGCCCGTTTTTCTCCCCGCTGTTTTCGGATGTCACGAACCCGGGCCGGGAGCCCGGGTTCGTGACATCGGGCTTTTCTGAGATGAATTGACGAAATTCGAAACCGGACTGTCCCTGTTTAGGTTTCTTGGTATATTCGGGAATTGTGAATCAGACAGCATCTAACAAGGCCGAAGAGTTCGGCTTCCACGCAGGCGACATTGTCCAGGAGTGGCTGTGGGACGACGACGTGGACGATTCTATCCGGGAGAAGATCGAGAACCTGACGGGCGAAGAGCTCGTCGACGAAGACTATGACGGCGCCGTCGACGGCGTCATCATCTGGTGGCGCGACGGCGACGACGAAGACGGCCTGTCCGACACGATCGTCGACGCGTATGCCGTGCTCGGCCAGGACGGACCGCTTTGGGTGCTGACGCCGAAGCCGGGCCGCGAGGGGGCCGCCAGCTCGACGACGATCCAGTCCGCCGCGAAGACGGCCGGCATGAACGCCTCGACGCCGTTCACCGTGAGCGCTGACTGGAACGGCATCCACCTGCGCGCCTTTGGCAAGGGTCGCGCCGACTGATTGGATTCTTGAAACGATTCGCCCCGGCAATGACCATTGCCGGGGCGTTTTGTCTTCCCTTGTCATGTCATGAACAAGTAGGGTGGGCGATAAGGGACTCGAACCCCTGACATCCACCGTGTAAAGGTGGCGCTCTAACCAACTGAGCTAATCGCCCGTGCACCGCACCACTTTACATGATTGTTGGACGTTTTCGGGGCGCTCTTGTGCCGTCGCCAAAAAATCGGCGTTATCATGCGTGTCGGTACTCAAATGATTTCCCAGAGTCGTATGAATCACGTAATCTGGAGCGTATACGCGAAGCCTTAGGGAGGATGGTAGCTTATGGCGCAGGGTCAGCAATCCGACAACGGCGCATCCCGCATTGCGCGGGAGAAGAAGCGCAAGTGGGGCTATGATCCCAGGCAGGTGGACGAGTTCCTCGAGCAGACGCACGCCCGCTACGACAACGACGATCCGGACCTCACGCAGGGCGTCATCCAGAACGTCTCGTTCGACCTGCGCAAGGGCGGCTACGTCATCTCCCAGGTCGACGCCACGCTCGAGCGGCTCGAGCGCGCCGTCGTCGACAAGCAGACGGCCCGCGACATCCAGCGTTCCGGCCGCGTGGCATGGAAGGCGCAGGCCGACCAGCTCTACCGCGAGCTCGCCGCGCACGCCAACCGCGCCGAACGCGAGCGCTTCGCCCCGGGGGAGGGCAAGGCGCCGTCGTACGACCGCAAGCAGGTGGACACCGTCGTCGACAACATCATCGAGAAGGCCGGCCTGGACCTGAAGATCGCCGCCGGCATCGACGTCGATCCGGACGATGCCGAGGCGCTCGAGGACGTCACGAGCTCGGCCGTCGCAAACACCGTCTTCACGCAGCGCAAGGGCAAGAAGGGCTACGACGAGCGGCAGGTCGACTACTTCCTCAACGCCTGCGTGGCGCTGCTGAGCCGCCTCGAATCGTACGACCGCATCGCCGACTACGAAGGCGCCGAGACGACCGTCGCCGCGCCGATGGTCGCGAATCCGGCCGTCTCGCAGTCGCCGGCCACGCAGCCGCTGTTCGACGCGGCCAACGTCGTCGCCGGCCAGTCCGGCCTCGCCGCCGGCTCACCGAGCTCGTACGATTCGGCGTCGCTGCAGGCGACGCAGGCCTACGCCGGCGCGAACGGCAACGATTCGTTCGACGATGTCTCGCGCGCCGAACAGGCCATCTTCGACCAGTCCGCGACCCCGGCCACGCAGGCCTACGGCACGACTGCCACCGGCACCGCCGACGCTGCCGCGCTGTCCGGCGATTCGGCCGAAACCGGCTATGCCGGCCTCGCCGGCCTGGCCGCGACGACCGCGGCCTCCGCCGTGTCCGACGAACCGGACCATGCTGGCCCCGACGCGCAGACCGCCGCCTACAACCCGTTCGGCGCCGACGTGCCGCCGAGCTTCGCGCCGGCCTCCGGCGCCTCGCACGCCGCCCCGTCGTCCACGGTTTCGAACTCCCCGGCGACGTCCTCGCCGGCGACGTCTTCGTCGTCCGCCAGCTCGCTGCTCGGCGCCGACGTCGACGGCATCCCGGCCGCCGCCTCCGCGCCGTCGCCGGACGAACCGCACAAGCCCGGCATCGCCGACATTCCGCACATCACGCCGGCTCCGCGCACGATCTATCCGAGCGGCACGGCCGCGACGAACGCCGCCGTCCAGCACACCGGCGCATCGCACACCGACTCGGCCTCGCCATCCGCTTCCTCCTCGTCTTCGGCCGCCCCCGCGCCGTCGTTCGCGCCGGCTTCGTCGACCGCCTCGACATTGTCGACGGCCTCCACGACGCCGTCGGTCTCGCCGTTCTCGACGTTCCCGTCGGCTTCGGCATCGTCAGCGTCATCCACGTCGTCCGTGCCATCGACGTCCGCGTCGTCCCCGACGTTCACGTCCTCGGCATCGTCGTCAACCCCGTCGGTTTCGCCGTTCTCGACGTTCCCGTCCGCCTCGGCCTCCTCGTCGGCTTCCCCGACGCCGACCACGTCGCCGGCTTCGGACAGCGCCTCGTCGGCCGGATCGTCCGACGTGCCGCCGAGCTTCGCGCCGGCCGCCAAGCCGGAAGGATCGTCGCAGCAGAACAGCCACTTGGCCGCGCTGGCCAGCATGGCCGAATCGATCGGCAAGACGCCGTCGCCGACGTCGTCGGCCTACGAAACGACGTCGAACTACCAGCTGCCGCCGCTGCCGTCGCTCGACAGTGTCTCGATTCCCGACCTGCCGCCGTTCCGCCGCACCGACGACATGACCGACGCGCCGTCGGCCGTCACGACCGGCCGCCACGCCGCCGTCAAGTCCGGCGACGCCGACTCGGCGACGTCATTCGCGTCGGTGAAGAGCCACCGCCTCGACGTCGACATTCCCGATCTCTCGTTCCCGTCGTTCGGCGACGATGACGACGACCAGTCCGCGGACGGCTCGAACTCCGCGAACGGAAAGGCGACGTTGTGATCAACCATTCCTCCGTCGTCATCCTCGGTTCCACCGGCTCGATCGGCACGCAGGCGCTCGACGTCATCGGCCGTCATCCGCGCCGCTTCGCCGTCACCGGCCTTGCCGCCGGCGGCGCGCATGTCGAGCTGCTCGCCCGGCAGGCCGCCAGGTTCGCCGTGCCGGTCGTCGTCGTGAACGATCCGTCCGCCGTCGAGCCGCTGCGCGCCGCGCTGCAGGCCGCCGGGGCCACGAACACGCAGGTCCGTGCCGGCCACGACGAAGTCTGCGCGCTGGCCGCATCGGGCGCCTCGGTGGTGCTCAACGGCATCACCGGCTCGATCGGCCTCGAACCGTCGATCGCCGCGCTGAAGGCCGGCTCCCAGCTGGCCCTCGCCAACAAGGAGTCCGTCGTCGCCGGCGGCCACCTGCTGTTCAGCGCGCAGGTGCGCGACGCGCAGATCAACCCCGTCGACTCCGAACACTCGGCGATCTGGCAGTCGCTGCGCGCCGGCCGCCACCGCGAAGTCTCCCGGCTTGTCGTCACGGCGTCCGGCGGCCCGTTCCGCGGTCGCAAGCGCGCCGAACTTGTCGACATCACGACCGAGCAGGCGCTCAACCATCCGACGTGGAGCATGGGCCCGGTCGTCACGATCAACTCGTCGACGATGATGAACAAGGGCCTTGAGGTCATCGAGGCGAGCCGCCTGTTCGACATCGAGCCGGACCGCATCGTCGTCACCGTCCATCCGCAGTCGATCGTCCACTCGATGGTCGAGTTCCGCGACGGCGCGACGATCTGCCAGGCGTCGCCGCCCGACATGCGGCTGCCGATCGCGCTCGGCCTGTCCTCGCCGGACCGCATGGCCGACGTCGCGATGGGGTGCGACTGGAGCCACGCCACCGAATGGACGTTCGAGCCGCTCGACAACGAGGCGTTCCCGGCCGTCGACCTCGCGCGCCAGTGCCTCAAGGCGTCCGAGAAGCACACGGCCGTCCTCAACGCGGCCAACGAGCAGGCCGTCCACGCATTCCTCGACGGCAAGCTGTCGTACCTCGGCATCGTCGACACCGTCGCCGAGGTCCTCGAGGAAATGGATGCCGAACTGCGCGACCGTCCCGAATTCGAGAATGTCGCCGAAGTGACCGACGTCGAGACCGAAGCCCGCCGCCGCGCCGACGAGCTCATCGCGAAGAAGTAAGCGTCATTACAGACTCCCTCCCTGGAGGGAGTCGAAAACGCGAAGCGTTTTCGGTGGGAGTTCCGTACCGGGCTGGGACGTTACCTGTTACGGATAACGGAACCTGCCAGCCGACTTGCGAACTCCCCTCGAAAATGCTGCGCATTTTCGATCCCCTCCAGGGAGGGGATTGTTTTTGTTTGGATTAGACACCGAGAAGGAAGAATCGTTTACCATGACTGACAAGCCGTTCCGCAAGACCGGAGAGGCCGCCATTTCCGAGACGCCGCTGCATCCGCGGCGAGTATCGCGACGCATCATGGTCGGGCCGGTGCCGGTCGGCGGCGGCGCGCCGATTTCCGTCCAGTCGATGACGAACACGAAGACGGCCGACGTCGGCGCCACGCTGCAGCAGATCGCCGAGCTGACGGCGGCCGGCTGCGACATCGTGCGCGTGGCCGTGCCGAACCAGGAGGACGCCGACGCGCTGCCGCAGATCGTCGCGAAGTCGCCGATCCCGGTCATCGCCGACATCCATTTCCAGAGCAAGTACGTCTTCCAGGCGATCGACGCCGGCTGTGCGGCCGTGCGCGTCAACCCCGGCAACATCCGCAAGTTCTCCGAAGTCGGCCCGTCGATCTGCCGCGCCGCCGAGGACGCCGGGATCTCGCTGCGCATCGGCGTCAACGCCGGTTCGCTCGACAAGGAACTCTACGAACAGTACGGCGGCCCGACGCCGGAAGCCCTCGTCGCTTCCGCGCTGAAGGAAGCGAGGATGTTCGAGGACGTCGGGTTCCGCGACTTCAAGATCTCGGTCAAGCACCACGATCCGGTCACGATGGTCGAGACGTACCGGCTGCTCGCGTCGAAGGGCGACTGGCCGCTGCATCTTGGCGTCACCGAGGCCGGTCCGGCGTGGCAGGGCACGATCAAGTCGTGCGTCGCGTTCGGCGCGCTGCTCGCCGAGGGCATCGGCGACACGATCCGCGTCTCGCTGTCGGCGCCGCCGGTCGAGGAAGTCAAGGTCGGCTGCAAGATCCTCGAGTACCTCGGCCTGCGCGAACGCAAGTTCGACATCATCTCGTGCCCGAGCTGTGGCCGCTCGCAGGTCGACGTCATCCAGCTTGCCAACGCCGTCACCGACGGTCTCAAGGGCATTACGGCGCCGATCCGCGTCGCCGTCATGGGCTGCATTGTCAACGGCCCGGGCGAGGCGCGCGAAGCCGACCTCGGCGTCGCCTCCGGCAACGGCAAGGGCCAGATCTTCATCAAGGGCAAGGTCGTCGAGACCGTGAAGGAAGACCAGATCGTCGAGACGCTGCTCCGCTACGCCAACGAGATCGCCGCCACGATGGACACGTCGAACGATTCGTCCGCCACAGCCCTGGCCACCGGTCCCGTCGTGATCCCGGTGACGGAAGGCAAGTAGCCTCTTCCCGTTGGCCTTCCCGATGTCACAAACCCGGGCTTCCGGCCCGGGTTTGTGACATCGGGAAGGCCTTTGTTCGTGCGAATCGTTACAATATTTTCCCGTGAATCTACGCCGGAAGAAGAATGACGAGGGAGCCCCCGAGGCGGGCGGGCAGACGCCGGCGGTGCCGTGGAGCCGCGTCAAGCGGATCATGGTCGGGCTGCCGATCTTCATCATCCTGATGGCGATCCTGATCTCGGTGTCCGCGAACACGAGAACCGCGTGGAACTACGAGCCGACCGGCCAGACGATGGAGACGCTGTCCGCCAATACCGCCGTCACGTTCGACACGACGGGCGGCGACGAGCTCGGCACGAAGGGCGAATACCAGGTCGAGCAGCACTACGAGGTGCTGCACGCCGTCGAGCCGTCCACCGGCGACGTCCAGGACATCAACGTGCTGATCCGCGAACCCGTCGGCGCCGGCAACAACCTGCCCGGCATCGTCTTCATGCACGGCGCCGGCTACGGCACGTGCGATAACTCGTTCGGCGACATGGCCTACGACATGGCCTCCGCCGGCTTCGTCACCGCCGTCCTCGACAAGCCGGTCTGGTCGACGAATGACGCCACCCGCGACTATCCCGGATCGGCGACCGCCTATGACGAGGTCATCGACATGTTGCGCGACATGGACAACGTCGACGATTCGGACGTCGGCATCTACGCGACGTCGGAGAGCACGTGGATCGCGTCCTACCTGCTCGAGCAGGATCCCGACATCGCGTTCCAGGTGCTGCTGAGCCCGATGGTCTTCTCGCCGCGCGTGGCGCTCGGTTTCCTCGCCGCGCAGGACTTCGCGCTCGTCGGCGCCCACGACGGCTACCAGTCGATCGTCCGCCGCATCTTCTCGCTCGACACGGCGATGTTCGGCCTGACGAACATCGACCTCGACACGCTCAACCCGACCGCCTACTCGGTGCCGACGCTCGTCGCCTACGGATCCAAGGACGTCATGACGGCGCAGGTGCAGGGCGCCAAGGAAATCCTGAAGAACGCCCACGAAGCCGGCAACTACGACGTGACGATCCGCAGCTATCCGGTCGCCAACCACGTGCTGCGCCTCGGCGACGAGGCGAACGAAGGCACGCCGTTCGCCGACGACTACGTCAACGACGTCATCTCGTGGATCGGCGGCACGACGAAGGGACTGACGCAGACAAGCCCGAAGATCGCCGGCACCAACCTCTACCAGTCGATCGCCGTGCCGACCGACCTGTCGTCGCACCCGGCGATGACAGTCGTCCTCGTCGTCATCCTCGCGCTGATGGTGCTGACGCTCGTCGCCGCGATCGTCGTCTGGCTGGTCGCGCTCGTGTGGATGATCGTCAACCGCTGCCGCCGCCGCGGCTCGCCACTCGGCTACCGGAACGGCTTCGGCAAGGCGCTGTTCACGCTGTCGGTCATCACGATGGCGGCGTTCGTGCTGTTCTGCGCCGGCCTCGGCGACGTCATCATGGGCGTCGTCAAGCTCGCATGGGGCGACGCGCCGACCGACAGCCCCGGCGTCATGTACTGGAGCTGGCCGGTCATCCAGGTCGCCTGCGTCCTCGTCGTCTGGGCGTGGTCGCTGACGTTCTCGCGGATGATCGAGGCGGCGTCGATGCGCGGCCTCGTCCAGTGGCCGGTGCGCAAGGGCGCCGTCGAGGAAATCGTCACCGGTCGCCGGCCCGTCCTCGCCACCCGCCGCTTCGGCCGCGTCGTCTTCTGGATCACTGTCGCCGCGATGTTCATGATCCTGCTCTTCTTCGCCTTCTGGGGATTGTTCGTGTACTAGTCCGAACTCCCTCCCGAGAGGGAGTCGCCGAGCGCGGAGCGCGAAGCAGTGGAAGCCAAACTCCCTCTTCAGGGGGTCGCTGAGCGCGAGCGCGAAGCGGCGGAAGCCGAACTCCCTCTTCAGAGGGAGTCGAGGAGCGGCGTAGCCGCGACTCGGTGGGAGTCCCCCGCTGGAACGCAAGCAAACCGACGGAGTACGCTGGCAGGCATGGCTGTATATCGCGACGAGGGAATCGTCCTCAAGACCGTCAAGCTCGGCGAGGCGGACCGAATCGTCACCATCCTCACGCAACGCCACGGCAAGGTGCGCGCCGTCGCGAAGGGCGTGCGGCGCACGAAGTCGCGGTTCGGCGGACGGCTCGAGCCGTTCATGCGCGCCGACCTGCTGCTCGCCGAGGGCCGCACGTTCGAGACGGTCAGCCAGGCCGTCACGATCGCGCAGTACGGCGGCCCGATCACCGCCGACTACGACGCGTTCACCGCCGCCAGCACCGTCGTCGAGACGGCGAATGACCTCGTCGCCGCGGAAAAGGAACCCGCGCCGGCACAGTACCGGCTCGTCATCGGCGCGCTCAACGCGCTGGCGAAACATCGGCACGATTCGCGCGCGATCGCGCTGTCCTATGTCATGCGGGCGCTCGCGGCCGCCGGCTGGACGCCGCTGATCGACCGGTGCGTGGTGTGTGGGGGAGCGGAGCGGCTCGATTTCTTCTCGGCGCGATCCGGCGGCGCGATGTGCTTCGCCGACCACACGCCCGATGCTCGCCACGTCTCCGCCGAAGTCCTGCGCGAACTGCGCGCGCTGCTCGAAGGCGACTGGGACCTGCTCGACCGCCTGGGCGGAGCCGCCATTCCCACCGACGCTTCCGCGGCGACCGGCTCCGCGGTCATCACCACCGCGGCCACTAGCCCTGCGGCCACCAGCCCCGAGTTAGCCGGCGGTAATGGCATTGCCGCTCCCGTCAGCACCCTCGACCCGCAAACCGTCACCATCGTCGAGGACTGGGCCGAAGCCGTCCTCGAGCGTCCCCTGCGCTCCATGCGCGTCCTCGGCTAGCCCCTTGATTATTTCTCGCCCGCATTCGGCTTCCAGTTCGTAGCGGAAACTGGAAGGAAAGTATCGTCAAGAGGCCCGAAGACGTGTTGCTCCTTCCAATTTGCCGTATGAACTGGAAGGAAGGTATCGCTCGCGGGTTTGGAAACGTGACCTTTCTTCCAGTTGGCCGACCGGGCTGGAAGGAAGGTGTCGCGCGCAGGGCAGGAAACGTGACCTTTCTTCCAGTTGGGCCGCCGAGCTGGAGATAAGGTCACGTGTTCGGTTCTCATTTCGTGATGTTCCTTCCAGTTGCGTTCTCGAACTGGAAGAAAAGTGCCGGGAAGGTTGCCGGGGACATGATCTTGTTTCCAGTTGGAAAGGGAAACTGGAAGAAGCGGCCTGCTCTTCCCGGGATGAATCGTCCCCAAGATTCCAGCCCGCTGATACATTGGGAATCATGGCTTTTGACAATGTGGATACGACGTCGCTCGACGTCCCGGCGGCGCCGTTTTCCGACCCGTCCATCATTCCCGACTTTCCGAAGAACGCCGTCCCGAAGCACGTCGGCGTCATCATGGACGGCAACGGCCGCTGGGCGCAGCAGCGCGGCCTGATCCGCACCGAGGGACACAAGGCCGCCGAACCGGTCGTCTTCGACACGATCGCCGGCGCGATCGAAGCCGGCGTGCGCTACCTGAGCCTGTACACATTCTCCACCGAGAACTGGAAGCGCTCGCCGCAGGAAGTGCGCTTCCTGATGGGCTTCAGCCGCGACATCATCCACCGCCGCGTGGACCAGATGAACGAGTGGGGCGTGCGCGTACGCTGGTCGGGTCGCCGTCCGAAGCTGTGGAAGTCGGTCATCGACGAGCTCGAGGTCGCGATGGAGAAGACAAAGCACAACAAGACGATCGACGTCGTGTTCTGCATCAACTACGGCGGCCGCGCCGAGATCGCCGACGCCTGCGCCGCCATCGCGAAGGAAGTGCGCGACGGCAAGATTTCCGGCGACCGCGTCACCGAGAAGATGATCGCCGACCATCTCTACAACCCGGACATCCCCGACTGCGACCTCGTCATCCGCACGTCCGGCGAACAGCGCACCAGCAACTTCCTGCCGTGGGAAGCCGCCTACGCCGAGCTCGACTTCGTTCCCGAACTTTTCCCCGACTGCGGCCGCAACGTCCTGTGGCGCGCGATCGACGACTACATTCACCGCGACAGGCGATTCGGCGGCGTGAAGAAGTAGTCATGTGTCCAGCCGGCTCGCCCAGTCGACGGCACCGTCGGCGACAGCGTCGGAGCGGACCAGGTCGGCCAGGCTGAGACGGTTCAGCGCCTCGAGATAGTCGCGACCGGCCGCGGCGAACGAATCGTTCAATAGTCCGACGACGCTGGCCGTATGCTCGCCGTCGGGAAAGATCCGCTCCGGCAGGCCGGTCGTCGTGACGGTTGGCTCGCCGCCGACGGCCGCGACGACGTCGCCGACGCCGATCTCGTCGAGCGGCCGCGCAAGCGTGTAGCCGCCGCCGCGCTGGACATGGCTGTCCACGATCCCGGCGACGGCGAGCTTGCGCATCGTCTTCATCAGGTACGATTCGGAGATTTCGAGCCAGCCGGCGAGAGTCGTGCCGGACACCGGCCGGTGGCCCTCCTGCAGCGCGATCATGATGACGGCGCAGATGGCCTGCTCAATGCTGGTGTTCGCTTTCAATGGCACGCATCACCTCGACAAGCTGGTTGGCGACGACGTCGACCTCTCGAGTCGACGTCGCTTCGCTTGTCTCCCCGATCTCCTTCCGGGGGATTCTTGTGCGGTTGCCGGGTCGGGGTAGGATGACCTTCCGTAATTGAAGACAGTTTCTGGTCGCGGCGCACAGACTCCTCACCTTGCTGGTTTCGCGCACGGCCCGTCGGCGCGGCCGTCCGCGCAGAAAGTAAGGTGTGCGATGGCGGGCGTCGCCCACTCTCCACAGATTGTTTCGAACGATTCCCGCGGTTCCGACGATTCCCGCACATCTTCCGGCCCGGCCTCTTCTTTTGGATGTCGCAAACCCGAACCGACAGACCGGATTCATGACACCCAAAAGAGGCGCCAGTCCTGGTGGAGCGGTCATTGGCCGACGATGGTGACCGTCGTCGTCATCCTCGTGGTCTGGCAGCTGGCCGTCATGTGGGGACACCTGCCGTCGACGGTACTGGCGTCGCCGACCGATGTCGTCGCGGCGATCGTGCGCACGTGGCCGTCGCTCGGACCGGCGACGTGGACGACGCTGGTCGAGGGCTTTTTCGGATTCCTCGTCGCCGTCGTGCTCGGCGTGCTGTGCGGGGTGTGGCTCTATTCGTCCCGCACGGCCAACGCCGCCGTCTACCCGCTGGTTGCCGCCGCGCAGACATTGCCGCTCATCACCGTGGCGCCGCTGTTCCTCATCTGGTTCGGCTTCGAGCCGGCCGGCAAGGTCGTCATCGTCGCGATCTTCGCGATCTTCCCGATCGTCGTGCAGACGGTGCGTGGACTCAAGGCTGTCCCGCAGTACTACGCCGACGTCGCTCTGACCTGCGGCGCAAGCCGGGCGTGGACGCTGTGGCACGTGAAATTGCGCGTCGCCGGTCGCGAGATCTTCGGCGGCATCCGCGTCTCCGCGGCGTACGTGTTCGCGACGGCCGCGACGGCGGAATATCTGGGGGCCCGCAAGGGGTTGGGCATCTGGCTGCAGGCCGCATACAACTCGTTCCGCACGCCGCTGATCTTCGCGGCGACGGTGATGATCGTGCTGATGACGGCCGTGCTGCTCGGACTCGTGCAGCTGTGCGAGCGGGTGCTGTTGGGGCGCCCCGGAGAGAACGACGATCCGGATGCCGACCAGTTCTGAGAGAAGGGAAATACTCGCATGAATCGTTTCATCAAGACGGCCGTCGCGGCGGTCGCGGCAGTCGGTCTCGGACTCGGACTGACGGCGTGCGGATCGTCCAGTAGTAGCGACGACGGGCTCACGAAGGTGACCTTCATGAATTACTGGACGCCGGACACCAACCATATCGGCGTCTATGTTGCCGACCAGCTTGGCTATTACCGGGACGAGGGGCTCGACGTCGACATCGTCGCCGTCTCGACCGCCGGCGGCGAGCAGGCCGTCAGCACCGGCGTCGCCGACTTCGCGCTGTCGACGCTGACCAACGTCAGCATGTTCGACGCGCAGGGCGGCGACCTCGAGATGGTCATGCAGGTCCAGCAGGAGCCGAGCGCGATCTGGTGCGCGCTCGCGTCGAACACGTCGATCACGCGGCCGAAGGACTTCGACGGCAAGACGTTCGCGACGTTCGGGTCGTCCGAAAGCGACGCCGTCGTCAAGAAGATGATCCAGACCGACGGCGGCACCGGCGACTACGACAAGGTGACCGTCGGCACGTCGACGTTCCAGGCGCTGACGAGCGGCCGCGCCGACTTCGGCGGCTTCTACTCGACGTGGGAAGGCGTCGAGGCCGACCTCTACGGCCCGACGCTCAACTGCTTCGCCGAGCAGGACTACGGCGTGCCCGGCAACGCCGACTCGATCGGCATCATCACCGCCGACTCCACCGTGCAGAACGACCCCGAACTCGTGCAGAAGTTCGTGACGGCGACGCAGAAAGGCTACATGTACGCCTACGAACACCCCGACGAGGCCGCCGAGCTGCTCGTCAAGGCCGCGCCGGAAGCCGACCTCGACATCGACCTCGTCAAGAAGAGCATGCAGGTCATCGTCGACGGCAACTACTGGGGTGACGTTTCGGCGGTCAAGGACGGCTCGTTCACGCTCGGCACCGTCGACACCAAGAGCACGCAGGAATACTTCGACTTCCTCGCCGCCGCCGGCGCCTACGAAGACGCCAACGGCACCGTGCTGACGACGGCGCCGCAGTCAACCGACATGAGCACGAACGAGTTCGTGAAGTAGCGCGAGTATTTCGCGGCCGCCCGCGAATTACTCGCGGTCTGGCGGCCGCGCCGACGGAAGCAGGAGTGGGGGGGGGGGGGGGGGGGGGGGGGGGGGGCCCGCGGGGGGGGGGGGGGGGGCGGGCGGCGGGGGGGGGCGGCCGGGGGGGGGGGGGGGGGGCCGCGGCGGGGGGGGGGGGGGGGCGCGGGGGGGGCGGGGGGGGCCGGCGGCGGGGGGCGCCGGGCCGG
>NZ_VYSG01000005.1 GCF_010667615.1 Bifidobacterium choloepi | reverse complement strand
GGCCGAACTGGCAATCATTTGACTATAAAGAAGTAGTACAGTACACGCTCTTGAGTTCTCAAACCACCACCACGCGCAAGACCGGAAGCGGCCGGAGAAGCACTCCGGGGCGGCCGTGCGGCAGCAAGAGATAAACTTACACTCGATGCCCAGTTTCCGCAACCGGGCATGGCAAAACCCGCGCGGGAGAACACCTCCACGGCGTGTCGCGCACGGCGCGGGAACCCGGACACCCGCCTCCTGGGCGGCCCCAAACCGGCGAAAATAGCTTCGACAATGTCTTTCCGGGCGTGTCGTCATCCACGCTAACCGTCGGGAGCATCGTCCGGAAGACGTTTTCCGCATTGCGAAACGAAATGTCTAATAGAAGGAACGGCGCTACGCTCCGCGATAACAACCGGCTTCTTCCTGCCGGCCTTCTCTTGTCATGTCGCCAATCCGGGCTGCCGGCTCGGGTTCGTGACATGAACAGGGCGGAGGAATCGTTCGCAAATCTATAATTGGCGGCATGACGAAGAAGATTGCTGTACTGACGGGCGCCGGGATTTCGACGTCGGCTGGAATTCCTGATTTCCGCGGGCCGGAGGGCGTGTGGACGAAGCATCCCGAGCAGATGTCCGTCTACGACATCGAGCGATTCCTGACCAGCAAGGAAGACCGCGAGTATTCCTGGCGCTGGCAGAAGGAGTCGCCGGTGTGGAACGCGCAGCCCGGCAAGGCGCACTATGCGCTGGCCAAGCTCGAGCAAGCCGGCTTGCTGACGCTGCTGGCGACGCAGAATTTCGACGCCCTCCACGAGAAGGCCGGCAACACCGACAATGTCATTGTCAACCTGCATGGCACGATCGGCACGTCGCACTGCATGAAGTGCCATGCCGAATACGAGACCGCCGACATCATGGCGCGGCTCGACGAGGAGCCGGATCCGCATTGTCACCGCCGGCTGCCGTACAGCGGCAACATGCCGTGCAACGGGCTCATCAAGACTGACGTCGTCTACTTCGGCGAGCAGCTGCCCGACGGCGCGATGGAGAAATCCATGCGGAAGGTCCAGCAGGCCGACGAATTCTGGGTCATCGGATCCACGCTGGAAGTGTTCCCGGCCGCGTCGCTCGTGCCGGTCGCCGCGCAGGCCGGCGTGCCGATCACGATCATGAACATGGGCAAGACGCAGTACGACTACCTGGCCGACCGGCTGATCCACGAAGACATCGCGGTGGCGCTGCCGGAACTCGTCGAGCAGGCGATCAACGAGAACAAGTAATCAGTAGATCCGCTTCGGCTGGAAGCCGGCGGAGCGGAGGGCCGTCAGGATCTGCTCGATGTGTTCGGGGCCGTTCGTCTCGACCGTCACGCCGAGCGCGACCGAATTCGTGTAGTGGCCGGAGGCCTTGAACTGGTCGTGGTCCAGCGCGATGACGTTGGCGCGCTCCTTCGCGAGCAGCGTGGCGACCTTGACGAGCTGGCCGGGGACGTCCGGCAGCTCGACCTCGAAGTTCATGATGCGGCCACGCGCGATCATGCCCTTCTGGATGACGGCGCCGATCGTGACGGTGTCGATGTTGCCGCCGGAGACGATCGGGACGACAACGTGGTCGCCCTCGGCCGCCGCGAACTTCCGCGAGCGCAGGTTCAGGTGCTCCAGCGCGGCCAGCGAGACGGCGCCGGCCGCCTCGACGACCATCTTGTGCTTCTCGAGCATCAAGAGGATCATCTCGTTGATGTCGCGCTCGGAGACCTCTACTAGATCATCGAGGAATTCGTTGAGCAGCGCGAACGTCAGGTCGCCGGGCCGCTTGACGGCGACGCCTTCGGCCGACGTCGCGACCTGGTCGGCGGCGACGACCTTGCCGGCGGCGAACGACTTGCGGAAGGCTGGGGAGCCTTCGGGAATCGCGCCGATGACGCGCACTTCGGGACGGAACATCTTGACGGCGAGCGCCACGCCGGCGCCCAGTCCGCCGCCGCCGAGCGGCACGACGATGTCGGTGACGTCCGGCACGTCCTCGAGGATCTCCATCGCGATCGTGCCCTGGCCGCACAGCACTTCGTAGTCGTCGAACGGCGGCACGTAGATGAGGCCTTCGCTCTGACTGAGCTCCATCGCGTAGGCGGCGGCCTCGTCGAAGACGTCGCCGTGCAGCACGACGTTGGCGCCGTAGGCCTTCGTCGCGTCGACCTTGAGCGGCGGGGTCGATTCGGCCATGCAGATCGTCGCCTTGGCGCCGCGTTCGCGCGCCGCGTAGGCGACGCCCTGCGCATGGTTGCCGGCCGACGCCGTGACGATGCCGCGCTCGAGTTCCTCGTCGGTCAGCGACGCGATCTTGTTGTAGGCGCCGCGGATCTTGAACGAGCCGGTCACCTGGAGGTTTTCCGGCTTGAGCAGGATCCGGTGGCCGGTCATCTCGGAGAGCACCGGCGACTCGATGATCTCGGTGTGCCTCGCCGTCCCGTCCAGTCGTTCCTTGGCCAGCTTGAGTTCGGCGGCATGGTCGCGCCTCATCGCCTGCAACACGTCTTTTTGTTCCATGCATTGCATTGTATGGATCGTTCGTTGCCCGCCCGGCCGTCCGTCCGGCAGTCGAACGGGAGAATCGTGTCGAATATATTGGCACGATTCGCACGACGGAAGCTTCTCCTTCCTGATGTCGCGAACCCGGGCTGCCGGCCCGGGTTCGCGGCATCAGGACTGTTCTCAGCGGACGTTGCGGATACGGGTGATCAGGAAGGCGGCGACGAGGACGATGCAGATCGCGACGACGAAGACGAAGGCGTAGGCCTGTACCGGCGCCTGGGTGGTGCCGAGCGCCGACTTGACGATCAGCACGACGGCCGACGTCAGCAGCGAGCCGATGACGGTCGACAGCGTGTTCGCGAGGTTGAGGATGCCGAGATCCTTGCCGGCTTCCTTCGGGTTCGGCAGCACGGCGACGTTGAGCGCCTGGTCGATCGCGTTGTAGATGCCGTAGCCGAGGCCGGCGATGCCGGCGAACAGGTACATGCCGACCGGCGAGCGGAACAGCAGCGGCATCAGCGAGCCGACGGCGAACAGGCAGCTCGCGAACGCGACCGGCAGCTTGCGCATGCCGAGCCGGTCGGTGATCGGGCCGGCGGTGACGGCGGCGACCAGCGAGACGATGAGCGTGACGATGGCCATCGACGCGATCAGCGCGGCGGCCTTCTTGGTGGCGTTCGGGTCGCCGGCGTAGATGTAGTCCTGTGCAATGTAGAGCTGGTAGGTGTTGATCATCCAGTAGCCGCCCATCATCAGCGTGCGGCCGGCGAGCGCGTAGTAGAAGTCCGGAGCGTGGCGCGGCGGACGGAAGCTCATGACGACGCTCTTCGCCGTGATCGGCGCGCGGACCTCGGTCTTGTTGCCGCGTTCGCGCGGCCAGACGGCAACGACGAAGATGCCGCACAGGCCGAAGATGCCCATGCCCATCATCCAGGCGGAGAAGATGCCGGAGCTGCCCCGGGCGAGCAGCAGCGCGCCGACGAACGAGCCGAGTGTCTGGCCGATCGCGATGCCGGCGCCGTAGAAGCCGGAGATCGTGCCGCGGACCTTGTCGGGGACGCGGTCGGACATCGTCGCGACGTACGGGGCGAGCATCATGTTGTAGCCGATCTGCGCGCAGCACCACAGCGTGACGATGACGGCTTCGTTGTTGACAATCGAGATCAGGCCGATCGAGGCGCCGGTCACGAGGCCGCCGGCGACGATCCACGGCGTGCGCTTGCCGAAGCGGGAGCGCGTCAGGTCCGACAGCGTGCCGAAGACGATGTTGGCGAGCAGCGCGGCGATCGAGCCGATCGCGTTGACGAGGCCGAGCATGGCGACCTTCGTGTCCGGATTGATGAGCTCGAAGACGCGCGGCAGGATGATCGTCGACAGCGCGACCCACGGGATGGCGCAGGCGACGGCGGAAATCGTGAAGCCGACGCCGAGGCGGATGAGCTCGGCCGTCGTCGGGCGGTGGCCGTCGGCGGAGACCATCGGGTCGCGCATGTCCATGAACGCGGAGGCTTCGTCCGGCACGGCGGTGTCGACACTGGCCAGCGTGGCCAGGCCGCCGGCCACGGTCTCGTCGCCGGTCGCCAGCTTCGCCGCCTGCACCGGCACGCTCGTCGCGGTCGGCGCGGCGGAGGCCGGTGCGGCCGGCTGGCCTGATGTGGTTGGTGTGGTTGATGTGGTTGGCGTAGTTGGTGTGGTTGATGTGGTCGACGTGGTTGACGACTGGGCCGGCGCGGCGGAGTCGGCTGGCTGCTTGACGTCGTTGTCATCGGTCATCTCGGTCATCTTCTTCCTTGAATGGCGGGGATTCGATCGGTTTGTGCTGTGGTTCTTGGACGGATGAATATGGCACATGACCCGGGTCCGCGGCTCGGGCCGCGGGCTCGGGTCATGTGGCAGAGAGGAAGGAAAGGAAAGCGAAAAACAAAAACGGGACGTTCCAGTGCGCGGCTACGCCGCGGTCGACCCCCTCGGGGGATTCGTGGCCTAGCGGAAGACCGGAGGGTTCGCGAGGAGGTCGGTGGTGGCGTGGGAGCCTTCGTGGTCGGTCCAAGACAAGGAGGCGACCGGAGTCGGGTCCTGCGAGTCGCGCGCAACGCCGGGCATGAACGTCAGCGTGGCCGAATAGTCGCCGTTGATCCACGTGAAGCGCAGGGCTTCGGCAGCTTCGTGCGAATCGTTCGACGCGGACGAATCGTTCAGCTCAGCCCAGCTGAAGTCGCCGTCGAACGCGGGCGAAGCGTTGCGGAAGCGGGCGAGGGCGTTCAGCGCGGCGACGACGGGACGCTCGAGAGCCGCGTCGATTTCCGCCGGCGTGAAGTAGTGGCGGTTGATGTCGCGGCCGACACCGGTGCGGCGCAGCAGTTCCATGTCGTTCTCGCCGGCGAGCGCGCCGACGTAGTAGACCTGCGGGACGCCGGGCAGGAAGAACTGGACGGCGCGGGCGGCGAGGTAGTGCTCGTCGTTGCCGGCGAGCGCCGAGTAGTACGTGCAGTTGACCTGGTAGAGATCGAGGTTCGACGCGGCGGCGCCGGTCGCCTCGCGCGACTGGCCGTCGCTGTTCGCGGCGATCCGCTCGACGAGCCGGTCGACGTCGTCGTCGGCGACGAGGCCGGCGAGCGAGCGGTCCTGCTGGTCCGAACCGATGTCGATGACGCCGATGCCGTCATGCGTGTCCAGCACGGTGACGGCGTTCTCCGGGCGGATGTCGATCCAGTGCGCAAGCGCGGCGACGTCGCCGGTGAACAGCGAATGCAGCAGCAGCGGCGGCAGCGCGAAGTCGTAGACGCGGTCGACCTTCTTGGCGATCTCGACCTGCTTGCGGTAGTAGGAGTGCACTTCGATCAGGATCTCGAGACCGCGGCGGGCGGCTTCCTCGCGAAGGCGACCGATCAGCGCGAACGTCTTCGGCGTCATGAAGCAGCTCGTGCCGGCTTCCTTCGCGCCGTAGCCGACGGCGTCGAGACGCAGCGACTTGACGCCAGCACCGGCCATCGTGTCGAAAATCGACATCAGGTAGTTCCAGCCGACCTGCGAATCGGTGTCGATGTCGACTTGCTGCGGCGTGAACGTCGTCCAGACGAAACGATTCTTGCCGGCGAACTTGTACGGAGTGAACGGCAGGCCCGGGCGCGGGCGGTAGATGCCGGCGAGCTCCTCCTCGGTGGCGCCGTCCGGAAAGACCGAGCTCATCGTCAGGAACAGCGGATAGTACGGCGATTCCTCGCCGCGGGCGAGCACGTCCTGGAACTGCTTCGAGTCCGAGCTCATGTGATTGACGATCGCGTCGACCATGATGTCGTGCGTCTTCGAAAGCTCGGCGATGTCGTCCCAGCTGCCGAGGCGGGGATCGACGGCGGTGTGGTCGATCGGGTCGAAGCCGGCGTCGGCGCCGTCGAACGGCGTGAAGAACGGCAGGACGTGCACGCCTTCGTAGGCCCCGTCGAACTTCGTGCGCAGGATATCGGTCATTGTTTCCAGGCCACCGCAGCCGAGACGGTCGGCGTAGGTGATCATCTGTACCTTGTTCTTCATGGTTGCTGGTCTCCTCCTCGAGATTTCACCGGATTGGTATTGGTTCCGTGGCGGTTCCGTCTTGGTTCCGTGATGGCGAGCCACCGGCGGCCTTCATCGGTGCCGACTTCAGCGCCGACATCGGTGCCGGCGCCCGCGAAACAACGTTGCGGGAACCGTTTCGCCACCCGAGCTCCGTCCAGCAATCTTGCGGTCCTCGATCTCGCGATCCCGGACCCTTGCCATCCTGCGCGACCGGATTGGCGATCGCGCCCGCGCCCCGCATCCCCTCTCGAGGCGCAGATGCACACAGAACAGATCGATGGTTGCAATTTCAGGTATCGAACCGGTTCGATATATAGATATACACCGCCATGCCCCCGTTGGCAACGATTTTCGCTCCACGCGGCGTGTCGAACCGGTTCGATAGACGTTCGGGAATCGTTCGACCAGTGGCCGGCGAGAGATCCGGAGCCAGCGGCGACGAGAGAATCGTGACAACATGAACAATCTTTTTGAAAACCGGACAATTAGTCACGGAAACGACGGCCCGAACGTGAGAAAACATCCGTCCCACAGACGAACAGACGATTAGTCATGAAAACCAAAGAAGGAACGCGACCAAGTGGACGGTTCGCTGGCGGATCGGGCCGGACATGTGAAAAGGGTGCCGTCTAGAAGCGACGGCACCCTTTCTCCCCCACTGCGTGTCCCCCAACAGTCGGAGAGTCCTTGAGGAGTGTTCATGAGAAGCATGCGCCGGACGATCCGCACACTCCCCCGGGCGAATCGTTGCCGAGAAGATGTCCGGGATTCCACGGGTACCAACCAACAAGCACCGGCGGCGCGATCGTTGCGCCGGGGAACCGGCCGGCGTTCCGTTCATCCCCTTTCGATCGGAACGCCAGCTCACCACCCATCAAACCGAAAACCTTCTCGCCACCCAGCATACCCCCTTTTCGGCGGGAAACCACCGGAATACCAAGATTTTCCCGGCGCCGGCCAGCCAACCACTTTTGCAAAATCGTTACGAAAATAGGCCGGGATCCGTTCTGGCGAGTCGATTCTGCCGGGCGACCGAACGATTGACGGACGGGAAAATCTTCACAATTGGGGGCCGCGCAAGGCGGCCAAGAGGCGGACCAATTCCCCACCCAGTCGACAACGGATGCACCCGGGAATTCGCGTCGAACCGCGTAATCAGGTGTTTCCACCCTTTCCCAATGGGCATGCCGGTTACGAAAAAGACCCCAGATCGCACATATACGGCGAGTGGACGCACCAAATTTTTGCCCCGAAAAAATCTGGTGCGCTTCCGCACAAAACCTAACATTGGAAATCGGCTTAATTCCAACGTTCCCGGCACATTCCAGAAAACGCGTGACGCACCCGATTTTTTCGGGGCAAAAATCTGGTGCGTCATTCCACGATATTTTCCGAAAACACCCCAACTCCGCCCCGGAATCTCCGAAATGATGGCACAAAATCCAGGCCGCCAGCCCGGATCCGCGCCATCAGGAAGCGGCAGCGGCGACACTGGTACAGTGGGCGGCAGTAGTGGGGAAACAATCAGGGCAATAAACAATCAGGGCAATAGCCGCGACCAAGACGGTATTTGAATATGTGGAATGTGGGGGCGTGACCGACATGGGGATCGGCAACAGCAGCGAGAAATCGGGCGACGATAGTGCACGGATCAGGACAGACGGAGGCGACAGTGCACGGATCAGGACAGCCGAACGCACGAGTGCACGCACCGGGACGGTCGGAGGCGTGAGCGTGGAACGGGTGCTCGAACGGCTGCACCGGTTCGACGGGCAGCTGTACCGGGCGGCACATCGTCTGCGGCGCACGGCGCCAGTGCCGGACGCCCCCGAACCCGTGCTCGGCGCGGTCGGCAAGGAGTCCGAGGCCGCGAATCCGGCATCGGCCTCGTGCATGATGTTCGTCGATTTCGACGGCGTGCTCAACCCGATGCTCGACGACCCGCGCATTTCCTACGCCGACATCGGCCGGCTCGACAGCCCGGCCGACGCCGCCGGCAAGCCGGATGCCGGGCTGTTCGGCTCGACGACGGCATTCGTCGTCGACGACGACGCGATAATCGTCCTGCACGACGACGACGGGATGCGGCACGGCTATCACGTGCGCTGGTCGGGCGAGCTCGCCGACAGCCTGTTCACGCTGATCGCGAGCCGCCGCGTCGACTTTCGCTGGCTGACGACATGGCAGCCGTACACCGCGCGGCTCGCGATGGCGCTCGGCTGGGATCCCGACCGGCTCGCGACCGTCGAATGGTACGATCCGGACAGCCGGCTCGGGCTGTTTTCCGGCAAGTTCGCGACGATTGCCGGAGAGGTCGAGCGGCAGCGTGAACGGCGGACCACGGGCGAGCGGCCCCGGCCGATCATCTGGATCGACGACGAGGAAATCACCGACGAGACGAGCAAGGCGCTCGCCAACGCGCGGCCGGCGGCGCCGGTGCTGCTCGTCAAGCCGGACGGCAGGATCGGTGTTTCACGTGACCAGTGGAAACAGATTGTCCGGTTCGCCGTCACGCCGCCGGCCGATCCGGCCGTCTACCTCGCGCCGGTTACCGGGCACGAGTTGCGGCGCGTGGAGCCCGGTAACGACAAGGCCGCCCCGGCGCATTGGCGACCGGGGCGGCGGACGGAACACAAGGGGTTCTAGTTGATCGCCTTGCCGTTGACGTAGAGCTTGTAGCCGTTGAAATCGATGTTCGAGTAGCTGCTGTCGGCGTCGTCGAGGGACGTGACGTAGGTGTCGGCGGTCAGCTTGAGCTTCGAGTCGGCGCTGAGCTTCAGCGTGATCGACTTCGCCGTGTTGTCGGTGTTGATCGCGCCGGTGAACGAGGAGCCGTCGGCGAGCGACAGCGCCAGCGTCGAGATGTCGTCGACGACGATCGTGCCGGAGGCTTCCTGGTCGCTCAGGTTCATCGTGACGTCGCCGCCGTTCGAGCCGGAGTTGCCCCACGAGTCGGCCTGCACGCGCAGGAAATTGCCGGACGAATCGTTATTGACGAACGTGTTGCCGGACAAGTTGATCGTCGCGGTCGTGTTCGTCACGTAGAACGTGTCGCCGTTGTTCGTCGTGATCGTCGAGTTCGTCGCGTCGAACTCGCTCGTGCCCTCCGCCGCGTCGCCGGACATCGACTGGTACAGGAAGATGTTCTTGTACGTCGTCGACTGGCCGTTGAGCTTCGTGTTGCTGTCGGTGAGCTTGACGTTGTTCAGCGTGATCTTGTTGCTGCCCTCGATGACGGCGCCCTCGCTCGCCTTGGAGACGAGCGTCGCGTCGTTGACGGTGACGTCGGCGGTGGAATACACGGCCGGCGAGCCCTGGCCGGTCGTCGTGTACGTGCCGTCGTCGACGGTGACGGTGCCGCCGCCACGGTCGGTGCGGATGGCCGCCGAGCTCGTGCCGGCCGTCGTGACGGTCAGGTTCTTCGCCGTCATCGTGCCGCCGCCGGTCGTCATGATGCCGCCGGAGTTGTCCTGCTTCGTCGTGATCGTCGAGTCGGAGATCGTGACGGAGGTGCCGTCGGAATTCGAATTGTCGGTCGTCGCCGATCCGCCGTAGCTGAAGACGCCGTTGGCGCCGGTCGCGTCGGTCGTGATCGTCGCGCCGGTGATCGTCAGGTTCGCGCCGTCCTTCGCCAGGATCGCCGAATTCGTGCCGTAGAAGCTCGTGCTGTCGCCGCCGTCGGAGTCGCCGGTCTTCGTGACGGTCGGGTCGGTCAGCGCGACGTCGACATCGCCGGTGACCAGCAGCGCGTTCTGGTCGGCGGTGGAGGAATCGTACGATCCGTCCTTCAGGTCGCCGGACTCGGTGACTTCAGTCGCGCCGTTCCACGTGACATTTGAATTGGACGATCCGCCCGGCTGCATGCCGCCCGCGGTGTTTCCCGTGGAACCGGCAACCTGCGACGTCGTGACCGACGGCAGCACGACGTCCCTGGCGACGAAGTAGTCGGCGAGCGCGACGTTTTCGGCGACAAGCGCCGTCGCGAGCAGGAAGACGGCGATGCGACCGCCGCTGCTGAATGTCTCCCTGAAGCCGCGCTTGTTGCCGCGCGAGCAGATCAGGTACATGCCGGCGCCGGCGAACACGATCGCCTCGACGACGAACAGCGTGGTGTACAGGGCCGGGACCGAGGTGGTGGTCGAGGAGCCGGCCGTGCCGATGGTGCCGGGCATCTGCATGCCGCCGCCCATCTGGGTGCCGGTCGAGCCGCCCGACTGGCCATCGGTTGAGCCGGAGCTGCCGCCCGGCAGGTCGGGTGGCGTCTGCGACGAGCCGTCGCCGTTGGCGGTGCCGCCCGTGGAATTGTCGGTGGAGCCGTTGCCGCTGGTGGTGCCGTCGGTCGAGTTGCCGGTGGAACCGCTGGATTCGGAATCGGTGGCCTGCGTGACGGTGCCGTCGGTCGAGTTGCCGGTGGAACCGCCGGAGTCGGAATCGGTGGCCTGCGTGACGGTGCCGTCAGTCGTCGTCGACGACGCAATCGTGCCGGAACCGGAGGCGGACGTGGAGCCGGTGCCGGACGACGAGCTGCCCGAGCCGTTCGAGCTGCCGGAGCTGCCGGAGCTGCCGGAGCCGTTCGAGTCGCCCTGCGTGCCGGACTGGCCGCCCGACATGTCGCCGGGCATGTTGCCCATCTGGCCGCCCATGCCGCCCATCTGGCCGTCGGACGAGCCGGACGATCCGTCGGAGCCGGTGCCGCCCATCTGGCCCATCTGGCCGCCCATGCCGCCGGTACCGCCGGACATGTCGCCGCCGAACATCTGGGACGTGTTCGACGTCGAGGTGGTGGCGATCGACGAGTCGTGCCTGAGTGCGTAGAACGTGCCGCCGGCTGCCGCGAGCGCGGCGACCATGACGGCCGAGCAGATGATGTTCTTCGCCGCGCGGCCGAGGCCTTTCTTGTTCGGGGCGGCAGCGGGAGCGCCGGCCGGACCGCCCGGATAGCCGGCACCCGCGGGGGCGTACGGCGCATACGGCGGCACCGGACCGCCGGATGCGTGGCCGCCGGATGCCTGACCACCGGATGCCGGACTACCGGTTGCCGGACGGCCGGCCGCCGGTTGCGGTGCCGGGGTGGCGTACCGCCCCTGCGGAGATGCCGCCGGGGTGCCGGCACTTGCCGGATCCTGGCCGCCGGTGGCGGCGGTCCCGGCTGCCGGCCGGGCGGCGGAAACGGATGAATCGTCGCCGGCGGAAGTACCGGTGGAAGACGTGACGGAAGAATCGCCTTCTACAGAAGTGTCGTCGACGTACGACGGCTGCCAGTCGGCGGCGCTCGTCGCGCGGAAGCTCGGCTGCTCGTCGCCGCCGGTCGGGTTGGTGTGGTCGGTCATTGCAGTCCTCTCGCTACGTTGTGATCGAAACAGGAATGCCCCCGATACTAGACAGACTCGCTGGAAGCCGACCGAAAGCCCGCTGGGAAGGAAACCGGCGGATGTCGAGATTCAGTGGAGGGCCGGCATCCCGTCCTCGCGTTCCAGCGCGCACTCGTCACCTCGCGACGTCGTGCGGTCGACCCTCAGGCCGCTTCGCGGCCAGCTTCCTCCGGGGAGCCCGTTCCGGAATGTCAGTGGACGAGGAAGACCATGATCAGGATCAGGGCGAAGCCGACGAAGTCGGTGGGCAGGAAGACGGCGCCGGTCCACAGGACGGCGGTGATCGTGGCGACGACGGGCTCCATCGTGCCGAGCATCGTGGCGCGCATCGAGCCGACGCGGACGACGCCGGCCATGAACAGCCAGTAGGCGAAGAAGCCGCCGAGAATGACGTAGGCGGCGAACAGCCACCAGCCGCGGGTATCCATCTGCGGCACCGAGTTCCACGGCTGCACGAACGGCATCAGGCACAGGCCGGCGACGAGGAACATGATGCCGTTGATCGGCAGCTCGCCGTGACGGGCCATCAGCTTGACCGGCATGATCGCCAGGCACGCGCAGGCGAACGCGTTGACGAGTCCCCAGAACAGCGCCTGGGGCGCCATCGTCAGCGTCGAGAAGTTGCCGCCCGTGGCGATCAGGAAGACGCCGGCGAACGCGAGAATCGTGCCGACGATTTCCCTGGGGGTCGGCCGGCGATGGCCGGTGACGCAGACGTAGACGAGCACCATGACCAGGTTGACGGTCTGCAGCACCGTCGCCGTGCCGCCGTTCGTCCAGTGGACCGAGAACAGGTAGGCGACCTGCTCGAGCAGCACGCAGAACAGCGCCGACAGCAGGTACATCGGGTACGACCGCACGTCGCGCAGCGCGCCGGTCATCTCGTCGCGGGAGCGGCGGCTGCCGGCGAGCGCCGTCAGGATGTACAGCAGGCCGATAGTCGTCTGCCGCACGCAGGCGAGCCAGAGTTCCGGCACGCCGTACCAGTCGAGCAGCATCTTCGACAGCGAGCCGTTGACGCCCCACAGCGCGCCGCCGACGAGGACGAGCACGACGCCGAACATGATGCGGCGCGGCGTCTCCTCGAACCGGCCGGTGCGCTCGGATGGGTCCTCGGCGAGCTCGGCGGCCGCGAGCGCCGCGGAATCCTCGTCGGTGCCGGTCATCGTCCGGTCGTAGTACTTGCTGAATTCGGTGGTTGGATGGTCGGTCGTTGGACGGCCGGCGTCCACCCCAGTGGCCGGCCTGTTGGCAGTCTGCTCCCCGCGCACGGTGTTCCTCGTCAAAGCTCTCTTGAATGGTGTCGTGCCGAAATCGAAACAATGGCACGATTCTTCCGACGATTCTAGTAGCGGGACAACGACGACGGGCCCGGGAACTCGACTCCCACCGGCTCGCGCTTCCTTCATGGCATAAAGCAGGGGTGCGGAATGCGGGAATCTCGCGTTCCAGCGCGCACTCGTCGCTTCGCGACGTCGTGCGGTCGACCCCCAGTCGGCTTCGCCGACAGCCCCCTTCCAGGGGGCTCGGGGCTTGCGCATGACATCTCCTCTACGCAACAAAACCGACAGCCCCCCCCTTCCAGGGGACTCGGGACAAGGTCAGGCGAGGACGGTGACCTTTTCGCTGGACTGGAGGTAGCGCAGGATGCGCTTGAGGTAGGGAGCGTAGACGGCGTTGGGCATCGAGAAGATTTCGTGGGCGGACTTCGGGATGCGGTCCATCTCGATGCGGCCGCCGGCGCGGTCGAGCTTCTCCTTGAACTCGTTTTCGGCGACGTTGAGGACCCACAGGTCGTTGCCGGCCTGGAACATCAGGATCGGCGTCTGGATGCGGCGGACCATCTTGTCCTGCAGGATCGCGTGCGACAGGCGCACGGCCTGCTTGACCCACATGTTGGCCGCGGCCGTCGTCTGGTAGTGCGAATCGTTCATGCGAAGATCGTGGAACCACTGCACCCTCGCGACGCTGGCGCCCGGATTGTCTTTCCAGTTGACTTCCGGCTCGAAGTTGTGCATGCCGGGAGCCTTCGCCTTCGCGAGCCCCAGGTCCGACAGGAAGCCGGTCGTGCCGGCGGCGAGCCAGTTCGGGATGTGCGTGTCCGGCGCGATCATCGGCGACGAGAGCACGGCGCGGTCGATGAGCTTCGGGTAGCGTTCCAGCAGCGCCGTCGCGATGCCGCCGCCCATCGAGTGGGCGAACAGCGCGAGCCGGCAACCCTTCGCCGCCGGCCGGCCGACCTGCGCGGCGAACTTGGCGAAGTCGGCGACGTAACGGTGCCAATCGTCGATGTAGACGATGTCCTTGTCGTCGACGTCGCGCGGCGAGTAGCCGTGGCCGCGATGCTCGAGAATGCAGACGGAGAAGCCGGCGAGCAGGAAGTACCACGCGAGCTCGCGATACTTGTCGGCGAACTCGGAGAAGCCGTGCGACAGCACGACGGCGCCGTGGAACTGGCGGCTGGCGCCCGGCACGCCGAGCTTCTGGAACTCGGCTACGTCGTACGTCACGTAGTGCAGCTTGCCGAGCGCGCTCGTGCCGTTCGGATGCCGCAGCGCCGGCAGCGGATGGCCGCTGTAGATCTCGTGCGCCGGTTCCATGTAGCCGTCCGTCCGGCACGACTCGAGCGCCGGCAGGACGGTGCCGTCGATCGCCGCGGCAAAGTTCGTTTCGTCGAGCATCGCAATTTCCATGCGGCCCATCCTAGTAGGACATGAACGATTCTTCCGCTGTGAGCCTCCCCGGCTGTGCCGGGGACTCCCACCGGCTCGGCTTCGCCTCGCCGACTCCCTCTGAAGAGGGAGTGGGCGTTCCTCACCCCTCTTCAGGGGAGGTCGAAATTGCGCGGCAATTTCGGGGGCCTCAGTCGGCCAGCGCGCGCTTGAGGAAGTCGCGCTGGAGGATCAGGAGGTTGCGGGCGACGTCGGGGTCGTTGGTCATGTGGGTGACGCCGGTCAGCGGCAGGAACGTGTGGTCGCGGCCGGCCTTCATCAGCGCGTCCGACAGGCGCAGCGAGTGGGCGACCGTCACGTTGTCGTCGGCGAAGCCGTGGATCAGCATCAGCGGACGCTTGAGCTGCGGGGCGTCCTCGATGATGCTGTTCTTGACGTACGTCGCCGGGTTGAGACCGAGGTAGCGCTCCGTGTAGTGCGTGTCGTACAGCGTCCAGTCGGTCGGCGGGGCGCCGGCGCAGGCGGCGGCGAACGTCGCCGGCGCGTCGAGCACGGCCGTCGCCGACAGGAAGCCGCCGTACGACCAGCCGATCATCGCGACATGCGCGAGGTCCGGGCGCGGCAGGTGCCGGCGCTCCGGCACTTCGGCCGCTTCGGCGGACGCATGCCTGCCGTGGGCGCTGTGACGGCCGTGGCCGACGCCGGCCGTGCCGGCGGTCCGCGTCGCGAGGTCGGCGGACTCCGGCGACGCCGTGGCCGACGCGCCATCGAGGGCCTTGTCGAGGTCGCGGTTGAGACCGTCGACGGCGGCCGACAACGATTCGACGGCGGCGACCTGGTCGGCGAGCGTGACGGCCTTCATGTTGTGCCAGATCGCGCGGTCCCACAGCGGGCCGCGGCCGGTCGTGCCGTGGCCGTCGGCGATGACGACGAGGAAGCCCTGGTCGGCCCACCACTGCGCGTCGAGATACGCCGAGCGGTCGAACGTCACCTCCTGGAAACCGGGGCCGCCGTACGGCGTCATCAGCACCGGCAGCTGCGTCATGTTCGCGTACGGGCTGGCCGGCGACGGCGCGACGATCGCCGCGAACAGGCCGTCCTCGCCGAGCTCAGTGAACGTGACATGCGGCTCGAAGCCGGGGACCGTCGCGTGGTTCTCGATGACGGCGACGCCGTCGGGATTGGCCGTCGACAGCGCGGCGGCCATGCCGGACGAATCGTTCCCGTCGTCCACGCCGGCGGCGGCGAGCGCCGTCGCGCCGGGGTTCGCGTAGACGTGCGTCATCGTCAGGCGGTCGCCGTGCATCGAGCGGCCGGCGACCATCAGGCCGCCGCCGCGACGGCCGGCCGTCCAGACGCCCGGCTCGCCGGTGACGGCGTGGACGGAGCCGTCGAAGCCGAACATGACGACGTCGTGGCTGCGCGCGTCGTGCGCGCGCTCGCCGGTCGGCAACGTGCCGTCGGCAGCGAGCCAGGAAGCGGGAATCGTCGCCGGGTCGGCGAGCTGCGGCGTGAGCTGCGCGACGGCAAGCACCGACTCGTCGTCGACGTCGAGCACCGTGCGCACCTGCCAGCCGGCCGGCGTGAACGGCTTGCCGTCGACGGTCAGGCGGTTCGTGTCGGCGGCCATGTCGGCGAGCGCGCCGACGAGCCGGCCGTCCGGCGTGAACGCCGGCGTGCCGGCGCGCAGGTCGAGCCACTGGTCGTTATGATGGCGCTCGAGTTCGCGGGTGAGGATGACCGGGAACGATCCTTCCTCGGCGGCGTTCGCCTCGGAGTCGTCGTCGGCCGGCTGGATGTCCTGCCGGAACGATTCGACCGGCTGCTCGCCGGCCCGATGTTCCGCCTTCTCCGCCTGCCTGGCCGCGTGCAGCGCGACATGCCGGCTGTCATGTTCGTAGCGGCGCCACGTTTCGGCGTCCGGCATCGCGATCTCGAGGACGAGGTCGTCGGTCTGCGCGCGGTTCTGCACGAGGATGACCGGCTGGTGGCCGACCTGCCAGTCCACGACGGCGAGATATTCGTAGGCCTCGGCGTCCCATTCGACGTGCGCGACGCACTTCGTCTCGAGCCGGCGCTCGCGACGCTCGACGAGCTCGCCGCCCTCGCCGAGGTCGGTCGTCACGCTCGTCTCCTTGAGCGGGCCGGCCTCGCCGATCCGCACGGCGAGCAGCGACACCTTCGCGTTTTCGGTCAGCGCCCGCGGATAGCGGTGGGCGACGGGGCCGTCGGCCGGATTGGCCGGGTCGCTGATATACCACAGCGGCTCGGCGGACGAATCGTACCGTTCGACGAGCAACGTGCGCGAGTCCGGCCCCCACCAGAAGCCGGCATAGCGGTCCATTTCCTCCTGCGCGGCGAATTCGGCGAGGCCGAGCCGCACGGTGCCGGCGGCGCGCTCGGCGGCCGTCAGCTCGAGGACGGTCGCCGGGTGCCAGCTGGCCGTCGTTGCGCCGTCGAGCGTTTCCGGCAGCCTGCCGGCGACGATGCGCGTGCCGGTCGTGCAGGCGACGACCGTGCCGTCCGGGGAAATCTCGGCGGAAACCGGCGCGTCCGAAGGCGAGGTGGCGGCCATATCCGGCGCGGGCCGCGCGGCGGCCGCGGTGCCGGCGGCCGCGCTACTGCCGTCGGCGGGAGCTTCGAGACGCACGACATGACGCGACGCGATGTCGACGACATAGACATGTTCGTCGAGCAGGAACGCGGCGCGGTCGCCGGCGGCGTCGACCGAATAGCGCACGATACCGGTGCCGGTCTCGCGGGCGCGCTGGCGGCGCATCAGTTCTTCCTTCGAGACGGCGATGCCGGCGTTCGCGTTGTCCGCAAGCAGGTCGCGCGGGTCGGCGAGCTTGATTTCATGATGGGCCAGCGGCGAGCCGGCGAACTCGCTGAGCCACAGGCTCGTCACCGTGTCCTCGGGGCCGTCGGAACGCAGGAACAGCATGCGCGATCCGTCGCCGAGCAGCGTCGCCGACCGGGGCGCGCCGCAGCTGAACTTCACCGTCCGGGCCTTGAGCCGCGGATACTCGTCGATCGCATGGATCGTGGCAGCACTCTGAGCAGAAACATCAGTCATACCGCCAACTTACTCCGCCCGCTGCGAGAACACTTCCCTTTTCACGTCACAATCCTGAGATCCGCTCACGCGTTTGCAGTCCCGCTGACAATACTTTCCTTCCAGCAGCATGCAAGAACTGGAAGAAAGATCACGTCTACAGCCCCTCCGGCCATACCTTTCTTCCAGCTGCATGCAGAAACTGGAACCAAGGTGCTGTCTGGACACTACTGGACGATACCTTTCTTCCAGTTTCCGGCGGATTCGGGAAGGATCAGTTATCGTCGTCGTCCTTGATGACAGTGGCGTATTTCAGGGAGGTCAGGATTGCCGGGGTGGCGTCGAAGTGGAGGTATTCTTCCTGGACGCTGTAGCCGAGGCCATACACGGCGACGTACTGCTGGTAGATCTGGATCGCCTCGGAGTCGGCGAGGGCCTGCATCATCTGGTCGACGGGGCCGATCGCCGAGATCGTGAACGGCGGCGAGTACTTCTTGCCCTGCAGCATCAGCACGGTGCCGGAGCAGATGACGGCGGAGTTCGACAGCACGCGCTGGTCCATGATCTCCATCGACTCGGCGCCGCCGGCCCACAGCGCGTCGACGACGGCCTCGACATCCTGCTGGTGGACGACGTAGTTGTCGATGTCGGCGGACGAGCCCGACGAGCCGACGTTGTTCTTCCAGAGGGACGAATCGTTCAATGTCACGACGACGCCCTCCCCCTCGACTGCCGGAAGCATCGTGCTGGAGCCGGAGTCCTCGCTGTTCGTCGACGATGACGATTCGTCCGACGAGGCCGCCGACGAGAGCTTGTCGACCTGCGCCGACAGGTCGTTGACCTGTTCCTGCAGCTCGTTGACCTTGGCGACGCGCTGCTCGATGAGCTCGGCCGTGTCGTTCGAGACGGTCGCCGAGCTGTTCACGCGGATGTTCGTCGAGACGAGGAAACCGACGAGGGCGACGACGAGCATGACGGCGATGCTGCCCGCCAGCGACTTGCGGCCGCGATGCTTCATCGAGTGTCTCGCCACGCCCGCTCCTTTCCCGGACAATGTTCCGCCGGCGACGGTGCCGGAAGAATCGTGCGAACCCTGTAATTCTCCCAGCCGGCGGCCGCGAACGCAAGGATTTTCAGCGCTGCTCGACCGATTGTCCACACACGTCCGCGAGTTGCCACTATGATAGCTTCTTAGCCTATTAAAGGAGACTAGACAAATGGCTGACGAAGAGCTGCACGAAGCCGCCGGGGACAAGGACATGCAGTCCGCGACGGCCGACCAGGACACCGCGACCGCCACCGCGACGACGACCGTGACCGAGGACGTTACCGAGGACGTCGTCGCCGATGCCGACGATGCCGCCGACGCTGACGGCGTGACGGAGACCGAGGAGACCGAAGTCGTCGAGGAAGGTGACGCGGCCGCCGACGCGGAGGACACCGTCACCGACGACGAGGACAACGACGACGACATCCCGATGGACAAGGTCGAGGCCGTCCTCAACGCCGCGATCAACAAGAAGGACATGACGCCGCAGATGCGCCGCATGATGGCGCGCCAGAGCGAGAACACGAAGCGCGTGGAGGAATCGATCAAGGGCACGAAGGCGAACCCGGGCTGGTTTGTCCCGCTGTTCTGCGCGCTGATGATCATCGGCCTGGTGTGGGCCGTCGTGTTCTACCTGACCTACGACTACCCAATCCCGGGCATCCACCAGTGGAACCTGCTCATCGCGTTCGCGTTCATCATGGTCGGCTTCATCATGACGATGTGGTGGCGCTGACTTTCCGCGTACCCAATCCCACTTTCTGCATACCTAATCCCCTGGAAGGGAATCGCTGGGCGGCATGGCCGCGAAGCGAAGGGCCGACTTGCACACCAGCCAGTTGCGTTCCGCAAGTCGACCCTTCGGCTCGGCCTGGCCTCGCTGATCCCCTTCCAGGGGATTGTTGTGTTCAGGATGCCCGCGTCTCGGTGATCGTCTCGGTGATCGTCACGCCGATCCCCTTCCGGGGGATTGTTTATTGGGCCTTCCGGCACAGCAGCAGGACGTGCTCGGGCTTGCCGGGGCGGCCGGAAGCGTCGACGGTAGCGGCGGTCGTCGCGAAGAGGTAGTCGGCGCCGCCGTCCTTGAGCTTGAGTTTCTTTCGCAGCGCGGCGACCGGCATCGGGAAGTTGCGCACGGCGACGTTCGCCTTCGTCACGCCGTCGAGCACGCGGCGGATCTCCTTCTTGTTGAACGATCCTTCCCGCACGATCTCGAATCGTCTTCCCGGGAAGTCCGGCACATCGTGGTCCGCCGTGAACAGGTGCGAATTCGGCCCGACCTGCGCGACGCCGAACCGCTCCTCCACGGCCCGCCAGCATCCGGCCTTCATGACGGCCGGATTCGGCTCGAACAGGTGCGTCGCCTCCGTCAGCGGAACGGCGGCGATCCCGCCCTGGCCGGCCGCGGCATGCGGCTGGCAGGCCGCGCCGTCCGCGATTGCTACGGCACCGGCCCCGTCCACGGCAGTCCCGTGCCGCTCCCCCATCGCGAACTCGACGGTCGAGTCGTCGTCGATGCAGACCAGGCGGGCAGGGTCGGTCGCCGGCCCGGCCGGGGATCCAGCCGGCACGGACGAATCGTGGCCGCTGCTTCCCTGCAGCACGACGGTCAGCTCCTTGCAGTCGCCGTCGCTGGCGATGAGCAGGACGGCGGCGACGTGCGCGCCGGCGGCCTCGAAGTCGGCGACGGTCTTGTCGACGTCGAGCATCGGCGACAGCTTGATCATGACGATCCGCCCGCGGCTCACCAGCGCCGGCGCGAGCGCGAGCACGTCCGGCGTGCAGTCGGCGATCGCGTACGTGCGGCCACCGTGGCCGTCGCGCCGCGCCGGATCGACATAGATGACATCGACGGGATCGGCGGCGGTCAGCTCGGCCGTCAGGTAGCCGGTGCCGTCGCCGTTGACCATGGTGACGATTCGTCCGTCATCGAGCCCGAGCGCATGGACATTGTGCCGCACGAGTTCGCACAGCTGTTCCTGCCGCTCGACGTAGACGGCATGCCGGAACCCGCGCGCCAATGTCGAGAAGTCGACGCCGAATCCGCCGGTCAGGTCGACGAGCGTGCCGGCGAACATGCCGGACGAATCGTTCGAAGTCGGGAACAGCGAGCGCAGGAACGCGAGCTTCGCGGCGGCGGTGCGCTCCGACGAGCACTGTTCCATCGCGAGGTGCGGCGGGTAGAGGATGCCGGGCGCGGCGGCCCACGACGGCAGCTTGCGGCGCGCGGCCTGGCGGCCGGCGATCTGGTCGAGTGCGAACGGCAGGTCGACGCCCGCCGGCGTCTTGCGGCCGCCGGCCGCCAGCGCCAGCTGGCGAACATCCTCGCCCGCGTGCGCCTCGACGAACGCGAGCGTTTCCGGGGAAGGCTGCATGACGGCTGGTCAGTCCTTCTTCTTGCTGCTCGAACTCGAGGAGGACGAGGAGCTCGAATGCGAGGAGGACGGGGATTCCGAGGAGGAGGACGAGGACGACGAGGACGATTCGTCGCCGGAGGAGGCGGCCTGCGTCGTCAGCGTGACGGTGGAGCCCTTGTCGACGGTCGTGCCGGCGGCCGGGGAGACGTTCGTCACGACGGCGTCGTCGTCGCTCGGACCGCTGACGGAGACCGCGAAGCCGGAGGCCTCGAGGATCTGCTTGGCGGAGGCGAGCGTCGTGCCGCTCGGGATCGTCGGGATGGTGACCTGCTCGGGGCCGAGCGAGACGGTGACGGTGACGAGGTCGCCCTGCGAGACCGTCGTGCCGGCGGACGGCGAGACGCTGATGACGTTGCCGGCGGCGACGCTATCCGAGTATTCCGATTCGATCGACGAGGTCAGGCCGGCGTTCTTGATCGCCGTGATTGCGTCGTCCTGGCTCATGCCGACGAGGTTGCTCGGAACCGTCGTCATGCCGGTCGAGACGTACAGCTTGATCGTCGAGCCCTTGTCGACGGTCGTGCCGGCGGCCGGGTCGGTGCGGGTGACGTCATCCTTCGGGATCGTCGCGGAGTCCTCGCTCTGCACAGCCGTCGAGACGGTGAAGCCGGCGTTCTCGAGCGTCGTGCGCGCCTCGTCCTGCGAGTAGCCGGAGACGTCCGGCACCGAGACGGAGGCCGGGCCGGCCGAGAACCAGACGGTGACGGTCGAGCCCTGCGCGACCGACGTGCCGCCGGCCGGCGACTGCTTCGTGAACGTGCCCTTCGCGAGCGCCGAGTCGGTGTCCTCCTCGACCTTGATGTTGAGGCCGAGGGCCTCGAGCTGCTGCTTCGCGCGGTCTTCGGTCGTCGTCGAGTTGAACGTCGGCACCGTCACCATCGTCACGGTGTCGCGCTGCGAGTTCCACCACAGCCAGCCGCCGACGATGCCGGCGACGAGCAGCACGCAGACGACGATGACGGTCACGACGATCCGCTTCTTGCGCTTCTTCGCCTCGGCTTCCTTGCGCGCGGCCAGCCGCGTGCCGGTGTTCGTCGTCTCGGCGGCGGGCACCTGCTCGAACTGTCCGGTCGCCGGGTTGAACTGCGTCGTCGTCGAGCCGGCCTCGCCGGCGGTCGGCGTCATCACCGTCGTGGCGGCCTTCGTCGCCGTCAGGTCGGTCAGCGGGTTGACGGCCGCGGCGACCGGCTGGCCGCCGCTCATGAACGTCAGGATGTCGTTCTTGAACTGCGTCGCCGTGGAGTAACGATTCTGCCGGTCCTTGGCCATCGCCTTGGCGCAGATCGAGTCCCACATGGCCGGCAGGCCGGGCACGATCGCGGACGGCGGCGTGGCCACTTCCGAGACGTGCTGGTAGGCGATCGCGACGGCCGAGTCGCCGGTGAACGGGGCGCGGCCGGTCAGCATCTCGTAGAGCACGCAGCCGGCCGAGTACAGGTCGGAGCGCATGTCGACGGTCTCGCCGCGCGCCTGTTCCGGGGACAGGTACTGGGCCGTGCCGACGACGCCCTGCGACTGCGTCATCGTCGTCGCCGAGTCGTCGAGCGCGCGGGCGATGCCGAAGTCCATGACCTTGACGACGCCCTGCTCGGAAATCATGATGTTGCCGGGCTTGATGTCGCGGTGGATGATGCCCATGCGGTGCGAGTACTCGAGCGCCGACAGCAGGCCGATCATCACGTGTTCGGTGTCGCGCTGCGACAGCGGGCCGTTGGCCTTGATGATGTCGCGCAGCGTCTGGCCCTTGACGTACTCCATGACGAGGTACGGGATGCGTTCGGTCTGGCCGTTGTCGAGCGCGATCGTCTCCTCGCCCGAATCGTAGATGTTGACGATGTTCGGGTTGTTCATCTGCGCGACCGAGTGGGCCTCGCGGCGGAAACGCGTCAGGAAGATCTCGTCGTTCGCGAAGTCGGCGCGCATCATCTTGATCGCGACGGTGCGTCCGAGGCGGGTGTCGAGGGCGACATGGACCTCGGCCATGCCGCCGCGGCCGACAAGCTGGCCGAGCTGGTAGCGCCCACCGTCGAGGGTCGCGGGCATCTGGCTACTCATGTGATTCCTCCGTTTCCCCCGAAGGGCGGTCGGATCGGGCTTGCGACGGCATCGTGCCGTGGACGTCGCGATAGTCGTGGAGCTGGTAGGCGGCGTGCTCGCCGGTGTCGGGGACGCCGTAGTCGGGGTCGAGCGACGGGTCGACGAAGCGGTAGCCGTTGGCCGAATGCGTCAGCGGATCGTGGTGCGGGGCGCTGGCCACGCGGCGCGGCACGCGCCGGCCATACGCCATCGTCGGCTGCTCGGCGCGGGCGGCCTGCTGGTCGAGCAGGCGGCGCTCGATCCTCGTGAAGATCCTCGCGACCGTCAGCGCGTCCTTCGGCCGGTCGAGCGGATCCTTCGCGAGCATCGACATGACGAACTGCGACAGCTGCACGTCGACGGTGTCCGGCAGCGGCGGTACCGGGTTGTTGACGTGGGCCGCGGCGATGTCGACGGGCGTGGCGCCGGTGAACGGGCGATGGCCGCAGAGTCCTTCATAGGCCACGACGCCCAGCGAGTAGATGTCGGACTGCGGCGTGGCCTGCTGGCCCTGCGCCTGCTCCGGCGAGATGTACTGGGCCGTGCCGACGACCATGCCGTCCTGCGTGATCTGTTCCTGGTTCGTCGAGTAGGAGACGCCGAAGTCGGTGATCTTGACCTCGCCGTTGTCGGACACCATGATGTTGGCCGGCTTGACGTCGCGGTGGATGATGCCGTGCGAATGCGCGACGAACAGGCCGCGCGCCGTCTGGGTCAGGATGGGCAGCAGGTCGATGGCCGGCATCGGCCCGTCGAGCTCGTGGAACAGGTCGGCGAGCGACTTGCTCGGCACGTACTCCATGATGATGAAGCCGATGCCGTCGTGCTCGTAGTACTCGAACAGCGCGGCGATGTTGGGGTGCGCGAGGTTGGCGGAATTGCGGGCCTCGGCGCGCAGTCGGCGGAGCTTGGACTCCTGGTTCGTCGTGTCGGTCCGCAGCGCCTTGATCGCGACGGGCCGGCCAAGCTGGATGTCGTAGCCTTTCCAGACTTCCCCCATGCCGCCCTGTGCCAGGCGCGAATCCAGCCGGTATCGGCGGTGAATGAGCTGGCCTTCGATGAGTTTCATTCGCTGAGCGCCTCCTCCATCATTGCCTTCATGATCGGGCCCGCGGCAAACGAGCCGTACAGATCGACGTTGTGGACGACCACCGCCACGGCGATGACCGGATCTTCGGCCGGGGCGAAGCCGATGACCCATCCGTCGATCGATTCGTTGTTCTCGCCGATCTGGGCGGTGCCGGTCTTCGCGGCCACGTTGACGCCGTCGATCTCGAGGTTCTGGTTCTCCTTCGTCACGACGGACTCCATCGCCGTCGTGATCTTGTTCGCGGTGTCGGCGCTGAACGGCTGGCTCATGACGGTCGGCGTCGTGTCCGGCATGACGGACAGGTCGGCGTACCGGACGCGGTCGACGAGCGTCGGCTGCATCAGCTTGCCGTCGTTCGCGATCGCCGCGGCGATCATCGCGTTCTGCAGCGGCGTCTCGAGCGTGTCGCCCTGGCCGATCGAGGCGAGGGCCAGCTTGTCGGCCGTCACGTCGGTCGGGAACGACGAGGCGACGGCCGTCATCGGCGTGCCGGTCGCGTCGGTGCCGTCGACGGTGATCGTCTTGTCGAAGCCGAGCTTCTGCGCCATGTCGGAGATCGCGTCGTCGCCGAGCGCCACGCCGAGCTGCGCGAACGCCGTGTTCGACGAGTACGCGAGCGCGTCCTCGAGCGAGATCGTGCCGTCGGTGCCGTTGCCGCCGGTCGACGCGTTCGTCAGCGACGTCGCCGTGCCGGGCAGCGTGTAGCTCGCGCCGGCCGGGATCTGCGTGTCGAGGTCGTACTTGCCGGACTCGAGCGCCGTCGCCATGACGACGGTCTTGAACGTGGACCCCGGCGGGTACAGCTGCGAGATCGCGCGGTTGAGCATCGGGTTCGACGAGTCGCTGGCGAGCGCCGAGTAGGCCGCGTTCGCAGCCGTCGTGTCGTGGCTGGCCAGCGTGTTCGGGTCGTAGCTCGGCGTGCTCACCATCGCGAGGATGCGGCCGGTGCTCGGCTCGATCGCGACGGCCGCGCCGTCGTTGTCGCCGAGCGCGTCGTAGGCGGCCTGCTGGATCTTCGGGTCGATCGACGTCTCGATCGTCGCGCCCTCGTTGTCGGTGCCGGTCAGCATCGCCTTGAGCCGCTGCCAGAACATCGAGTCGGAATCGCCGGTCAGCAGGCTGTTGCGGCTCGCCTCGATGCCGCGGTCGGCGTTGCTGGTCACCGAGAAGTAGCCGGTGACGGCGGCGTACAGGTCGCCGCTGGAATAGGACCGCTGGTACTGGAACGAGTCGTCGGACGGGTCGGACTTCGCGATGACGGTGCCGTCGGAGGCGAGGATCGATCCGCGCGGCGAATCGTACTGCTCGTACAGCGCGCGCACGTTCCGCGAGTCGTTGTCGAGCTTGTTCGCGTTGACGACCATGATCAGCGACGCCGCGATGCCGAGCACGACGAACAGCACGATGACGGCCGTGAAGATCTGTCGCAGGTTGCGGTTCAACGGGCACCTCCCGTGGTCGGCCAGCCAGTCGTCGGCGGCAGGATGTCGGTCAGCTCGCCGTCGGAAGCATCGTGCGAATCGTCCGGATTACCGGAACGATTCTCCCCGTTCTCTTCGGTGCCTGCCGACACGACCGAGCGCGGCTGGCGCACGGCGGCGGCGCGCTGGCGGTTCTTTTCCTGCAGCGCGGCGACCGCTTCCATCTGGAACGTGTCGCTCGAGATGTCGGCTTCCGGCTTGTTCGCGGCGTTCGAGACGACGACGAGCAGCGCGACGAGCAGGTAGTTCGCGACGAGCGACGAGCCGCCGGCCGCCATGAACGGCAGCGTCAGGCCGGTCAGCGGGATGACGAGCGTGATGCCGCCGACGACGGTGAAGACCTGGAACGCCATCGTGAACGCGAGGCCGCTGGCGAGCAGCTTGCCGAAGCCGTCCTTGATCTTCATCGACGCGAGCAGTCCGATCGCGACGATGAGCAGGTACAGCACGAGCACGACGAAGACGCCGGCCAGGCCGAGTTCCTCGCCGATCGACGAGAAGATGAAGTCCGAGTTGGCCAGCGGCGTGATCGCCGGGTAGCCGTTGCCGAGGCCGGTGCCGGTCAGGCCGCCGTTGGCGAGGCCGAAGATGCCGGTGACGAGCTGGTACGAGCTGCCGTACGCGCGGCCGTAGATCGCCGAGTCGAACGGGTGCAGCCACGCGTCGACGCGGTAGCCGACGTGCGCGAAGACCTTCGCGGCGACGACGCAGCCGACGGCGAACGCGAGGCCGCCGATGACGAGCCAGCTCGGGCGGTCGGTCGCGACGTACAGCATCGCGACGAACATCGCGAAGAACATCAGCGACGTGCCGAGGTCCTTCTGCAGGATCAGCACGCCCATCGCGGCCACCCAGACGACGATGATCGGGCCGAGGTCCTTGAGGCGCGGCAGGCGCAGGCCGAGCACCTTCTTGCCGCCGACCGACAGCTGGTCGCGGTGGCTGAACAGGTAGCCGGCGAAGAAGAACGCGAGAAACAGCTTGGCGAACTCGCTCGGCTGCAGCGAATACGGGCCGATGCCGATCCAGATGCGCGAGCCGTTCGCCTCGCGGCCCAGGCCGGGCACCATCGGGCTCAGCAGCAGCACGAGGCCGATGACCATGCTGACGTACGAGAAGCGCTTGAGCACGCGGTAGTCGCGCATGAACACGACGAGCAGGTCGAAGCCGACGAGCGCGAGCAGCAGCCACATGAGCTGCCGTTCGGCGACGGCCGTGTCGTTCTCGCGGTCGATGCGCGCGATCATCAGCACGCCGAGCGCGGTGAGCATGAACGCGCAGATGCAGACGGCCTGGTTGGCGTAGGGCTGGAACTTCGTGACGAGGGCCCAGCTGACGAGGAACATGACGGCGGCCGCGATCAGCAGCCACGTCATCGTGCCGGTCGGCGGCGTGGCGGTGCGCTCGAACATCTGGAAAAAGCCCAGCGCGCCGATGCCCACGGCAAGCAGCAGCAGGAACAGGTAGCGGATTTGCCTGGCCATCAGTCGGCACCGCCTTGCGTGGTCGCGGACGGCGAGGAGGACGAATCGCCCGAACTGCTGGCCGAGCCGCCGGAACTCGCCGAACTGCTTGAACTGGCCGAACTGCTGGAACTTGCCGAGCTGCTCGGCGACTTCAATTCCGTCGATTCCTTCGCCTTCTTGTCCTGCAGCTCCTGCCACTGGTCCTTGATCAGGTCGACGTGCTCGACGGCGTCCTCGTAGTTGTCGAACGTGATGCCGGCCTCGATGCGGTCCTGCCACTGCTCGGGCAGCTCGTCGGTCTTGATGTCGGTCTTCGCGGCGACGTGCGACAGCTCGAGGCCGAAGATGTTCGTGGGCACGCCCTGGTAGATCGCGACGGTGCCGTTGTCGTTGCCGATGTAGTACTGCGTCTGGCTCCACATGTACGCGAGCCAGCCGCCGACGGCGACGGCGGCGATCAGAACCAGGGTAACCACAGTTCCAATGACGCGGTTGCGAAATTTGCGCGAGCGGACGGCCTTCTTCTCTTCCAGCTGCTCCTTGTGGATGGCCTTGGCGACCTCCGGATCGTTCGGGTCGGCGGAGAAGCGGCCGTCATTCTTCTGGACGACCGGAATCTCGCCGGTGTCGAGGTCGGGACGCTCGCCGTTCTTCTCACGCACGTCGCTCGGCACGGCGATCTGCTGCGTGACGGCGTCGGCGGACGGTTGCGCGGCGTGGGCGGCGTTCTGGGCCGCCTTGGCGTGCGCCGGCGAATTGTCGGACGATCCGCCCTTCGAGGCCTTGTGCGCGCCGCTGGCGGCGGCCGCGGCGGCCGCTCCGGCGGCGACGCCCTGCGCGAGCGCGGCGGCCCGCTGGGCCGGCGAATCCTTGCCGTTGACGAGCGCCGGCGCGCTGGCGACCGGCTCGTGGATGATGTCGGCGATGGCCGCCATGTTCTGGCTGGCCGCGCCGCCGATCAGCGGCGTCTGGTGCGGCAGGTCGAACTTGCCGGCGTTGAGCGCCAGCGTCGCGTCGGCGATGACGGCCGTGACGTTGTCGGTCGATCCGGCCTTGAGCGCCATGCCGACGAGCGTCTGCGCGCACTCCTCCGGATTCGAGTGGGCGAGCATCGTCTCCTGGATCGTCTGGTCCTTGAGCACGCCGCACAGGCCGTCCGAGCACAGCAGCAGCCGGTCGCCCGGCGCGGCCTTGCGCACGGCGATGTCGGGGTGCGCGTCGATGTCGAAGTCGCCGAGCACGCGCATGACGACGTTGCGTTGCGGATGGTTGCGCGCCTCCGACTCGGAGATGCGCTTCGTGTCGATGAGGTGCTGGACGTAGCTGTGGTCGGTCGTCAGGTGCTGCAGGTGGCCGTTGCGCAGCAGGTAGGCGCGCGAATCGCCGATGTGGGCGATGACCCAGTAGCCGGAGACGAGCGACATCGCCGTGATGGTGGTGCCCATGCCGGCGAGCTTGCGTTCGCGCTTGGCCTTGCCGACGATCGCGTCGTGGGCCGCCATGACCGACGTCTCCATGATCTGCGCCTCGTGCGCGACGTCGCCGTCGGCGTCGGCCGTCTCGATGTGGGCGAGCGAGCGCACGGCGATTGTCGACGCCGTGTCGCCGCCGGCATGGCCGCCCATGCCGTCGCAGACGGCGACGAGGTGCTCGCCGGCGAACGACGAGTCCTGGTTGTTCGAGCGCACGGTGCCGACGTCGGAGACCGTCGTCGAGTACATGTAGAGCGGGGCCGACTGGGCCGGCTGCGCGGAGCGGCCCGGCTGGGCAAGCTTCGCCGTCGGCAGGCCGGCGTCGGAAGCCGAGCCGGAGCCGGCTCCGGCGTCGGCCGTCATGATCGGCGCGGCGCCGAACGTCGGCGGAAGCGGTATGCGGGAGGAATCGTTCGACAATGGAGCCATGGTCACCTCAGTTCGAAGGTGGTGGCGCCAATCCGAACGGGAATGCGGGGCGCGAGCATCGTCGGCGCGCTGATCCGCTGCTGGTTCACGATAGTGCCGTTGGTACTGTTCAGGTCCTCGATGGCCCAGGACTGGCTGGCCGGGTCACGGTAGACGCGTGCGTGGTGCGACGAGACGAACTCGTCGTCGAGCACGACGGTGTTGGATGCCGCGCGGCCGAGCGTGATCGAGGCGCCGTCGTTGAGCGGCACCGACGTGCCGGCGAGCGGCCCGTCGATGATGACGAGCAGCGACGGTCCGCCGGGAGCCGTGGCGGCGTTGGCTTTCGCGGCGGCACGCACGGGCGCCGGCGCGGAGGGCATGTCTCCGGTCGGCGGCATCTTGCTGGCACGCGCGGGACGGGCGCTCGGGGCCGGGGACTGGGCGGTCTTGCGAGCTTGGCGGTCCTTGCGGCGGCGTGCGCGCGATTTGTGCGGGCTGAACACCTCGACGTCCCGGTACAGGGAGCGTACGGTGAGCCATACGAATACCCACAACAGGATGAGGAATCCGTATTTCAGCGCCGTGAAAGTCAGTTCGGTAATCATAGGCTAGGAGTGCGTGGTCGGGGGCGGGCTGGCCCTTCCTTATTCCTGGTCCTGCGAGGAGGCCCAGTACAGGATGCGGGTGCGGCCGATCGTGATCGTGTTGCCGTCGAGCAGCGTGGCGGCCGGGACCTGATGGCCCTCGACATAGGTGCCGTTCGTCGAGCCGAGATCGCGGGCGACGACGCCGTTCTCGGTGATGTCGATCTCGAGGTGCTTGCGGGAGATGCCCGGGTCGTCGATGACGATGTCGCAGCCGGAGCCGCGACCGATGATTGTCTTGTCCTTCGTCAGCAGGTACTGGCTGTTGTTGACCTCGAGCATCGGGCAGTCCTGCGTCTGGGCGTCCGTCGTCACCGGGACGGCGTTGCCCTGCACGGACTCGCTGGTGAGCTTGAAGTTGCCCTTCGTCAGGTCAAGATCCTCCTCGAAGATGACGACGACAGGGCCGACGAACGCGTAGTGCTGGCTCTTCGCGTACTGCGTGAGGTTGTCGGCGAGCTCGTTGGCCAGCGCCTCGGAACCCCACTGGTCGATGCGGTCGAAGTCGGCGGTGCTCAGCTTGAACCGGTACTCGTTCGGCGCCACCGTTCGGTCGCGGCCGACCGGCATCGCCTCGGCGTCGATCTCGCGCTCGAGCGCGCTCGACAGGTCGACCGGCTGGAGGTCCTTGGAGCCAAACTTCGCAAAAACACCGTTCACCGCGCCTTCGACGCTCTTCTCGAAACGGTCAAGAACGCTCATTGTAGTCCCTTTCTGAATGCTTGTTCCATCCTACGCTCCCGAACAAACCATGCCAATTCGCCGGGCGGCTCTTTGCACAAAAGCCATTACTGTACCGGACCGTGCCGGCATTGTGCAACATCGCATCGTACGCGTGGAAGCTGTGAACCTGGCTCCGGCGGTTCAATTCCCCGGCGCCCATCCATATATCATTTCTCTTATTTATACGTGGTGCTCCGAACAGCTCCGCATAATGCGGCAAACAGTCCGTCCTCCGTCGTGCTCCTGCATGTCACGAGCCCGGGCTGGCGACATGCAGGAGCACGACGGAGGACGGAGCGGCGCGGATGAGGGCGGAACCGGCCGGGAACCTCAGGAGGCGACGGTGTAGTTGCTCATCGCGCGCAGGAACGGGATCGTGCTGGAGGCCCAGGGGCAGAGCCATTGCATGACGGCGGCGCTGGCGGCAAGCAGCAGCAGGATCACGAGGAGCCAGCGCACCGGAGCCGGGCCGGGCTGGTGGCGCAGCAGCCACGAGTAGAAGCCGTAGCCGGGTTCCTTCGGCTTGACGGGCCGGCCGCGTCGCCGGCGCCGGTTGCCTTCGGCGCGGCCGCCACTTCCGGATGCACCGCCGCTTCCGGTACCGCCGCCGGCCATGGCCGTGGCGGCGACCGAACCGGACGAATCGTTCATGCCGAGTTTCCATGCCCTGACGGCGCGCAGTGCCGGCCAGCGCCAGATGGCGGCGGCGAGCAGGAACAGCACGCAATAGGCGACCAGCAGCGCGACGAAGAACGGCGTCATCGAGCCGATGCTGACGAACACGTTTGGCGAGCTGGATGCGGCCGCGAAGACGACGTCGCCGCCGGCGGTCGTGTCGGCGAGCTCGGCGGGAATGCCGTCGGCAACCTTCGCCCAGTATTTCAGCTCGCCGTACGCAATCCAGCGGTGCGTCGGCGTCGAGTATTTCGGCTCGCAGGTCGTCAGCGTGATCATCCGTTTCGTCGGCGCGGCACCGGGGTCCTCCGGATTGTCGACGATGACCGAAGTGTCGTCGGCGGTCACGATCCGGTAGCTCGTGTACTCGTAGACGTACCAGTAGTCCTGCGTGCGGATGACGATCGCGTCGCCGGCCTGCAGCTTGTCGATGTCGCCGAGCGGCTGGCCGTAGCCGTTGCGGTGGCCGGCGATCGCGACGTTGCCGAGGGCGCCGGGCATCTGCGTGTTGACGTAGTGGCCAAGGCCGGCGAGGTCGAGCTGCGCGAGCTCGGTACCCTGCACGAGGTTGCGGTTCCAGCCGTCGCCGAATCGCGGGATGTAGACGACGCCCATCAGCTCGCCGACGTCGGCCGACGTCGGCTGGACGGGCGGGTCGCCATCCTGCGGCTCGGCGATCGAGACGGTGCCGTCGGCGCCGTCATCGACCGTCGTCGCCCAACCGCTGTCGGCGCGCTGCGCGAGCTGCGCATGCTCCGACTCGACGCCGGTCCACCACTCCATCCAGCCGAGATAGAGTCCGCAGACGCCGGCGAACGTGATCAGCAGCTCGGCCAGCAGCGTCGCCGCCGCCACTCCCCGCCTGCGCCGTCGGCGTCGCGTCGCCGCCAAGTTTCCCTGTGTCCCCATCGCCACCCCGTTTCCGTAGTCCTCCCACGTTACCGCACCGTCGCCTGCAATGCCGAACGATTCCCGCGACAATTCGCCATGCGTCCACAAGGCGCCGTGCCAACTGTCACGGCACGGGCCTGGACCTGTCCTCCATCCTCCGGCCTCCACAAGCCCGCATTGTTCCACTCCTGACCACGGGCTTGCGCCCGCTCGCCCACCCCGCCCCTGCCTCCATAACCCCTCACCGTCTGGCGCCACGTGCAGGTGGCAGGGCACCGGAGAATGCACGGAGAGTGGGCAGTTGGCCGAACGGGAGGGACCGGGACCGTAGACTGGGACACAGGCGTGAACGAGGGAATCGTTCACGGCGACGCAACGGAAGCTTGACGGAAAGCGGGCATGATGACTGACTCGGCACGGATTCTCGTAATCGACAACTACGATTCGTTTGTCTACACGATTGTCGGCTATCTCAAGACACTCGGCGCGAGCGTCGACGTCGTGCGCAACGACGCGCTCGATCCGGCCGCCGACGGGCTGCTCGACGAGTACGACGGCGTGCTGATCTCCCCCGGCCCGGGCGCGCCGGCCGATTCCGGCGTCTCCGAGGATGTCATCCGGCGCTGCGCCGCCGAGAAGAAGCCGATGTTCGGCGTCTGCCTCGGCATGCAGGCGCTGGCGGAAGTGTATGGCTGCACGGTCGGCCACGCGCCGACGATCATGCACGGCAAGACGAGTCCGGTCGAGCATGTCGACGACGAGATCTTCGCCGGCGTCGCCAACCCGATGACGGCGACGCGCTACCATTCGCTCGCCGTCGAGCCCGGCTCGGTGCCGGACGACCTCGAGGTGACGGCGTGGACGGCCGACGGCGACCGGATCATCCAGGCGATCCGTCACCGCGAGCTGCCGCTGTACGCCGTGCAGTTCCATCCGGAGTCGGTGATGACGCAGGACGGCTACCGCCTGCTCGCGAACTGGCTCGCCGTCTGCGGTCAGGACAACGCCGTCGAGAAGAGCCGTGGCCTGCAGCCGAAGCTCGACGCGTAGCGCGGCGACGATTCTTCCCCCATGGCCGGCCAGTTATCCACATTTCCCCCGACGTTCAGCGGACGTTCAGGTTTTGCTGACAATTTCTTCAAGATTGAAACCCTATATAGGCGCCGATCCGGTGGAAAACCCTAGGTCTAGTGGTCCGTTTTGCCGCCGAAACCGGCTGTGGAAAACCAGTTTTCCACATGCACTGCGCTTGGAAACTCAAGGAAATAGCGGTTTTGTGGGAAACTGTGTGGAAAACTTTCACGGTTATCCAACGCCTTTCCCCAGCTTTTCCACACCATTTTCCACAGACGGTGGAAAACTACACCGATGTAATTCGAAAACGCCCAAAAATAATCCCCTGGAAGGGGATCGCTGAGCGGCGTAGCCGCGAAGCGAGGGGTCGACTTACGGAACGTCACCACTTGCGTTTCGCAAGTCGACCCCTCGGCTCGGCTACGCCTCGCCGATCCCCTTCCAGGGGATTATTTTCGGGGCGAGCAAGAAGACCGCCCCGCCGCCCGGACAACTTACGCGCTCGGGATCGTGATCACCGAGGACAGCGCGAGGAGCGGGTTGACGGTGTTGCACAGGACGACGATCACGACAAGTATCAGCAGCATGACAATGCCGTAGATGACCGAGCGAAGCAGCAGGGGCCGGATTCTCAGCGCGCGAATCGGACCATAGATCAGCAGCATGGTCAGGATGCCGCCGACGAGGAAGCCGAAGACGTGCGCCTGCCACGCGATGTTCGGGATGACGACCGGCATCAGGAAGTTGATGATCATCCAGACAAGTGCCGAGCGCAGGTCCTCGCCGACCTTCCTGTACACGACGAGCATGGCGGCGAACAGGCCGAACAGCGCGCCGGACGCGCCGTAGCAGGCGCTGTACCATTCGGTGCCGGTCAGCCCGAGCACCGACGCGACGGTGCCGCTGCCGCTGCCGGCCGACGAGCCGAACGCCGCCCACGCCATCATGCCGACGTTGCCGCCGATGCCGGACAGCACGTAGAGAATAAGGTACGGCCAGTGGCCCATCAGTCGTTCCAGGAACGGCCCGATCGCCCACAGCGTCAGCATGTTGAACAGGATGTGCCACAGCGACGACGGCGAATGCAGGAACATCGACGTGACGAACGTCCACGGGTGCCACAGCGCCGTCGCCGGCTGGAACATGCCGAAATCGAGCAGCGCCGCGTAGCCGGTGCGCCACGTGAAACGGAACAGCATCTCGAGAATCCAGACGACGACGCAGACGACGATGATCAGCTCGGTCAGGACGGGATCGTTGTTGCGCCACCGCACGCGGAACCGCCGCCGCGAGAACACCTGCGACAGCCGCGGCGAATCGGGAAACAGACTGAAACTTGCCATACTGCAACGGTACCAGCCGGCAGCCGGCTTCAGGAGACGGCGGAATCGTGCCGAATTGGACGACGGACGGCACGATTCCCACGACAGTCCGCCGGCCGCTGTCCGGTAGCCGGGCGCGCGGCGGCCGCGGAAAACCGGGAAAATGCTGGCTGTTGGCTTGCTATCGGCACAATCCTGTCCGAAGGCGCGAAAAATGGCTTTATGATGGAAGGCAGGACTCTTCGGGGAACCGAAGCAGCCGCTCACAATACACGGAAAGGAGCCGTCATGAAGAACAAGTCTTCTAACGGTTGGAAGTTCTTCGCGCTGCTCTTCGGCGCACTGCTGGCCGGCGTGGTCGGCCTGTACATCTACAAGCAGCAGAACCCGGATTATGATCCGTGGGAGGAGCCGTGGGAGAACAGCTCGTCGCCGGTCGACCTCAGCCTGTCGAAGGACAAGGACGAGGACGCCGAGGACGACGCCAAGCCGGCCGATGCCGCTCCGGCCGCGGCCAAGGAAGCCTGAGTCGCTTCTCGCAAGCGTCGAACGGGCCCCGCGTCACGCACGCGGGGCCCGTTCGTTTTGTCGTCGCTCAGGTTTGTGACATCCAGAAGACAAACGCAGGAAGTCCCGCTTTCCCGAATGTTCGGGGAAAGCGGGACTTCTCATGTCCAGTCGGCCGTCCGGCCGGATGAATCGTTCGCTGTTTCGAACGATTCATCCGGCCAGGGCGAGACGACCGTCTCGACTCACTTGAGCGGGCCGGTCATCCAGACGCGCTCGAGGTAGTCCTCGATGGAGCGGTCGGAGCTGAAGTAGCCGGAGTTGGCCGTGTTGAGCAGGGCCTTGCGGTTCCACTCGAGCTGGTCGGCGTACAGCGTCTCGATCTGCGACTGGATGTCGTGGTAGGCCGTGAAGTCGGCCAGCGTCATGAACCAGTCCTTGGTCAGCCAGTCGGAGACGAGCGGCGCGTAGGTGTTGCGGTCGCCGTTCGAGAACGTGCCGCCGGCCACCATGTCGATCGCGGCCTTCAGGCGCGGATCGGACTCGTAGTACTTCGCCGGGTTGTAGCCGTTGGCGTACATCGCCTCGACCTCGTCGACGGTCATGCCGAACAAGAAGAAGTTGTCGGCGCCGACGCGGGCGCGGATCTCGACGTTGGCACCGTCGAGGGTGCCAACCGTCAGGGCGCCGTTGAGCGCGAACTTCATGTTCGACGTGCCCGAGGCCTCCTTGCCGGCCTGCGAGATCTGCTCGTCGAGCTCGGTGGCCGGGATGAGGTTCTGGGCCACGCGGATGTTGTAGTTGACCGGGAAGATGATGTTCAGCTTGCCCTTGATGTCCGGGTCGTTGTTGATGACGCGGGCGACGTTGTTGATCAGCTGGATCGTCAGCTTGGCCATGTAGTAGCCCGGGGCCGACTTCGCGCCGAAGATGATCGTGCGCGGCGTGACGTCCTCGATCTTGACCTTGCCGGACTTGATGTCGGCGTACTGGGCGATGACCTCGAGGATCTTCAGCGACTGGCGCTTGTACTCGTGCAGGCGCTTGATCATCGTGTTGAACATCGTGTTCGGGTCGACGTCGTAGCCGTATTCCTTCTTCGCGAAGTTCGAGAAGCTGACCTTGTTCTGGTGCTTGACTTCGGCGAACTTCTTGACGAACTCGTCGTCCTGCGCCAGCGGGACCAGGCCCTCGAGCAGGTCGAGGTCCTCGAGCCACTTGTCGGTGCCGAGGCCCTCGGTGATGAGGTCGGACAGGCCCGGATTGGCAAGCTTGACGAAGCGACGCGGAGTGACGCCGTTGGTCACGTTCGTGAACTTCGAATCGTACAGGTCCGAGAAGTCGCGCAGCGTGACGTCCTTGAGCAGCTGCGAGTGCAGCTCGGCGACGCCGTTGACGTGCGAGCCCGCGTAGGTGGCCAGGTAGGCCATGCGGACAGCCGGCTTGTCGCCGCCGGTGACGATGCGCATGCGCTCGATCTTGGCCTCGTCCTTGGTGAGCGTCTTGAGCTCGGCCATGAACTGGTCGTTGATCTTCTCGATGATCTCGAGGTGGCGCGGCAGCAGCTTGCCGATGAGGTCGGCCGGCCAGACTTCCAGCGCTTCCGGCAGCAGCGTGTGGCAGGTGTAGTTGAACGTCTTGTTCGTGATCGTCCAGGCGGTATCCCAGTCGTAGCCGTACTCGTCGATCAGGACGCGCATGAGCTCCGGGATGCCGATGACCGGGTGGGTGTCGTTGAGCTGGAACGTGATCTTGTCCGGGAACGTCGTCAGGTCCGGCTTGTCCTCGCCCGGGTAGAAGACGCGGATGGCGTCGTGGATGGAGGCGCAGGTGAAGAAGTACTGCTGCTCGAGGCGCAGTTCCTTGCCGACCTGGGTGGAATCCTCCGGGTACAGGATCTTCGAGATGTTCTCGGCCTTGACCTGCGGCTCGACGGCCTCCATGTACTCGGACTTGTTGAAGGCGAGGAGGTCGAACTCGTCATAGGAGCGGGCCTGCCACAGGCGCAGCGTGTTGACGCGGCCGGACTCGTAGCCCGGAACCATGTAGTCGACCGGGATGGCACGGACGGACCAGTCCGGCTGCCAGACGCGCTTGCCGTCTTCCTCGACGACCTTGCCGCCGAAGGAGACCTTCTGGTCGCGGCCGTAGTCGACATGGCCCCACGGGTCCTCGTTGGCGAGCCAGTAATCCGGGTGCTCGACCTGGCGGCCTTCCTCGTCGAACTCCTGGCGGAAGATGCCGTACTTGTACTGGATGCCGTAGCCGAAGGCCGGCACGCCCAGCGACGCGAGCGAATCGATGAAGCAGGCGGCGAGACGGCCCAGGCCGCCGTTGCCGAGGCCCGGCTCGTATTCGGCGTCGACGACGTCCTGCGGATCGAAGCCGAGTTCCTTGACGGCCTCGTTGAACTGTTCGGTCAGGCCGGCGTTGAGCAGCGCATTGCGCAGCTGGCGGCCCATCAGGAATTCTGCGGACAGGTAGCCGACGGCCTTCGTGTTGCCGTTGACCATGTCCTGCTGGGTCTTCATCCAGGAATCCATCAGGTGGCGGCGGACAGCGGTCGACGCAGCAACGTAAACGTCGGCGGCCGTGGCCTGTTCAGGGGTCACGCCCTGAGTGTACTTGAGTTGTTCGCGAACCTCATCGGCAAAGTCCTTCGAGGAAATCGGGGACTTCGGTGCGGTCATTTCGGTCATAACCTAACTCCCTTGGATAGTGAGCAATCTGGGAACGGGTGACGAGAAGAGGAGGAAGCCCCTTTGCGTACCAGCAGAATCTCTTTTGCGCATGTGAAGATAGTGCATACGTTCTCAGAGATAATCGTAACATAACGAAGAGGCCCAAACTCCCGCAAGGTTGCAAACGTAATCATTTCTTGCGGACATGCCAACCGGATTGTCAGCCGATGCATGGCTTGACGACATGATTGCATGGTTCGCTTGCGCAGTTCGTCCACCTCCTCGTGCGACCCTTTCCGGCGTCGTTGAGGCATGATTCTACCCAACTGGCGCCATGCTTGCCAAGACTTTCATTCCAACGCTGAGACGGCCGCCGCGTTGCCGGTCAACCGTCGCCCGACTGCCGCAACGGCCCCACACCGGACCGTGATCCGCCGAACAACGTGGCCACGCCTGGTCCCTTGTCATGGTCACCGCGCATGGCCGCCGCCGCGCATCGTCGCCGTACAATGGCACACATGGCAGTGATCAGGGAACAGGACATTCCGGCGGGAGAAGCCGCATTTTTCCAGTGGAGGGAACAGGCGATCGAGGCCGCCCATCAGGACCCGCGACGGGAACACCGCCTGGCTATCGCGCCGAAGCTGCCGCGCCGCGACATGGCGATGGCGGTGCGCTACTCCTTATATATGCTGCAGAAGCGCGCGCCGGGGCCGGGTGTCGAGGTGCGCGTGGCGCCGTTCGCCGCCGTCAAGATCCTCGACGGCCCGGCCAGCGACCCGCACAACCTCACTCCCCCGGACGTCATCGAGCTCGACCCGGCCGTCTGGCTGCGCGTCGCCACCGGCATCACGAACTGGAACGAGGAACGGGACGCCGGCCGCATCGCCGCCGTCGGCGAACGCGACGACCTGTCATCACTGTTGCCGCTGATCAGCCCATCTCGGGCGTGATGGCGCCCGATGGCAACATCGTTGCGTGAGTCACCTGCCAAGACACCCCCGACATTGGCAACCGTCCCACGCCAATGACTTCGTTGCGTGCGCGTACTGACAATATTGATCTCACGGTGGCAACCGTCCCACGCCAATGACTTCGTTGCGTGCGCGTACTGACAATATTGATCTCACGGTGGCACCCGCCTCACGCTTGGGACTTCGTTGCGTGAATCATTTGCCAATGATGGCGTCACAGTGGCATCAGCCTCACGCTACGGCGCTTGCAGCGTGTCGGAAATGACAAAACCGGCCACCATATGGTGACCGGCTCATGCGTCTTGTCGTTTATTGCACCGATATCAGTGCTTCCACTGGCCCGGCACTGGCATCGGGATGGGCTTGTGGGGCTTGGGAACGGGACGGGAAGCCGTGTCGGCGTCACCCGAGGCGCCGTCGGCCTCGCCGGAAGCGTCCGTGCCGGCTGCGGAGCCGGCGGCACCGGAAGCGGATCCGGCGGCCGGCATCTCGCCGGTGTCGCTGGCCTTGGCGGCCGCCTCGGCGGCCCACTTCGCGTATTCGTCGAGGTCGTCGCCGTAGCCCTGTTCGCTCTCGGTGACGCTCTCCCCGGTTTCCTCGGCGGCGTAGTCGGCGTCGGCGTACTTGGATTCGATGTCGGAGAACGGGTCGAACGATCCGGAGCCGGGTTCCTGGGCGCCGAGTTCCTTCGCGAGCTCGTCATAATCCGTGTCAGTGGTCAGGTACTTGAGCTTTCTGGCGATTTTCTGCTGCTTGGCTTTCTGACGTCCGCGGCCCATCTGACCCCCTGCATTGCTATGACATTCGATTCATCATCTAAGAGAGTACCACTTGTTCCGAATCGTTTCGATGTCTGCTCAGATTTCTACGATTTTCGCTATAGGACAGCAAACGGGCGAATCGTGCCGAATTGGAACGATTCTCCCGACCGAACCGCAAGCCGGAAGGACAATCATGACCGACGAAACCGAAGCGCAGCGCGTGACCGCTGCCGGCAACGAGATGAGCGCGAGTTTCCTGGCGGCGCAGAAGCGCAGCGACGCGACGATGGCGGCGCTCGAGGCCGACCCGTCGAAGTTCACGATGCTGACCGGCGACCGCCCGACCGGCCGGCTGCACCTCGGCCACTTCTTCGGCTCCATCCGCGAGCGCGTGGCGATGCAGGACCGCGGCGTCAACACGAACATCATCATCGCCGACTACCAGGTCATCACCGACCGTGACACGACCGAGCACATCGAGGACAACGTGCTCAACCTCGTGCTCGACTACCTGGCCGCGGGCATCGACCCGGAGAAGACGATGATCTTCACGCACTCCGCCGTGCCGGCCGAAAACCAGCTGATGCTGCCGTTCCTGTCGCTCGTCACCGAAGCCGAGCTGCACCGCAACCCGACCGTCAAGTCCGAAATGGAGGCGTCCGGCCACGCGCTGACCGGCCTGCTGCTCACCTACCCGGTCCACCAGGCCTGCGACATCCTGTTCTGCAAGGCCAACGTCGTGCCGATCGGCAAGGACAACCTGCCGCACGTCGAGATCACGCGCACGATCGCGCGCCGCTTCAACGAGCGCTACGCGCAGGGCGCGCCGGTGTTCCCGGAGCCGGCCGCCATCCTGTCGAACGCGCCGGAGATCCCGGGCCTCGACGGCCGCAAGATGAGCAAGTCGTATGGCAACTCGATCATGCTCGGCGCCACCGCCGAGGAGACGGCGAAGCTGATCAAGAAGTCAAAGACGGATTCGGAACGATTCATCACGTTCGATCCGGTCGCCCGTCCGGAAGTCTCGGCGCTGCTGACCACCGCCGGCCTCGTGACCGGCCGAGATCCGGCCGACATCGCCGCCGAGATCGGCAACGGCGGCTCCGGCACGCTGAAGAAGTACGTGACCGAGTCGGTCAACGAGTTCCTCGCCCCGCACCGCGAACGCCGCGCCGAGCTCGCCAAGGACATGGACACCGTGCGCGACATCCTGCACGAAGGCAACCGCCGCGCCAACGCGATCGCCAACCAGACCCTCGACGAGGTCCGCGAGGCGATGGGGATGAAGTACTGATCATCGGCGCCACAAATGCAAATCCCCTGGAAGGGGATCGCTGAGCGGCGTAGCCGCGAAGCGAGGGGTCGACTTACGGAGCGCGTGTGGTTGCGTTCCGTAAGTCGACCCCTCGGCTCGGCTCCGCCTCGCCGATCCCCTTCCAGGGGATTTCTTTCTATTTATATGTCGTAGCGCCAGCTGCGGTCGGTGAGAACGCGGGCCATGACCAGTCCGATCGGCAGGCAGATGATGATCATGAACGCGCGGAACGCCCAGTCCATCGACGCGTTCGTGTTGAGCTGGCCGAGGTTGAACATCGCCTGGTACATATACAGGCCGGGCACCATGATGACAATCGACGGGACCGTCAGGCAGATGCGCGGGTAGCCCAGGTGCGGCGGCAGCATGCCGCGGCGGACGGCGGATCGCCATGCGGACGCGAGCAGGCCGGCGAGCAGCGCGCCGATGAACGCGCCGGCTTCCGGCGCCAGGCCCCAGTCGATCATCTCGAGGCGCAGCGTGTCGGTGATCAGGCCGATGACGGCCGCGACCAGGCACATGCGCTGCGGCGAATTGAACAGCACCGAGAAGCCCCAGACGCCGATGAACGCGAACAGCGCGCGCAGTCCGCAGTTCACCCACGGGTTCAGGCCCAGCGGCTCGAAGCCCTGCGGGTTGAGCCGTACCACCGCCGCGACCATCCAGCCGGCGAGCGTCGCCATGATGATGACGGTCAGCACGTACGCGACGCGCTGGATGCCGGACGGGAAGTCGACCTTCGCCATGTCCATGCCGCCGGTGATCAGCGGGAAACCGGGGATGACGAACAGGATGGCACCGATGTAGGCCGTATCGTGCTGCAATGCGATCGGATTGAACAGGCCGATGAGCCGCAGCGTGCCGACGCAGCACAGCGCGGCGACGGCAACGGCGACGAACGTCACGAAGAACTGGTTGATCCGCTTGCCGAGCATGATGCGGCGCAGCCACTGGCCAATGCCGGCGCCGACGAACGCGCCGACCATGTCGATCGGGCCGCCGCCGAGCAGGAAGACGAAGGCCGCGCACGCGCAGGCCGCCGCGAAGCCGGAGAACGCCGGCGAATACAGCGGCGCGCGATGCTCGATGAGGTCGAGCCGGCGGTGCGCCTGACGGACCGTGACGCCGCGCTCGCGGTCGACGGCCATCGAATCGTCCATTTCGGCGCGGATCTTGCGCAGCATGCGCTCGCGGCGGTCGGCGCGCCGCTTGAGCCGACGCTTCGGCGCCTCGCGCGCGGCGGCGGCCGAACCGGCGACGGAACGGTCGGCGGAAGCGGAAGCGGCCGCCGGGCCGGATGCGGTCTCGGAGGCGGCCGTGGCGGAAGAATCGTTCGCCGTCTTGCCAACCTGTGCCGCCGCCTGCGCCGACTCGTCGGAGGCAAGCTTCATCTTCGCCTGCATCGACGCGACGCGGGCGTCGACGCTGCCGGCCTCGACGCCGATCGCGTCGGCGGCGTCCTCGTCGCCGGCGGCGGCCGCCTCGGCGAGCTCGGCCTCGGCGTTCTTCTGCGCCGTGCTCGCCGCGTCGAGCCAGACGGCGGTGCCGAGCTTCGCCTTCGCCTCCTCGTCCTTCTTGTCCTCCTCGCGCAGCTGCGACGAGATGTCGGCGGACACCTGCGAGGCGTCGCGGACGTCGAGGTTGTTCATGAGTTCGGTGGAGACTTCGGAGCGCGAGTGGTACGTCGCGCCGGTGCCGAGGTTGACGCTGAACCAGTCGGCGAAATGCTCGAGCAGCCAGATGCGCTCGGTATTGACGCCGGTCGTCGGCAGGTTGACGACTTCGGTGATGCGATTCTTCCCGTCGGTGCAGGTCGCCTGGATATCGGTCAGGTTGACGTCGGCACGAACGTGCACGCCGAGCGGATACGCGATCCGGTGCATCATCTCGCGCACGCGGAAGCTGCCGGTGCCGGCGCCCAGGTCGAGCATGCCGACCCTGACGATGACGCTCGCCTTCGCCGCGATGCCGGCCTCGGTGATCGGCTTGTCCCAGTCCTGCTCGATGTCTTCCATGTCGAGCGGGATAGCGTGGGTATGGAACTTGCGCACGGCCGACGCGTTCTTCTGGCTCTCGGCCCGCTTCTTCAGCGACCGCGTCGCCTTCCGGACCGGATTGCGGTCGGGATATTCAACAGACTCTTCCTCTATGCTCACACTGTCATTTCTACCCCGCCGCTGGGAGTTTGGGACATCCCGAAAGACCGGCGAAGGTCACTATGTGACCACAAATGGCGGCAAATCAGGCTTCTGTCAGTTACGGGGGAATACAATGGGCCGTGCAACTGAACCGAAACCGAACAAGGGCTGTGGGCTCGCAACGCCCGGTCTCACACAACTCCGGAGGAGCCGGAGAAGACCGGATGACCGAGCAACCCGACGTTTGGAGAAGGAGGTCATGAGTGACTGATCAAGAGCAAGCTGCCCTCGATGCCAACGTTCGCGACAATGCGAACGCCGGCGCCGGCGAGCAGATCAATCCGGCCGACCAGACGATCATCTCGTCCGGACACGGCCACAAGGGGCCCGAGGAGCAGGCGCTTCCCGAGTCATTGCAGGCCAACATGGACCTGTGCCTGAGCATCCTGCGCGACGTGCTGCGCGAATACGACGAGGACCTGCTCAAGTCGTTCGACACCGTTCGCGGCTACGCCGTCGACGCTTCGGCCGAACGATTCTCCGGCATCCTGGCCGACACGCATCCGGAACGCAACGACCTCGAGATGGCCGTCAAGACGATCGACGCGATGAACCTGCACGACGCCCAGCTGCTGGCGCGCGCGTTCGCGACCTATTTCCACCTGGCGAACCTGTGCGAGGAGAACTACCGCGTCTCCGTGCTGCACGAGCGCGAGGCGGAGGTCTCCGAGGATTCCGCCATCGATCCGGTCAACGAGATGACGAAGGCCTACCACCAGCTCATCGCCGAGTGCGGCCCAGCCAAGGCCAAGGAGCTGCTCGAGCAGCTCGAGTTCCACCCGGTCTTCACGGCCCATCCGACCGAGGCCCGCCGCAAGGCCGTCGAGGGCAAGATCCGCCGCATCTCGCAGCTGCTGAGCGCCCACAACATGCTCGGCGGCTCCGACAAGAAGGAGAACGACCGCCGGCTGTACAACGAGATCGACGCGCTGTTCCGCACGTCGCCGATCGCGCTGAAGAAGCCGACGCCGGTCGAGGAAGCCGACACGATTCTCGACATCTTCGACAACACGCTGTTCAAGACGATTCCGCAGGTCTACCGCCGCTTCGACGACTGGGTCCTCGGCGACAAGGCCGGCCTCGTCGAGCCGGTGTGCCCGGCGTTCTTCAAGCCGGGTAGCTGGATCGGCTCCGACCGCGACGGCAACCCGAACGTCACCGCGAAGGTGAGCCGCCAGGTCGCCCGCAAGTTCTCCGACCACGTCATCGCCGCGCTCGAGGAAGCCACCCGCAACGTCGGTCGCAACATGACGATGGAATCCGAGACGACGCCGGCGAGCGACGAGCTCAAGGCGCTGTGGAACCACCAGAAGGAGATCTCCGAGCGACTGACCGGCAAGGCGTCGCTGATCTCGACGAAGGAACTGCACCGCGCCGTGCTGCTCGTCATGGCCGACCGCCTGCACTACACGATCAAGCGCGACACCGATCTCATGTACCACTCGTGCGAGGACTTCCTCGCCGACCTGCACACCGTCCAGCGCTCGCTGGCGGCAGCCGGTGCGAATCGTGCCGCCTACGGCCCGCTGCAGGACCTCATCTGGCAGACCGAGACGTTCGGCTTCCACATGGTCGAGATGGAGTTCCGCCAGCACTCGGTGGTGCACAGCCGCGCCCTCGACGACATCCGCGAGCACGGCCTGCACGGCGAACGCGGCCCGCTGCAGCCGATGACGCACGAGGTGCTGGACACGTTCCGCGCGCTCGGCGCCATCCAGAAGCGCAACGGCCAGAAGGCCGCGCGCCGCTACATCATCTCGTTCACGAAGGACGCCCGCAACATCCGCGACGTCTACGAGCTCAACCGCCTCGCGTTCGCGAATCCGGAAGACTGCCCGGTCATCGACGTCATCCCGCTGTTCGAGCAGCTCGAGGACCTCGAGAACTCGGTCAACGTGCTCGACGAGATGCTCAAGATCCCGGAGGTGCAGGCGCGCCTCAAGGCAACCGGCCGCAAGATGGAAGTCATGCTCGGCTACTCCGACTCCGCGAAGGACGCCGGCCCGACGACCGCGACGCTGGCCCTGCACACGGCGCAGCAGCGCATTGCGCAGTGGGCCGAGGACAACGACATCGACCTGACGCTGTTCCATGGCCGCGGCGGCGCCGTCGGCCGCGGCGGCGGCCCGGCCAACCGAGCGGTGCTCGCGCAGCCGGCCGGCTCCGTCAAGTGCCGCTTCAAGCTCACCGAGCAGGGCGAAGTCATCTTCGCGCGCTACGGCAACCCGGTGCTGGCCATCCGCCACGTCGAGTCCGTCGCAGCGGCCACGCTGCTGCAGTCGGCGCCGAGCGTGGAGCAGATGAACACGAAGATGACCGAGAAGTACGCCGATCTCGCCGCCTCGCTCAACGAGACGTCGCACGAGAAGTACCTCGACCTGCTCCACACGCCGGACTTCACGCCGTGGTTCTCGACCGTCACGCCGCTGACCGAGGTCGGCCTGCTGCCGATCGGCTCGCGCCCGGCCAAGCGAGGCCTCGGCGCCAAGTCGCTCGACGACCTGCGCACGATCCCGTGGATCTTCTCCTGGGCACAGGCCCGCATCAACCTGGCCGCCTGGTACGGCCTGGGCTCGGCCTGCGAGAAGTTCGGCGACCTCGAAACGCTGCGCGAGGCCTATGAGGAATGGCCGCTGTTCTCGACGTTCATCGACAACATCGAGATGTCGCTGGCCAAGACCGACGAGCGCATCGCGAAGATGTACCTCGCCCTCGGCGACCGTGACGACCTGCGCGACAAGGTGCTCGACGAGATGGAACTCACCCGCCGCTGGATCCTCAAGATCGTCGGCGACGAATGGCCGCTGCAGCACCGCCACGTGCTCGGCCAGGCCATCCGCGTGCGTTCCCCGTACGTCGACGCGCTGTCCGTCACCCAGGTGCTCGCCCTGCGGTCCCTCCGCAAGAAGGTCGACAAGGAGGAACTCTCCGAAAGCCAGCAGGCCGGGTTCATCTACCTGATCCTCTGCACCGTTTCCGGCGTCGCCGCCGGCCTCCAGAACACGGGCTGATCGGTAGTCGGGCGTTCCTTCCGGGCCGGCGCGTCCCGGAATGCCTGACATACCTTCTCTGATGTCACAAACCCGGGCTGCAAAGCCCGGGTTCGTGACATCTCAGGGGGTTCTGTAGGTTCCTGTGCCATGCCTACTTGCGCAGGAATACTTCCATCTGCGTGGCGCCGCGGTTGGCGTGGGCGTAGTACGGCACGAGTCGCAGCGTCGTTGCCGTCTCGCCACCGGCCGTGCCATCGCCGGTCGGATCCCCGTCGGCGGCGTACAGCGGCGCGTCGGGCCCGTCTTCCGGCTCGCGAATGGCCGGCAGGTCGATGACGAAGACGCCGCCGAGCAGGTCGGGCCGCTCCTGGATCAGCACGTTGCACGGGCCGTCCTGCGGCGCGAGCCGGTAGTTCCACAGGTCGCCGGGGTTGTCGACCTGCTCGGCACAGTAGACGAGCGGTCCGCGCATGACGGCGATCTTGCCGGCGTCGGCCGCGACATGCGAGTTCGCGCGGATCTTCCTGACCGACATGTCGAGATCGAGCGTCAGCTTGAGCTCCGAGCCCCGCCGCACCGTGAAGTAGACGAAGCCATGTTCCGGCCGGGCGTTCACGTGGCTGCGGTCGACCGTGAACGAGAAGTTGCGGCTCGACCACGACGGCACGCGGACGCCGAGCCTCACCTGCCCCAGCGGCGAGTCGGCCGGCAGCGCCGCCTGAAACTCGATGTGGCCGCTCCACGGGAAATTCGACGTCTGTCGCACCGTCAGCCCGGAGTCGAACCGCGCCTCGTTCGCGACGAACTGGTGGGCGAGCACCGTCGCGCCGCCGTCGAGTTCCGCATAGAGATAGCGGTCGACGGACGCGATCATCCGGGCGATGTTCGCCGGACAGCACGCGCAGCCGAACCAGTCGACGCGCTCGGCGAGCACATGGTGCCGGTCGGGATTGTCGGTTCCTTCCGGCGTAATCTCGAGCGCGTTGACGTAGTAGTACTGCCGCCCGTCGAGCGAGATGCCGGCGAGCGCCCCGTTGAACAGCTCGCGCTCGATGACGTCGGCGTACTGGCCGTCCGGCTCGGCGGCGAGCAGCTCGCGCCCCGCCATCGCCATCGCCACCGACGCGCAGGTTTCGCCGTACATCGTCGCGTTCGGCAGGTCATAGTCATAGGTGAACGATTCGCCCACATGCGTCGAGCCCACGGCTCCGGTCACGTACATCCGTTTCGCGACGATGTTCGTCCACAGCCGCTTCGCCGCCTCGAGCAGCCCGTCGTCGCCGGTCAGGGCGGCGACCGACGCCATGCCGGTCAGCAGGTAGCCGACGCGCACGGCGTGGCCATCGGCCGTCGCGTGCTCGCGCACCGGCTCCGCGGCCTGCAGGTACGACGGCGGGAACCGGTCGAGTCCCTCGAAGATGCCGTCGCCGCCGGTCGCCTCGAATTCGCGGCGATAGAAGTCCGGATCGGTGCCGCGCACGTCGAGCAGATAGGACGCGAGGTCGAGGTAGCGGCGCTCGCCGGTGGCGCGGTACAGTCTCGCGAGCGCGAGCTCGATTTCCGGATGACCATCGGCGCCGTGAATCTTGCCGTCCTCCGGGCCGAAGTGCCGGTCGAGGCAGTCGGCCATCTTGCAGGCGATGTCGAGCGCCTGCCTGTTGCCGGTGACGTCGTGGTAGGCGGCAGCGGCCTCGATGAAGTGGCCCATGACATACATCTCGTGGCTCTGGCCGAGTAGCGAGAATCGTTCGCGGCGTGCCCATTCGCCGGAGCCGATCTGGTAGGGCGTGTCCAGATAGCCGTCGTCGTCCTGGGCGCGGGCGATCAGCGCGACGACGTCGTCGCACAGCTGCCGCAGCTCGTCGTCGGGATGGTAGGCGAGCACGTAGGCCGCCTCCTCGAGCCACTTGTAGACGTCGGAATCCTGGAAGACCATGCCGTGGAACTCGCCGTCGCTCTCCCCCGCGGCGATCCGCAGGTTCTCGACGGCGTGGCTGCGGCTCTCGGTGCTCTGGTTGCCGGCCGGATCGTCCGGCACGGCGACGTCGATCTCGTCGTCGATGACCTGCCACTGGTACGGCACGACGTCCTCGGCGACCTGTCGCCGGCGCTCGGCCCAGAACGGCGACGTAACGGTAACGTGCATGATGACGCTCCTTGCTTATGAAGACGGCCATCGCCTGGGCGACGGCCGTCATGTTCGGTTGGTTGCAATGGTTGGGAAGGGTCAGGACTTGACCGAGCCGGCGGTGAGTCCTCCGACCCAGTAGCGCTGCAGGAACAGGAACGCGAGGACCATCGGGATGATCGAGATGAACGATCCGCTCGTCACGAGGTTCCACACCTGCTCGGAGGCGGCGCCGGCCTGCGACTGGGATTGCCACTGCGTGAGGCCGACGGTGATCGGGAACAGCTTGCTGTTCGTCAACACGACCTGCGGCAGGAAGAAGTTGTTCCATGCGCCGACGGTCGACAGCAGGTAGACGGTCGTGATGGCTGGCGTCATGATCGGCAGCGAAACCTTGAAGAACGTGCGCAGCTCGCCGGCGCCGTCGACGCGGGCGGCCTCGATCATTTCGTCCGGCAACGATTCCTGGCAGTAGATGCGCATCAGGTAGACGCCCATCGGGTTGAGCAGCGTCGGCAGCAGGACGGCCCACATCGTGTTGACCATGCCGACCTTGCTCATCAGCAGGAAGATCGGGATGACGAGCGCGGTCGACGGGATCATCAGTGCGCCGAGCACGAGGTTGAAGAACGCCTTCTTGCCGCGGAACTGGAACTTCGCGAAGCCGTAGCCGGCGCACACCGAGATGACGGTGGAGGCCAGGCCACCGAGCAATGCGTAGATGAAGGAGTTGAGGATCCAGCGCCAGTAGATGCCGTTCTGGTACGTGCACAGCTGCTTGATGTTGTCCCACAGCGCGAACTTGTTCGCGAACCACAGGGCGCCGTGCTCGCCGAAGAACAGGCCGCTGTTCGTCTTCGTCGCGGCGACGATCAGCCACCAGACCGGCAGCAGGAAGTAGAGCATGGCGACGATCAGCACGACGATCGTGAAGACGTGCTTGTTGCCGCGGATCTTGTTGGTCTTCGCCTTCTCGGCGCCGCGGTTGCGGCGGCGTTCGGTGTTGCGGCCGGCGGATTGCGAGGCGTTAAATGTTGCCGTAGACATGGGTCAGTCCTCCAATCCAGACTGCTTCTTCGTGAAGTGCATGAAGATGACGCTGAAGATGACGACGATGAAACCGAGCGCGAACGAGATCGTGGCGGCGTAATTAGGCTGGTTGTAGCTGAAGGCGAGCGCCTGCGCGTACATGTTCGGCGTGTATTGCGAGTCGATGACGGTCGGCGCCTGATTGCGCAGGACGGTCGGTTCGGTATAGAACTGCAGCGTGCCGATCAGCGAGAAGATCGTGACCATGACGATCGAGCTCGAGCACATCGGCACCTTGATGCTCGTCGCGATGCGCAGTTCCGAGGCTCCGTCGATGCGGGCCGATTCGTACAGCTCGCTCGGAACCGACTGGAGCGCGGAATACAGGATGACCATGTAGTAGCCGGTCCATTGCCACGTGACGACATTGACGAGGGCGCCGAAGATGCCGTTCGTCGACAGGAAGTCGGGCGCCTGCAGTCCAAACAGCTCGAAGATCGACGTGAACGGACCCATGTTTTTCGAATACATGAAGCCCCACATCAGGGCGCCGATGACGCCCGGGATGGCGTACGGCAGGAAGATGACCAGGCGCGAGACCGATGCGAACTTGTTCTTGAACGCATCGAGCAGCAGCGCGAAGATCAATGCGAGGCCAAGCTGGATCGGCACCATGACAATGGTGTAGAGCACCACCCTGCCGAGGCCGCTGAGGAAGAGCGTATCGGTGAAGGCCCTGGCATAGTTGGCCAGGCCGGTGAATTTCGTGCCGAACACGTTCGACGTGTACAGCGACATGATGAATGCGTAGACGAGCGGAATGACGAGGAACAGCAGGAAGACGATGCCGAACGGGATGGTGAACACCCATCCCCACAGGTTGCCGCGACGGGCGGCCATGCTTGTTCCCCCGACCTGCGCGTTGTTCTTCTTGAACTTTGCCATGGGAAACCTCCGGAAAGGAAAGCGGGAACCGGCAGCGGTCCGGCCTGACAGAGGCCGGACCGGTTGGTTGACACGATGTCAGGAAGCCGGTGCCGGTTCCGGTTTCCGTTGCCGGGAGAGCGGGCTACTCGACGGTGTAGCCCTGCTGCTTGGCGTAGTTGTTGAGGGTGTCGTCGAGGGCGGATAGCGCCGTGCTGACATCGGTGTTGTCCTGGAAGATGCTCTTGAGCGTCTTGTCCTGCTCGTCATAGGCGTAGGTCTGGAACGGCAGGAACGAGTAGCCCTTGTAGCCTTCGGCAACCGGAATCGTGATCTCGTTGGCTTCCTGGTCGCCGAGGAACGCGATCTTTTCGGTCTTGAAGTAGTCGGAGTCGAGCATGCTGGTCCAGGCCGGGAACAGGCCGCCGGTCGTCACGCCGATCTTCTGGGCGGAGTCGGACGAGAACAGTTCGCGGGCGACGGTGTAGGCGGCCTCGGTGTCCTTGGCCTGGTCGGTGACGGCCCATGCCGAGCCGCCCTGGTTGACGTCCGGCGTGGAGGAATCCCAGACCGGGGCCTTGTAGATGCGGAAGCCGGAGTCGGCGTCGCCGTCGTCGGAGTCTGCGGCCAGGTAGCCGGTCTGCCAGGACGCTTGCACCCAGGTCGCGTACTTGCCGCCGAGGATGTTCGTCGTCCAGTCGGTCGTGTTGGCGTCGGTCGTGTCGACAAGTCCCTCGTCGACGAGTTCCTTCCAGTACTTGAGGACCTTCTGGGCGCCGTCGGAGTTGTAGTTGACCTTGACCTTCGTCGGGTCGGACGCCGAGTAGGTGTAGACGTCGTCGCCGGTCTGGGCGAAGAACGCGAGCAGCATGGCCGTGCTGTTGAGCGGGAAGTCGGTCAGGTAGCCGTCGTAACCGGCCGCCTTGAGTTCCTTGCCGGCTTCGGCGAACTCGTCCCACGTCGTCGGCACGTCGACGCCGTACTGCTTGAAGATGTCCTCGCGCACATACATGACGAACGGGCCGAGGTCGACCGGCACGCCGTAGACCTTGTCGTCGGTGCCGAGCTGGACGCTCTTCCACGAGCCGGCCGTGTAGTCATCCTTGTAGTCGTTGAAGCCGAACTGGGACAGGTCGACGAGATGCTGCTCGTTGCCGGTCATGAACTGCGGCATCGCCTCGTATTCGAGCTGGATGACGTCGGGCGCGCCGGTGCCGGCCTTGATGGCGTTCTGGAACTTCGTGTACTCGCCGCCGCCCTGGCCGCCGTTGTTCCAGCAGACCTGCAGGTCGTCGTGGTTCTCGTTGAAGTCGTCGACGACGTCCTGGATGCCCGGGTACCAGGCCCAGACGGTGACCTTCTCGACGCCGGTCTTCTTGATCGTGTTCGTGCAGGACGCGTTGTCGTTCGCTGTCTTGTCGGTGTTGACGCTGGCGGAGCTTCCGCTGCTCGAGCTGCTCCCTCCGCATGCGGCGATCGATACCGCCATCACGCCGGCCGCCACCGCGGCCAGCAGCTTCGTTGCCTTGTTCATGAGTGGTCCTCCTTTGGATTCCTCATTGGTGTTGTTGTGGATTGGTTGATGATGGAAAGAAAGAGTTGGAAATGACGCCCCTGTTCAGCGTTCGATGCGGATGGCTGTCCAGCTGACCGGCGGCAGCGCTACACGGACGGTCTCGCCGTCGAGACGGGCCGAATCGTTCAACTTCGCCGTGACATGTTCCTGATCGTCGCGAGTGTTCTTCGCCCACGGATCGTCGTCGTGGACAGTCGTCGCGGTGACTGACGACGCGGCGGTGCCGGCCGGCAGCTCGACGTCGAAGTCGGCCGCTTCTTCCAGTGAACGATTGACGACGAAGACGTTGACCGAGCCGTCGGCGCCGCGAACGGCGACCGAGTTGACGAGCGGCACTTCGCCGTAGCGCGGCGTCTCCATCGTGCCGCCGTCGAGCTTCGGCTCGAGAACGGTGCCGCCCTTCGCCAGCTTCGCGGTGATCGAGAACGGATAGAACGTTGTCTGGCGCCACGCCGGTCCGTCCTCCTCGGTCATGATCGGCGCGATGACGTTGACGAGCTGGGCCAGGCAGGCGGAATGGACGACGTCGGCGTTCTTCAGCAGCGTGATCAGCAGGTCGCCGACGACGACGGCGTCGGCCGCCGAGTAGATGTCCTCGAGCAGGTGCGGGGCGACCGGCCAGTTGCCGATGCCTTCCGGGTTCTTGCTCGGTTCCTCGTTCATGTACCAGACGTTCCATTCGTCGAACGAAATGAACACGTCGTGGTCGCTCTTGAGCCGCGCCTTCGTCGACTTGATGAACGACGCGACCTCGTGGATGAAGCGGTCCATGTCGACGCCGGACGCGAGGAAGCTGGCCATGTCGCGCTTGCCATCGGCGTCGAAACGCGGCCAGTAGTACGAGTGGCAGGAGACGAAGTCGACGTTCTCGTAGGTCTTCTCGAGGACCGTCTGTTCCCAGCTGCCGAACGTCGCCATCTCGTGGGATGCCGAACCGCAGACGACAAGCTCGAGGTCCGGATCGATCATTCGCATGCCGAGCGCCACCGAGTTCGCGAGCGTGCCGTAGTCTGCCGCCGTCTTGTGGCCAATCTGCCAGTCGCCGTCCATCTCGTTGCCGAGGCACCACATGCGGATGTCGAACGGTTCGTCGGCGCCGTTGGCACGGCGCTCCTCGCTACGCGCGGTGCCACCGGGAACGTTGGCGTATTCGAGCAGGTCGAGCGCCTCCGGCAGTCCGCGCGTGCCGAGGTTGACGGCCTCCATCAGCTCGTTGTCGCCGGTCTTCTTGAGCCACTTCGCCATCTCGTGCAGGCCGAACTGGTTCGTCTCGGTCGAGTGCCACGCGAGGTCGAGGCGGCGTGGCCGGTCTTCCTTCGGGCCGACACCATCTTCCCACTGGTAGCCGGAGACGAAGTTGCCGCCCGGATAGCGTACCGTCGTCACGCCGAGTTCCCTGACGAGATCGACCACGTCCTGACGGAAGCCGTCCTCGTCGGCCGTCGGATGGCCCGGTTCATAGATGCCGGTGTAGACGCAGCGGCCGAGGTGCTCGACGAACGAGCCGAAGAGACGGTCGTTCACCGGTGCGATCTCGAATGCGTCGTCGACGACGAGCGTCGCGGCTTGGTTGGTGGGTTCTACCATCGAAGGTCCTCCGTTTCCTGCGATAGTGCGGTGGTCATTGGTTTTGGTTCCGGACGATTCCCGCGGCGGATGTCCTAGACCGTCTCGTCGACGACGAGCTTGCCGTCCGGAGGCAGCACGTCGCAGGTCGCCGGCGTCCATCGGGTGTCCTGCAGCGGCGTGCCGAAGTCCGGCATGCCGTTTTCCGTCCATCGGATGCGGCCGACGCGGGCGTGGCGGTTCGGGTCGAACAGCGGGTCGCCGAGTATCTCGACGTAGTTGCGGCAGTGGTAGACGAGCAGGTCGTTGCCATCGGCGTCGACGGTGAACGAGTTGTGGCCCGGACCGAACTGACGAACCGATTCATCGGACACGAAAATCGGTTCCGGCAGCTTGGTCCAGACGCCGCTGTCGAGCAGGTCGGTCGGTCGGTCGTCGTCGGCAAGCGGCGCCGTCAGCATGCCCATCGCGTATTCGGGCCCGGTGCCGGACGCCGAGAACGTGACGAAGACGGTGCCGTCATGCACGAGGATGGCCGGTCCCTCCTCGACCGTGAAGCGGACGCGTTCCCAGTCGTATTCGGGCGACGAGAGCCTGGTCGCCGGACCGTCAAGCGTCCACGGATTGGCCATGCGGGCGATGTAGAGGTTCGAGTTGCCCTCGATCGCGAGGTCCTGCTGCGCCCAGACGAGGTACTGGCGCCCGTCGGTGGAGACGAATGTCGTCGCGTCGAGCGCGAACGTTTCCATGCCGGTGTCGACCTGGCCGCGTTCGGTCCAGGTGCCGGCGATCGGATCTTCGTCATCGCAGGTCAGGCAGAAGACGCGGTGCTGGAACGTGTGACCGTCCGGCGAGAGTTCCATCGTCGGAGCGGCCGCAAAGTAGATGACCCAGCGTCCGTTGATGCGGTGAATTTCCGGCGCCCAGATCAACCGGCTCATCGGACCGGTCTCGTGGTGGCGCCAGATCGTGTGTTCCTCGGCCGACTGCAGGTCGGCGAGCCGGTCGGCGCGGCGCAGCACGATACGGTCGTAGGCCGGGTAGGAGCCCGTGAACAGGTAGCCACTGTCGGTGCGCAGCACGAATGGATCCGCACGTTGCAGGACGATTGGGTTGGGCAGGAGCATCGTCGTCTTCTCTCATCCGGTGTCGCGACGATCATTGTCGCGGCGTTCGGTGGAACCGTGCGGGGTGGTGTCCGTAATCTTCTGTGACAGGGACTGTGCACGGTTCCAGTTCCCATGATACGGCGATTCAGCAGTGTCGCCGACCAGCAGCACATCCGACGAATCCAATCAAGAATGCAACATGTGCACGTTCACATTTTTCGCCAGATTTCAATGGTTTTCGGATGGATTTTCGCTCGAAAAATACTGGAAAATAGCCGTTTTGTTCGAGTTGATAAAACGTTTGACTGTCCGAAAAACACATGAAAAATTCGCTGACAGAGAACATGCTCGGGCGTGTCGCCAACAAGCGGAACAAGTACCCTCCAGCGTCCGGAATCGGCGTTCGCATCACGCCGACAATACCGGAAACTCTGCCATATTGCAGGCAAAACCTGTAAACGGTTTCAGTCATGGAACGGAATAGTGAGTAGTTTGTCACTTCACATGAAACATAAAGTCATGCGAGACATCACGTCTTTGATTCACATGAAACATGGATTCGTCATGCCGCAACACGAAAACGCAGATTCATCGGGTGGTCTGCCGCACGACGAGTTCACACGGCAACGTGATGCCGAGCGGCTGGCTGCCGTTGATCAGCTGCATGAGCTGATCAACGAGATGGCGCGCAATGCCGTCGAACGGCTGGCGAATCGTCGTCAGCGGAGGATCGGCCATCGACGCGATCGTCGAATCGTCAAAGCCGACGACCTGAATGTCATCCGGGACCTTGAGACCGTGTGCGCGGATTGTTGCAGTCAAGCCGCGCACCCGGGCTCAAGGGGCCGGCGGGGAGTCCGGTCGGCGGCGTTGGCGCGTCGCCGATCGGGTCGATGGCCGCGCCTCCGCGGCCGCCGATTCGCCAG
>NZ_VYSG01000004.1 GCF_010667615.1 Bifidobacterium choloepi | reverse complement strand
CCCGGAAGCTAAGGCCTGGCACGGCGATGGTACTGCACCCGACAGGGTGTGGGAGAGTAGCACGCCGCCGCAATCACGTGTTGAAGAGTCGACCCCGGTCGAGCCTGACGGCTCCCGGGGCCTTCTCGTATCCGCACGCGCCTGTTGCGCGGCGAAAACGCCGGGACCCCGGTCGGGCGTCACGCTCCCGGAGTCTTCCCGTATGTCTGTCGTCAGGGAAGTAAGCGGCAGGAATCGTGCAATCTGCCGTACCATAAGACGTATGAGTGATGCGAGCAACGAACTGAAGTCGGTCGACGAGACGATCGCCAAGACCGACAGCAAGCTTTCCGAGACGGCCGACCAGGCGGTCGAGCAGATCAACAAGGTCAACGACAAGATCGTCGAACTCAAGACGGCGCGGGAAACCGATCCGGAGACGGCGACCGACAAGCTGTTCAAGACGGCGGCGCCGGCGCTGGCCGGCATGATCGCCGGCAAGATCTTCTCCGTCGTCTGGAACACCGTGACGAAGAAGATCCATCCGAGCGTCGACGACGACGAGAAGGATGCGAAGCAGGGCGTCCTGATGACAGTGCTGTTCGCCGCCGCGTCGGCCGCGTTCACGTCGATCATCACGCAGGGCGCGACGAAGGGCAGCAACCTGTTCGTCAGGCATCTCGAGAAGAAGAGGGCGGCGAAGTAGCGGGGCCTTCTCCTCTCCTGACATCCAAGTCCTGACATCCAAGGAGGGAGGATTCGAGTTCTACGGATCCTCTTGCGCCCCAGCGCGCACTCGTCGCCTTCGGCGACGTCGTGCGGTCGACCCTCGGCCTCGCTGCGCTCGGCGGCTCCCTTCCAGGGAGCCAAGATCTCCGCTTTCCTGCGTGTCACAAATCCGGACTCTAAGCTCGGGTTTGTGACGTCTAGACAATGATTTGCGCCGTGCGCTGGGGCGTGGGAATCGTGGCCTGTTTTCTGCAATAATGTCAGCCATGGCAGAAGAAATCATCCATAACGAAACCATTGACACGCTGCTCAACCGACGGTCGATCCGCGCGTTCGAGCCGGAGCCGCTCGACGAGGCGACGATCGCCACCCTCGAGACGTGCGCGCAGCACGCCGCGTCCAGCCAGTTCCTCAACGACTGGTCGGCCATCCGCGTGGCCGACTCGGCACTCAAGGAGAAGCTCGCCGAGATCGCCCACCAGCCGTACGTCGCGACGGCGCCGCTGCTGTACGTCTTCGTCCTCGACGAGTACCGCAACGCGCAGATCGCCAAGCGCAAGGGCGTCGACGTCTACTCCGACGACTTCACGCTGCGCAACAGCTACCGCTTCTCGCAGGCCCAGAACGACGCCGTGCTCGCGCTTCACGCGATGGAGACGGCGGCCGAGTCGCTCGGTCTCGGCTGCGTCATCCTCGGCTCCGTCCTCGGCGACATCCCGGAGCTCATCAAGCTGCTCGAGCTGCCGGAGTACACGTACCCGGTGCTCGGCCTGGCGATCGGCAAGCCGGCGCAGAGCCCGGCATTGAAGCCGCGCATGCCGCGCGACGACCAGTTCTTCGAGGACGGCTACTGCGACGATCCGGACCTCATGCTCGAGCGCCTCGACCACTTCGACGCCGAGGTGCACAAGTACTACGACCTGCGCGACACCTCCCGCCCGGTCGACGCGTTCAGCGACCAGATCGCCAACCAGGCGACGAATCGTTCCGTCCTGAAGAACGGCTTCGAGCATGCGAAGCAGCAGGGATTCGTGCTCGACAAGTAGGACGCCTTGCCCTTCGTGATGTCGCCAATCCGGGCTGCCGGCCCGGATTGGCGACATCACGAAGAGCAGATGCAGGACAGCAGGCAGATCAGGCAGGACAGGCAAGCCGGGGAAGCTGCCCGGACAGAACAGTCCGGGAGACTGCCGGGGCGCGGGAATCGTGCAGTATTGTTGCGAACGTTCGCGGCTGGAACTAATCTGTTCTCGACGACCGATTGGCGGCGATGATGCCGGCAGTGAAAGGATTTTCAACGATGAACGATTCCTCCGCGACCAACCCTACCGAAAATGCGACGATGCCCGCGAAGCAGTTCGGACGGCTCGTGCTGCTGCGGCATGGGCAGACGGTGTGGAGCGAATCGGGGCAGTACACCGGGCGCACCGACATTCCGCTGACCGACGAGGGCGAGCGGCAGGCGGTCCGCGCCGGCGAGCGGCTGCGCGAGGCGTTCCCCAACGGCTTCCTGCCCGGTGACATCTTCACGTCGACGATGGGGCGCGCACAGTCAACGGCCGAGCTGGCCGGGTTCCCCGAGCACGAGACGACCGAGAACATCGTCGAGTGGGATTACGGCCGCGCCGAAGGGCGCACTCGCCAGCAGCTCGCCGCGATGACCGGCTTCCCGTGGGATGTCTGGCGCGACGGGTCGCGGGCGATCGATCCGCGGTACGAAGGCCGGCGCATCGAGACGCTGCCGGACGGCCAGCAGATCGTCGTCGTCAACGGCCCCGGCGAGACGCTCGACGAGGTGGCCCGGCGCGCGCGGGCGGCGATCGACGCCGCGATGCCGGCGCTCGAGGCCGGCCGCGACGTGCTGTTCGTCGCGCACGCGCACATCCTGCGCATCCTGACGACGCAGTGGCTCGACGAGCCGGCATCCTTCGCCCGCAAGCTGCGGCTCGACACTGCGCACTATTCGGTGCTCGGCGTCTACAAGGGCGACCACGTCATCGAGCGGTGGAACTGCTAGACCCTTCTTGCGTTGCCGGCTCGCGGCGGCGCCGCTCGCCGACTCCCACCGAAAACGCTGTGCGTTTTCGACTCCCTCCGAGGAGGGAGTGTCTACATCAGACGCGCATCCAGACGGCGGTGTCCCGGGGGAGGGCGTAGCCGTCGAACGGCATGCTCTTCAGGAGGATCTCGCCGTTCGGAAGGTCGACGGGTTCGGTGCCGAAGTTGACGATGCAGGCGAACTGGTCGCCGGCTTCCTCGTCCTTCATCGGACGCGTGTAGGCGACGACGTCGTCGCCGTGGTCGCCGAACGTGCCGACCGGGAACCACTTGATCGACGTCGTGTCGCGCGTGCTCGTCAGCATCGACTGGCGCATGGCCAGCGCGAGGCGATAGAGGTTGAGCATCGAGTCCTTCTCGCCGTCCTCGACGTCGGCGCAGTACTGGCGGAACCACAGCGGCTGCGGCAGGTGCGGATCGGCCGGAGTCGAACCGTCGGCCGGGGCCGAGCTGAAGCCGAAGCTCGCGCCGGTGCCGAAGTCGGCGTTCCACGAAGCCGGCCGCGGCTCGTCGGCCGAGTCCCACGGCAGCGGCACGCGGCAGCCGTCGCGGCCCTTGTCGGCGTTGCCGTGGTTCGTGTTGAACGCGACCGGGTCCTCGAGACGGTCCCACGGGATCGTCGCGACTTCCGGCAGGCCGAGTTCCTCGCCCTGGTAGACATAGACTGATCCCGGCAGGCCGAGCTCCATCATGATCGCCGCGCGCGAGCGGCGCGCGCCGGTCTCTCGGTCCTCGATGTAGGTGCGGCCGTCGCGCAGCAGCCAGTCCATCGCGAGGCGGTGGTATTCGCGGCACGGCACCTGCGGCAGGCCATAGCGCGAGGCATGGCGCGGCACGTCGTGGTTGCTCATCACCCACGTGGTGGTCGAATCGGCCTCCTCGGCCGACTGCAGGCCCTCGAGGATGGCCGTGCGGAAGGCGCCGGCGTTCCAGTCGGCCTTCGCGAACTCGAAGTTGAAGACCTGGCCGAGCTCGTCCGGGCGCGAGTACAGGTGCTGGTGTTCGGGCACGACCCAGGCCTCGCCGACGGCGAAGCGGGGAGGATCGTACTCGTTGAAGACTTCGTTCCACTCCCGGTAAATCTCGTGCACTTCCGGCCTGTCCCACAGCGGATGCTGGCCGTCGGGACTCGAGCAGTCGAGCACCGAATACTCGTCGAGCTCGGCGAGCGGACGGCTGTCGAGATCCTTCGCGAGCCCGTGCGCGACGTCGATCCTGAAGCCGTCGACGCCGCGGTCGGCCCAGAAACGCAACGTTTTCTTGAACTCCTCGTGCACCTCCGGATTCTTCCAGTTGAGATCCGGCTGCTCCTTCGTGAACAGGTGCAGGTACCACTCGCCGTCGCCGGCCGGCTCCCACGCCGGGCCGCCGAACGTCGACTGCCAGCCGTTCGGCGGCAGCTCGCCGTGCTCGCCGCGGCCGGGGCGGAAGATGTAGCGGTCGCGCGCCGGCGAGCCGGGCGCGGCGGCCAGCGCCTCGACGAACCACCGGTGCTTGTTCGACGTGTGGTTCGGCACGATGTCGATGATGATCTTCATGCCGGCGGCATGCGCGGCGGCGACCATGTCGTCGAAGTCGGCGAGCGTGCCGAGCCGCGGATCGACGTCGCGATAGTCGATGACGTCGTAGCCGCCGTCGGCAAGCTCGGACGGATAGAACGGCGACAGCCAGACGGCGTCGACGCCGAGCTGCTTCAGGTACGGCATGCGGTCGGTGACGCCGGCGATGTCGCCGAGGCCGTCGCCGTTCATGTCGCGGAAACTGCGCGGATAGACTTGGTAGACGACGGCCTGCTTCCACCAGTCGTCGAAGGAATTGTTCGCTGTCATGTGACTTTCCGTCCCTCCTTGGATTTGGATACGTCGCTTGCGTACGGTTGGTGACAACGTTTGCTTACCGACTTTAGCGCCATCGGGGACGATTCGGACGATTCATTGGGCGAGTCGTCTGCCGATCCATTGGACGGCCCGTTGGACGGCTCATTGGACGATCCATTGGACGGCCCGGCCGTGGCTGGCGTCAGGCGACCTTGCCCCTCTCCCGGATGCCGCAACCCGAGCTCTCGTCCCGGATTGGCGACTCCAGGAGAGGGCCGTGATATCGCAGGCGGGGCGGGCGCGGCCGACGCCGGAATCGCGGTCGGACGGAACGTGGAACAGGCCGGACGAGAGTGGCGTGACGGGTGGCGGTCATCGGCGGGATTGATGATGGTTCTGACGGGGTTTCCGCAAACGCTTGCAGACGGCGAGTCGTCCAATTATTGTTGAAAACTAGCCGATCTTTACAACGATTCTCGCTATTCTGTAAGGAAAATATGACGTTTTTCTGATTACGTTTGCATTTCCTTCTTAGATCGTGCATAATGATTCCTAAAGAAGTTTGAGGAAAGCGACTTCTTTCTACGCACAAAAGCTAGTGCGGCGCGCAAGCGCCAGTAAGAAAGGTTCGATGATGAATCGTAATGTGAAAACTGCCCTTGGCCTCGTTGCCGTCGCGGCCATGTCCGTGAGCACGCTGGCCGCCTGCGGCTCCGATTCGAGCTCGGATGACAGCACCGGTTCGGTGTACTTCCTGAACTTCAAGCCGGAGACCGCCGACGAGTGGACGAAGCTCGCCGAAGAGTACACGAAGGAAACCGGCGTCCAGGTCAAGGTCCAGACCGCCGCTTCCGGCACCTACGAGCAGACCCTGAAGTCCGAGCTCGCCAAGACCGAAGCCCCGACGATCTTCCAGGTCAACGGCCCGGTCGGCCTCGCCTCGTGGAAGGACTACTGCGCCGACCTGTCCGACACGACGATCTACAAGGACCTGAACGACCAGTCGCTCGCCCTGAAGAACGGCGACGAAGTCGCGGCCGTTCCGTACGTCATCGAGTCCTACGGCATCATCTACAACAAGGACCTGCTGAACAAGTACATCGCGATGGACGGCGCCAAGGTCTCCTCCATCGACGAGATCAACTCGTTCGACAAGCTGAAGGAAGTCGCCGACGACATCCAGGCCAAGAAGGCCGAGCTCGGCGTCGACGGTGCCTTCACCTCCGCCGGCTTCGACTCCTCGTCCGACTGGCGCTTCAAGACCCACCTGGCCAACATCCCGCTGTACTACCAGTTCGTGAAGGACAACATCACTTCCGAGCCGTCGTCCATCAAGGACATGTACATGGACAACTTCAAGAACATCTTCGACCTGTACATCCAGGACTCCACGACCGCCGCCTCGCAGCTGTCGTCGAAGACCGGCGATGACGCCAACTCCGAGTTCGCCCTCGGCCAGGCCGTGTTCTACCAGAACGGCACCTGGGCCTGGTCCGACCTCGAGAAGGCCGGCATGAAGTCCGACTCCGTCGGCATGATGCCGATCTACATCGGCGTCGACGACGCGACCGAAGGCCTCGCCACCGGCTCCGAGAACTACTGGTGCATCAACTCGCAGGCCTCGGACGCCAACCAGAAGGCTTCCGAGAAGTTCCTCGAGTGGGTCATCACGTCCGACACCGGCAAGAAGGCCCTGTCCGACACGATGGGCTTCACCACGCCGTTCAGCACCTTCAACGACGTCTCCACCGACAACCCGCTGATCGCCGACGCCAACGCCTCGATCCAGAACAAGAAGCTGACCCAGGTCGCCTGGGACTTCTCGATGATGCCGTCGGAGGAGTACAAGGATGACCTCGGCCAGGCCATGCTCGCCTACGCGCAGGGCACCGGCACCTGGGATCAGGTCGTCGACATGTTCGTCAACAACTGGGCCACCCAGTACCAGGAAGCCAACTCCTGATCGACTGGCCTGACGGCCACCTTTCAACCGATATCTGACTGATTCCGTCCGATATGCAAGGGGTGGGTCCCACCGGAACTTTCCAGTGGGGCCCACCCCTTTTTTGGCGTATAACCCAACAAGAAGAACAAGAAGGACAAGAAGGACAAGAAGAACAATGCGCCAAAAAGAAGATGTCACGATCCTGAAATCTCAGGATCGTGACATCACAAGGGGAGCAGGGGGAGAGAAGGGAGGGAAAGAAGAGGGAGGAGGAGGGAGAGGGAAGGGGACGGCTTACTCGGCGGAGTCGACCTCGGTGACGTCGTCGTCTTCGCCGAGCTCGGCGGCGATTCCCGCGGCCTCGGCGGCGGCGATGCCGGCGTTGACGACGGCCGGAGTGCGCAGCGGGGCGGGACCGGTGCTGCTGCGGACGACGAGGCGGGCCGGGACGTTGCGGAAGAGCTCGCCGGCGTCGGTCTCGTTGATCAGGTTGAGCGCGATCGTCGCGGCCGTGCGGGCCATCTCGACCGGATCCTGCGCGATCGTCGTCAGGCCGAGGTCGTGCGCGAACGAGCTGTTGTCGTAGCCGATGACCGAGATGTCGCCGGGGACCGACAGGCCGGTGCGCATGAGCTGGAACATCAGCGGAATGGCGATGCCGTCCTCCTGGCAGGCGATCGCCGTCGGCAGCTGCTCCATGCTGAGCAGTTCGGTGACGACCCTGCTGACGCGGTCGGGTCCCTCGCCGGCCGAGATGATGTGCGGCGAGATGCCGGAGTTGGCGCAGCACTCGAGGAACGCGTCGACGCGCTGCTGGACCGAGAAGTGCAGCGAGACGTCGCGCGTGGTGCGCACGTAGGCGATGCGGCGGTGGCCCAGGTTGATCAGGTGACGGGCCGCGAGCACGGAACCCTGCGTATCGTCGATGTTGACGGCGGCCGTAAAGCCACGCTCGTTCGGCATGACCGAGTTGATGCCGATGATCGGCATGCCGATCGACTTGAGTTCGTGGATTTCGGACGAGTCGATGTCGAACGAGACGACGATGACGGCGTCCGCGTTGCGGCGCACCGGCAGCATGTCGAAGAACTCCTTGCGTTCCTCTATGCTCGAGATCTGGAAGATCTGGATGTCGTAGCCCTCGCCGCTCAGGACCTCGTTGAGGCCCTCGATGACCGAGGCGCTGAACCAGCGGCGGATATGGTCGCTCATCAGCAGCGCAATGCGCATCGACCGTCCGGTCTTCAGCGCGGCGGCCGACCGGGACGTCGAGAAGTTGAGTTCGTCGGCGACGCGGAGGACCTTGTCGCGCGTGGCCTTCGACACCAGTTCCGGCCGGGTGAACGAGCGCGAAACGGTGGAGATGGAGACCTGCGCCGCACGTGCAACGTCTTGAATGCTCGTGTTCATACGGTGACCCTTCGTCGTTGAAGTCATTCTGACTTATGGTGACTATGCAAACGTTTGTCATGAAAGCTCTTTCACAAACGTTTGCAAAGATGTCTTTCATTGCCACAAACGGCTTACTTTCAACTATTATACGGGATCATTAGCCAAAATGAAATATTGCAACACGCCCATATTTGCAGAAAAAATGACAACGTTTGACATCCCCCGCCGGAATTGTTACTCTCATACTCAGATGGTTACGCAACGGTGCTGAACACATGCCGGTCCGTGCGGGGTTGCAAGGAGAAGCCCCGGGGGAGCGGCGCTACGAGGCAGTAGACATGTCCTGGTCCGGCACCTTCCGGAAACGAACCGCCTGTTGTCGCAAGCGGGGAGGGAACGGGTTGCGACGAGCATCACAAGAATTCGGTCCGCGAACACGCAGGCGTGGGAGCGGACACCTGAATACGGAAGGAAAGTGGGCGGACTTATGATCACCATGGCCGGCAAGGCGATTCGCCGCTGGTGGGCGCTGTTTGTGCTTCCGACGTTCCTCGCATTCATCATCGGCTTCATCGTGCCGTTCATCTACGGCGTGTACCTGAGCTTCTGCAAGTTCTCGACGGTGACCAATGCGAAGTGGGTCGGTTTCAGTAATTACGCGAAGGCGCTGAAGGACTCGACGTTCCTTCACGCGCTGCTGTTCTCGACACTGCTGACGATCGTCACGACGATTGTCATCAACGTGATCGCGTTCGCGATCGCCTATCTGCTGACGAAGTCGATTCGCGGTTCGAACGTGTTCCGCTCCGTCTTCTTCATGCCGAACCTCATCGGCGGCATCATTCTGGGCTACATCTGGATGCTGCTGCTCAACGGCGTGCTGTCCCACTGGGCCAAGTCGCTGACCTATAGCGAGGTCTACGGCTTCTGGGGTCTCGTCATCCTCGTCTGCTGGCAGCAGATCGGCTACATGATGATCATCTACATCGCCGGCATGCAGTCGCTGCCGACCGACGTCCTCGAGGCCGCCGCGGTCGACGGCGCCAATGGCCGCCAGACGATGTTCAAGATCATCATCCCGCTGATGATGCCGTCCATCACCGTCTGCTCGTTCCTGACCGTCACCAACGGCTTCAAGCTCTACGACCAGAACCTCGCCCTGACCAACGGCGCTCCGTCGCGAATGTCCGAAGGCCTGGCGCTCAACATCACCAACACGTTCTACTCCAAGATCGGCTACGAAGGCGTTGGCCAGGCGAAGGCAGTCCTGTTCTTCATCCTCGTCGCCGTCGTCGCCCTGGTTCAGAACAAGCTCACGACTTCCAAGGAGGTTGCGGCGTGAATTCCGAAAAGCCAAAGCACGGAGTGCTGTGGACCGTATTCTTCTCGGCCATTTCCCTTGCCTGGGTCTTCCCGATCTTCCTGGTGCTCATCAACTCCTTCAAGTCGAAGGTCTACATCAGCACCGACACGTTCTCGTTCCCGCTGGGCGAGTCCTTCGTCGGACTTGACAACTATATCCGCGGCATCGAGACGACGAACTTCTTCGCCAGCTTTGGCTGGACGCTGCTGATCACCGTCGGCTCGGTCATCCTGATCCTGCTGTGCACCTCGATGTGCGCCTGGTGGATCGTCCGCGTGAACAACTGGGCCGCGAAGACGCTCTACGTCCTGTTCCTGTTCAACATGATCGTCCCGTTCCAGATGCTGATGTTCACGCTGTCCTGGCTTGCCGACCGACTGAACCTGAACACCCCGTGGGGCCTGTGCTTCATCTACCTCGGCTTCGGTGCCGGCCTCGCCGTGTTCATCTTCACCGGCGTCGTCAAGGGCATTCCGGAGTCGCTGGAGGAGTCCGCGATGATCGACGGCGCGTCCGTCCCGCGCATCTTCTTCCAGATCGTCGTCCCGATCATGCGTCCGTCGATCATCTCGGTCGCGATCCTGCAGGCGATGTGGATCTGGAACGACTACCTCCTGCCGTACCTGACGCTGGATCTGAACAAGTACAAGACCATTTCGGTCGCGATCCAGTACCTCAAGGGCGGTTACGGCTCGGTCGACATGGGCGCGATGATGGCCTGCCTGGTCCTCGCGATCATCCCGATCATCGTCTTCTACCTGCTGTGCCAGAAGTACATCGTCAAGGGTGTCATGGCCGGCGCCGTCAAGGGCTGAGTTCCGCGAATCGTTCCGTCCGCCATTGCCGTGGCGGGCGGGACGGCTGGCCGGTTGCCGCCGGTCCGCGCGGGAATCGTCCGAACATAACTGAATCTTCCATCTCTCTTCTCTCTGTCCAGCCGGGCGGTCGGTTCGCCGGCCGCCCGGCTGTTTACTTTTTCCTGTCCAGACTTTCCATGGAATAGTCGGCCGACGGCGCCTATTGTTCGTCAGTAGAACGATTCTTCCGCCGCCATCCGGCACGACTAGCAAGGGGCACGCATGCATTTCCTGTCCGCCGATTCCAAGTTCATGACGGCGTGGACGAACCTGACCGACGCCATCTGGATCAATATCCTCATGCTGATCACCAGCATCCCGGTCGTCACGATCGGCGCGTCGCTCGCCGCCGGCGAGACGGCCATCCGCAAGATGCACAACTCCGAAGGCCACCTGACGAAGGCGTATTTCCGGGCGTTCCGCGAGAACTTCGCGAAGGCGACCGGCTACTGGCTGATCCTGCTCGTGACCGGCGTGGCGCTGCTGTACTCGTGGGTGGTGCTGCAGGTGACGCCGCTGCTCATCCCGAAGATCGCGTTCACGCTGCTGTGGGCCGTCTGCTTCGAGTGGGTGTTCGCGCTGCAGGCGCGATTCGAGAACTCGTTCGGCCGCACGCTTGCGAACTCGTTCATCTTCGGCATCAGCTACGTCTGGGCGACGCTGTCGATGCTGTTCATCGACCTCGTCGTCGTGGCGCTCGTCGTCGCCGCCTGGTTCCTGCTGCCGCAGTCGCTGTTCCTCGTCGCCGTCTTCGGCTACGGCTCGATCCTTACGCTGCACGTGCCGATTCAGGAGTACATCTTCCGCAAGCACATCCACGTTCCGGCCGCCCCGGCCGCCGAGCCGGTCCGCGAGAAGTCCCTCGCCGACATCATGGCCGAGAAGCGGGCGCAGGCCTGAGCTTGACATCTGGATTCCCGGCTCCCTGGAAGGGAGCTGGCCGCGAAGCGGCCTGAGGGTCGACCGCACGACGTCGCGCAGCGACGAGTGCGCGCTGGAACGTTCCGTCATGACGTGACTCGAGTTCCGTCGTAGCCACAAGCTCCAGCGCGCTCTCGCCGCCTTCGGCGGCATCGGCGGTCGACCCTCAGCCTCGCTGCGCTCGGCAGCTCCCTTCCAGGGAGCCCAGGGCTTCCGGATTGCGACATGTAAAATGCAAACGTTGGCGGAAACGGGGGATGCAGTTATTGCAATAAAAAAGAAAAATGGCTAATTTTCAATGAAAATCAACTCGACACGGCGATTGCAAACGATAGCATTCTGCGGTACAGTAGACGCGTTGAATGGGTTGGCGACTCCCGGTGGGGTCGAAGCCAAGGTGCGTCAGCGTTGACCGCATGACACTTGTCCGGCGAGATCGCCGTCCGATCCGAAGAGCACATGAGCCGCGACCGCGCCCGGTTGTGGAAGGAGAGCAATGATGCCCGAGAACATCAACGAACCGATCGAAGAGACCGTCGCCGCCGCGCCGGCCGTCCCCGACCTTGCCAACCAGCAGACCGAGGAGACGCCCGAGCGACTGGCGCGTCCGCTGATCCAGCTCGCCAAGTCGTGGGGCGTCGCCACGCAGTACTTCGACCAGCTCGGCGTCTACGTCGAGATCGAGGATCACGTCCTCGTCTCCATCCTCGGCGCGCTCGGCGTCGACGCGACGAGCGACGAGAAGATCGGGCAGGCGCTCGCCGACATCACGGCGTCGAACCACGAGCTGCTCGTCTCGCCGACCGTCGTCAAGTTCACCGGCAAGGACATGCCGGTCGAGATCCGCACGAAGTACGGCGAGCCGGCGGTGCGCCTGAAGCTCGAGGACGGCGCCGACGCGGACGAATCGTTCATCACTGTCGACTTCAAGGCGGCCGACGGCGACGTCGACGTCTACGAACTCACCGTCGCCGATGACGTGCCGGCCGGCTACCACACGCTCGACGTCGCCGACGGCGACCGTCGCGTGGCCGCGCGGCTGATCGTCGCGCCGGCGCAGATTCCGGTGCCGGCGGCCGTCGCCGAGCGTCAGCGCTGGGGCTGGATGGCGCAGATGTATTCGGTTCGCTCGAACGATTCGTGGGGCGTGGGCGACTACGGCGATCTCAAGACGCTTGTCACCGACGCGGCCGCGAAGTCCGGCGCCGACTTCATGCTGATCAACCCGATCCACGCGACCGCGCCGATCACGCCGCTCGAGCCTTCGCCGTACCTGCCGGAGTCCCGCCGCTTCCTCAACGTCACGTATATCCGTCCGGAACTCATCCCCGAATACGGCGAGCTGACCGACGCCGAGCGCGCCGAGGTCGAGCAGCTGCACGCGAGCGTCGCCGCCGCGAACACGACGCCCGACCCGATCGACATCAACGCTGCCTGGGATGCCAAGCGCAAGGCGCTCGAGATCATCTTCGACCAGCCGCGCTCCGCCGAACGCGAGGCCGAATTCGAGGCCTTCCAGAAGGAAGCCGGCGAGGACCTCGAGGCGTTCGCGCTGTGGTCGGTCGCCTTCCAGGTGTGGGGATCGCCGTGGAACGCCGAGAACGACTGGTTCCACAAGTTCGGCCGCGGCTCCGAGGAGATCGAGAAGCTGCGCAAGGAGCACCGCCACCTGTACGAGTTCGAATGCTGGCTGCAGTGGATCGCCGACCAGCAGGTGACGGCCACGCAGGCCGCCGCGAAGGACAACGGCATGGTCCTCGGCATCATGCAGGACATGGCCGTCGGCGTGCACACCTACGGCTCCGACGTCTGGTGGAGCCCGGAGCGCTTCGCCGTCGGCGCCGTCACCGTCGGCTGCCCGCCGGACTTCTACAACCAGCAGGGCCAGGACTGGGGCCAGCCGCCGTTCAACCCGAACTACATGCAGGCCACCGGCTACCAGGTCTACCGCGAGATGGTGCACAACATGTTCTCGCACGCCGGCGCCATCCGCATCGACCACGTGCTCGGCCTGTTCCGCCTGTGGTGGATCCCGGCCGGCGAGGGCCCGCGCAACGGCGCCTACGTCGCGTACAACTACGAGGCGATGCTCGCGATCCTGACGATCGAGGCCACGCGCGCCAACGGCATGGTCATCGGCGAGGACCTCGGCACCGTGCCGGACTACGTCTCCCGCGTGCTGGCGGAGCACGGAGTGCTCGGCGCGACCGTCGAATGGTTCGCCCGCGTGAACAACTCGTCGGTCGCCGGCGACCCGTACGCCGATCCGTCCACGTACCGCAAGTACTCGCTGGCCTCGGTCACGACGCACGACCTGCCGCCGACCGCCGGCTACCTGCAGTTCGAGCATGTCAAGCTGCGCGAGGAGCTCAACCTGCTGAGCGAGCCGGTCGAGGAGTTCATGAAGTCGTCGCGGGCCGAGATGGACGCGATGCTGTCGCTGCTGGTCTCCGGCGGATGGCTGCGGCCCGAGGCCGCCGAGGACGTGCCGAACCACGTGCAGGAAGTCGTCGAGTCGATGCACAGGATGCTCAAGGACTCGCCGGCGCTGCTGCTGCAGGCCGCGCTGGTGGACGGCACCGGCGAGGTGCGCACGCAGAACCAGCCGGGCACGTCGACCGAGTACACGAACTGGCGCGTCCCGCTCGCCGACGCCGACGGCAACGTCGTTCTCGCCGACCGGGTGTTCGACCTGCCGCGCGTGAAGTCGCTCGCGGCGATCATGAACAAGTGAACGACGGGCTGCTGGTCGGCCGCCGGCCGGCGGCTGGGCGGCCAGTGGCTGGCCGGCCAGTGGCCGGTAATGAAGACTTACCCGAGTAAGTGGGGCAAGTAGGAAAGGCTTTCCCCATCTCCGAGCCCGGCGGCGGCAAACGCCGGACCCGGTTCCGGACCTCCCGTGGAGCAACGCACGGGAGGTCCTTTTTTACGTGTCGGGCCGGTCACGTGCCGGGACCGGAAGGGTCAGCGCAGGACCAGGATGGCGAAGCTCTGGGGGCCGAGGGTGATGGTGCCGGCGTCGGTGGAGACGTCGCCGAGCTGGAACAGGATCGAGGCCGTGTCCAGCGACTCGTCGGTCGAATCGTCGTCGGCGAAGCAGGAGCAGATCGTCGCGAGCAGCTCGCCGTCGCTGCGTTCGGCGGTCTCGCCGGCGCGCGAGAGCGAGTGGGTCTCGACGTCGCGCGACGGGTTGACGGCGACAATGACGCTCTCGCCGGCCGCATCGTTCGCTGTGGCGGCTGCACCGGCTGCGCTGGCCGCGTCGGCGGCGCGCTCGGCGGCGAGGGAGGAATCGTGCCGGATGGCGGTGCGCTTGAAGATGAACGATCGGTTCGTGTCCGAGGCGTAGACGACGTCGAAGTCGGCGTCGGCGTCGAGGCAGGCGAGGCTGTTGCGCAGGCGGATCATCTCGCGGACCGTGTTCCACAGCGAGCCGGGCTCGTCGCGCTGGGCGGCGACGGTCGGGACAACGTGGGTGCCGGCTCCGCGGGACGGCGTTTCGGCTGGCGAGCCGGTACCGGCCGTCGGCAGCAGTTCGGGACCTTCGCCGTCGTCGAGCGGCAGGTAGAGGTCGGCGGCGGGGGCGGTCGAGAAGCCGCAGTCGGGGGCGGCCGCGTCCCACTGCATCGGGGTGCGGCTGCCGGTGCGCGTGTAGGCGCCCTCCTTCGTCGGCAGGCTCCGGTAGCGCATGCCGATTTCGTCGCCGTAGTAGACGAACGGCGCGCCGGGCATCGCGAGCATTGTCGCGTAGGCGACGGCGATTTCGCGCGGGGACAGGCGCGGCGCGATTCGCGCCGTGTCATGGTTGCAGGTGATCAGGTTGAACAGGCAGCCGCTGTCGCGGGCGGCGTCCAGTCGCGGCCGGTATTCGCGCAGGAACGGCGCGATGCCGGTGCCGGAGTCGGCGTTGAAGTAGCTCATGTCGCCGTCGCGGCTCAGCGGCGACGGACAGTTGCGCAGCAGCATGTTGTAGCCGTTCGGCACGCCGTCCCAGCGCCAGTCGAGATAGAAGTCCATGTCGAAGCCGGCATCGAACGATTCGTCCGGGCGGCCCCATTCCGAGACGAAGACGGCGTCCGGGAACTCGGCGCGGATGGCCGAGAACATGCGGTGCCAGGCCTGGCGCGTGTACGGCTTGCCGTCGTCGTCGTTCTTGACGAGGCTGTCGGCCATGTCGACGCGGAAGCCGTCGGCGCCGCGCTTCAGCCAGAAGCGCATGACGTCGACGATCGCGGCCTCGGTCTCCAGGGCGTCCTCGCCGCCGGCCGGCTTCTGCCAGCTGCGGGCCGGGTGCGCGAAGCCGTAGTTGAGGGCCGGCTGGAACGCGAAGAAGTTCGTGATGTAGGCGCCGTCGCGGTCGGCCTCGCCGCCGATGAACGGCAGGCCGTCGCCGCCGGTGATCCAGCTGTCGGTCCAGATGAAGCGCTCGTCGTAGTCGTTCGGCGCGGCCTCGGCGCTCGCCCTGAACCACGGATGCTCGTCGGACGTGTGGCCGGGGACGAGGTCGAGCAGCACGTGGATGCCGCGGTCGTGCGCCTCGCGGAACAGCCGCTCGAGGTCGTCGTTCGTGCCGTAGCGGGCGGCGACCTTCGTGTAGTCGCGCACGTCGTAGCCGGCGTCGCGGAACGGCGAATCATAGCACGGGTTGAGCCACAGGGCCGTCACGCCGAGCTCGGCGAGATAGTCAAGATGGTCGACGATGCCCTGCAGGTCGCCGATGCCGTCGCCGTCCGAATCGGCGAAGCTTGCCGGAAACACCTGGTAGAACACCGCGTTCCTGAGCCATGGATGATCCGCTACTGTCATGATCCTTGCTGCACTTCCTTGTGTGTGATCGTGTGTGGTCCTGTTTTGCCAACGTTTTCATCGCCCAATGGTCACCAGTGTAGCGGCCACCCCTTCACCGGACGCGCCGGGGGCGGGCAGAGGGGCATGCACGGGGGAATCGTCGCCGTTGCAGCGAATGGGGGAGTTGGCCGACGGTAAATTGCGCTCTCGGAATTGGCTAATTTTCACGCACGGCGCAAGGAAAAGACAGGAAATTCTGTGAGAAAATGGCAGAAATTCAACTCGAACTCCAAGCTGTGACGACGCTGGGAACTGATGTGGAAAATGTGCTTAAACGTCGGTTAAATCAGTGATTTCCCATGAATAAATTTGTGTTTTTCGAGATAAAACATGCCGCGAGTTGATAACGTTTGCAATTTAGGTGTACATTTCATCATACCGAAGCGTTGTCGGGAACAGTGAACAATTCCGACGGTTCGTCAGTGCGAAGTTGCATCGCTCTGCCCTCTGTGACGGCGTGGACGGGATCACAGATGAGGAAAGAAAGGTGATCAAAGATGATCAATTGGAAGAAAGCCGTTGGCCTGGGAGCTGCGTTTGCCATGCTCGTCCCGCTCGCGGCCTGCGGTAGCGATTCGTCTTCTTCCAGCAGCGGCACCACCGACGTCACGCTGACGGTCTGGGCTCCTTCGGAAGACCAGTCCTCCGACAACGGCAACTGGCTCGGCGCCATGGAGACGGCCTTCGAGAAGGCCCACCCGGAGTACAAGATCACGTGGAAGAACGACGTCGTCTCCGAAGGCGATGCCGCCACGCAGGTCAAGACCGACCCGTCGGCCGCCGCCGACGTCTACATGTTCGCGAACGACCAGCTCGGCACGCTGATCGACCTGGGCGCCATCGGCCAGCTGTCGACCGACGCCGAGAAGCAGGTCAAGGAGCAGAACTCCCAGTCGATGATCGACTCCGTCACGTCGACCGACGGCAAGCTCTACGGCGTTCCGTACACCGGCAACACCTGGTTCATGTACTACAACAAGTCCAAGTTCTCGGATAGCGACATCAAGTCGCTCGACTCGCTGCTCGAGAAGGGCAAGGTCACGTTCCCGATCACGAACTCGTGGTACATGCCGGCCTTCTACGCCGGCGCCGGCGCCACGTTCTTCGGCTCCACCGGTACCGACGTCTCCGACGGCATCTCGCTCGGCTCCGACGCCGACGCCGTCACCGAGTATCTCGTCAACCTCGAGAACAACGCCAACTTCACCAACGACGACGACACCTCCGGCCTGGCCCTGCTCAAGTCCGGCGACGCCGATGTCTACTTCTCGGGCACCTGGAACTCCGCCGACGTCAAGACCGCCCTCGGCGACAACTACGGCGCCGCCCAGCTGCCGACGTTCACGCTGAACGGCGAGTCCAAGCAGATGGAAGCCTTCGCCGGCTCCAAGGCCATCGCCTACAACCCGAACGCCAAGAACACGAAGGCCGCGGCCGAGTTCGCCGCCTTCCTCGGCTCCACCGAGGCCCAGAAGGCCCACTGGGAAGACCGCCAGATCATCCCGACCGACAAGACGCTGACCAACCTCGACGGCATGGCCGACGATCCGGCCGTCCAGGCGCAGATCGACACGATCAACAACACGTCGATCGTCCAGCCGACGATCGCCGCGATGAACGTCTGGTGGGATCCGTGCAAGTCCATGGGCGACGGCATCGTCAACGGCGATGTCACGCTGTCCAACGCGGCCCAGAAGACCACCGATTGGCAGAACCAGATCGATTCCGCCCTGAAGAGCTACCAGACCAGCTCCGAGAGCTGAGCCCGCTAGCTCCCCTTGCCGCCCTGGCGGCATGAACTGTCACGGGACGCGGCGCCCGGGAAACCGCACGGTTTTCCGAACGTCGCGTTCTTGACGCGCGGAGGCCAGTGCCCGCATCCGCCTGCACCACCCCGCGCTCACACCTGTCCCGGAGAGGTTCGAAGGACTTCTTCGACCTCCCGGGTTTTTGTTTTTCAGCAAACGTTTTCTTCCTCTCGGCCGCGACAAGATTTGCCGGGTTGAATCGTGAAAAAATTCAACCATTTGCCGACCGAATGCCGGAAGAATTGCTTCGAATTTTTCTTCTGCCGACCGACGTTCGATCCCCGCCGGAGACTCGATAATCCGGATTTTTTGTCAGCCAGCAGAAATAACGACGTCCGAAGCGATGTTGTTGCGGGAAAACTGGCCCTAGAAATTTCGAAAACACAGAGAGGTGGTAGGGGTTCCATGAGTACAGCGACCCTTTCCCCGCGGACGAGGCACAGGAAGCCGCGCAAGAAGTACGGCGCGGACTACATTGCGCCGTCTCCGTACACGCTCAGGGCTGCGCTGGCCAACGGCGACATCTGGACCAAGCTGTCCATCGTCGTCTTCGGCCTGGGCAACCTCGTGCACAAGCAGATCGTCAAGGGTCTGCTGCTGCTGGCCGGCGAAATCGGCTTCATTTGCTTCATGATCTTCAGCGGCGCCAAGAACCTGTCCAAGCTGCCCGGCCTGGGCGACCAGGTGCAGGGCCAGGTGCAGGACGCCGACGGCTTCTGGCACTACACGGCCGGCGACAACTCGGTCGTCATCCTGCTCTACGGCGTGGCGACGATCGTCTTCTGCATCGTCTTCGTGCTGTGGTGGTACATGTCCATCCGCTCCGCCTACAAGGCGCAGTGCGAGGCGCAGGCCAACAACGGCCGCGCCAACTCGTTCGTCGACGACATCCACGAGCTGGCCAACCAGCGCGCGTGGGTGACGCTGATGTTCCTGCCGGTTCTCGGCATCCTGGTCTTCACGGTGCTGCCGCTGATCTTCATGATCTCGATGGCGTTCACCGACTACGACCATAACCACCTCGTCCTGTTCGACTGGACCGGGTTCGACGCGTTCAAGCAGGTCTTCTCGAACTCCGGCAGCACCGTCTCGGCGCGCCTGTTCCTGTCGGTCCTCGGCTGGACGCTGGTCTGGGCCGTCTTCGCGACGTTCCTGAACTTCTTCCTGGGCATGTTCCTCGCGATGATCATCAACCGCAAGACCACGCACGGCAAGGGCTTCTGGCGCGCGATCTTCTCGATGTCGATCGCCGTCCCGCAGTTCGTCTCGCTGCTGGTCATGAGCCAGATGCTGCAGCAGCAGGGCGCCATCAACCGACTGTTGCAGTCGTGGGGATGGATCGACAGCCCGCTGCCGTTCCTGACCGACGCGACGTGGGCCCGCGTGACCGTCATCATCGTCAACCTGTGGATCGGCATCCCGTACACGATCATGCAGATCACCGGCATCCTGCAGAACATCCCGGCCGAGCTCTACGAGGCCGCGAAGATCGACGGCGCGAACTGGTGGCAGACGTTCATCAAGATCACGATGCCGTACATCTTCTTCGTGCTGACGCCGTACCTGATCACGACGTTCACCGGCAACGTCAACAACTTCAACGTCATCTACCTGTTGACGCAGGGCGCTCCGACCCCGGTCGGCGATTCCGCCGGCAAGACCGATCTGCTCATCACCTGGCTGTACAAGCTGACGGTCGACAAGAACGACTACAACCTCGGTGCCGTCATCGGCATCATGACGTTCATCGTCCTTGCCGTGGTGTCCCTGGTGACCTACCGCTCCACCGGCTCGTACAAGAATGAGGAGGGATTCCAGTGAGTTCGCAAGTCCAGTCCGCTTCCGCCGCCACGGCCGACGTGGAGAGCCACGGCTTCATGCACGACCAGCGCAAGCGCCGCATCGCCGGCGACATCGTCGCGCACGTGTTCCTCGCCATCCTGGCCATCATCTGGATCATCCCGATCGTGTGGGTGTTCCTCGAGTCGTTCAACAAGAACCCCGCCCCGTACCAGAACACGTTCTTCCCGACGGAGTACACGTTCGACAACTTCGTCAAGCTGTTCACCGAGCGCAACGTGCTCGACTTCCCGCGCATGTTCCTGAACACGCTGATCATCGCCATCTTCGTGTGCCTGATCTCGCTGTTCTTCGTGCTCTCGGTCGCGTACTGCATGAGCCGCCTGCGCTTCCGCGGCCGCAAGGGCTTCATGAACGTCGTCCTGATCCTCGGCATGTTCCCGGGCATCATGTCGGTCGTCGCCATCTACTTCATCCTGAAGGCGATCGACCTGACGTCGGACGGCTTCACGATCCTCGCGCTGATCCTCGTCTACTCGGCCGGCTCGGGCGTCAACTTCTACGTCATGAAGGGCTTCATGGACACCATCCCGAAGTCCCTCGACGAGGCCGCGATGCTCGACGGCTGCACCCGCCTGCAGGTCTTCACGAAGATCATCCTGCCGGTGTGCCGCCCGATGATCGTGTACCAGACGATCACCGGCTTCCTGACCCCGTGGCTCGACTTCGTCATGGCCAAGGTCATCTGCCGCACGCAGACGAACTACACGGCCTCGCTGGGCCTGTACCAGATGCTCCAGAAGGAATACATCCAGTCCTGGTTCGCCCGCTTCGCCGCCGGCGCCGTGATCATCTCGATCCCGATCGCCATCCTGTTCATCGTCACGCAGCGCTTCTACCAGGAGTCGATGGCCGGCTCCGTCAAGGGCTGAGTTGCGAGGGAAGAATCGTGCGAATCGTTCGAAATATCGAATAATTTGCACGATTCCCGCGGCAACATGATGTCACAATCCCGTGGCTGCGCCACGGGATTGTGACATATTTATTTACAGTGTTTTCCGACTCACCAACCCCCGAAGGAGCCAAGCAGGATGGACGAATACACCCGGTCACTCGAGGAGAAGGCGCGGCGCAAGGCCGACGCCGCGTGCACCGGCCGGCGAGGCTGGTCGCATACGAAACTCAAGGCGATCGCCTACGTGCTGCTCGGCATCGGCGTCGCCTCCAACACGCTGGTGCCGGCGCTGTTCGGCCAGCCGACCGAGGACAATTTCAGCGCGCTGACGATGTCGGTCGTCTGCACGGCGATCGGCTGGGTGGCGATCCCGATGTTCGCCTGGTTCCTCTACTCCGGCTTCAAGTACACGCACAACGTGTTGTACTACTGGCTGCGGCTGGTGCTGCTGGCCGTCATCTGCGAAGTGCCGTACGACATGATCAACTACGGCCAGCCGATCGACTGGCAGTCGCAGAATCCCGTCTGGGCGCTCGTCATCGCGCTGTCCGCGCTGATCCTCGTCCACTCGTTCCGCCAGTACTCGAGGCCGGTCGAGATCTGCCTGACCGTCATCGTGCTGCTCGTCGCCGTCGTCTGGACGATGGTGTTCAAGGTCGGCGTCACCGAGTCGCTGATGATGACCGGCCTGCTCGTGCTCGGCACGACGATGATCTTCTACTACCTCGACGGCCGCGAGAACCTGATGATGGGCACCGCCGGCGTGTTCTCCGCGATGTTCCTCGCCGTGCCGGCCGTTGGCATCGTGCTGCTGCACTTCCGCCGCGAGAACGACGTCATCGACCGGCCGAAGCACCGCTGGACGCACTACCTCGGCTACGTCGTCTATCCGGCGATGCTGCTGTTCGGCATGCTCGTCGCGATGTAGGAATCCTGTCCCTGTCCGGGAGCTGGGCCGTGGGCTGAAACGGTTGTGGGAGAATTGTGCAAGACCGGGCAGAGTCGCCCAACATGCTTAAGTTCCGGGGCCGGACTCGGTAGATTCGGTACTGGAGACGAGGATGGACTTGCGCTTCGCGATGGGGCCGGCGAGGAAGAAGGTGGGAACATGCAGACGGATGAATCGTCCGACAAGAAGTACCGGGCAGTCATTTTCAATCTATACGGCACGCTCGTCGACTCGAACGTCGACGAGACGCAGGAGTCCGCATGGACGGCGCTCAGGGCCGCGCTGTACGACGAGGGCGCCGACTACGTGACGAACGAGCGGCTGCGCGAGCAGTTCCGCCGTGCCAAGCGCAAGCTGAGCCGGCTCGACGACGCCGGTGACGACTATGCTCCCGACCTGCTCGGCGCCTACGAGGCGCTGTTCGACGAACTGTGGATCGAGACCGACATCGAACTGTCCCGCAAGGTCGCGTGGACGTTCCGCAAGGCCGCGACGAACCGGCTGGAACTCGTGCCCGGCGCCCTCGACATGCTGCGCGCGCTCAAGCGCTCCGGCCGCCGCGTGGTGCTGCTGAGCAACTCGCAGGCCTGCTACACGCGGCCCGAGCTGCGCGCTCTCGGCCTCGACGACATCTTCGACGACATCATCATCGCCAGCGACGAGGGCGTCAGCACGTCGTCGGGCGAGATCTACGAACGCGTCCTGGAACGACTCGGCATGCCGGCGTCCGACGTGCTGATGGTCAGCAACGACGAGACGTGCGACGTGCGCGGCGCCCGCGAGGCCGGCATCGACGCGATCCTGCTCGACGCCGACCTGGCCGGCAGGATCGAGCGGCACGTGGAGCGCGGCGAGGCGCGCGACGCGACGGTGGGCGGCACCGGTTCCCCCGGCGACTCTTCCGTCGGTGCCGGTCGTGACGCCGGTGCCGGCTGCGCCGTTGGCGCCGGCAATGGTCACTCGGTGGAGGCGCACGCGACGCACCGCGAGGCGTTCGACGCCGTCGCGAAGCTGACGCTGGAAGCCCGGCTGGCCGACGCCGCCGACGAGGCCGCGCTCGACGCCGACCGCGGCGAGTTCGCCGCCGCCTCGAAGCGTCCGGGCACGGCGGCCGCGAAGTCCGTGACCGGCCGCGGCGCCGCGGGCGGCCATGATCCGGAAACCGGCCATGGTGCGGCGCCGCGCACGGCGAAGATCACGTCGTTCGACGGCAGCGACTACCACGAACTGCTCGACTTCATCCTGCGCGAGGGCACCGGCGCCGTCGCGATGCAGTGATTGCCTCTCTTTGCCTTTAGATGTCACGATTCCGTGACCGGATCACGGGATCGTGACACCGAGGGGCCGGCGAAACATGTGCAAGACGCGCGGACCAGAGTACAGTGACGGAAGAATCGTTCAGGACACTGGAAATGGAGCGACGATGCGCTATTCGACGATTTTCTTCGATCTTTACGGCACGCTGTTCGACATTCACACCGACGAGGACGCCGACGCGGCGTGGGCGGCGCTCGCCGACGCGCTCGCGGAGGCCGGCGGCGAGGTCGGCTCGCTCGACGAGCTGCGGCGGACGTTCGCGCAGGTCGCCGCGCCGGAGTTCGCGGTCGGCGGCGGCGACCCGCTGTTCGAGCCCGATTACCAGAAGGTCTACGAGCGGCTCGTGCGCGTGACGACCGGCGCGGCCGCCGACGACATTGGCACGATTCGCGCGACGGAAGCCGGCCACGAGACTGTGGGCGGTGGCGCGGCGGTGGCTGGCGCGATGACGCTGACCGGGCGGGAAATCAGCGAGGCGGCGGCGAACGCGGCGTGGGCGTTCCGCCGGGCGAGCGAGCTGCGCCTCAGGCCCTATGACGGCGCGCACGATCTGCTCGAGAAGCTGCGGCGGGCGGGACTGCGCGTCGTGCTCGTCTCGAACGCCCAGCTGCCGTACACGATGCCGGAACTCGAGCAGTTCGACCTCGCCGACGAGTTCGACGACATCGTCATCTCGAGCGATTTCGGCCGCAAGAAGCCCGATCCGGCGATCTTCCGGCACGCGATGGTGCTCGCCGGCGTGGACGATCCGTCCTCCGTGCTGATGGTCGGCAACGACGAGCATGCCGACATCGACGGCGCGCGCGGCGCCGGGATCGACGGCGCCTTCCTCGACACGTTCGGCCACGGCCCCTACGACGGTGCCGTCGCGAGCTTCGCCGGGGCGGATTACCGGGGGCTGCTGGAGTTCATCCTGAAATAGCTGTTTTTCCGTGGGCAACATGTCCACGGGGGTATGCCGGCGAATTTTTCCCAGTTCTCTTCCACGGTGGGAATAATGTTTGACTTCAAATGTTGAGTGCGATAGGCTCAAGTTTCAATACGGCTCAGAAGCGGCCCACTGGACCAACCGTCAACATGGTGGTCTCCGGCGGACTGCTGCGGAGCCCGACAGATAACTCAAGAGCTTTGACAAACGTAACGATTCAAGCGAACCGAACAAAGGAGAACAGTTATGGGACGCGCAGTTGGCATTGATCTGGGTACTACGAACTCCTGCATCGCCACTCTGGAAGGCGGTCAGCCGACCGTCATCGTGAACGCCGAGGGCTCGCGCACGACGCCGTCCGTCGTCGCCTTCAGCAAGTCCGGCGAGATCCTCGTCGGCGAAGTCGCCAAGCGCCAGGCCGTCACCAACGTCGACCGCACGATCAGCTCGGTCAAGCGCCACATGGGCACCGACTGGACCGTCGACATCGACGGCAAGAAGTGGACGCCGCAGGAGATCTCCGCGCAGATCCTGATGAAGCTGAAGCGCGATGCCGAAGCCTACCTCGGCGAGCCGGTCACCGACGCCGTCATCACCTGCCCGGCGTACTTCAACGACGCCCAGCGCCAGGCCACCAAGGACGCCGGCACGATCGCCGGCCTGAACGTCCTGCGCATCATCAACGAGCCGACCGCGGCCGCGCTGGCCTACGGCCTCGAGAAGGGCAAGGAAGACGAGCGCATCCTCGTCTTCGACCTCGGCGGCGGCACCTTCGATGTCTCGCTGCTGGAGATCGGCAAGGACGAGGACGGCTTCTCGACCATCCAGGTCCAGGCCACCTCGGGCGACAACCACCTCGGTGGCGACGACTGGGACCAGAAGATCATCGACTGGCTCGTCGGCGAAGTGAAGAACAAGTACGGCGTCGACCTGTCCAAGGACAAGATCGCCCTGCAGCGCCTGAAGGAAGCCGCCGAGCAGGCGAAGAAGGAACTGTCCTCCTCGATGTCGACGACGATCTCGATGCAGTACCTGGCCATGACCCCCGACGGCACGCCGGTCCACCTCGACGAGAAGCTGACCCGCGCCCACTTCGAGGAAATGACGGCCGACCTGCTCAACCGCTGCCGCGCCCCGTTCAACAACGTGCTGGCCGACGCCGGCATCTCCGTCTCCCAGATCGACCACGTGGTCCTGGTCGGCGGCTCCACCCGCATGCCGGCCGTCAAGGACCTGGTCAAGGAGCTCGACGGCGGCAAGGAACCGAACCAGTCGGTCAACCCGGACGAGGTCGTCGCCATCGGCGCCGCCGTGCAGTCCGGCGTCATCAAGGGCGACCGCAAGGACGTCCTGCTGATCGACGTGACGCCGCTGTCGCTGGGCATCGAGACCAAGGGCGGCATCATGACCAAGCTCATCGACCGCAACACCGCCATCCCGGCCAAGCGCTCCGAGATCTTCTCGACCGCCGAGGACAACCAGCCGTCCGTGCTCATCCAGGTCTACCAGGGCGAGCGCGAGTTCGCCCGCGACAACAAGCCGCTGGGCACGTTCGAGCTGACCGGCATCGCGCCGGCCCCGCGCGGCATCCCGCAGATCGAGGTCACGTTCGACATCGACGCCAACGGCATCGTCCACGTCTCCGCGAAGGACAAGGGCACCGGCAAGGAGCAGTCGATGACGATCACTGGCGGCTCGGCCCTGCCGAAGGACGAGATCGACCGCATGGTCCGCGACGCCGAGGCTCACGAGGCCGAGGACAAGAAGCGCAAGGACGACGCCGAGACCCGCAACCAGGCCGAGTCGTTCGCCTACCAGACCGAGAAGCTCGTCGCCGACAACAAGGACAAGCTGTCCGACGACGTCGCCAAGGAAGTCACCGACAAGGTCAACGCGCTGAAGGAAGCCCTGAAGGGCGACGACATCGACAAGGTCAAGTCGGCCCAGGAAGAGCTGATGACCGCCGCGCAGAAGATCGGCCAGGCGCTCTACGCCCAGCAGGGCGCCGAGGGTGCCGCCGACGGTGCGGCCGCCGGCGCCGGTTCCGCCTCGTCGTCTTCCGACGATGACGACGTCGTGGACGCCGAGATCGTCGACGACGATGACAAGGACAACAAGTGATGTCCGCCTTCGACAAGGACGACTATCTCAACGACCTGCCGGACCCGGCGGACTTCATGGCCGCCGGGCCGGCGGACGGGTCGCGGGAATCGTCCCCGGCTGACAGGAAGGGTGAAAAGATGAACGATTCTTCCTCCGAAGCGCAGTCCTTCGAGACGGCGGCGTCCAGGGCCGCCGAGGCCGCGGCGAAGGCCGCCGCCGACGCCGAGGCCGCAGCCGACGATGCCGCGAAGGCGGCCGAAGCGGCCGACGAGGCTGCCGCCGACGCGGCGAGTGCCGAGACGGCAGAGTCTGCAGAGTCCGCCGGCGAGACGGCCGAAGCGGCGGCAGCTGCCGAGGGCGGCGCCGACGCCGACACGAATGCCGACGGCGGACTGACGCCGCTCGGCCAGGCGAAGAAGGAAGCCGCCGAGTATCTCGAGGCGCTGCAGCGCGAGCGTGCCGAGTTCATCAACTACCGCAACCGCACGCAGCGCGACATGGACCGCGCGCGCCAGCAGGGCATCATCGACGTGCTCAACGCCATGCTGCCGGCGCTCGACGACGTCGACCGCATCCGCGAGCACGACGGCGAGATGTCCGACTCGTTCAAGGCCGTCGCGGCCAAGATCGACAAGACGTTCGAGAAGTTCGGCGTCGAGAAGTTCGGCCTGAAGGGCGAGGAGTTCGACCCGACGAAGCACGACGCGATCCTGCACAAGCCGGATTCCGACGTCGACAAGCCGATGGTCGACACCGTCGTCGAGGCGGGCTACCGCATCGGCGACCGCGTCGTCCGCCCGGCCCGCGTGGTCGTCGCGTCGCCGCAGTCGTGACCTGCACGGCATGAATCATTTCGGGAATCCCGCGGAAAGCCGCGGGATTCCCGGTATCACACGTATTTCATGAACACAACCTCTGGAAAGGAGGCACGGCATGGCCGAGAATGACTGGCTGAACAAGGACTTCTACAAGATCCTCGGTGTCTCCAAGGACGCCACGGATAGCGAGATCACGAAGGCGTACCGCAAGCTGGCGCGCAAGTACCATCCCGACATCAACAAGACGAAGGAAGGCGAGGAGAAGTTCAAGGACATCTCCGAGGCCTACGAAGTCCTCAAGGACAAGGAATCGCGCGAGAAGTACGACGCGATCCGCCAGTTCGGCATGGGCGGCGCGCGCTTCGCCGGCGGCTCCGGCTCCGGCGGCTTCGACGCGTCCGGCTTCGAGGACATCTTCGGCTCGATGTTCGGCGGCGGCTCCGGCTCCGGCAACTCCCACATCCGCTTCTCGACGAACGGCGGCGGCACGAACATCAACGACCTGTTCGGCTCGATGTTCGGCGGCGGCTCGCCGTACGGCGGCAGCTATGCCGGCGGTGGCTACGACGACTACGGCGAGGGCGCCTATCAGGGCTACCGGCCGACGCCGAGGCCGGAAGACGGCGCCGACCGCACGTCGAAGATCACGCTGAGCTTCAAGCAGGCGGCCAAGGGCGCGACGGTCTCGCTGTCGGCCGACGGCAAGAAATTCAAGACGCACCTGCCGGCCGGCGTCAGGGACGGCCAGAAGATCCGGCTCGCCGGCAAGGGCAAGCCGGGCAAGAACGGCGGCAAGCCGGGCGACCTGTATCTCAACGTCACCGTCGCCGGGGATCCGGTGTTTTCGATGGACGGTCTCGACATCGTCATGACGCTGCCGGTCTCGGTCGGCCAGGCCGTCGACGGGGCGAAGATCGATTCGCGCGATCTTGACGGCGAACCCGTCACGTTCAAGGTCCCGGCCGGCACGTCGAGCGGCGAACGCGTCCACGTGCACGGCAAGGGCGTCCACACGAAGCACAAGAAGGGCGATCTCGTCGGCATCGTCGAGATCCGCGTGCCGAAGAAGCCGTCTGGCGCCGTCAAGAAGGCCGCGAAGGCCTTCGACGAGGAGTGCGGCACGGCGTTCGCCACGCAGCTCGCCGAGTCGCAGGGCGGCTCCGGTTCGGCCGGTTCCGGTTCGGCCGGCTCCGGTAGCGCCGGCGGGGAGGCGTAGGAATCATGGCGCGCATGGCACAGCAGATGAAGAAGCTGTATGAGATGTGCGCCATGGCCATCGTGTCCGGACGCGGCGACCTCGACGGGGCCGCCGGCGCCGGCTTCGACGTCGAGCTGCCGATCTTCACGGTCGGCCGCGCGGCGGAACTGGCCGGTGTCCATCCGCAGACGCTGCGGCAGTACGACAGGTTGGGGATCGTCGTGCCGCAGCGCACCGGAGGCGGCGCCCGGCGCTACTCGCTGCGCGACATCGACCGGCTGGCCCAGGCCCAGCGACTCAGCCAGGACGAGGGCATCAACTTGAGCGGCATCACGCGCATCCTGCGGCTCGAGGAGGAAAACCGCGAACTGCGCCGCCAGAACGATCGGCTGCGCAAGCCGTCCGGCGCGAGCGTCTTCACGGCCGACGCCGGCGGCGACATCGTCGAGGTGCGCCGTTCGCAGCACATGCGCCAGTGGCGACACCAGATCCGCGTTAACCGGCGCGCCCTGCCGGCGGGCAGCAGCCACGAGCAGACGCCGCCGGCCGACGCCGCCTCCCGCGCCGTCGTCCTGTGGCGCGACACCCGTGACGGCGTCGAGGGCGGTGGCCTCGACCGGATGGATCGGTAAGGCCGCTCTCTCTTCCGGCGTACTCCTTGATGTCACAAGCCCGGGCTCCCGGCCCGGGCTTGTGACATTTTTTCATGAATCCGGCAGTTTCGGGGTACCCCCTTCGGGGAAATGGTTTTCCGGGCGGAAGAACTTGGCGGCGCGGAACCTATGATGGAGGAATCGTACAAGGTTGAAAGGGGGCCGGAAATGGCCGGCGAGAAGGAACAGGGCGAGCGGAAGCGCTGGTGGACGCAGCGGCGGCTGGCGATTGCCGGCGCCGCCGTCGCCGTCGTGCTCGTCATGTCCTGGGGGATTTACGAGGCGAGCGACAACTCCGATCAGGTCGCCGAAGCGAAGTCGACGTGCCTGGAGGCCGCCGACGCCGCGCGCGTGGCCGCGAACCAGTACAACAGCCTCTACGTCGGCGACGCGACGACGGCCGCCCAGATCGGCAGCGACGACGTCAGCGATCCGGCCGTGCTGACCGCGCTCAGCGACGCAATGGATGCCGAGACGCCGGCGAACGTCGTCTGCAAGGCCGACTCGACGTCCGGTTACGAAAGCGAGACGTCGCAGCTCAACGAGAACACCGACTGGTACAACACCCACTACGCGAGCCTGAAGAAGGCCGTCGACGCCGTGATGGACGCCAAGAAGTAGGACGATTCGCGCGGCGTGATCTGGCCCGTCATGTTGATGTCACGAACCCGGGTCCGGGGTCGTGACATCTTTCGTATGCATGCCCTTTGCATGCGCACCGTCAGACCGACTTGAGGTCGGCGAGGCGCCGGTCGACGAAGTCGCCGATCGTGGCGAGGGTGGAGGAATCGTAGCCGTACAGGCAGCCGAATTCGGGGGAGGGGACGGGCTTGCCGTCGGGCAGGAAACCGGCCTGGCACAGCGTCGTCGCGCCGGAGGCCGTCGCGGCGGTCAGGCCGCTTTCCGAATCCTCGATCGCGACGCAGTGAGCGGCGGCGACCGGATGGGCGAGACCGTCGATGCCGACGAGCTCCATCGCGCGCAGGTACGGTTCGGGGCTCGGCTTCTTCTCGACGCTGTCGTCGCCGCAGACGTAGCCGGCGAAGCTGTTGGCCGGCGCCTGCGCGATTAGGTTCTCGGCCATGTGCCGCGGCGACGTCGTCACGAGGATCGACGGGACGCCGGCGTCGCGCAGTGCCGCGAGCACTTCCGTCACGCCGGGCATCCACGGCAACGATTCGAGCTCCTTCTCGGTCACGTAGTTGATCATCGCCTCGCCGATTTCCTCGATGGACAGCGGGCAGCCGCGCTCCTGCATGCGCCGGGCGACATCGGGGACCGGCGTGCCGCTGCCGGCGCGCGCGAGCTCGAGATCCCAGTAGCCGCCGTGCTCGCGGGCGATTTCCAGCTCGCCGGCATGCCACAGCGGCTCCGAATCGATCAGCGTGCCGTCCATGTCCCAGAACACGGCGCGCAGGTTGGCGCTGACGGCGGCGTTCGCGGCCGCGGCGGCGCTCGCCGGCTGTTCGACAGATTGCCCGGAATTGTGTTCGTTGGTCATGGCCACGATCCTCCCGCCAGGTCACTGGCGCTGTTGTGCTGTGTACTTCCCTCCACGGTAGCGTTCGGGCTGAACACGGGCGAATCGTTCCTATTATTTTTCAATAAATGAAGCGATTCAGTCATGCCCCCGTACAGACACCCCCGAATTGCGCCGAGAGAGAAAATTCAGCCCCTGGTGGTACATTTCTATATCTGGTTTGAGAGACGAGAGACCCTGCGGAGAGCGCCACGGCGGCTCCGTGTCTTTTCGCTACCCCAATACACGAAAGAACAAAACAACCGATTCTGTCTGACCGCCGTCGTGCCCGATTCGCCCCGGGCTGCCGGCCGTGCAGACCCAACCCAAGGAGCGCAAAAGTGGCTGGTGGTGCCTTTACCGCCAAGACCCGCAAGTACCTGTGGTCTCTTGACGCCGTCGATTCCGTGACGCAGACTCGCATTTCCTACTCGTCGGCTTTCCGTGACGAATGCATGCGCCGGTACAATGCCGGCGAATCCCCGGCCGTCATCTTCCGCGAGGCCGGCCTCGACCCGAAGATCATCGGCTACAAGCGCGTCGAGCGCTGCATTTCCCGCTGGAAGCACGCCGAGCAGATGGTGCTCGAGAGCTGAGCTTGTTTCTGCGCCGGCTGCAACTGTACCGGCCTGCGCTGCCGACCGGCTCGTCCGATTGGCTGGTGCAGCACCCATGACTTGCGCGAACAGCGCGACCAGCGCGACCGGCGCGACCGGCGCGACCATATACCGCGGAACCCGCGACCTCATCCGTTTCCCGACACGAAACGACTTGGGGCGCGGGTTTCTGCGTTGTTGCGAGGACAAAATGCTGGCGGATATGGCGGCCGCCTCATGCTTGGGCCGCCCAGCGTGAGGCGCCCGACACCATGCCGGGCAATTTGGCAACAAGCTCACGCGTGGGGTGTGGCAAGGATGAGGCGAGTGCCAATTTTCCGGTCACTCTGGCGGCAGACTCATGGGCGGGAAGGCGAAGCATGAGGCGTCTGCCAATTTTCTGGCCGTTCTGACGGCGGGCTCATGCGCAGGGGAACGAAGCGTGAGGTGTCTGCCAATTCTGGAGGCTGTCTGGCGGCAGATACACGCTACGTAGTCATAAGCGTGAGGTGCCTGACAATTTCGTGTGCCTTCTGGCGAGAGGGACATGAAAGCCGGTTGCAGGCGTGAGGCGGCTGACAATTTTGATCTGGCGGATGCCTCATGGGGCCCTGATATGGGAAATTCGAACTTGGCCATGAAGCGACCGCATACAATGGCGACACGGTTGGAAGAGAACGCCGACAATGGGGTCGGCGGTGTTGGCTGCGGGTGGGGAGAAGCAGCCGGCCGAGGCGACCGGCATCACCGAGGGCTGGCTTGTCAAGGCAACCGTTGGCGATATTGGTAATGGGAACGATTCTTCCGCCACGGACAGTACCGAGAATGAGGTCTACGGTTCCGGGACGCAGACTGTCAGCGTGCGCGAGTTCCGGCCCGGCAATGCCATCGTGCGACAGGACATGGCGGCATTCCTGTACCGGCTGGCGGGATCGCCGGCGTACACGCCAAGTGCCGCGGACGAGGCATACTTCGCTGACGTTGACGACAATACGGACCATGCCAGGGAAATCTGGTGGTGCGCATCGGTAGGAATCACGACCGGCTGGGAGGAGAAGAATGGCACGCGCACGTTTCGCGGCATGAACGAGGTGATCCGTCAGGACATGGCCGCATTCCTGCACCGGACGTACAACGTCATGCGAGCATGAGGGGCTTGTTGCCGGTGCCGTCTTGGTGACATCAAATGCCGAAGGGCCGGGAGCCGAGGGGCTCACTCCAACGTGCGGGAGGTGGTCAGGCGGACCTGGGCGGCGACGTAGGCGTCGATGGAGACGACGACGGTGTGGCCGAGCGTGTCGGTGGCGCGCGAACAGGCGGCCAGCAGCGGGGTGCCACTAGGCACGCGAAGCTGGCGCGCGATGCTGCCGAATGCCGGCACCATCTCGATCGTCTCGTCGACGGCGCGCAGCACGGTGCCGTACTGGAATTGCAAGGTCTGGTAGATCGACTGCGTCAGGTCGCACTCGAGGAAATCGGGATAGTCGTGCGGATGCAGGTAAGTGCGTTCGTGGGAGAAGGGCTGGCCGTCGACGGACCGGACGCGTTCGACGCAGATGAGCTGCTGCAACGCGGGAACCTGAAACGCGCGGCAGATTTCCGGCGGACACTCGCGCACGGCCGCGTCGATCACCGTCGTCGCGCAGTCCATGCCCTGGGAGGCGAGCATGTGCGGAATGCCGGACGTGCTCGCCGTGCGTCGGTCGATGATTCTTGCCGATTTCGCGTTGATGTCGATGCGGGACGGCGCAGCGTGATGGGCGATGTCGCTGGCGATGACGGTGCCGGCGCGGCCGGCCCTCGTGACGATTTCCCCGTGCGCGCGCATGATGTCGAGCGCGAGCCGGACCGTGGATCGCGAGACGTGGAGACGCTCGGCGAGCTCGCGTTCCGACGGCAGCCGGCTGCCGATGCCGAGGCCATCGACGTCCGCGAGCACGTGAATGTCATGCACCGCGCGCGCCGCTGCCGCCGATCGCGCTCCCGTTTCCGTCGCCATGATTGCCGCCCTCCTGTTGCCGTGTCCCGTTTCCAGATGAAGGGTGGGTTGGATTATCCGGTATCGTAACGGGACAATGTGTCCTGTGGATGTCACAAACCTGAGCTGCCTGATGTCGTTCGCTTTTCTTGGACTCACGATCCCACAAGAGGAAGTGCGGGACGGGGATGGAGTGTGACTGGACGGCGCGGAGAAGCGACCTATAGTGCGTCGTCGTCGCGTTCGTTGGTGCGGATGCGGATGGCCTGTTCGATGTTGCGCACGAAGATCTTGCCATCGCCGAAGCTCGACGTGCCCAGCCGGTTGACGACGGCATCGACGAGACTGTCGACCTCGTCATCCGGAACGACGGTGCGCACGCTGATCTTCGGCAGCAATGCCACGCCCTGCCGGTCGTCGCGCGTATACACCTGCCGCAGCCCGTGCTGGTGGCCGTAGCCCATGGCCGACGTGAGCGTGATGCCGCGGTTGCTGAACTGGTCGAGTACGTTCTTGAGCGCCTCGAGCTTTTCGCCGTTGATGATGAATTCCAATTCCTTCATGATCGCTCCTGTGGTGAATGAAAAGCGTAAGTGGGCGCCGAAGGCTCAGGGCAGGTCCTCGGCGCCCGGTCATTATTCGGGGGTCAGTGTGTTCGGTTTTGCGGAGGTGGACACCGAAGCTCAGTATTCGAGGACGCCGGCCGGCGTGCGCATCCAGACGGTGGAGTTCTCGCCCTTGACGCGCCACTTGACGAGCATGCTCGCCCACAGCACCAGACCGACGCCCATGTAGCCGGCGAAGCCGACCCACGTTTCCACGCCGATGCCAATGCAGCAGAAGAAGGCGACCGTCACCGAGATGACCAGGGAGGCGATCTTCATGGCCATGCCGCCGGGAGCGCGGTAGGGTCGTTCCCACTCGGGATGACGGATGTCGAGCAGGATGGCGGAGATGCTGCTCATCGCGTAGCAGATGGCGCAGGCGAAGGCCATCAGGTCGAAGAATGCCGTGATGGACTGCATGGCCAGGAAGCCGATGCTGATGACGAGGATGAGCAGGTTCGGCACGATCGGCTGGCCGTAGCGGTTGCACTTGGCGAACGACTTCGGCAGGAAGTTCTGGCGACCCATTGCGAAGAGCATGCGCACCGCCGAGTACCAGAAGCCGAGCACCGACGTGCCGATCGGGAAGACGACGCCGAAGATGCCGAGCGCGATGACGAACCAGCTCATCCAGCCGGCGCCGCCGAACACGAGCTTGAGCGTCTCGAACGTGACGAACGGGGAACCGTCGAAGGCGTAGGCGTTCCAGTCAATGCAGCCGGCCTCGGCGAAGTAGAAGATTGCATAGATGATGCCGCAGGTAAGCACGGATCCGAGGATGGCCTTCTTCTGGTCCTTGATCGGGAACGTGCCCTCCTCGACCATCGCCGGCACCGTCTCGAAACCGAAGTACGGCGTGATCAGGAACGCGCAGCCGATGATCCAGCCCAGTCCGATGCCGTAGTCGCCGGCGTTGGCGTTCGCGAAGAACGACGCGAAGTTGGAGATGCTCCAGTGACCGGAGAAGAAGAACATCGCGGCCGTGACCAGCAGGCCACCGATGGCGATGAACAGCATGGCGGTCTGCAGGCTGCCGGCGACGACGTTCTTGCACAGGCTGATCACGCACCACACGCACAGCATGGCGGCGCCGATGATCACGGCATGCGTGCCGTTGAGACTATTGCCGAGGAACTGGTAGTTGAGCCATTCGAGAATGCCGAGCACGCCGGCCGCCGGCACGGCAAGCCACGCGCACATGATGAGCCATGCTGACCAGAATCCCGCATGCTTGTTCATGCCGACGGTGTTGAACACCAGACACGATCCGGTACTCGGCAGCATCGAGGACAGCTCGGCGTAGACAAAGCCGATCGGCAGCACCATGGCCGTCATCAGCATGAAGCCGAGGCAGGTGCCCGGGCCGCAGTAGGACAGGAAAATGCCGTCCCAGTAGCAGACGAACGTGAAGATGGCGCCGGTGGCCAGCGTGTAGACGAACAGCAGTCGCAGGCTTTTCTTGAGGCCGCTCGCGGGGACATTGCCGCCGGTGGCGCTTGCCGGAACCGGCGTGGAGGATTTGGTCGCGGACATGGTCTCTCCTTCCGCACCCGCTGTGGGGTGGCTTGGGTGATTCAAATGGTCAGGTCATGGAATTGGAAGTCTGTAGTGGTCGAAATGAATAGTGATGAACGATTCGTCCGGAGTGGCGTGGTACCGGAACCTAGCCGAACAGCTTGAGATAGCGGTCGGCCAGCTCGACGGTGCCGTCGATGAAGCCGTCGGCGAGCTCCCTGACCGGGTCGGAGTCGAGATGACTGCCAATCCAGGCCATCAGTTGCAGCCGGCGCATCATGATGAACGTGTCGATTTCCATGAAGTCGGTGTCGGTGAACGGCATGACCTCGCGGTAGCCGTCAAGCCACGCGTTGACGAGATCGGGCACGACCGGTTTCGTCTCGATGAACGACAGCGCGCTCGCCAGGTCGTGCAGGTACCAGCCGAAGCCGCAGTCGTCGAAGTCGATGACCTTGATTTGCTCGCCCTCGACGAGCAGGTTGGCCACGCGCAGGTCGGCGTGAATGAGCCCGTAGTTGTGCTCGTTGCGGCCGTAGCGTTCCAGACGCCGGCGAATGACGTCGCAGCAGCGCGAGAACTGCTCGACGTTCGCGGCACTCAGGCCCGGCATTGCCCGCCAGTCGCCCCAGATGGCACTGTCGCCGAGAATCGTCTCGTAGGTCCAGTGCCAGCGGTCGAGGCTGGTCGTGCCGTTCCAGATTTCCGTCTGCCGGTGCAGATAGGCAGTCGTCTTGCCCAGTGCGCGGAACTGACGGACCGCGGCCGCCTCGTCGTTCTCGTCCGGCGCGGTGCCCTCGAGGAACTCGGTCATGACGCAGAAATACTCGTTGCCGTCGCTCGCCCGCACGACCTGGATGTCGGTGCCGTCGCTGGCGGGCAGCGGATTGGCGACGACAAGCGGCGTGTAGTCGTTGATCTGGCGCAGCCACGCCATTTCGCTGCGGTACTCCTCGAGTGTGTGATAGCCGGGGCGGCCGACGCGCAGGATGCCCTCGGGCAGTCCGTCGGCGTCCTCCACCAGGTAGGTGGCGTTTTCCGACAGTTGCAGCAGCCGCGCATGGGCCTGGTCACCCAGCGGATAGGCGCGGATGGCCTCGTTGGCGACATCGTCGAAAATGCTCGTGTCCTCGAAAACAGACATGTCATCCTCTCTTCCTTGTGGCGGGACTACTGGCCCATCGATGTGGTCTCGGGAAGCGTGGAGCCGCCGTCGATGACGACCTGCGCGCCGGTGATATAGCTGGCGTCATCCGAGGCGAGGAACGCGCACAGCTGGCCGCATTCCTCCGGCGTGCCCAGCCGGCCGAGCGGCACGGCGCGGGCGATCTCGTCAATGGCTCGCTCGGGGTTGTCCGGATCGGACTGCTCCGCCATGCCCTCCACGAGCGGCGTGCGGATGTAGCCGGGACAGATGCAGTTAACGCGCACGTTCCGGTCGGCAAACTCGCGGGCCAGCGCCTTCGTCAGGCCGACCAGCGCGGCCTTCGTCATCGCGTAGGCCGCCTCGCCCGGATCGGCGACCAAGTCGCCGGTCACCGACGACGTGATGACGACGGCGCCGCCGCCGGCGCGGACAATCTCGGGAATGACGCTCTTGCAGGCGTTCCACACGCCATTGATATTGACGTTGACGTGGGCATCTCGCCACGAATCGTTCTCGTCGAGAAAATTGCCGAGCCGGCAGATCCCGGCGTTGCAGTCGAGAATGTCGATGCGGCCGTACGATTCGACGGCGGTGCGCGCCAGGCGCTTGCAGTCTCGCGGGTCCGTGACGTCGCACTGCACGCCGGTCGCCTCGCAACCCTCGGCGCGCAGCTCGGCGGCGAGGTCGAGCACGTCGGCGCCCCGCGCCGCGAGCACGACGCTCGCTCCCTGTCGCGCGAAGACGCGTGCGATGCCCGCGCCGATGCCCTTCGAGGCGCCGGTGACGACGGCGACCTTGTTGTTGAGAGTGGTCATGGGAAGTTCCTTGTCATGAAGCGGGATGGGGATGAAAACGGAAGAATCGTGCCAATTTCACAGGCCGAGTGCGTCGAGCGAGTCTGCCAGTGCCGTCATGTACCGGTCGACGTCGGCGGCGCTGAAGACGAGCGGCGTGCGGATCTTGAGAATGTTGCCGAACGATCCGCAGTTCGACGTGAGCACGCGGCGGCGGCGCATGTGCTCGATGAGCTCGAGCGTTTCGACGCTCATCGGGTCGCCGGTCGCCGGGTCGTCGAAATCGACGCCGATGTACAGGCCCGCGCCGCGGATGTCGGCGATGCACGGATGCTCGACGGCGAGTCCCTCGAGCTGCGAGACGAACATCGCGCCGATCCGGCGGGCGTTACCCATAAGATCCTCGTTCTCCATGACGTCGAGCGTGGCGCTCGCCGCCGCCATCGCCACCGGATTGCCGGCGAACGTGTTGAAATACGGAATCCGGGCGGTGAACGCGTCGAGAATGTCGTGACGGACCGCGGTCGCCGAGCAGGCGATGCCGTTGGCCATCGGCTTGCCCATTGTCACGATGTCGGGAACGAAACCGTGACGTTCGAAACCCCAGAAGGCATCGCCGGTGCGGCAGAAGCCGGGCTGTACTTCGTCGGCGATGTACAGGCCGCCGGCCGCGTGCGCGGCGTCGGCGACTTTCTTCAGCCAGCCGGGCTTGCCGGGGAAGATGCCGTCCGACGAGAAGATCGAATCGACGAGCAGACCGGCGAACTTGACGCCGCGTGCTTCCATCAGCGCGATCTGCTCGTTCAGCTTCGCCGCCATGTAGTCGCCGATCGCCTCGTCGCCGTGCAGGTGAGTGTCCGGCGTGGGCAGCAGGCCGCAGTCCGGCGAGAGTTCCTGGCCCATGCCGATGGAAGGGGAGAAACCGGAAACGAGATCGGTGTTGCCGTGATAAGCCTCGTTCGTCACGATGATGCCGCGGCCACCGGTGTAGTTGCGCGCGATGCGGATGGCGAGATCATTCGCTTCGGAGCCGGTGCACTGGTAGGTGATGCGGTCGATGTCCTCGGGGAGCTTGGCGAGCAGGCGTTCCGAGTAGTCGAGGATGGTCTCGTGCAGGTAGCGTGTGTGGGTGTTGAGCAGGGCCGCCTGACGGCTGATGGCCTCGACGACGTGCGGATGGCAGTGGCCGACCGAGACGACATTGTTATAGGCATCCAGATAGTCGTTGCCCTGCTCGTCGAAGACGTGCGAGCCGGTGCCGCGGACGATCTCGACGGGATCGCGGTAGAACAGGCGGTAGCCGTTGCCGAGAGCCGCGCGGCGGCGGACCATGTCGCGCTTGTGCTCGTCGAGCGAGGATGCTGTCGACGGGTCGAATCGATTCATGTCGAGAATGGTGGTCTTGGCCGACATCTTGCCTCCCGGTGATATTCATGGGTGATGGTTGCCCGGGTGCTGCGCAGGGCGAATGCGCGGCAACCGTGATCGGGGGTGTTGGAAGGCAAGCTAAGAATTGTTTGTTACCGGCGCATGACCGTCGAATTACCCGGTGGCTTTTCAGACCAAAAAACAGACCAAAAGGGGTTGGCGTGACCGAATGGCGGGAATCATGGGCGACTGGCGGTCAGAAAGATCCAGAAAGATATGGCTGGAGGAAGCCGGTCGGAAGCCGTGCGGAAGCCAGCCGGAAGCAAAAGAAAAGGGCCCGCCGCGGTGGAATGAATGCAGCGGGCCCAAGTGGAGCTGATGGTAATCGAAACCACGACCTCTTCGATGCGAACGAAGCGCTCTACCAACTGAGCTACAGCCCCTTGGACGTTGTCTTGCCACAGCCAAGCCGTGTGCACGGCAACTCAACCGAGTGTAGTGCGACGATCCGAAAAATGCAATTTGAGCCGTCCGGCGTTTCGTCCACGGCGTGTTGCGCCGGAGAAGTGCGGCTGGCGCGGGGTTGTAGTGGTTGGGACTGGGGTGGCCTCCATAAGCCCGTGGTTTTCTGATGACCCGTGGTTTCCGTTTCCCGATGGTAAATACGTGCTTGCGGTGGTAGGGATGGTTTCGCCCTCCGGAGTCCCGTTTTTGCGGTGGAGAGGTTTCGACCGTTAGTCGAAATTTCGACAATGGTTGACGAAAAAGTGCGGGCAGAATGATAATGACGCGTGAATATGGGTCTTGATCGCGCGAACAGCGTGGTTCGGCCGGGCCGGCGCCGTTGCCGGATGGTCCGGCGGGGCGGTCGGTACCGATAAGCAGGTCATGAACAGGTCATGAAACGGTCATGAAGAAGGCCTCGATAACGAGCCCCTGAAGCAGACCGTGAAAGCAGGCGTGGAGGATCGTTATGGCGGCGGGAATCAAGGATGTCGCGCGGGAAGCCGGCGTGTCCATCAGCACGGTGTCGTACGTGATGAGCGGCAAGCGCAGCATTGCGCCGGCGACGCAGGAGCGGGTCAAGAAAGTCGCCGACGAGCTCGGCTACATTCCGAAGTCGGTCACGCCGAGCGGGCGCCGCAGCGCCAAGACGAATGTCTTCGCGATCAGCGCGCCGGTGCGCAACCATACCGACGTCTCGAATTACGCGGTCTTCTTCTTCGCGCTCGCCACGGCCGCCAAGAAACACGGCTACGACATCCTGCTGCTCATGGACGAGGACGCCGACCAGGAACTCGTGCGCGTCGTGCGCGAGGGCATGGTCGACGGCATCTTCCTGCTCGATGTCGAGATGAACGATTCTCGCGCCGAAACCGCCGCCCGACTCTCGGTGCCGGTCGTCAGCGTCGGATGGCCCGGCAACGGCGACGCCGTCTACGCCGTCGACAGCGACTTCGGCGGAATGGGCCGCGAAGCTGCGGAGAAGGCGAAGATGCTCGGCCGCGATCACGTGCTGCTGACCGGGGCTGTCGAACAGGCATTGAGGGAAGGATCGAACTTCCTGAGCCGGTTTGTCGACGGCTTTCACAAGCGGGCCGACGAACTCGGGCTGGCCGTCACCGAGATCATGACTGCCGGCCAGGGCGTCGACGACGCGGTACTGACGCTGGACACGGCGCTCGCGGAAGATCCCGACATCAGCGCCATCGTCTGTGCGGCCTGTCCGCCGTTCGCCGGGGCGCTGTACGTGGCGTTGAGCCGGCGGGGCCTGTCCGTGCCGGGGGACATGTCGATGCTGCTGGCGATGGGCGCGGCCGGCAGTGCGTCGCAGATGGCGCACGCCATTGACGAGCTGCCGATGAATCCGAACGCCGTGTGCCGTCGCGCCGTCGAGACGATGATGCAGGTCGTCGAGGGCAAGCGTCGCAATGTCGGCTCGGTGGAGCTGCTGCCGTTCGACTATCGCGCCCACGGCACGATGGTCAAGCGGGAAGCGTGAAAGCCTTTTTTCTTCCCTCGTGTCACCAGCTCGAGTTGGCAGCTCGGGTTGGTGACATGCAGGAAAGGGGTGCCCCCGAAATGTTCACATGTGAAAGTGTAAGCATTTGGTCGAAGCGTCGTCGAAATCCTTCGAAACGATTTTTGGTCACTTTGTTAAATGATTTACCGTAGTCGATAGCGGTACGGCTCAACAGTGCGAACCGACCACCGCGACACCGAGGAAAACCCGGCAACGATGCCGGTGCGGTTAAGGAGAAGAATATGGCAATTCGCAAACTCGTCGCAGCCGGCCTCACGGCCGCGACGCTGCTGGGAACGATCGGTCTCGCCGGATGCGGCAGCAGCAGCTCCGATCAGGAAGAGAACCCGAGTTCGATCAAGATCTGGTACTACGAGGAGAACGACAGCGCCCTCGGCAAGGCCTGGAGCCAGGCCATCGACACGTTCGAGAAGGAGACGGGCGTCAAGGTGGAGTTCGAACAGAAGTCGTTCGAGCAGATCCGCCAGAACGCGTCGCAGATCCTCAACTCCGACGAGGCGCCCGACGTCATGGAGTACAACAAGGGCAACGCGACGGCCGGCCTGCTCGCCAGCCAGGGCCTGCTGACGAACCTCGACGACTACGTCAGCCAGTACGGCTGGGACAAGATCATCACCGGCACGCTTGCCGACACCGGCAAGTACAACGACAAGGGCGTCATGGGCTCCGGCAGCTGGTACGGCATCACGAACTATGGCGAAGACTGCGTGATGTACTACAACAAGGACATGTTCGACAAGTACGGCATCGCCATCCCGACCACGCTCGACGAACTGACCGACGCGATGGGCAAGTTCGTCGCCGCCGGCGTCACGCCGCTGTCCGAGGGCGTCGCCGAATACCCGCTGCAGCACCTGTGGTGGCAGCTGGTGCTGATGAAGGCCGATGACGACTTCATCAAGGCCTACGAGATGTACGACGGCGACGTCGACTGGACGAGCGAGCCGATCGAGTACGCCACGAAGACGATCAAGGACTGGGTCGACAAGGGCTACATTTCCAAGGATTCGACCGGTCTGAAGGCCGAGGATGCGGGCCAGAACTTCATCAACGGCACCTATCCGATGTTCTTCTCCGGCAGCTGGTGGTGGAGCCGCTTCACCTCCGAGATGGAGGGCACGAACGTCACGTTCTCGACGTTCCCGGATGCGGACAAGGTCGTCGGTTCCTCGGGTAACATCTGGGTCATCCCGGAGAACTCGAAGAAGAAGGATCTTGCCGCCAAGTTCATCAACATCACGCTCAGCCAGGAAGTCCAGGACACGATGGGCAACGACGGCGGCCTGCCGATCGCCGCGGACGCCGACAAGATCACGAACGCCTCCGACAAGGAGTTCATCGAGTCGTTCGACAACGTCCTCAAGAACAACATGCTCGGCTTCTATCCCGACTGGCCGACGTCGACCTTCTACGACGAGCTCAACGCCTCGCTGCAGGAACTCGTCAACGGCACCTCGAGCGTCGATCAGGTCATCACCGAACTTCAGGACAACTACAACAAGGGAGTCGAGGACTCCGGCTACAAGGATTGACGGTTCCGCGGGAACTGTCAGGTAATCAGGAGTCACGGTATCGCCGGGAATCTCCCGGGTCGTGACCGGCTCCGCACCGCCGGCGGGCAGGCGGTTTCGCCCGCCGGCGCCCTTCCCGCCACGCCGCCGCCGGGCGGCGCGGGCGGCAGGCGCCACTCGCGCATTCAATTCTTTTCGGAAGAATCGTTCAAGTTTGTTCTGACGGAACGATTCTCCCGCCGGAATCCGGTTCCGGCATTCAGTTCGATCCTGAATTCCGCTTGAGGAGAGGCAATCATGGGAGCGAAAACCAAGCATATCGTCACCGACGTGACAGCCGACGGCACCGTCGTGAGGATCAATGCCGACGGCAGCGTCGCCGACGGACGCAAGCGCAAGAAGCGCGCGATGTCGCGCATTCCGGGAGATCCGTCCATCAGGTACTGGCTGTACCTGATCCCCGGCATCCTGTTGCTGCTGTGGATCATCGTCGTGCCGGCCGTCTGGAACATCTACCTGAGCTTCACGAGCTACCGCGGCATCAAGCCGCCGACGTGGGTGGGCCTGAAGAACTGGGCGAAACTGATGCAGGACTCGACGTTCTGGATGAGCTTCCGCAACTCGATCTGGATGATCATCGCCATGGTCGTCATCCCGATCCTGATCGGCCTGGTCCTCTCGTCGCTGATCTTCGACGTCGTCCAGAAGAAGTTCGGCGCGAAGACCGCGTCGACGATGCGCGCGATCTACTACTTCCCGCAGCTGATCCCGATTGCCGTCGGCTCGCTCGTCATGGGCTGGATCTTCCGCTCCGACAACGGCGCGCTCAACACGCTGCTCGCCGACATCGGCCTCGGCTCGCTGCAGCACGACTGGCTCGGCAAGCCGGACACCGCGCTGATCTTCCTGATGCTCATCATGATCTGGATCCAGGTCGGCTATCCGCTGGTCATCTTCATGTCCGGACTGCAGCGCGTGGATCCCGAGCTCTACGAAGCCGCGAGTCTTGACGGCGCCAACTGGTGGCAGCGCTTCAAGGCGATCACGCTGCCGAGCATCAAGCCGGAAATCTTCGTCGTCGCGCTGACCTGCACGATCGCCGCGCTCAAGGTCTTCGCGCCGGTCCAGATGCTGACCAGGGGCGGTCCGGGCACCAGCACGATCGTGCCGTCGTACTACTCGTACCAGCAGTTCTTCCAGTCGCAGCAGGTCGGCTACGGCGCCGCGATCGCCACGGCCCTGACCGTCGTCATCATCATCGTCGCGATCCTGTTCACGCACGCGCAGGAACGCATCGCCGTGGACAACGAGGAGTGAGACCATGAGCACAGCAATCGTCAATTCGATGGATGTCCCCGACGTCGCGGGTGGCGTCACCGGCGGGGGAATCGCCCTGCCCGAAGGAAACTCCACGACGCCGCGCAAGGACGCCGGCTACTCGATGACTCCCGACGAATACAAGAAGATCGCCCACGTCAAGAAGAACCGCACGGTCGGCGACTGGGTCATCATCGCGCTGCTGATTCTCGGCGGCCTGATCATGCTGTTCCCGTTCATTGTCCTGCTGCTCAACGCGTTCAAGACGACGGCCGACTACAACTCGACTGGCCCGCTGTCCTGGCCGAGCTCGCTGAGCTTCTCCGGCCTCGAGACGTTCTGGAACCGCGTCAACTTCCCGCAGAAGCTGTGGAACAGCGTCTGGACGTCGGGCCTCGTGGCGCTGTTCGCCGTGATCCTGTCGATGTTCAACGCGTTCGCGCTCGGCATCGGCCGCGTCAAGGGTCGCCGCTGGATCATCCTGCTGATCATGCTCGCCAACATGCTGCCGCAGGAAGCGCTGCTGTACCCGCTGTACACGATGTTCAAGGCGATCGGCCTGTACAACAATCCGTGGGCCATCGTCATCATCTTCACCGTCATCCAGAGCGCGTTCGGCACCTATCTGCTGTCGTCGGTCCTCGACACGTTCCCGAAGTCGATCCTCGAGGCCGCGACGATCGACGGCGCGAGCCGCTGGAAGATCTTCAAGGACATCGTCTTCCCGATCTCGAAGCCGACGCTGAGCGTCCTGATGGTCTTCTTCTTCATCTGGACCTGGAACGAGTACATGATCCCGCTGGCCTTCCTCGTCGACAACTCGTCGCAGACGATCCCGATCGCCGTCAGCTCGCTGTCCGGCGACCGCCTGATGGACGTCACGACGACGGCCGCGGCCTCGCTGATCTCCATCCTGCCGACGCTGGTCTTCTACCTGATCTTCCAGCGCACGCTGTCCCGCGGCGTGACCGCCGGCGCGGTCAAGTAAGTCGGGGAAGGAGCCGCCTAGAGACGTTACGAATCGTTTTCGATCCTTTCCTCATGCAACCAGGAGAGCCGTCCCGCACCCGGGGCGGCTCTTTTCGTTCATCTACCCCCTGCTGGTACGATTTTCTTCCGAATATCGTGACGAATCGGGACTAAGGACTATTCGGGAACCTATGGGCATCGTCAACTTCTTCGTCAAGCTTCTGCAGGATCCGCGCACCGCCATCGCCAGCTGGATCGCGATGGGCGTGGCGCCGACGCTCGGGTTCATCTTCCTGATCGTCTTCATCGAGACCGGCGTCGTCTTCTTCCCGTTCCTGCCCGGCGACTCGCTGCTGTTCGCGGCCGGCTTCTTCGCCGCGCCGGACAGCGTCACCGGCCAGTCGGCGCTGCCGCTCGCCGCGCTGCTGCCGGTCGTCTGGCTCGCGCCGGTCGTCGGCGACCAGTGCAACTACTTCATCGGCCACTTCTTCGGCCGCAAGATCATCGAGAGCGGCAAGGTCAAGGCGCTGACACCGGAACGCATGGCGAAGACGGAAGGCATGATCGACAAGTGGGGTCCGCTGGCCGTCTTCCTCGGCCGCTTCTTCCCGTTCATTCGCACCTTCATGCCGTTCATTTCCGGCATCTCGGGCATGCGCTGGTCGCGCTTCACGCCGTTCTCGGTCCTCGGCGGCGTCTGCTGGTCGAGCCTGTTCACGCTGCTCGGCTACTTCTTCGGCAACATTCCCGTCGTCCAGGACAACTTCGAGCTCGTCATCGTCGGCATTCTCGTCATCTCGTTCATTCCGACCGGCGTCGGCCTGTTCAAGGCGAAATTCGGCAAGAAGAAGCCGGCGGAATCGTCGGAAATTTCGAACGATTCTGCCGTCATGAACGATTCCTCCGCCGATGCCGATTCCGCCGCCAGCAAGCCGGCCGCGACCATCCATCGTGACGGCCAGGTCCGCCACTCGAGCGGCGTCCTCAAGGAAGAAGTCGCCGAACTCAAGGAACTGGAGGAGTCCCTAACCCTCCGCGAACCCGTCGACGACTGATTCTTCCTGCTGCCTTCTGGATGTCACGAACCCGGGCTGCGAGCTCGGGTTTGTCATCCAAGGGGTGGGCGGGGAAGGTTTCGTTCCAGCGCGCTCTCGCCGCCTTCAGCGGCATCGGCGGTCGACCCTCAGCCTCGCTACGCTCGGCAGCTCCCTTCCAGGGAGCTTCTGCCTTCATGGCGCAAACCCGGACGACAGCCCGGGTTCGTGACATCCGGGACAAGAAAAGCCGCGGGGGTGAGCCGCGGCTTTTGGGTTTGAGGAAAAGGAAAGAATATGAAGTGAATGGGGCTCGCGAGCAAGGAGTCTCGCGGGCACGCTGTATGTGAAAAGGCCGCCTCCTTAGAGTCCCGAGTTGGCGTTGACGTAGGTGGGGTGTTCGATTTCGCCGTAGCCACCATACTTCCTGAAGCCCCAGAGGAGAAGCAGGGACTTGGCGTAGGCGACCCAGCAGAAGCCGAACAGCAGCATCATCACGCGGACGAACGGGACGAAGTAGGTCAGGGCCAGCGCGACGACGTCGATGCCGACGAGCAGCAGCGCGCACGGGAAGGCGCGCCACGGGAACGTCGCGGCGAGAACCCACTGGCGGCGGATCGGGTTGACGAAGCGGGCCTGGATCGGGAACAGGAATTCGTAGATCATCACGGTGACGACGGCGCCGCACAGCATCAGCACGAGCGGCACGTACGCCGAATCGGCGTCCCAGGCGTTCCAGAAGCTCAGGCCGAAGATGACGGCGAGGATCAGCACGAGCAGCAAGAGTCCGGAGACGATGCCCTGCTTGAATTCGCGCTTGAACCGGCGCAGGTATTCGCGCACCAGCCGCACGTCGTCGTGCTGGTCGTAGGCGAACAGCGTGCCGTACAGCGCCGCCTGCGCCGGCCCGTACGTCACGATCGGAATCAGCGTGATCAGGTAGACGATGTTGAGCGCGACGAATCGCACCAGCGTGCCCATGAATCGCCAGAACGGGCCGTCGATATTGAATTTCATCCTGCCACTTCCTCGTGTGCTGCCGAACGATTCTTCCGTCCAGTCGCAGTCCGTGTCCGAAGCCGTGCGCACGGTCGTGCGCGGGGGAGGAGCGGACCGGTGTCGTCGCCGGCGGAGGAGCGAAGCCTTTCGTTTCCGCCTCGCCACCCGGTCGCGTTTCGACCCGCCAGTGAATTGGACTGAACTAATTAATAAGTATATAAATAACAGTGCGTTCCGTCTAGCGGGCGGAAATTGTCACGATCGGCGTTTCTGTTGGAAAATGGGCGCAAGAACATAACGGCTCGGCGTGTCGCAATGAAGCGAAATTCGTCGAAAACCAAGCGATTTCAACAGAAAAACGGGGGAGTTAGTACAAAAGTAAGTTGATTTGACAAAAGTAGGTACTATTTATAAACTTCTAAATAACGAGAGCGAGAGACTCAACCGAAGCCCGCGCAGCGCAGCGCGGCACGGACTTCACTCCGCCACGGTGCGGAATCGCTCGCCGGCAGCTTCCCGGCTGCCCCACTCACCTGCAGTACTCAAAGGAGAAGGACATGCAGACGTCAACGAGTACGGAGACCGACGAGACCATCGGCATGACCGGTGGCGCCGAAGCGGTCATCGGCCGCGAGACCGTCGCCGCCGAGCTCACCGAGGAAGGCGGCAGTGGCCATAGGAAGCACCGCCTGACGCGCGCCGAGAAGCGCGCCCGCAAGCAGGCGGCCAAGGAGCTCGCCGCCCACACGATTGACAAGAAGCATGCCGTCCGGCTGTTCCTGATGGTCGCGCCGCTGCTGGTCCTCGTCGTCCTGTTCAGCTACCTGCCGCTGTTCGGCTGGTCCTACGCGTTCTTCGATTACGAGCCGCCGATCCCGCTCTCGCAGAGCAAGTTCGTCGGCCTGCAGTGGTTCGAGATGCTCGTGCAGAACCCGGCCCAGCTCCAGCAGATCGGCCAGGTCCTGATGAACACGTTCGCGATGTCGATGCTGAACATCCTGACGTCGTTCCTGCCGGTCATCTTCGCCATCATGCTCAACGAGATCCGCGCGAAGTGGTTCAAGAACCTCATCCAGACGCTGACGACGCTGCCGAACTTCATCTCGTGGGTCCTCGTCTACTCGATCGCGTTCGCCATGTTCTCCTCCTCCGGCATGGTCAACGAGCTGCTCATGAACCTCCACATCATCAGCACGCCGATCAAGTTCCTCGATTCTCCCGACCAGGTCTGGCTCAAGATGCTGCTGTGGAACCTGTGGAAGGGCCTCGGCTGGGGCTCGATCATGTACCTTGCGGGCATCGCCGGCATCGACCCCGAACTCTACGAGGCGGCACAGGTCGACGGCGCGAACCGCTTCCAGCAGATCATCCACGTCACCATCCCGCAGCTGATGCCGACCTACTTCGTGCTGCTGATGCTCAACATCTCGAACTTCCTCAACAACGGCATGGACCAGTACTTCGTCTTCCAGAACGCCTTCAACATGAAGTACATCCAGGTGCTCGACCTCTACGTCTACAACGTCGGCCTCGCCCAGAACAGCCTGTCGCTCGGCACCGCAATCTCGATGCTGAAGTCGCTCGTCTCGGTGGCGCTGTTGCTGATCGTCAACTGGCTGTCGAAACGCACGCGCGGCGTCGGCATCGTCTGACCGGCAAGCCGGCTTCGCAACCGGCCGGCTTTCCGGTTTCCCTCGAACGATTCGCACGTCCTTATCCCGTCACGAACCACATGATCACCGTTTGAATTTCGACTTTCAGGAGCAACCACCATGACCACAGCAACCGCGGAACCCCGGACGCGCCGGGCACGCAAGAACAAGAAGAGCGTCCCGCCGGCAATGCGCCGCACGAGGGGCGAGAAGGTCTACAACGTCGTCAACATCATCCTGCTGTCGGTGTTCGCCTTCATCTGCACCTACCCGTTCTACTACCTCATCATCAACTCGCTGTCGAACAACTCGCTGTCGGCGGCCGGCGACGTCAACTGGTGGATCCAGGGCTTCCACCTCGAGAACTACAAGACGGTGCTCGGCCTCGACGGTTTGGCACAGGCCGCGTGGATCTCGGTCGCCCGTACCGTCATCGGCACCGTGCTCACCGTGCTCGCCTCGGCCTACCTCGGCTTCATGTTCACGCAGCAGAAGATGTGGCACCGCTCGTTCTGGTACCGCTTCGTCGTCATCACGATGTACTTCAACGCCGGCCTGATCCCGATGTTCATCACGATGAAGAACCTCGGCCTGACCAACAACTTCTGGGTCTACATCCTGCCGGCCATCGTCCAGCCGTTCAACATCATCCTCGTCAAGACCTACATCGAGTCCATCCCGGCCTCGCTGCAGGAAGCCGCCGAGGTCGACGGCGCCGGCACGTTCACGGTGTTCTGGCGGATCGTGCTGCCGATGTGCACGCCGATCCTCGCGACCGTCGCGATCTTCTCGGCCGTCAACCAGTGGAATTCGTTCCAGGACACGCTGATCTACATGACCGACTCGAAGCTGTACTCGCTGCAGTACCTGCTCTACACCTACATCAACCAGGCCAGCTCGATCGCGAACTCGGTCAAGGCCGGCGGCTCCGTCACGGCGCTCGCCTCGACGGCCACGCCGACCGCCATCCGCATGACGGTCTCCGTCATCGTCGTGCTGCCGATCATGTTCATCTACCCGTTCTTCCAGCGCTTCTTCGTCAAGGGCATGATGCTCGGCGCCGTCAAGGGCTGAGACCGGGAAACGCAAGAATCGTTCCCAACAACAGATTTTTTGCTCAACAGGAGCAAGAGAACAAGAAACAAGGAGGTTTCCGCGATGGGAATCAAGAAGAAGATCGTCACCGGGCTGGCAGCGCTGCTGGCCGCCGGGACGATGTTGTCAGTCGCCGCCTGCGGCAGCGACTCGGCCGGCGACGAAGCCGACGACGGCAGCCTGATGACCGTCGACGTTTTCGACTCGCTGGCGAACTACCAGGGCGTTCAGAAGGGCTGGTTCGCCAAGATCGTCAAGGACAAGTTCAACATCGAGCTCAACATCATCGCCCCGAACGTCGCGGGCGGTGGCGATACGCTCTTCGATACCCGTTCCGCCGCCGGCAACCTCGGCGACCTGATCATCACGTCGACCGGCAATGGCCGCCTGCAGAAGCTCGTCAAGGCCGGCCTGATCACCGACATGAGCGAGTACTACGACAAGGACATGACGACGATCAAGGACAACTACCAGTCCGCCGTCGACTATGTCACGAAGGAAGCCGGCACCGACGGTGTCTGGGGCATTCCGCAGGACGTCTCCTCGCAGTCGCCGACCGAGACCTCCGACGGCATCGAGCCGCAGGCCGCCCCGTACATCCGCTGGGATTACTACAAGGAGATCGGCTACCCGGAGATCAACGACACCGACGACTTCCTCAACGTGCTCTCCGAGATGCAGGCCCAGGCCCGCAAGGACACCGGCCAGAACGACATCTACGCGATCTCGCTGTTCAAGGACTGGGACGGCGACCTGATGCAGAACGCCCAGGCGATGGTCCAGTGGTTCGGCTGGTCGACGCAGAACTCTGTGCTGGTCCAGGCCGACGGCTCCGATGTCGTCGCGGCCTCCGACACCAACTCCGAGTACGAGCAGGTCCTCGAGTTCCTCAACAAGGCCGACCAGATGGGCCTCGTCGATCCGGAATCCACCACGCAGGACTGGGATTCGCTGTCGACGAAGGTCACCAACGGCAAGGTCCTCATGTCGATCTGGTCCTGGCTGGGCAAGCCGCGCATGAACTCCGACGAGAACGCCGAGAAGACGGTCGGCTTCATGCTCGCCCCGCTCAAGACGATGAATGTCTACTCCGAAGGCTTCACGCCGGATGGTGACGGCTCGACGATCATCGCGATCGGCTCGAAGGCCAAGAACAAGGAACGCCTCGCCAAGTTCATCGACTGGCTGTACTCGCCGGAAGGCATCTACGCGTCCGCCTCGAACTCCGGCGGCGCCGCCTGCCCGGAGACGCTCTGCTGGACGATGAATGACGACAACGAACCGCAGCTCACCGACTTCGGCGAGAAGGCCATGTTCGACTCCGACGGCCTGACCGTTCCCGATGACTGGGGCGGCGGTTCCTACAATGACGGCATCTCGGCCCTGAACTTCAAGTCCGTCAACCAGAACGACATCGATCCGAACACGAAGTCCGCGTTCAACCCGCAGTTGTGGACCACGCAGCTCGACAAGCAGACCGCCCTGCAGAAGGACTGGTCCGAGCACATGGGCGGCGCGAAGACCGATATCGAGTACCTCGAGAACAACAAGCAGCTGGCTGTCGCGGCCGGCGCCACCTACACGGTGCCCGAGGAGGACTCGACGATCTCGACGCTGCGCTCCTCGATCAAGACCGAAATCGTCAACGCCTCCTGGCAGGCGCTGGTGGCCACGAGCGACTCCGACTTCCAGTCGATCTGGAAGGACATGCAGAACCAGCTCGACGGCCTCGGCTACGACCAGGTCCTCAAGGTCGATACCGATAACGCCGACGCGCTGATCAAGGCCCGCGAGGAGATCGTTGAGGAGTACAAGAACAAGGACAGCTCGAGCAGCTCGTCGAGCAGCTCTTCCTCGTCCGATAGCAGCTCCAGCAGCTCCGACAGCTCCTCGTCCGCGAGCTGATCCCCACCAAAAATCGCTTCGCGATTTTTGACTCCCACCGGCTCGCGCTTCGCGCTTGCCGACTCCCTCTGAAGAGGGAGGTTGAACCAAGGAAGTGAACGACGATGCCGAACATTGACGATATCGACCGCGTGGTGGCGGAGGGGCCCTATGACGATTCCTGGGAATCGCTGGCGCAGCATCCGGTGCCGGAGTGGTTCCGGGACGCCAAGTTCGGCATCTTCGTGCACTGGGGACTGTTCACCGTGCCGGAGTACCGCAACGAGTGGTTCCCGCGCAACATGCACATCCAGGGCAAGCCGGAGTACGAGTACTTCCACGAGCAGTACGCCGGCAAGACCAACCCGGCGGGCGATGTCATCCGCGGCTATCAGGACCTGATCCCGCTGTTCACGGCGGACAGGTTCGACGCCGACGAATGGATGGCGACGTTCCGCCGGGCCGGAGCCCGCTATGTCATGCCGGTGGCGGAACACCACGACGGCTACCAGATGTACGCCAGCGAGCTGTCGCACTGGAACGCCGCCGAGACCGGCCCGCACCGGGACATCCTTGGCGAGCTCGAGGCGGCCGCCGGCCGCGATGGCCTGACGTTCTGCGCGTCGAACCACCGCGCCGAGCACTGGTGGTTCCTCGGCCACGGGCAGCAGTTCGACTCCGACGTGCGGTCCGAAAGCGCGAATCGTTCCAGCATGTACTGGCCGAGCATTTCCCCCGAGCCGAACGAATTCGACATCGCGAGCGAGCCGTCGCCGACGGAGGAATTCCTGACCGACTGGCTGCTGCGCAACGCCGAGATCGTGGAGAAATACCACCCGAGCCTGCTGTATTTCGACTGGTGGATTCAGCACCGCGCGTTCAAGCCCTACCTGAGGAAGCTGCTGGCCTTCTACTACAACAAGGCGGCCGGCTGGGGCAGGGAAGTGTCCGTCTGCTACAAGTACGATGCGTGCGCGTGGGGCTCCGGCCTCGTCGACGTCGAGCGCGGCGGGTTCCCGGCGGCGACGCCGTTCCCGTGGCAGACCGACACGGCGATCGCGCGCAACTCGTGGTGCTACACCGACTCGCTCGAGTACAAGACGGTGCCCGAGCTGCTGATCGCGCTGATCGATGCCGTCGCGAAGAACGGCAACCTGCTGCTCAACGTCGGGCCCCGCGCGGACGGCTCGATTGCTTCCGACGACCTAGCGGTGCTCGATGGCATCGGCCGGTGGCTGGCGGCAAACGGCGACGGCATCTACGGCTCGCGCCCGTGGCGCATGACGGGCGAGGGGCCGACGGCGATGCCGGGCGGCGCGTTCAGCGACCAGACGCCGTTCGGCGGCGCGACCTGGACCGCCGGCGACTGGCGCTTCACGAGCCGCGACGGCGACCTGTTCGCCTACTGCATGGGGCCGGCGATGGCGGACGGCGGCGAACTGACGATCACGACGTTCGCCGCGTTCGACGGCGAGCACGAGCCGGCGTTCAACGCGCCGATCATCGCCGTCGAGCAGCTCGGCGCGGCAGCTGATGGGCGGTCGGCGTCCGTCGAGTGGACGCGCGATCCCGATGGGCTGCATGTCCGCCCGCTGCCGACCGGCCTGCCGGACGACTATCCGGTCGGATTCAGGATCCGGCTGCAGTGATGCCACAAGGCAGTCCGGGAACTGAACAGCACCACGGGGAGCTGGTTACTCCCACTGAAAATCGCCTTGCGATTTTCGACTCCCCCTGAAGAGGGAGTGTGACTCCCACCAAAAATCGCCTTGCGATTTTTGACTCCCTCTGAAGAGGGAGTCTTCACCACTTTTGGCTACTACTTGATTCTTGGAGAGAAGACATGACTGAGATTAGCGACGCGAATGTGCGCAGGGCGAGGGAGCTTGCGGCGAAGCTGACGCTCGACGAGAAAATCGGCATGATCCACGGCGCCGGTCTCTTCAGGACCGAGGGAGTGCCGAGGCTCGGCATTCCGCCGTTCCGGTTCGACGACGGCCCGATGGGCGTGCGCGCGGAACTCGAGAATGACAACTGGGCGCCGCTGTACAACACCCGCGACTACGTGACGTACCTGCCGAGCGGATCGGCGGTGGCTTCCACGTGGAACACTGAACTAGCACGTGAAACAGGCAAGGCGCTCGGCGAGGAAGCGCGCGGACGCGGCAAGGACATGATCCTCGGCCCGTCGATCAACATCAAGCGCGCCCCGCTGTGCGGCCGCAACTTCGAATACATGAGCGAGGACCCGATGCTGACGGCCGCGATCGCCGTGCCGTTCGTCGACGGCGTCCAGGCTTCCGACGTCTCCGCCTGCCCGAAGCACTTCGCGGCGAACAGCCAGGAAACGGACCGGCTCGACGTCGACGAATCGATCTCCGAACGCGCGCTGCGGGAACTCTACCTGCCGGCGTTCCGTGCCGTCGTCGAGGACGGCGGCACGCTGTCGGTCATGGGCGCCTACAACCTCGTCAACGGCACGCAGTGCTGCGAGTCGTCGAAGCTGCTCGACGACATCCTGCGCGACGAGTGGGGCTTCCGCGGCTTCGTCGTTTCGGACTGGTCGGCCGTCAAGAATACGGAACGATCCGCCCGCGTGGGTCTCGACTGCGACATGGGCGTCACGAACAACTTCGACGACTACTACTTTGCGCGGCCGCTCAGGGAAGCGGTGCTGGACGGCACGATTCCCGAAGCCGACGTCACGGCGAAGGTCGAGCACATCCTCGCCGTCATGGACGCGCTGCACATGCTGCCCGACCGGGAGCCAACGGACGAATCGTTCCAGTATCCTCCCCGCAAGCCGGGATCCTACGCGACGCTCGAGCACGCGAAGACGGCGCTCGATGTCGCGCGCGAGTCGATCGTGCTGCTCAAGAACGACGACCATCTGCTGCCGCTGAACGAAACGGCCACGAAGCGGCTGCTCGTCGTCGGCGCCAATGCCGACCGGACGCATTCGAACGGCGGCGGCTCGGCCGTCGTCAAGGCCGTCCACGAGATCACGCCGATCCTCGGGCTCAACGGCATGCTCGGCGGCAACGTGCACATCGACTACGCGCCGGGATACTACGCCAAGCAGGTCGAGCAGGACGCGGCGTGGCAGGAGGAGAGCCTCGAGAATTCCGCGCTGGAAGTCGTCGACGCCGAGCGCGAGGCGAAGCGGCTGCACGACGAGGCTGTCGCGCTCGCCCGCGACTACGCGGCGAGCGGCGACCCGATCGTCTTCATTGGCGGACTCGACCACGATTTCGACATCGAGGGGCGCGACCGCGAGTCGATGGCGCTGCCGTACGGACAGGACGACCTGATCGCCGAGCTGCTCGACATCGCGCCGGACATGATCGTCGTCATCGTCGCCGGCTCGCCGGTCGAGATGCCGTGGGGCCCGCGGGTCCGGACGCTGGTGTGGAACTGGTACGACGGCTGCGAAGGCGGCCGCGCGCTCGCCGAGACATTGTTCGGCCGCGTGACGCCGAGCGGCCACCTGCCGGAAACGTTCCCCGTGAAACTTTCCGACTGCCCGGCTATCTCACGTGGAACATTCGGCCAGGCCGGCCATGTCTCGTACGACGAGGACATCTTCGTCGGCTACCGCTACTACGAATCGTTCGACGTGCCGGTCGCCTTCTGCTTCGGTCACGGCCTGTCCTACACGACGTTCGACTATTCGGACCTGCGCGTCCGCCGGCTGTCCGACGGACGGCTGCGGTTCCTGTTCCACGTGGAGAATACCGGTGCCGTCGTCGGTGCCGCCGTCCCGCAGCTCTACCTTGGCCTCGAGGACTGCGGCGGCAACCCGGCCCGCGACGGCGAACTCGACGACGCGACCTGGCGCACCGACCGGCCAGCGAAGGAACTCAAGGCGTTCGCGAAGGTGTGGCTCGAGCCTGGAGAGCGCCGCGAAGTCCATCTCGACGTCACCGACGAGCAGGCCTTCGGTTACTGGAACGTCGACGCCGGCTGGTTCGCCCTCGCCCCGTCCGCCCGCGTCCACGTCGGCGAATCGGTGCAGGACATCCGTCTCGAGGGGAGGGTGGAACGGTAGGCAACACCCAATAAATCCCCTGGAAGGGGATCGCTGAGCGCGATAGCGCGAAGCGAGGGGTCGACTTGCGGAGCGTATCCCTGCATTCCGGCGCGCGGCCGCCTTCGGCGTCCTGCGGTCGACCCTCAGCCTCGCTTCGCTCGGCAGCTCCCTTCCAGGGAGCTTTGTAGAAGTGTCGAAACGGAATCGAAGGGTTCGAAATTCTTCGAAAGGGCTCGAAGAGGGGCGAATCGTTCGAAATAATGACAATTGTTGGAACAAAGGTCCAATTCCAGGACATGCAAAGGAGCATCTCATGAAGTTTCTCAACGGCGGGTGGCTTGTCCGCGACGGCTACTCGGTGAAGTACGCGGCGAACATCTATGACGCCGACATCGACCGCGACGGCGGCAAGCTGACGCTGTACTGCCCGTTCGGCTCGCCGATCTACAACGCCGGCATGACGCTTGACGGTGGCATCCTGACGATCGAGGTGACGTCGCCGCGCGAGAACGTCATCACGACGCGACTCATCAACTTCCGGAAGGATCGTTCGCACTGCCCGAAGTTCCAGCTCAACGAGACGAACCCGGCCGTCGAGATCGCCGAGGACGACGAGAAGTGGACGTTCACGAGCGGCAAGACGACGCTGGAAATCGCGAAGGACGAGACGATCGACTTCAAGTATTTCTTCGACGGCACCGAGATCGCCCACTCCGGCTGGCGGGCGAAGGGACTGGTGAACGATCCGTCCGGCAGGCTGCATGTCACCGAACAGCTCGACCTCGGCGTCGGCGAGAAGATCTACGGCCTGGGCGAGCGGTTCACGAACTTCGTGAAGAACGGCCAGTCCGTCGAAATCTACAACGAGGACGGCGGCACCGGCACCGAGCAGGCGTACAAGAACGTGCCGTTCTACATGTCGAACCGCAACTACGGCCTGTTCGTCGACACCCCGGCGAAGGTCGAGTTCGAGATCGGCTCCGAGAAGGTCAGCCGCGTGCAGTTCTCGGTCGCCGGCGAGGAGATGACGTACTCCGTCATCGGCGGCGGCTCGATGAAGGAGATCCTCGGCACCTACACGGCGCTGACCGGCCGCGCGCCGCTCGTGCCGGACTGGAGCTACGGCCTGTGGCTGTCGACGTCGTTCACGACCGACTATGACGAGCAGACCGTCCTCGACTTCGTCGACGGCATGGCCGAGCGCAACATTCCGCTGTCGGTCTTCCACTTCGACTGCCGCTGGATGAAGGAACTCGAGTGGTGCAACTTCGCGTGGGACGAGAACAAGTTCCCCGACCCCGAAGGCCTGCTGAAGAAGCTGCATGACCGCGGACTGAAGAACTGCGTGTGGATCAACTCGTATGTCGGTCAGAAGTCGCCGCTGTTCGAGGAAGGCGCGAAGAACGGCTACTTCATCAAGCGCACCGACGGCTCGGTGTGGCAGTGGGACAAGTGGCAGGCCGGCATGGCGATCGTCGACTTCACCAACCCCGACGCCGTCAAGTGGTACCAGGGCTACCTGAAGAAGCTCGTGGCGATGGGCGTCGACTGCTTCAAGACCGACTTCGGCGAGCGCATCCCGACCGAGGACGTCGTCTACTACGACGGCTCCGATCCCGAGCTGATGCACAACTACTACACGCTGCTGTACAACAAGGCCGTCTACGACGTGCTCGTCGAGACGAAGGGCGAGGACGAGGCGATCCTGTTCGCCCGTTCGGCGACCGTCGGCGGCCAGCAGTACCCGGTGCACTGGGGCGGCGACTGCTCGAGCAACTATCCGTCGATGGCGGAGTCGCTGCGCGCCGGCCTGTCGTTCGGCATGTCCGGCTTCGGCTACTGGAGCCACGACATCGCCGGCTTCGAGGACGAGGCCACCCCGGACCTGTACAAGCGCTGGACGCAGTTCGGCCTGCTCTCCTCGCACTCCCGCTACCACGGCTCCACGGCCTACAAGGTGCCGTGGCTGTACGGCGACGAGGCCGTCGACGTCTGCCGCGAGTTCGTCGAGCTGAAGGCGAAGCTGGTCCCGTACCTCAAGTCGATGGCCGTCGAGACGCACGAGACCGGCCTGCCGATGATGCGCTCGATGGTGCTCGAGTTCCAGGACGATCCGACCTGCGAGGACCTGGACACGCAGTACATGCTCGGCTCCGACATCCTCGTCGCGCCGATCTTCCGCGAGGACGGCGTCGCCCGCTTCTACGTTCCGGCCGACCCGGCCGCGCCGACCTCCACGTGGCGCAACCTGATCACCGGCACCGAATACGAGCCCGGCCACTGGTACACCGAGCAGTACGACTACCACGCGCTGCCCGTCCTGGTCCGTCCGGGAACCGATCCGCTCAACGTGAAGTGAGTTCTGCCTGCCGGATGGGAAACTGTTCGGCGGTTGGGGAGGGGGAAGGGGACGTCGTACTCGGGACACTCGAGGCCGTTCGGCCAAGCCTACGCCCGAGTACGACGTCCCCTTCCCCCTCCAGTTCTCGTAATTTTCTTGCGTTTTCGGATGATTCTTTTTCTTGTAATGTCACCAGCAAACGCAAGAGAACTACGAAACCTGAGAGGGAAGGGGGAAGTCGTGACCGGGCGTCAGCTTGGCCGAACGGCCTCGAGTGTCCCGGGCACGACTTCCCCCTTCTCTCTCCCACCCGTCAACTATTTCTGACATATGGTGACCGGATCACAGGATTGTGGCAAGCGGGAAGGCGCAATCTGGAATGATGGAGGGATGTCCATTCAGTAACCCTCAAGGAAGAGAGTGACCATGAACGACAACTTTCCACACAATGACGTGCAGGAACGGAAACTTCGGGTTGGACGACGGATAGCGATGGCCGTGGGGGCGGTCATGATTTGCCTGGCCATGAGCGCGCTGACGGGCTGCGGCACGACGGACGCGTCGGAAGCGGCGGTGGACGACGTCGCGGTCGGGGAGGAGATCGACGACGTCGACAAGGACGGCGACGATTCGTCCGACGAGAGCACGCCCACGGACTCGGTCGAATACGCGAAGGCCATGGGCGCGGGCTGGAATCTCGGCAATTCGCTCGATGCCTACTTCACCGACGGCAATGCCGACCTGTACGAGGAATCGTGGAGCAATCCGAAAGTGACGCGGGAGCTCATTCGCGCCGTGGCCGAGAAGGGATACACGACGATCCGCGTGCCGTTCACGGTGGCCAATCGCGAGACCGTGAACGAGAATGCCGGCGATGACGACGTGAAACATGTTATCGAGGCCGACTGGCTGGCGCGCTACAGGGAAGTCGTCGACTGGTGCGTCGACGAGGGCCTGTACGTCATCGTCAACCTCCATCACGACTCGAAGGCCTGGCTCAACGCGTGGAACGGCGACGTGACGGACGAATCGTACCGCCGATTCGGCGATTACTGGACGCAGCTCGCGGCGACGTTCGCCGACGAGCCGGAGCGGGTGAGCTTCGAGACAATCAACGAGCCGCAGTTCGACGGCGGCAGCGACGCCGACAAGCAGGCGTGGCTGGACGAACTCAACGTCGCCGCGGTGAACATCATCCGGGGCACGGCCGGCAACGAGACGCGGAAGATCATCCTGCAGACGCTCGACGCCGACACCGAGACGGCGTGGAAGCTCGAGGGCCTGCGCGACCTGCTGACCGGCGACGGCGCGCTCGCCGGCGACAACAATATCCTCGCGTCGACGCACTACTACGGCGACTGGGTGTACAGTGCGAACCTCGGGCGCACCGGGTTCGACGAGGTGCTGTTCGACAGCGCCGACGGCACGGCGAACGGCGAGCATGACGGCGCCACGCCGCGCACGCGCATCGACGAGTTCTGCGAGCGTATGGACCGCTACTTCACGGCCAATGGAATTGGCGTCGTCGTCGGCGAGTACGGCCTGCTCGCGTACGATTCCTCCGCCTACGACGCGCTCGACGCCGACGATTGCGCCGGCGCGCTGCAGGCCGGCGAGGAGATGAAGTACTACGAATACGCCGGCGCCATGATGCGGGAGCGCGGCTACTCGTACGTGTTCTGGGACAACGGCTCCGGCATCGACCGCACGTCGTTCACGTGGAACAATCCGCTCGTCGGCGCGGTGCTGGAAGCCTCGATTACCGGGCGCTCTTCGACCGCGACGGGCCTCGACACCGTCTACTGGCATGCCGGGCCGACCGCCGACGTCGCGATCCCGCTGACGCTCAACGGCAACGAATTCGCCGGCATCGCCGGGCTGACGGAAGGCAAGGAGTACTCGTACGATGCCGCGTCGTCCACCGTGACGCTCGCCAAGTCGTACGTCGCCGGACTGTACGACGCGAAGGGAGAGGCCGGACGGCTGGCCGACCTGACGTTCCAGTTCAGTGACGGCGCCGACTGGCACCAGTACCTCGTGCGCTGGGACTGGGCGTATGCCGAGTCGTGGCGCGGCGTGAGCGGCACGACCGGCGGCGGCATCGAGATCCCGGTGATGTTCAGCGGCAACGAAGTCAAGAGCGTGCAGGCGACGGACTCCTCGGGAAACACTGTCGGACCGAATTCGGGCTGGTGGCCGTGGCTGCAGAACGGCGAATCGTTCGCCGTCCGGTACGACTCGGCCGACCGGCTGACCGGCACGATCACGCTGACGCCGTCGTTCCTCGGCAGCCTCGGCGACGGCACCTACTCGTTCAAGGTGCTGTGCCAGGTCGTCGACGCCGCCGACAGCTATCAGGACACGATGGACATGACCATCACCATCAGCGGCGGCAACGTGACGCTGGTGCACGAAGAATAGAAAGGAAGCAACACCATGCTGTATGGCGGTGACTGGAATCCGGAGCAGTGGCCGGAGGAGACGTGGGAGCATGATCTCGAGCTGCTCGAGCAGGCCGGCGTCAACGAGGCGACAATCAACGTGTTCTCGTGGGGGCTGCTGCAGCCGGACGAGGAGACGTATGACTTCTCGATGCTCGACCGGATCGTCGAACTGCTCGACCGCCACGGCTTCTCGATCGTCATGGCGACCGGCACCGCCGCCATCCCGGCATGGATGGCCCGGCAGTATCCCGGCGTCATGCGCACCGGCATCGACGGCCGCCGCCAGCTGTTCGGCGGCCGGCACAACTTCTGCCCGTCGTCGCCGGACTACCGCCGGTTCGCGGCCGGGCTCGCGTCGCTCGTCGCCGAACGGTACGTCGGCGACGAGCACGTCGTTGCCTGGCATGTCAACAACGAGTACGGCAACGGCGGCGGCTACTGCTACTGCGAGCGCTGCGCCGTCGAGTTCCGCGAGTGGCTGCGCAAGAAGTACGGCACGATCGACCGGCTCAACGAGGCATGGTGTATGAACTTCTGGAGCCACACGCTGCACGATTGGGACGACGTCGTCCCGCCGGTCCTCGCCGGCGACGCGATGGGCCCCGACAAGTGCGTGATCTCCGGCCTGCAGATGGACTATCGCCGCTTCCAGGGCGACCAGTTCCTCGACTGCTTCCGGCTCGAGCGCGACGCCATCCGCCGGTTCGATCCGGTAGTCGACAGCGACGGAGGAATCGTGCACGATTCTTCCTCCGATGTCGCCACCCGCCAGCCCAGGCCGATCACGACGAACCTGATGGGCACGTTCAAGGATTTCGACTATTTCCAGTGGGGTCGCGAAATGGACGTCGTGAGCTGGGACAACTATCCCGGCATGACGACGCCGCCGAGCTTCACGGCGATGGTGCACGACCTGATGCGCGGCGTCGGCGGCGGCAAGCCGTTCATGCTGATGGAGCAGACGCCGAACCAGCAGAACTGGTTCCCGTACTGCAAGGTCAAGGAGCCGGGCGAGGTCGCCAAGCTCAGCTGGCAGGCCGTCGCCCACGGCGCGTCGACGGTGCAGTTCTTCCAGCTCAGGCAGTCGCGCGGCGGTTGCGAGCGGTTCCACGGCGCCGTCATCGGCCATGACGACTCGTCCCGCTCGAGGACGTACCGCGAAGTCGCGAAGCTCGGCGCGGCGCTCGCCGATAGCCCCGTCGCGGCCGCGCTGTCCGACATTGGCGCCGCGAGCGCCGGCGTCCATGCCGACGTCGCGATGATGTTCGACTGGGACAGCTACTGGTCGCTCGAGGGCTGCGTCGGCCCGACGCAGGGCCTGCGCTATCCCGACGAAGTCCACCGGTTCTACGAGCCGTTCTGGGAGCGCCACGTCGCCGTCGACTTCATCCCGAGCACGACGCCGGCGAGCGAGCTGGCTCGATATCGGGTTGTTGTCGCGCCGGCGATGATCGTCGTCAAGCCGGGAGTGGCGTCCGCGCTGGGCGAGTATGTTCGCGGCGGCGGCCGGTTCGTCACCGGCTACATGGCCGGGCTGCACGACGAGCACGACCTGATCGTTCCCGGCGGCTATCCGGGCGAACTGCGTCCGCTCGTCGGCGCATGGGTGGAGGAAATCGACGCGCTGGCGCCCGACGAGGCGATCCCGGTGGTGCCGGTCGGCCCGGGCGAATCGTGCCATGCGAACGATGCCTCCGGCGCGGCGACGACCGGCGACGTGCCGGCGACGAGCGGCGGCATCGTCGCGTCGATCATCGAGCCCGAAGGCGCGGCGACGCTGGCCGTCTACGGCGGCGACCGGTTCTATGCCGGCACGCCGGCCGTCACGAGGAACGTCGTTGGCGACGGTGCCGTGACGTTCGTCGGCACCGCGCTCGCCGCCGACGGCATGCAGGCCGTCCTCGACTCGGTCATGGCCGACGCCGGCGTCACCGGCACGGCAACCTCCGACGGCGAAGCGGCTCCCGACGGCGTCGAGGTGAGCTGCCGCCACCTGCCCGACGGTCGCACGGCCACGTTCGCCATCAACGTCACCGACCAGCCGGTGGGCGACTTCGCGCCGTTCGAAGTGAGAACGTCGCTGGAGTAATTTCTCCCGGATGCCACGCGGAAATCCCCTGGAAGGGGATCGCCGAGCGGCATGGCCGCGAAGCGAGGGATCGACCTACGGAACGCAACCTCGCGTTCCGGCGCGCACTCCGCCTTCGGCGGTCGTGCGGTCGACCCTCAGTCGGCTTCGCCGACAGCTCCCTTCCAGAGAGCTTCTCTCCCGGATCTCACGGATGTAGCAAACCCGAGCTGGCAGCTCGGGTTTGTGGCATCCGGACATATAATTCCCCTCCGGGGACTCCTTTCTGACATATCAGTAGACGCATGTTGGGAAGAGGGTATATAACGGCGTGAGTGGTGTGGCGCGGGGATCGTCTGGGTATAGTTATTTATATAGTTATCAATAAGGATAATTTTCGTTGACGGAAGGGGCGGCGATGGCGGCGGTCAGGAAGGCGACGGGCGGATCGACGGCGAGCGAGCATGTGCTGGCGTTCGAAGTCGGCATGAATTTCACGAGATACGCGCTGTTCACGAACGGCAGGATCGGCATCCCCGGGACGATCGCGACGCCGACCGACAGCGTCGACTCGTTCTACGACGCGCTCGTCGACGTCGCGAAGAAGCAGGCGGCGACGCTCGCGCGCACCGGCGGCAAGATCGACGGCATCACGTTCAGCATGCCGGGCTTCATCGACACGAAGAAGCAGGAAGCCGTGACGGCCGGCGCGCTCGCGATGCTGTATCGCCACCGGATCGGCGAGGAGCTCGCCGAGCGGCTCGAGGCGATCGGCGTGACCGGCGGCCCCGACGACGAGCAGATTCCGTCGTGGATCGAGAACGACGCGAACTGCGCGGCGATGGCCGAGAAAATGTCCGGCAACGCGCAGAAACTCGACGATTTCGTGCTGCTCACCGTCGACACCGGTCTCGGCGGCGCGCTGTTCCTCGACGGCAAGATCCGCCGCGGCAAGGACTGGCGCGCCGGCGAATTCGGCATGATGGTCACGAACTACGGCGTCGCCGGCATGCTGCCGCTGCACGACTTCGTCTCGACGCTGCGGCTGTCGGAAGACTACGCGGAGGCGTTCGACGAGCCGTCCGGCAACGTGCTGCCGAGCACGCTGTTCAAGCACCTGGACGATCCCGTCGTGAAGGGCATCGTCGAGCGGTGGGTCGACTACATCGCCGTCGGCATCTTCAACGTCGTCGTCACCGTCGACCCGGAAGTCGTGCTGATCGGCGGCTCGATCGCCCGCGAGCCGGCGCTGATCCCGATGATCGAGACGGCGCTCGCGAAGAACAAGGACTGGAAGGACTTCCGCACGTCGGTCAAGCGCTGCCGTCACTCCGGCAACGCCGGCCTGATCGGCGCCTACTACGCGTTCGCGACGGAAGTGCTGGGGAAGTAGCAAGACAGGAACGGAGGAATCGTTCGGCATGACGTTGGCATCTTGGGAGCCTTTCCTGACGGCGACGAGTCCGGCGGCCGATCAGGTGCTCAACGGCACGCGGCCGTCCGGCGGCGACGAGCCGGCGAAACGCAAGCGGATGAGCACCGAGGAGCGGCACCTGCAGATCCTGCGCACGGCGGCGAAGATCATCTCCGTCAAGGGCTACTGGGGCCTGAGCCTGCAGGACATCGCCGACGAGATCGGCATCAGCGAGGCGGCGCTGTACCACTACATCGACTCGAAGGAGGACCTGCTGAACCTGGTCCTCTCGGAAAACTACGACACGACCGAGGCGACGCAGTTCAGCGCGCTCAACGCGTCGACGCTCGGCCCCGACGGCCAGCGCATCTACTTCTTCCCGCGCTACTGCCTGAACACCTTGCTGTACAACGTGCAGCGGCCGGAGATGGCGCAGCTGTACTGCGTGCTCAGTGGCGAGGCGCTCAATCCGGAGCATCCGGCGCACCAGTTCTTCACGGCGCGGCACATCCGCAACTGGGAGCTCGTCGGCTCGATCAACTGGCTGCTGCCGCCGTCGGTCGACGAGGATCGGCTCTACGACCTGTACACGCTCGTCACCAGCGCCGCCGACGGCCTGCAGTCCCGCTGGCTCGCCGACGACGGCATCAACCCGGTCGAGGAATGGCTCAACTTCTCCGACCTCATCTTCCCGGAAGACACGTGGGCCGGCTTCCGCGACCCGTCGGAAATCCTGAACGATTCTCCCGTAGACTAGGCCGGTCAGTCCAGCGTGCGGTGCAGCCAGTCGATGCTCAGGGAGAACCAGCTCTGGACACAGGGCTCGACGGCTTCGGGGTTGCCTTGCCAGGCGGTCTCGATCGTGCCGAGGGACAGGCCGTGGCCGCCGTGCGGATAGAGGTGCGCCTCGACCGGGACGTCGGCGGCGTGGCAGGCGGCGATCAGCTGGAGCGTGTTCTCGACCGGCACCGTGTCGTCGGTGACGGTATGCCAGACGAAGACCGGCGGCGTCTTCGCGTCGATGTGCTTCTCGATCGAGACGGCGTCGAGGGCGGACGAATCGTTCTTGTTCTTGTCGCCGAGCAGCGCGTCGAAGCTGCCACGATGCGCGAACTCGCCGGCCGTGACGACCGGATACGCGAGCAGCAACGCGGCCGGACGCAGTTCGTCGGGATCGTAGCCGTACTGCCGCTCGACGTCGTCGCCGGCGCTCGTTGCGAAGTTCGCGGCGAGGTGGCCGCCGGCGGAGAAGCCGACGACGGCGATCCTGTCGGCGTCGACGTGCCACTCGACGGCGTTGTCGTGCAGCAGCCGCATCGCCGCGGCGACTTCCAGCAGCTGCGTCGGGTACGTCGACGGGCTGCAGGAGTAGTGCAGCACGAACGCGTTGAAGCCGGCGGCGAGGTACTGGATGGCGATCGGCTCGGCCTCGCGGTCGCTCGTCATTTCGTAGCCGCCGCCGGGCAGGATCAGCACCGTCGGCCGCGTGCGCTTGACGTCGATCTCCGGACTGTTCGACGGCACGTAGCCGAACAGCGTCGCTTCGGTATGGTCGATGCCCTTGACCGGTTCCTCGAAATACAGCATCGTCGCTCCTTTTCGTCACGTCTTTGTTCAACGATTGAATTTGTACAATTTTGTACGATTCTCGCACCGGGACCCAACAACGAACTATAGGTCGCTGTCCCCCATTGCAACTGGAAGAAAGGTGCCGGCTGACAGATGCCGGGCGGTATTTTTCTTCCAGTTCCCAAGCCCAGCTGGAAGAAAGGTGCTGGCTGGAAGTCCCTGACCGTGACTTTCCTTCCAGTTCCGCGCACGAACTGGAAGAAAGGTGCTGGCCGAAGGTTCCTGGCCGTGACTTTTCTTCCAGTTCCCGAGGCCAGCTGGAAGGAAGGTGCTGGCTGGAGGTCCCTGGCCGTGACTTTCCTTCCAGTTCCCAAGCCCAGCTGGAACAGAGGTCATGTTTTGGGAGACGGGCGGTATTTTCCTTCCAGTTCCTCGAGTGAGCTGGAAAAAAGGTCATGGGTTGGCCGGTTCTGACGGTACTTTTCTTCCAGCTGCCAGGACTTTTCTTCCAGCTGCCGGGACAAACTGGAAGAAAAGGGCCGCTAGATCCAGCTCTGGAGCCACATGTGGGCGAGCCAGAAGTCGTAGGGGACGGGCATCGCGGTCCAGATGGGGTAGAAGAACAGCGAGACGAGGCCGCAGATGCCGACGGTGATGCCCCAGACCCACTTCCAGAGCGTGGCGTCGGCGGCCTTGCGGATTTCGTTGAAGACGTAGCAGATCGAGAGGATCATCCACGGCAGGATGACGATCGAGTAGAACGTGAACGTCGTGCGGTTCAGGTACTGCGCCCACGGCAGCCAGCCGCCGATGAAGCCGATCAGCACGGCCCAGATCTTCCAGTCGCCGCGCTTGACGATGGCGATGACGATCGCGATGATCGCGCACAGCGAGCCGAGCCACCAGATGATCGGGTTGCCGAGCGACGTGACGGCGGCCACGCACTGCGTGTTCGGCGACAGCGTGCACAGGCCCTGCGTCGGGACCTTCTCCCAGTAGAAGCTGGTCGGGCGGATCTGCAGCGGCCACGTCAGCGGGTTGGCGCGGTAGGCGTGGTAGACGTCGAGGTGCGTGTGGAAGATCCACATCTCGCGGTGGTATTCGACGAACGAGCGCAGGCCTTCCGGCAGCCACGTGATGCCCTCGCCCGGGTTCTTGGCGGCCCAATCGTGCAAATAGGAATCCGAATGCATGAACCAGTTCGCCCAGCCGGCGACGTAGGTCGCGACGTACAGCGGCAGCATGTAGCAGGCGGCGAGCAGCCCCTCCTTCAGGCCGGCGCCGAACCACGAATAGTAGCCGGCCTCGCGGCGGTTCCACGCGTCCCACAGCACCGACAGCACGGCGAACGCCGCGAAGAAGTAGATGCCCGACCACTTGACGCCGGTGGCCATGCCGAGCAGGAACGTCGCCGCGAGCCGGTACCAGGAGAAGAAGAGCCGCGGGCCCTTCGCCCGGAGCAGGAAGGGACGGGGGGAATCGTTCTTCCTGTTCTTCTTTTTTGAACGATTCGCACGATTCGGCACCCACTCGGCGTCGCGACGACGGCTGTCGATCGCGTACTGTTCCCGCAGGCGGCGCACCGCCCAGTCGCGGTGCATCAGCAGCAGCTGGAACGCGCCGAGCGCCAGCACCATGATGAAGATATCGAGAATGCCGGTGCGGCTCATGACAATGCCGACGCCGTCGATCGACATCAGGATGCCGGCGAGCATGGCGACCGAGACATTGTGGAACAGCCGCAGCACGACGCGGATGAGCAGCAGGATGGCGACGGTGCCGGCGATCGCGCAGCTTGCGCGCCACGCGACGGTGCTGCCGGCGCCGCCGAACAGCTTGAGGCCGAGCGCGATCAGCCACTTGCCGACCGGCGGATGGACGACGTACTCGGCGCTCGGCAGCCAGTTGTCGGTGTTGCCGGACGCGAACAGGTCGTTGACACTGTATTCGGCGCCGTTGAGGAAGACGGTGTCCGGCCAGTTGCGGGCCTCGCCGGTCATCAGCATCGTCCATGCGTCCTTGACGTAGTACGTCTCATCGAAGACGACGGCCTTCGGCTCGCCGAGCCGGAACCAGCGCAGCAGACCGCCGCCGAGCGTGACGAGCAACGTGAACAGCCAGACCATCGCGTTCGAGTACTTCGAGCGGAAACGGCAGGGGGCGGCCCAGTGCGCATGGAAGCGCGCGAGCGCGCCGCGGAAACCGGGCTGCGTCAGGTGCGGATCGGGCTCGTCGTCGTGCCGGTCGCCGCGCTGGCGGCCGGCGACGCCGATGACGCCGGTGATGTCGTGGTCCCGCGAACAGTCGTGCGATCGGACTTCGTGACGGCCGTGGCGCTCGTGTGCGCCCTCGTGCTGTCCGTGCATGACGCGCCCGCCGGCCGCAGTACTCTGCTGCATGCTGAAACCCCTCTCGTCGTCGTGAAGACCACGATACTATTCCGAAGCTCGGAATTTCCGAAAAGGGCGGGGGAATGACCATTCGGGGTGCGTGGCATCGAATCGGGGCTCCCTTTCAGGGCGCCAGGGTCCTTGCCGCGCACTGCGCAATCCTGGGACGAATCGTCCTACTTCATCGCCAGCACGGCGGCGTAGATTTCCTTTTTATTGTGCAGCGAGCCGTCGGGCAGCGGGTGTTCCCTGACGACTTCGGCGATCGCGTCCTTGATGCGCAGGCCGCGGTCGGTCGCGCGCTGCTGGGCGAGGTGCGCGAGGTCGTCGACGCCGATCGGCTGCCAGTCGTCGTCGAGACCGGCGGCGGCCGTGCCGGCGGCGAGCTCCTCGTCGGAGATGCCGGCGACGACGAGCACCATCTCGCCGCGCGGCGGGTCGGTGCGCACCGAGTCGGCGACGCTGCCGACGGTGCCGCGGCGCACCTGCTCGTAATCCTTCGTCAGCTCGCGGCACAGCGCCATCGGCCGGTCGGGGCCGAAGACTTCCAGCAGCGCGGCCATCGAGTCGTCGATGCGGTGGACCGTCTCGTAGAACACCATCGTGCGGCGCTCGGCGCGCAACGAGCGCAGGTGGGCGATCCGGTCGGAATGCTTGCGCGGCAGGAACCCCTCGTAGCAGAAGCGGTCGGTCGGCAGGCCGGACAGCGCGAGGGCGTCGAGGACGGCGGACGGTCCCGGCGCGCAGGTGACCGGCAGGTCGCGCTCGATCGCGCGGCGCACGATCGCGACGCCGGGATCGTTGATCGTCGGCATGCCGGCGTCGGAGACGACGAGCACCGTCGCGCCGGCGGCGACGTCGTCGAGCAGCCGGTCGGCCTTCTCGCGTTCGTTGTGGTCATGATTGGCGACGACCCGTCCGCCGACATGCACGCCGAGCCGGTTCGCCAGCGCGTAGAGCCGGCGCGTGTCCTCGGCCGCGACGATGTCCGCGTGCTCGAGCAGCGCGACGAGCCGCGCCGAGGCGTCCCCGGTGTTGCCGATCGGCGTCGCCGCGAGCACCACCGTGCCGCGGGGAATCGCGACCATGTCGGCGCGGCCCTGCGCCGTGGCGTCGAGTGCGCCCTGCTGCCGGCTGTCGCGTTCCTGGTCATTCTGTTCGTTGATGTCCGCCTCAGTCATGCTCACCAGTATATTTTCCAGACAGTAAGTCCGCCCGCTCCTCAAGCGAGTCGAGCAGGAGCGTCAGGGCTTCCCTGACACCGGGGCCGCCGGCCTGGGAGATGAACTCGAGCAGCGAGGCGCTCGCGGCCGGATTGGCGACGATCCAGCGGCGCAGTTCCGGCTCGTCCCTCGCCAGTTGCCACAGCAGCGACGGATCGGTCGCCGGATCGCAGGCCATCAGCGGCGTCGGCACGAGCGGGGGCGCCGGCGGCGACAGTTCGCGCCGTCCGGCGGCGAGCCGTCGGGCCGCCGGCGACGTGCCGCCGGGGCCGTCGTCGAAGTCGCCGCCGCATGGCCGGCCGAGGTGGCCGGACGTCAGCCGGCCCTCCCTGAGCCGCGCCTCCACCTCCGGATTGCCGGCGGCGTGACGGCCGCGGCCGCCGCGCCGGCTGCGCCGTGCGTGCGGGCGTCCGGAGCAGCGAAGGCCGTCGCGGTCGCCGTGACGGTCCGCGGCGGGCGACTGGTCGCGGGAATCGTCGCCGTCCATTCACGCTCCTTCCGCGAAGTCGGCGCGGCGAGCCTCGTCGGCGAGGCCGATCAGCGAACGGGCGTGCTCGGCCTGCCGGACGTTCGGGTTCGCGTGCAGCATCGCCAGGCATTCGTCGACGGCGACGTCGAACCGTCGCATCAGCGCCGACAGCACCGGCCCGACCGACGCCGCCTCGGCGCCGTCGAGCGGCAGCAGCGCGAGGTCGCAGACGGTGCGCGCCGGCGACGTCAGTACCAGCCGGCCGATGGCGACGAACTGCCCGTCGGGAATCCTGCGCTCCGTGCAGTGAACCCGCCGGCCGTGAATCGACCCGTGAAACCGGCTGTTCGACCACAGGTCGAGATCGTCGGGAAACTCGCCGCCGTTCCAGACCCACGCCGCCGTCCGGCCGCAGGCGCGCAGCGTCCGCGTGCCGATGACGTCGGCGACGATCGCCGCGCGGCCGAACAGCGTCGCGCCGTCGTCGGCGACGTACGCGCTGTGCCCGTCGAGCGGCGTCAGCACGCCGTGCCGCCGCAGATAGTCGTAGCTCAGCTTGCCGGGCAGCCGGTCGACGGCGACGACGCTCGGCTCCGCCGGCTCGTCGCCGATTGCCCAGCCGTCGGCGCCGTCGGACGCCGCCGGACCGGGCACGATTCCCGCGCCGGACGCCGCGCCGAATTGCACGACGTTCGCATCCGGCGCCCGGAGTTCCGCGGGAAACGTCGTCGCCCGTGCCCGATCCGGCTCCAGCTCGAACAGCGCCGGCTGCTCGACGCCGCCGGCGCGAGCCGCCCCGCGGTCGCCACGCGCGCCGTTGCCGCGACCGCCGCCTTGAAGGTTCCTGTGCTTGGTCATGGCAGGTCACGCTAGGACCCGATCCGGCCCCCGGCAACGAATGCGCCGGCGGAATGTGGAAAAGTGGACGCCTCGCCCGCATCCGCAGCCCCAATGTGAAGACTCGCGGCCGGAATGTGGAAAATCGTGCCGCTTTCCACATCACCAGGTTCCCCGGAAGGGGGCTGTCGGCGAAGGTGGCTGAGGGTCGACTTGCGGAGCCCGGCCAGTTCATTCCGCAAGCCGGCCCTCGCTTCGCGGACGCGCCGCCCGGCGAGCCCCTTCCGGGGGATTGCGAAGGCGTTGCCAACCCGGACCCGGGGCCCGGGTTGGCGACATGCGGGGAAGAACCGGGGCGGCGGGACGGGAACGCCGTGGCGAATAGTCCGGATGCAACCGGATAATCGTGCATTATGAGTCATGTTTTGGTGAATGTTGCGTGGCCGTACGCGAACGGTCCCCGTCATATTGGTCATGTCGCCGGCTTCGGCGTCCCGTCGGACGTCTATGCGCGGTACGAACGCATGAAGGGCAACGACGTCCTGATGGTGTCCGGCACCGACGAGCACGGCACCCCGATCCTCGTCGAGGCGGACAAGGAAGGCGTCAGCGCGCAGGAGCTCGCCGACCGCTACAACCGCGTCATCGCCAACGACCTGTGCAACCTCGGCCTGAGCTACGACCTGTTCACCCGCACGACGACGAAGAACCACGAGCTCGTCGTCCAGGAGATGTTCCGCCAGTGCCTCGAGAACGGCTACATCTACAAGGGCACGCAGCAGGTGGCCATCTCCCCGTCGACCGGCCGCACGCTGCCGGATCGTTATATCGAGGGCACCTGTCCGATCTGCGGCGCCGACGGCGCCCGCGGCGACCAGTGCGACAACTGCGGCAACGAACTCGACCCCGACGAACTGATCAACCCCGTCTCGAAGATCAACGGCGAGACGCCGATCTTCCAGGAGACCGAACACTTCTTCCTCGACCTGCCGGCGCTCGCCGACGCGAACCTCGCGATGCTCAAGAGCCGCGAGGGCTGGCGCACGAACGTCATGAACTTCTCCGTCGGCCTGTTCAAGGACGTCAAGCCGCGCGCGATCACCCGCGACATCGACTGGGGCATTCCGGTTCCGGAGCCGGGCTGGATCGACAACCCGAACAAGCGACTGTACGTCTGGTTCGACGCCGTCATCGGCTACCTGTCCGCGTCGATCGAGTGGGCGCGCCGCAAGGGCGAGCCGGATGCGTGGCGCAAGTGGTGGAACGACCCGACCACCCCCGGCTACTACTTCATGGGCAAGGACAACATCACGTTCCACTCCCAGATCTGGCCGAGCGAGATCATCGCCTACAACGGCGACGGCTCGAAGGGCGGCAAGGCCGGCGAGCTCGGCCCGCTCAACCTGCCGGAGCAGGTCGTCGCCTCCGAGTTCATGACGATGGAAGGCAAGAAGTTCAGCTCCTCGCGCGGCATTGTCATCTACGTCAAGGACATCCTCGACCGCTACCCGGTGGACGCCGTGCGCTACTACATCTCGGTCGCCGGTCCGGAAAGCTCCGACTCCGACTTCACGTGGTCGGAGTTCGTGCGCCACAACAACGAGGAGCTCGCGTCGTCGTGGGGCAACCTCGTCAACCGCGTCGCCAACCTCATCCACAAGAACTTCGGCGAGATCCCGGCGCTCGACGAATCGAAGATGACCGACGAGGACCGCGCGCTGCTCGCCGAGACCGCCGCCGCGTTCGACGCCGTCGGTACTTCCATCGAGCATCACCGCCAGAAGAACGCGCTCAACGAGGCGATGAAGGTTGTCGGCGACATCAACAAGTACATCTCCGCCACCGAACCGTGGAAGATCAAGGACGACCCGGCGCGCCTCGGCACCGTCCTGCACGTCGCCGCGCAGGCCGTCTCCGACGCCAACCACCTGCTCGCGCCGTTCCTGCCGCACTCGGCGCAGAAGGTCTGGGAAGCGCTCGGCGGCACCGGCACGTTCTCGCCGCTGCCGCACATCGAGGAGGTCGAGGACCTCGACAAGCCCGGCTTCCACTACCCGGTCATCACCGGCGACTACGTCCTCGGCGAGAACGTCCATCCGTGGAAGAGCGAGCCGATCGTCGTCGGTGCGCCGGTCGCCAAGCCGTCGCCGATCTTCGCGAAGATCCCGGCCGAGGCCGTCGACGAGGAACTCGCCCGCTTCGAGTCCGAGCTCGCCGCCCGCCAGCAGGCCGAAGCCGAACGACTCGCCAGCGAAAAGGCCAAGCTCGCCAGCGAGTGAGGCCGCGGCGAGACCGGCCAGGTTCCCGCTTTCCGATGTCGCAAACCCGGGCTGCCAGCCCGGGTTTGCGATGTCATGGGAAGGCGTTTTTATTGCCCGTTTTTTGGCGGGTTTTCGCCCAAAGAATAACAAGTAGCGGATGAAAAATTTCGCGGGGGTGTGGACGGGGGAATCGTTCGAAAGAGAGAAACTGCGGCGAAAATGGCTGAATTTCAACGGTTCCGGCGCCGAATTCTTTCCTAAAAACCGCCAAAAAATCCGTCATCACGCAATCTTTACAACTTCAACAGCGCTTTTTAAGACAGGAGTATCGTCTTTTTCAGGGTCAAGAAGTTTCATAATACATGTCAGCAGTTCAAGGACGGCTGGCGAGGTTCCCCTTCGGAACCCCATAATTGAACCCTTCTTCTCTCTTCTCTCTCTCAGCCGGCGGCCTCTTACCGCCGGCTTTCTCTTTCTTCGGCGGCTTCTCCTTCCGGAGGTTTTTCCGGTGGCTTCTCCGGCGACTTTTCCGGTGGCTTCTCCGGTGGCTCCCCATGACAATTTGGCTGCACCCGCGTCCCCGTGGTTCGTCGGTTCCAGTTCATGCACGGAACTGGAAGAAAGGTGCCGCCCGACGACTGCCGGACAGTATCTTCCTTCCAGTTCCGTGCATGAACTGGAAGCGAGGTGCTGCCCGAGGGGCCGTGGCCGTGACTTTTCTTCCAGTTCCGTGCGCGAGCTGGAAGCAAGGTGCTGTCCGAGGGGCCGTGGTCGTGACTTTTCTTCCAGTTTCGTGCGTGAGCTGGAAGCGAGGTGCCGCCCGAGGGGTCGTGGCCGTGACTTTCCTTCCAGTTGGCGGGGGCGATTGGAGATAGGACGGCAGGGGGAGCGCCATCCGGGCGCGGTGTAGTGTGTGAATCGTATGAACACCGCGAAAAATTGACGGAGCGAAAGGGGTTTCGGATGGCGGAAGAAACGAAGCCGGCGGACCGGAAGGCCGGGGCGCTGGACGTCGCGAGGATGAGGGAGCTCGGCGGCGAGTTCGGCAACGACAGGGCGAACGTCGTCGCGGCGAACGCGTCGACGACGAACGGCAGCCTGAAGGCGGCGACGAGCTTCGCCGGCGAGCGGGCGCTGCCGCGCACGTTCAACACCGAGCTGAAGATGGCGTCGATCACCAACCAGCGGCAGTCCGGCCGCTGCTGGATGTTCGCCGGCCTGAACATGCTCAGCTACGAACTCATGCACGCCTGGAATCTCGACAACTTCGAGTTCTCGGAAACGTACCTGTACTACTGGGTGACGCTCGAGAAGGCGAACATGTATCTCGAGTATGTCATCGAGACGATCGACGAACCGTCCGACAGCCGCGTCTTCCAGACGATCAACGAGGAGCCGGGCGCCGACGGCGGCTGGTGGCAGCTGTTCGCCGACCTCGTTGCGAAGTACGGCCTGATGCCGAAGGACGCGTTCCCGGAGTGCGCAAACTCGATGGATTCGGGCGCGTTCAAGCAGTACCTGGGCCGCAAGCTGCACATCTTCGCGGCCGAGCTGCGCAAGGCGCGCGCCGCCGGCGCCGACGTCGACGTGCTGCGCGGCATGAAGGACGACGACATGACCGTCGTGCAGCGCATGGTCGCGATCAATCTCGGCATTCCGCCGGAGAAGTTCGACGTGCTGCTGCGCGTGAAGGACGGATCGGACGACGACAAGAAGAACGATTCGTCCGCCAGGACGGGCGCGAACTCCAGCGCTGCCGCCGACGCGACTGCCGACGGTGCCGATGCCAACGCGAAGGCGGCCGCCGACGAGGCCGATGCGCTCGGCACGCCGAAGAACGGCACCGACGAGCGCAAGCAGCTCGTCGAGCACGGCATCGCGCCGCGGGAATTCGTCAAGAAGTACGTGCCGTGCGACATCCACGACTTCGTGCAGCTGTGCAACTGCCCGATGGAATCGACGCCGTACTACAAGCGCTACGCGATCAAGTACAGCCGCTCGATCGCCGACGCCGAGGACATCACGTTCCTCAACCTGCCGCTCGACGTGTTCCGCAAGGCCGCCGTCGACCAGCTCAAGGCCGGCCATCCGGTGTACTTCTGCTGCGACTGCCACCAGTTCGCGCTGCGCAAGGAAGGCTACTTCAGCCAGGACGTCGTGCGCGTCGACCAGCTGTATGGCACCGACTTCGCGCTCGACAAGGCCGATTCGCTCGAGTACTTCGAGTCGCCGAGCAACCACGCGATGGCGATCACCGGCGTCGAGGTTGGCGACGACGGCGAGCCGTTGCGCTGGAAGATCGAGAACAGCTGGGGCGAGGACAACGGCGAGAAGGGCTTCTACGTCGCCTCCGCCGACTGGTTCGACTCGTTCGTCAACGAGATCATCATCAAGAAGGACTACCTCGACGACAAGGCGCTGGCGGCGCTGGCCGAGCCGGCCGTGGAGATCGAGCCCTGGGCTCCGCTCTCGCTGGCCTGCGGCATGAGCGACTGAGGCCGCCGGCGGGCTCCCGCCCGCGGGTTCCTGCCCGTGGGCTTTCGCCGGCGGGCTCGTGCCGAGAGGACTCCTGCCAGTGGGAACTACTGCCGGCGGGACCTCCCCTGGCGGGAATCAAGTTTCCGCACGGGGCCGCATTTCCGCATGCCGCCATTCCGGGATCCGATTCCGGAATGGCGACATGTTTTTATTTTCATGCACTTTTGATTTTTATGCACAAATGCCTAATTAATTTGTGAAAAATGATGCATAGAATTTTGAAAAGATTCTGTCTAATTTAACAAGTTATAAAAATATTTTATAACAAAATTATCTTACTATTCGAACAAAAATTGAATTCGCTTTTTCGTCGGAATATCAAGGTCAATCAAGTTCCGACGATGCGCCTCTTCCTCTCCACGGAGTGCATGACGGTCGGGCCGGTCGCCGGGGGAGTTGAGAGACCCCCGGAGCGACAGGGGGAATAAGGGGAGAAGTGGGGCTGCAAGGCGAATGATCAAGTATATCCTCAAACGGCTCGCGAACTACGTCGTCATGCTGTTCGTGGCCGTGTCGATGACGTATTTCCTGGCGAGCGCGTTCATGAATCCGCGTTCGAACTACATGTCAAGGCATCCCGCGCCGCCGGAGGCGTCGATCAACCGTTCGCTCGACAACGCCAACATCAACGACCAGACGCCGGTCATCCTGCGCTACCTGCGCTGGCTCAAGGGCGTCGTCACGAAGTGGGACTGGGGGCTGGCGCCCGACCAGTCGCCGGTCGGCTCGGCCGTCGCCACGCGCATCTCGGCGTCGGTGCAGCTCGTCACGATCGGCACCATCCTGTCGATCGTCATCGGCGTCGCGATCGGCGTCTACACGGCCATCCGCCAGTACAAGTGGCAGGACCGCACGCTCAACGCCATCGCGACGTTCTTCCTCGTCGTGCCGACCGCCGTCCTCGGCCTGTTCGTCGTGTTCGGCGCCATCTGGCTCAACAACGCCACCGGCACGCGCCTGTTCTACGTCACCGGCCTGCATTCGTACGGCGGCTCGAATCCCTGGGGCTACGTCGTCGACTTCCTGCAGCACATCATCCTGCCGACGATCGTGCTGACGATTCCCGGCGTCGTCGGCTATCACCTGACCCAGCGCACGTACCTGCTGGACACGATGAACGCCGACTACGTGCGCACGGCCCGCGCCAAGGGCCTGACGCTCAACCAGGCCATCCGCAAGCACGCGCTGCGCACGTCGCTGATCCCGACCTGCGTCAACGTCGCGTTCTCGATCGCCGGCGTCTTCACCGGCGCCGTCATCACCGAGACGGTCTTCGCGATCAACGGCCTCGGCCGCTACTTCGTGACGACGATCAACAACAACGACATCAACGGCGCCGTCTGCATCGCCGCGTTCGGCGGCGCCTGCACGCTCGGCGGCGCGCTGCTCGCCGACATCGCCTCGGCGTGGCTCGACCCGCGCATCCGTCTCGGGTAGCTCTCTTTTCGTGTCACCAGCCCGAGCTGCGAGCTCGGGCTGGTGACACGAAAAGAGAGCCCCGGACGCCATTTCAAGACTCCGGAACTTCAAGACCTCAGGACTTCAAGACTTACCGACCACCAACACCAACACTTCAGCAACGAAAGCAAAACCCACCACCATGTATGCGGACATGAATAACGATCCGGCCGTCGAAACCGAGGACGGCCGGCTGGAACCCAAGCTCAAGCGCACCGGGCGCATGACACTGTACGTGCGCCGGTTCATGCGCCGGCCATCGGCCGTCGTCGGACTCGTGCTGCTGATCGTGCTTGCGTTCTTCGCGATCTTCGGCAAGTACCTGACGCACTGGACCTACGAGGAGCTCGACTTCCTGTCGCTCGGCACGCCGCCCGACGGCGACCACCTGATGGGCACGACGTCCGGCGGCTCCGACCTGTACGCGATGGTCGTCAGGGGCCTGGGCCGCTCGATGTCGATCGGCATCCTGAGCTCGCTGGCGACGACCGTCATCGCCGCGCTTGTCGGCACGGCGATCGCGTTCTTCGAGGGCTGGTTCGAGAAGGTCGGCATGTGGCTGCTCGACATGCTGCTCGTCGTCCCGTCGTTCCTGCTCATCGCGATGATCGTGCGTTCGGCGTCCGGCACGGCCGGCTGGCTGTGGCTCACGCTTGGCCTGACGGCGTTCGGCTGGATCGGCTACGCCCGCACGCTGCGCACGCTGACGATGAGCCTGCGCGAGCTCGACTACGTCCGGGCGGCGAAGTTCATGGGCGTCGGCTCGCTGCGGATCATCGTGCGCCACCTCATCCCGAATCTCGGCTCGGTACTGATCATCAACACGGTGCTCGGCGTCGTCTCGGCGATCAGCTCGGAAACGTCACTGAGCTTCCTCGGCCTCGGCATCAAGGCGCCGGACACGTCGCTCGGCACGTTGCTCAACGAGGGCCAGTCGGTTATCGTCACGGCGCCGTGGGTCATCATCTTCCCGTCGCTCGTGCTGATCGCGCTGACGTTCAGCATGCAGCTCATCGGCGACGGCCTGCGCGACGCCATCGACCCGTATTCGAAGTCCGCCGGCAAGGCCGAGTGAAGCGACAGGAGACGTCATGATGTTCAGGAAGACAGGAAAAGATTCGGGCGAATCGTCGCCAAGGTTTCGAACGATTCATGCGACCGACGGCCAGTCCGGCAACCCGGTCGACCGCGACGCCGCCGACGGCGAGACCGTGCTGCAGGTGCGCGACCTCAGGGTGAACTTCGCGTCCGAAGCCGGCACCGTCCACGCGGTGCGCGGCGTGAGCTTCGACCTCAGGCGCGGGCAGACGCTCGGCATCGTCGGCGAGTCCGGCTCGGGCAAGTCGGTGACGAGCATGTCGATCATGGGACTGCTCGACTCGAACGCCCACGTGACCGGCTCGATCAGGTTCCACGGCGAGGAGCTGCTCAGCAAGACCGACGCCGAGATGAGCCGGATCCGCGGCGACGGCATCGCGATGGTGTTCCAGGATCCGCTGTCGGCGCTGACGCCTGTCTTCTCGATTGGCGAGCAGATGAAGGAGGCGCTCGTCGTCCACAACCCGAAGATGACGGCCGACGAGGTGCGCCGCCGGTCGATCGAGCTGCTCGCGCTCGTCGGCATCCCGAACGCCGAGGAACGGCTCAAGTCGTATCCGCACGAATTCTCCGGCGGCATGCGCCAGCGCGTCGTCATCGCGATGGCGATCGCGAACAATCCCGACGTCATCATCGCCGACGAGCCGACGACGGCACTCGACGTGACAATCCAGGCGCAGGTCCTCGAGGTCCTGCAGAAGGCGCAGGAGGAAACCGGCGCCGCGCTGATCTTCATCACGCACGACCTCGGCGTCATCGCCGGCAACGCCGACGACATCATCGTCATGTACGCCGGCGCGCCAGTCGAGACGGCGCCGGTCGACAACATCTTCTACGAGCCGGTCATGCCGTACACGATGGGCCTGCTCGGCGCCTGCCCCCGGCCGGACACCGGCCGCGAAGACCGCCTCGTGCCGATCCCCGGCTCGCCGACAAACCTCGTCGACCTGCCGGCCGGCTGCCCGTTCAGCCCGCGCTGCCCGCTCGCCGTTGACGAATGCCGCATGAGCGAACCGGAGCTCGAGGCCGTGCCCGGCCGGCCGGGCCAGCGGGCCGCCTGCCACCGCACCGAATACATCCTCGACCGCAAGCTCACGTACCGCGACGTGTTCCACGTCGGCAAGGCCGTGCCGTCCATCCTCGACGACGTGCCGTACGACGAACGCCGCACCGTCCTCGACGTCCACGACCTCAAGAAGACGTTCCCGCTGACCGGCGGCGGCTTCCTGCGCCGCAGGATCGGCACCGTGCACGCCGTCGACGACGTCAGCCTCGAGGTGCGCGAGGGCGAGACGATGGCGCTCGTCGGCGAATCCGGCTCCGGCAAGTCGACGACATTGCTCGAGATCATGGACCTGAAGCAGCCGGAGGGCGGCACCGTCGAGCTGTTCGGCACGCCCGTCGTCAAGGGCATGCCGCGCGCCGAACGCCGCGAACTGCACGGCCTCGTCCAGTACGTCTTCCAGGATCCGATGAGCTCGCTCGACCCTCGCCTGCCCGTCTACGACATCCTCGCCGAGCCGCTCAAGGTCGCCCGCCTGTCGAAGGAGGACATCAACGACCGCATCGGCGAGCTCATGCGGCTTGTCGAGCTCAACCCCGACCAGGTCGACCGCTTCCCGACGCAGTTCTCCGGCGGCCAGCGCCAGCGCATCGCGATCGCCCGCGCGCTCGCCGTCAACCCGAAGCTCATCCTGCTCGACGAACCGGTCTCGGCGCTCGACGTCTCCATCCAGGCCGGCGTCATCAACCTGCTCGAGGACCTGCAGAACAAACTCGGTGTCGCCTACCTGCTCGTCGCCCACAACCTGTCGGTCATCCGCCACATCTCCACGCACGTCGCTGTCATGTACCTCGGCCACATCGTCGAGAGCGGCGAGACCGAAACGGTGTTCCGGCATCCGCTCCACCCGTACACGCAGGCGCTGCTTAGCGCCGTGCCGGTGCCGGATCCGAAGGTCGAGCGCTCGCGGCACCGCATCGTGCTGCAGGGCGACCTGCCGAGCCCGGTCGAGGAGATCCCCGGCTGCCCGTTCGCCTCGCGCTGCCCGCTGAGGCTGACGCTGCCGGAAGACAAGCGGCGCCTGTGCGACACGGTGCCGCCAAAGCTTGGACACCACGACGGATGGCGACAGCAGGTCGCTTGCCATTTCGTCGAGGAGAGCGCGGTGCGCTACCGCGCGGGAATCGTGCAACGGTCACCCGTGACCGCACGGACAGAAGAATAGAGAACCATCCACCAGGAGAGGGGATACCATGAACGATTCATGGAGAAGGAAGCTGACCGCCGGCGTGGCGGTCGCCGCCGCGTGCGGCATGCTGATCGGCCTCGGCGGCTGCGGTGGCTCGAGCTCGAGCGACGCCGTCGGCGCCGCAGAGCCGGCCGACGGCTTCGCCAACGACTACACCGGCACCTATCCGATGCCGGACGCCAACACCGCCTACAACAATCCGCAGGAGCGCGACAACGTCCAGGACGGCGGCACGCTGACGCTCGCGACGACGTACACGAGCAGCTGGAACTCGTTCTCGGCCGACGGCAACACCAGCGACATGCAGACGCTGTGGAGCTACTACATGCCGCAGCTGTACACGACCGACTTCAGCGGCAACATCACGTGGAACAAGGACTACATCACCGACGTCACGACGGTGAGCGACGATCCGCTCGTCGTCAAGTTCACGATCAACGACAAGGCGAAGTGGAACGACGGCACCGACATCGACTGGACGGCGTTCAGGGCGACGTGGGAAGTCAGCAACGGCAGCAACGACGGCTACAATCCGGCGTCCACCGAGGGTTGGAACCAGATCAAGTCCGTCACCGAGGGCGACAACGCCAAGCAGGCCGTCATCACGTTCTCGCAGCCGTGGTACCCGTGGCAGTCGCTGTTCGGCGGCCTGTACAATCCGGAAGCCGAGGACACGACGACGTTCACGTCCGGCTGGAACGACAACCCGCATAGCGAATGGGGCGCCGGCCCGTGGAAGGTGCAGACGGCCAATGACGACGAAGTCGTCTTCGTGCCGAACGAGAACTGGTGGGGCGACAAGCCGAAGCTGACGCAGGTGACCTACAAGTACATGGAACCCACCGCCGAGCTCAACGCGTTCAAGAACGGCGAGATCGACGCCGTCGAGTTCGCGACGAACACGTCGCTGCAGACCGTCAAGGACACGAAGGACACGCAGATCCGCCTCGGCTACTCGAAGTCCACGAACGTGCTCGTCTACAACGGCAAGTCGACGTTCCTGTCCGACCAGAACGTGCGCAAGGCGTTCGAGCAGGCCTTCGACGGCACGACGTGGACGAAGATCCACTACCAGGGCCTCAACTGGACGCCGAGCGCGCCGGGCTCCGAGCTGTTCCCGGTCTTCCAGGAGGGTTACGAGGACAACCGGCCCGACGTCGCGAAGCAGGTCGATGTCGACGGCGCGAAGAAGACGCTCGAGGCCGACGGCTACACGCTCGGCTCCGACGGCTACTACCAGAAGGACGGCAAGACGCTCGAGGTGCGCTACACGTACTTCGGCGACGCCGCGACCGGCACCGCGCTCGCGAAGGCCTACCAGCAGATGCTGAAGGAAGCCGGCATCAAGGTCGACCTCGACAATCAGGACACGTCGAAGTTCTCCGACGTCATCGGCAGCGGCGACTACGACGTGCTGCCGATGGGGTGGAGCGCGCCGACCCCGTACAGCCAGGTCAACGTGGCCCAGCTCTACGGTTCGGATTCCGACTCGAACTACACGTACGTCGGCAGCGACGAGGTCGACAAGCTCGCCGCCGTGCCGGGCACGATCTCCGACCAGCTCAAGGCCGTAGCCGCCGCGAACAAGGCCGAGAAGGCCGCGCTCGCGCTGTACGGCACCGAACCCGTCGACGTGCCGCCGGCCTTCTTCGCCGTCAAGAAGGGCCTCGCCAACTACGGCCCCGCCGGCTTCACGAGCCTCGACGTCATCAACCTCGGCTGGCAGAAGAGCTGAGCCGATTCCCGTTCGTTCATGCATGTCACATGCATGTCATTGATGCGTGAACGAACGGACAAATAATACTTGGCCGTCGGCCGCCGCCTCCACTTCCTTATTCCTATGGGCGGCGCCGGCGGTCAACCTTTTCCGGCTTTCCTAGATCCCGTAGACGGTCCGCGTGGTCTCGCGGGTGGCGCGGGCGACGTCGGCGACGTCGAGGCCGAGGTAGTCGGCGAGCGAGGCGAGCGTGTAGGGGATCATGTACGGTGCGTTCGTGCGGCCGCGGTAGGGCATCGGCGTCAGGTACGGCGCGTCGGTCTCGACCATGACGTGGTCCAGGCCGACAATCCTCGCCGACTCGCGGATGCCGCCGTTGCCCTTGTAGCTCGACGTGCCGCTCATCGACAGGTACCAGCCGTGCTCGCGGGCGATTTCGGCCATCTCGGCGTCGCCGGAGTAGCTGTGGAAGACGGTGCGTTCCGGCGCGCCGTCGGCGAGCAGCGTCTCGATGACGGCGCGGTGGGCGTCGCGGTCGTGGATCTGCATCGGTAGGCCCAGTTCCTTCGCCAGCGCGATGTGCGCGCGGAATGCCTCGCGCTGCAGTTCGCGAGCCGACTCGCCGGTGCGGAAGAAATCCATGCCGGTCTCGCCGATCGCGACGACCTGCTTCGGATATTGTTTCGCGATTCGCGCGACTTCGGCCATCGCGTCGTCGAACGGCACGTCGTGCCACGGCTTGTACTTGACGGGCAGGCCGTCCGGTCCCGGCGCGCCGCGGTGGCCGTGCAGGACCGATTCGTTCGGGTGGATCGCGATCGCCGCATGCACGCTGTCCGGATGCTCCCGGGCCATGTCGACGGCGGTCATCAGGTTCGGCAGCTCGCAGCCGCAGTCGATAACGCCCTCGACGCCGACCGACGCCGCCTGCGCGAGCAGCTCGTCGACGCTGTAGACCGGCACTTCCGGCTGTCCCTTGCTGACGGCCTCGTGGCTCATCGCCGCCGCGAACGGCACGACCGACGCGACGTGCGTGTGGTTGTCGATGACATGGGCGTCCGCCGGTAACGCCACCGGCGCCGGCGCCCAGCTCCTGTCCCTGTGCTTCTTGCTCATGCCCACCAGTGTAGGCGCTGCGACATCCAGCAATACAAATCCCCTGGAAGGGGATCGCCGAGCGGCGTAGCCGCGAAGCGAGGGGGTCGACTCACGGAGCGTAATCGATTGCGTTCCGCAAGTCGACCCTCAGTCTCGCTGCGCTCGACAGCTCCCTTCCAGGCAGCTCAGATCCGGTACTTCCTTCGCACGGAGAAGATCCTCGCGGTGGGCTGGGTCAGGTCGGAGGCGGTGAAGCGGAAACGGCCGGGGACGCCGGTTTCCTCGACGATCCACGCGGCGGCGTCGGGCGCGCAGTTCGGCGTGACCGGCGGGAAGACCTGGCGCACCTCGATCTCGCCGGGGCCGTTGTCGCCGGCGTACGAGCCGAGGTCCATCTCGAAGGACGCGTCGCCGCCGCGGCGCCAGACCGTCACGTAATCGTCGACGTCGCCGGCCTTCAGCCCGGCGGCGCGGGCCGGCCAGATCGCCTCGGTCATCGGCAGGTCGTGGCGCAGGCCACAGGCGAGCCAGTCGCCGTGGAACTGCGGCAGGCCGGCCGGCCACCACGGCACCATGTCGAGCTGGACGCCGAGCACCTCGCGGTGCAGCTTCACGGCCGCGCGGACGAGCTTCAGCCGCGGCACGTCCATCTCGCCGATGAATCCGGACAGGTACAGCCGCCCCAGCACGCCGGTGGCCAGCGTCAGCACGGCCCGCTCGTCGTCCATGTCGGGCTGCGCGTAGCCCCAGTTGCCCTGCTGTTCCGGAGGAATCGTCAATCCGGCCGCCGCCGCGATGCCGGCGTAGACGACCGGGTCGCACTGGTCCGACGTCGACTGGATGTCGAGCCGCGAGAGCATCGCGTGATCGGCGCGCATGGCGCCGGAACCGCAGTTCTCGATCATGACATCAGGATGGCGGCGCCGCAGCTCGTCGATCCAGTCCTGCACGGCGCGGCAGTGGTCGAGCAGCGCGCCACCGACCGACTCGGCCATGTAGTCGGTGCCGGCGCCCGGCGTCGTGTTGTAGTCGAACTTGAAGTACTTGACGTCGAACTGCTCGATGAGCCGCTCGACGGTCGCCGTCGCGTGCTCGCGGGCGGCGGGGGAGCGGAAGTCGAGATGGTAGCGGCCCTCGTCGGACACGCGGCTGCCGTGCCGCTGGAAGAACGCGCTGTCCGGCAGCTTGTCGGCCATCGGGGACTTGACGCCGATGACCTCCGGTTCCAGCCACAGGCCGACGCCGAGCCCGGCCGCCTGGATGGCGTGGACGAGGCCGGCGAAGCGGATCGGGCCGAAGCGGTTCGTCGACGACTCCCATTCGCCGACCATGTCCCACCAGCCGCCGTCGTTGCTGTCGTACCAGCCGGCGTCGATGCAGAAGATGTCGGCGCCGGCGTGCGCCGCGCCGTCGATGAGCGGCAGCTCCTTGTCCGTCGTGGGGTCGCCGAACAGCGTGTTCATGTAGTCGTTGTAGACGACGACGTGCTGGTGTTCGGCGGCCTGCTCGAAGCGGCCGAGCTCGTAGGCCTTGACGGTGCGCATGCCGCGCCGCTTCATCGTCATCTCGGCGACGGCATGCTGCCAGTCGCCGGCGGCGATCGCGAACGTCGCCGTGACGGTGAAGCAGTCGTTGCCGGGGCCGAGCATCGTGAACCACTGGTGGTCGTCAAACTCCGGCCCATACGCGCTCACGCGCAGGCCCGGATCGTCCTCGCCGACCTCCCATTCCCACGGGCCGTTCTGCTCGATCTGCCACATCAGCGAAAACGGTGACGATTCGCGCTTCGGAGCCTTCGTCGCCGTCTGTCCCGGCGTCCATTCGACGTCGGGAACGAGCATATGTTCACGTGAACCACCGTCATCGGAAGAATCGTGCACGATTCCTCCGCGCGAATCGTTCCCGATATCGTGACCGGTCACCGATCCGGCGCCGGCCTCGATGATGCCGGCCGGCTGGTATTCGCCGGTCGACCATGTCGACGTCGAGCGGCGGGCGAAGCGGGCCGACGACATGCCCGGATTGACGCGCTGGTTGCGGTCCTTGAGCGTCGTGCGGCGCAGCGGCACGGCGTGCCAGTCGTTCTCGAGATCCCACGAGCTATCGCCCCAGTAGATCCGCACGTCGTCGTCGGCAATGCCGGCGGCCGCGAGCGGCAACGTGATGTTCAGCGACGAGACGGCTTCCAGCGGGAACGGACGGTCGCAGCCGACGACGGTGAAGCAGCGCACGGCGCTGATGCAGTCGAACGCGTCAAAGACGCTGACGACGACGAGGCCGGTCGACTCGTCGACCTGCCGGATGGCAAGCCGGTACTGGCCGACATGGCCCGATTCGTCCGGCTCGTAGCGGTACGCGCCGGCGAAGCGCAGCCGGCGGCCGGCCGCCGAGACGGCGAGCTTGAGGCGGTTGTCGGCGCCCGAGTCGAGCGACGAGCGCAGCTCGACGATCGGCTGGGCGTCCGGCTCGCCGGGAATGTCGACGGTCGCCGGCGCCATGCCGCGGCCCGACAGCCCGATGAGCCGCACCGGCGCGTCCGGCGTCGTCTCGAACACCATCGAGACGACGCCGTTGCCCCACTGGAACCGCCCGCGGCTGTTCGGCTCGATCTTCACCGCCGGCGTCGCCCCGTCCGCCGTTCTCGCCCGTTGTTCCTGCGTCATTGCCGACCTCCTCGTCGCCGATGTCCCCCTGCACTTGCTATCGGCCACAATACGGCAAGCTGTTTAATTATGCTGGCAATATTCCGTTCTTCTCGGCGATGGTAAAGAGAATCCCCTGGAAGGGGATCGGCGAGGCGCAGCCGAGCCGAGGGGTCGACTTACGGAGCATAACCGGTTGCGATCCGTAAGTCGACCCTCAGTCTCGCTACGCTCGACAGCTCCCTTCCAGGGAGCTCATATTTGTTGTCACAGGTCGTACAGGTACTTGACGAACGCCTTGACGTAGCTGCTGGAACTGGCATTGACGAAGCCGATCAGGGCGTCGGACTGGCCGCCGGATTCGGTCCACTTCGCCGACTTGGACAGGTCGAGGGCCATCGGCTTCGACTGGCCGGACGAATCGTCCATCTCGACGACGGCGCCGCGCGATTCCAGTGTTTCGAGCTGGTACGGCGTCAGCGCGTCGGCGAGCGGCTCGACGAAGCCTTCCTTCGCCTCGTGCTGGATCGTCGCCTCCGGGCCGACGAGCGTGTTGATCGAGTCGGCCGAGATCGCCGTGTTGAGGTCGTTCGTCTCGCCCTCCGCCTCGACCGAGTTCGCCGAGTCGGTTTCGTAGCCGTTGTCGAACTGGATGACGTCGCTCTTGAGATTGGAGTTCGACTTCAGGAAGCCGTCCTCGAGCTCGTCCATCTGCGACGTGGTTTCCGACATGTCGACGAACGCGACGCCGAGCTCGACGGTGCGCGGCGTGACGCACAGGTGCACGATGAACGAGACGACGGCGACGATGACGAGCAGCCAGCAGACGATCGCCCAGAAGAAATGCCGGTAGAAGTAGCCCCACTTGCTGCCCTTCGGCTGCCGCTTGTACGTCTCCCACTTCGACTCGTGCTGGCTCGGATCGTTCTCCGCCAGCTCGTCGATCTCCTCGCGCGTCCGCTTCGGCACCATGCCGCTGTTGTCCTGCATCGCCATCCTCCCGTCATCGCCCGTCCGTCGCGCCGGAATTCGGCACGATTCTTCCGTTCCAGTCTTTCACCTGGACGGCGGCGAGAGGCTCTCCACCGCAAGGAATTCCCCGCATAGCGCAGACTCCCTCTTCAGAGGGAGTCGGCGAGCGCGTAGCGCGAGCCGGTGGGAGTTCGCACGATGTCGCGTAGCGACGAGTGCGCGCTGGAACGCAAGCTCGCCTTCCAGCGCGCACTCCGCCTTCGGCGGTCGTGCGGACTCCCACCGAGTCGCGGCTTCGCCGCTCCTCGACTCCCTCTGAAGAGGGAGTGAACAGATGCCCGGCGACACGCCCGAAGGGGCCTTTGCGCCGGGAGTCAATTTGCGTAACGGGACAAAGAGTCTTAGTGTTGCACCTTGCGAAATTTTACCGGTGAGGCAATCCGCCCGCCCGGGGCTTCGCGGCACGTGATGCGACACGATGCCGGAGCGCGGGCCACCGAGAGACGGACTGCCATTCACGAGCGGACACGAAACGCGTCCCGAGACCGCACAGTCAGTGCGACGGAAGAATCGTGACAGATTCTCTCTTCCGAACCATCCCGCCACGTTCCATGACCCCCGCGAAGCATGCCCGGCGGAACTTTGTGAACGATGGAGGAATGCGATGTCTCAGCCATCCGGTGGAGATGCTGCACGGGCGCTCGCGGGCGCCGACGACTTTGACGACGACTTCGACGGCGCGACGGCCGTGAGCCATACCGTACTCACGCGCGAGGAGCGCGAGCAGCTGCTGCTCGACGGCGGGTCGGTCGCCGACATCACCGGCTCGGTGCCGGTCGTCGGTGGCAGCCGCGCGGAGGCCACCGGGTCGGCGGCCGCCGCGCGCAACGTCGGCGGCTGGACGTCGTCGGAAGACGAACGCGAGCTGCGCGCCAGCCGCGAAAACCGCGCGAACCGCACGAATCGCGCCAACCGTGCCGGCAAGACGGAAACGGGAGCCGCCGCGGCCGGCCGCGCGGAAGCCGACGGCGGCCGGCGCGGACCGGCGACGCGGCTGCGCGGCGCGTGGGAACGCATGCAGGCGAGCCCCGACAAGGCGAGCTGGGCGATGGCGCTCGTCGCGCTCGGCGTAGTCTACGGCGACATCGGCACGTCGCCGCTGTACGTCTGCCAGACGTTCCTCAACGGCCAGGGCGGCATCGCGAACGCCGACCACGAGAGCGTCATCGGCATGCTGTCGCTGATTTTCTGGACGATCACGCTGATCACGACCGTCGAGTACGTGCTGATCTGCATGCGCGTCGACAACAAGGGCGAAGGCGGCATCTTCGCGCTGTACTCGCTGATCCGCAAGTACGGCGCGTGGCTCGCCATCCCGGCGATGATCGGCGGTTCGGCGTTCCTCGCCGACTCGGTCCTGACGCCGGCGATGTCGATCAGCTCGGCCGTCGAGGGCTTGAAGACGCTGCCGGCGTTCGAGGAAATCTTCTCGGAGAACTCCGACCTGACGCTGATGATCACCGTCGTCATCCTGCTCGCCGTGTTCGCCGTGCAGTCGCGCGGCACCGAGCGGATCGGCAAGGTCTTCGGTTCGGTCGTCCTCGTCTGGTTCGCGTTCATCGCCGTCGTCGGCGTCGTCTCGCTGTCGCATAACTGGACAATTCTCGCGGCCCTCAATCCGGTCCATGGCATCCGTTTCCTGTTCAGCGACACGAACAAGGCCGGCATTGCGCTGATGGGCGCGATCTTCCTGTCGGTCACCGGCGCCGAGGCGCTGTACTCCGACATGGGCCACGTCGGCCGCGGCAACATCTACTTCACGTGGCCGTTCGTCAACCTGGCGCTGGTGCTGTGCTACTTCGGCCAGGGCGCGTGGATCCTCAACAACCAGGACAACCCGGTGTACGCGTCCGGCGCCTCGACGCCGAACCCGTTCTTCGCGATGATGACGCCGAGCGTCCGCTACGTCGCCGTGCTGCTGTCGGTCGCCGCCGGCATCATCGCGTCGCAGGCGCTGATCACCGGCGCGTTCACGATCGTCTCCGAGGCTACCGGCCTCAACTGGATGCCGCACATGCAGGTGCGCTATCCGGCGCGCACCCGCGGCCAGCTGTACATTCCGACCGTCAACATCGTGCTGTGCTGCGCCACGCTCGCCGTCATCTTCATCTTCAAGGACTCCGAGCACATCGCGGCCGCCTATGGCCTGGCATTGACGATCACGATGATCATGACGGCCATCCTCGTCACGTTCTACCTGTGGCATACGCGCAAGAAGGTCGCCGCCGTCGTCTTCGGCATTGTCTTCCCGACGATCATGGTCATGTTCTTCGCCGCGTCGATGGCGAAGTTCCTGCACGGCGGCTGGTTCACGATGCTGCTGACGCTCGCGATCCTGATGGTCATGTACACGTGGAACGAGGGCACGAAGCTCGAGCGCCGCCAGCGCCGCCACATGCGTCCGGAGGACTGCATGCCGGCCCTGCGCCGCCTGCACCAGGACGAATCGATCCCGCTCTATGCCGACAACATCGTCTACCTGACGGCCGATCCGGAAATGAAGCGCATCGACACCGACATCTTCTTCTCGATCTTCGCCAACCATCCGAAGCGCGCGAAGGCGTGGTGGGGCGTCTCCGTCGAGACGGCCGACGAGCCGTTCACGCGCGAGTACTCCGTCGAGAACTTCGGCACCGACTACCTGTTCCGTGTCAAGATCCGCCTCGGCTTCAAGATGCAGCAGAACGTGCCGGCGTACCTGCACCAGATCATGCACGACCTGATCAAGTCCGGCGAGCTGCCGATCCAGAAGACGAAGTACCCGAAGGTCGACGCCGATCCGGACATCGGCCCGATCCGCTATGTGCTGATCCACAAGGCGCTGATGCCGCAGTCGAAGGTCTCGCAGCGCGGCGCGCTGTCGCTGCAGATCAAGTACGCGATCCGCCACGTCGCCGGCAGCCCCGCCAAGTGGTTCGGCCTCGCCCCCTACAACCCGGAAGTCGAGGTCCAGCCGCTGTTCCTGTCCACCGCCCAGCCTCCGCACCTCAAGAGGGCCCCGCTGGCGAGGAAGTAGTTTCCGCCGTTTCCGGCCTGTTGCCTGTTTCCGGCCTTCTTGTCGATGTCGCAAGCCCGAGCTGTCAGCTCGGGCTTGCGACATCCTATGGGGAATTTTCCGGACAGATAACGCGTTATTGAATTTCCTGATAGGCGATTCGGACGGGCGAATCGTGTCCATGAAAGAAAACGAATAAAGTAGGCAGGTATGTGCAGGTTACTTGGATACGCGACGGCGAGTTTCAACACGAGTCTGCAGGAGGTGCTGGGGCTGGAAGCCACGGCGCAGTATCGCGGGCTCAGCGAGATTCACAACGATGGCTGGGGCGCGGCGCTCGTCAACGAGCCGGACCAGCCGGGCAACACGTACGACGGCGGCGAACCGACGCCGGAAACCGGCATGGCAATCTACCGCAACACCGTCGCGGCCCGCTTCGACTCGCTGTTCGACGACCTCGCCTCCATCCGCGCCCGCGGCGCGCTGTGGCACCTGCGCCTCGCGAGCTCCCACCTGCCGCTGATCCTCGAGAACCAGCAGCCGTTCTACGCCAGCGGCCTGAGCTTCATCCACAATGGCGACATTTCCGACGCGAACGGCGTCAACATCGTTCACAACCGCGACTATCCGATTTCGCACAATCTCGTCGAGGCGACGGGTGGCCGCTCCGATTCGGCGATCTTCTTCGCGATCGTGCTCGAGTACCTCGGCTTCGGCTTCGAGCTGCCGGAATCCGTCGCGCAGGCCGTTCGCGAGCTGCGCTGCGCCTATCCGCTCAGCTCGTACAACTGCATGGTCCAGAGCAAGGACCAGTTCGTCGCGCTGCATGCGTGCGGCCGCGACGGCACGCCGGCCCGCGTCCAGCAAGTCTACGATCACTACGGCCGCGGCGCCGACGCGAAGGACTACCGCATGCTGCGTTACCGCGGCGTCAAGGACGACGAGGGCAACGTGCACGGCGTCGTCGTCGCCAGCACCGGCTTCGGCCAGCCGGCCGCCGACGGTTGGAAGGACCTGCCGAACAACCAGATGATCATCGCCTCCAACAGGACCGGCGAGTTCAGGATCGCAAAGATCTGACTGTCACGGACCCCCTCTTCAGAGGGGGTCGAAATTGCGCAGCAATTTCGGGGGGAGTCGCACGGCGCCGCGTAGCGGCGAGTGCGCGCTGGAACGCGACAAATTTCACTCTCGCCGCGCGTCCGGCCGTTCGCACCTAAGATGAGGGGCATGACCCAGGGAACGATTCCAACTCTCGAAGACATCGACAGGATTCACCGCACGCTCGCGCCGAGCGACGCGGCGTACGAGCTCATCCACACGCATTGCGTCATCGTCGCGCAGATCACGCGGCAGCTCATCCACCGGCAGAACGCGCTGTTCATGCGCCGCTGCACATTGCCGGCGGACGCCGTCGAGCGCACCGGCGACTACGGCACCGTCGCCGGCCACGACATCCCGTCGCTGAACCTGCGCATTTCCGCGCCGTTCTGCGCGCCGACGTCCAACGACGTCGAGGAGGTCGAGCGGTGGGAGCTTTCCGGCACCGGCATGGAACACGGGAACGATTCGCCGGAAGAATCGTGCAATATTTCGAACGATTCGCCCACCACCGTGCCGGCGACCGACGGCGTGACCGGCGGCATGATTCCGCCGTACTATCTCGACGTGAGCCGGCCGGTCGTCGGCGCGCTGCTGCACGACATCGGCGCCTACAAGGTCCTCGAGCACGACGGATCCGACGGCGAGCCGCTCGAGTTCGACCGCGACAACTACATCAAGCACGGCATCATCGGCTACAACCTGCTGCTGGACATGGGCGTCGACGAGTCGATTGCCGAGTTCGCGCGCAACCACACCGGCGTGGGGCTTACACGCGAGCAGGTCCTCGCCGAGGGGCTGCCTATCCCGCCGGACGACTACGTGCCGGTCAACCTCGAGCAGGAAGTCGTCATGGTTGCCGACAAGTACCACAGCAAGTCGGTCCCGCCGCGCTTCGTGACGGCCGAACGCTACGCGAAGTCCGCCGCCCGGTTCGGCGACGCCAACCGCGACCGCTGGCTCGAACTCGTCCGCAAATACGGCACCCCCGACGTGCCGGCGCTCGCCAAGCAGTGGGGGATGGGGATCAAGTAGCTCCGCGATGGCCTCGTGATGGCCCATGGGTCCATCTTGGTTCCAGTTTGCCGTTGAAACTGGAACCAAGGTCATGTCCTGGGGCTCTCGGACAGTACCTTTTTCCAGCACGCCTTGGAAGCTGGAAAAAAGGTCATGTCCTGGGACTTCCGGACAGCACCTTTCTTCCAGCACACCTCGGAAACTGGAAGAAAGATGCTGCGTGATGCGCCGAAAACATGATTCTGGTTCCAGTTTGCCGGCAAAGCTGGAATGCAAGTCAACATCATGAACCCGAGCCGAAGAGGCTCGGGTTCATGACATCACGTGGGCAATGACGCGAAAGGATCAGTACCGCAGGTCGATGATGTTGCCGACCTGACGGGCGACGTCCTCGCTGGAGGTGACGACGATCACCGTGCGCTTCTTCGTGCGGGCCCTGACCTGCTTCTTGAGGAGCTTGATGATCTCGGCGCCGTCCTGCTCGTCGAGCGTGGCGGTCGGCTCGTCGGCGATGACGATGTCGGGGTCGCGGCTGATCGCGCGGGCGACGGCGACGCGATGCTGGTCCATGACGGACAGCTTGGCGAGCTTGACGCCCTTCGTCGCGACCGGCAGCGGCTCGCCGTTGTCGTCGACGCTGTCGGCGCCGAAGCCGACATGCTGCAGCAGCTCGCGGGCGACGACCGGCTTCGGCTGCAGGAAGTTGCGGTTCGACGCGTCCATCGCGTACAGCAGGTTGTCCTCGGCGTCCAGGTCGGGACGGAACGAGAACTGCTGCGTCATCAGGCCGATCCGGTAGCCGCGGATCTCGAGCGGCGCGATCTCGGCGAGCGACGTCGACTTCGTCATGACATGGCCGGTCGTTGGCAGCGTCATGCCGGTCATGACGCTCAGCAGCATCGTGTGCATCATCGGCGCGTCGTTCGGGATCAGCAGCGCGTACGAGTTGCCGGCGTCGCAGCGGAAGTTGACGTTCTCGAGCACTTCGGCGCCCGACTTCTTGTCGACGAGCGAGACGTTCGTGAACGCGAAGAGCGGGTATGCGCGGAAGACGGAGTTGTCGAGCTTGCGGCCGCGACGTCCGGTCAGCTCGTGGTCGAGCTTGCGGGAGACGGCGGTGGCGGTCTCGTGGTCGCGCGCCGTCGCGTGGCCGGACAGCGCGTCCTTCTTCGCGCCCTTGCGCGCCCGCAGCGTCTCGTTGACGCGCTTCGCGTTCTCGGCCGCGACGGTATCTTCCGTCGCGCGATCGCCGGCGTCGGCGGTGTCGTCGCCCGTTTCGGCAACGTCATCGGCTTCCTCGGCGACGATCGCCTCGCCGCCGTCGATCTCGTCGTCGACTTCGGCCTCGGCAATATCCTCGGCGACGTCGTCGGCCAGCTCGCCGTCGGCATCGCCGGCATCGTCGGCATCGGTCGCGTCGGCGACCGGCGCGATGTCGATGATCGCCTCGTCCTCGTCGAACGAGACGGAGAAGTCGACGGACTCCGGCGCCTCGTCATAGCCGTTGGCCGCGGCTTCGCCGGACGAATCGTTCCCGTCGGTCGAATCGTTCTCCTCGAACGATTCCTCCGTCCCGGCGGTTTCCTCGGCGGCAGCCTCGACATCGTCGTTCTCCGCGGCCTCGTTCTCGGTGGCGTCGGCCCCGGTCAGCGCGTCCTTGTCGTTGTCCTTCACGGCGTCCGTGTCCTTCCGTTCGTCGGTATCGGTGACGTTGTTCTTGTCGTTGCTCATGCGAGATCGCCGTCCTTTCCGGCGGCGGCGCCGTCGACGGGAGCCTCGTCCTGCGCCTCGGCGTTCGCCGCGACGTCGCCCTCGGCCTGTGCCTCGTCCAGCGAGCCGTCGTCATGGTGGCCGGCGGCGAGCGGGTCGGGCTGGAACGGCGTGACGAACAGCTCGTTCGCGTTGAAGAACGCCACGCGCAGCATCGCGATGATCGCCAGGACGATCGTGAAGCCGAGGCCGATCCAGACCGTCTTCCACATGATCGGCGAGCTGTTCCAGACGGTGTAGCCGCCGGCCATCGCCGTGTCGGCGTCGTGGACCGACAGGCCGCCGGCCAGCAGGCCGACGCCGAGGCCGAGCAGCATCGGGTAGAAGACTTCCAGCATGAACTGCCAGCCGAGGCGCGCCTTGCTGACGCCGACGGCGATCGCGTTGCCGATCTCCTCGCGGCGGGGCAGCGCGCCCCACAGCACGAGCGCGAGCATCAGCGCGCCGCCGATCGAGTAGAGCAGGATGATCGTCAGCCTCATCGCGGAGGCGAGGCGGTTGATGCCGGTCAGCGATGCCTCGTAGGCCGGAATCGTCGGCGTCGAGACGGCGAAGCCGTCGGGGATGACCTTGGCCTTCTCGAGCGCGGCGACGAACTTGTCGTAGTCGGACGGGCTCGACAGCGTGAAGACGATGTTGAGGTCCGGAATCGACCAGCCGGAGCCGTCGGTGATGTCGAGGCCGTCGGTGGCGAACGTGTAGTACGTCGTGTACAGCACGTTGTCGCGGTTGTCCTTCGCGAACTTCGCGTCGGAACCGTCGGCCGACGTGGCGTCGTCGGTGTACTCGTAGATGCCGGCGACGGTCAGCTTGTACGTCGTCTTCGCGTCGGTCGGGTTGCCGACGGTGATCTCGTCGCCGACCTTGATGCCGTTCTTGTCGGCCAGCGCCTGCGAGACGAGCACGCTCGTGCTGCTCGTCGACGTGTAGTCGAGGTTGTTGCCGGAGACGACCTTGTAGGTGCCGTATTCGTTGGCGGCGACGGCGTCGGCGGTGTAGAACGACTGCAACGTCAGGTTGCCGCCGGTCTTGTCCTCGCTGGCGTCCGACGTCGACGAATTCGTGATGGCCTTGACCGAATCGCTCTCGCGCACCGGCACCGACTCGGCGATCGAATAGCCCGGAGTCTCGCTGGTGGACGAGGAGGCGGCGTTGTAGATCGAGTTGTAGTCGTCCCAGCTCAGGTAGTTCTTCGTCCAGGAAGAATCGTCGCCGGAACGGTCGGCCATCTTCGCCTCCGTCGGCCGGATGACAGCGACCGGGGCGAGCGAATCGTAGCCGGTCGTGTTGGCCTCGTCGTCGGTGGCGATGGCGCACGTCCCGTAGATCGACCACATCGTGACGAGCAGCGCGATGACAAACAGCAGCGCCGTCCGCCATTTCCGGCGGCCAAGCGCGGCCCAAGAGTTCTTCAGAACGAACATTTGCGAACTTCTCCAGTGTCTATTTCTCTAGTTTTCAGTCACGATGCTCCCGTGACGATCGTCCACGGCCAGCTTACTGCACGCCGGTCGTGGCCTCCGGCCCCGTCGCGGCGGCAGATCCCGGCGATCGTCATTGAGCGTTCGACTGGAAATCTCTTCGGGAGTCACTGTAGACAATCTTGTCGTTTTACCTGAAGGAAATCTGAAAAACCGGACGGTTTCGGGCGCCGAAATGTGGAAAAACGCGCCGCCGGTCCACATTTCCCCTCGCCGGAGGCTGTCCACTGGCCGGACCGAACGGCCTGTGGGAGCGTGGTCGCCGTCGAAATTTGGCACGATTCCCGCCGCGGACAGCCGTGGCGGGGACGACGAGCCGGCCAGCGGAATTCCGGATGGCCGGCGCAACGGAAGGACAGTCAACGATGACGACAACGACGAAGACCAGGCAATTCAGGCTGCACCTCGACAGCTCCGGATTCCTCGCCGAGCTCGAGCGGCTCGGACGACGATTCGACGGGGCGCTCGCCAACGGCGCCGCGGGCGCCGCGACAAAACGGAAGAAGGACGCCGCGCCGGCGAAGGGCGGGGACGCGCTGTTCGACGTGGACGAGCTGGCGGACGGGGCGATTGTCGGCGACGATCCGCTCGATTTCGCGCCGTGCCTCGCCGGCATGAACCGTCCGGCGGAGCACGACGGCGCGGGGGAGCGTCCGGCGTTGCGGCCGGCGGCGGACTCGCCGGACCTCGCCGACCTGACGCGGCTGGCGACGGCGCTGTTCGGCGCGACGTGCTGGCCGATGATGATCGTCGGCGCCGCGCACGCCGGCCATCCGGCGCTCGTCGCCCGCGTGCACCGCTTCCTGCGGCAGACCGAGGCGCTCGTGCGCCGGCAGGGCCTCGCCGGCTGGCTCGCGATGCTGATCGAGGACGCGATCCTCGCCGCCGAGACCGACCGGCCGTCGCCGCTGATGCCGGTCATGCGGATCATGACGCCCGGGCAGGCCGTCGACCAGCTCGAGGGCGACGACCGGCGACGCTTCGGCACGAAGAAGCAGCGGCTCGCCGACCTCGAGACGTATGTCTTCGAGACGAACCGCATGGCCGCCGCGATCGTGCTGCGCTGGGGCGGCGACGACGAGGTAGGGGCCAACCGGCTCGCCGCATTGCTGCTCACCGACACCGGCCTGGGCCTGAGCCTGTTGCGCCACGTCGCCGGCGGTTTGTGCCGTCCCGATCCGAACGACCGCGCCCCGGCCGCGCTGCGCTACCTGACGCGACTCGACGTCGCCCTCGACCTCGACTACGCCCGCTGGCTGGCGCGACAGCACGGCGGCGAGGGCGAGGACGGAGCCGCGAAAACGGCGCCGGACGGCACCCGGGCCACGTTGCCGGACGGGGAAGGGAGCGTGGCGGACGAATCGTCCGACAATAATGGCGAGACCGAAGCCGACCTGCTGTCGCGACGCTACCTGCGCGACGTCGACCGGCTGCTCGAGGCGTGCGACGAGCTGTGGGAACGGCGCACGCACGACGCGACGGCGATGCTCGACGAGGTGCGCGCGGGGCGCACGGCGCCGCGAATGCCCGTCTGGCACAATCCCGTCGCGCTGCGGCGCGTGCTCGACTCGCTCGTCGGCTCGTGGGCCGGGTCGATGCTGCAGCAGGGCTTCGAGACCCGCGACCGCGCGCTGTTCGACGCCGGCGCGTCCTACCTGTGCGACGCCCGCGAGCTGGTCGACGGTCTCGGCCTCGGCTTCCTGCCGATGATGACGATGACGACGCTCGCCCTCCAGTTCGAGTCCAACGGCGGCTCCGTCGGTCCCGCCGCCACTGTCCTCGCCCACTGGCCAGCGATCACGTTCCTGCCTGGCCGCGACGAAGGCGGCGGCAATTCCGGCGGCGACGATTCATCCGGCGATCCGGCCGGCCGGCGCATGACGAAAGGCAAGCTGAACGGCTACCTGCGCGCGTACGGCACGCTGTGCGACGACATGGCCACCGTCATGCTCGACCGCATCCCCGACCCGGCGCAGGCCCGCAAGACCGCCCTCGCCATCCTCTGCGGCGACCAGCACGACCAGACCGAAGCCCTGCTCCCGCTATGCACCGGCGACGTCTTCACTGCCGGTGCTCCTGCCGGTACCGACAACCCTGCCGGCGCCGTCGACCCCGTCGACTGATTCCTTGCCTCCTGCATGTCAAGAAGGAGCGGAAGATAGTTCGAAAGTAAAGTATTGTCAGGCGTCGGAAGGGCGGTGAAGTCATGGTGAGGGCGCGGCATGCTTCGGGAATCGAGGAAATCGAGGACGGGGAGCGGATTTCGGGCATGAGCTCGGACAACACTCCCGCGGTCGAATCGTGCCAGCAGTTTCCTTTTCGCAATTTCTGGACGGTGCCGGCGTTCTACTTCCTGCTGACCGTCGCCGCCGGCGTGCCGATCGTGCTCGGCGACACCAACGCCGACGGCTACAACGACGCGGGTGCCCACTGGAACCGCGTGCTGATGTTGCTGGCCGGCCACGTGCTGCCGCAGGTCGATCCCGACAACGGCAGCCAGGTCGGCTACGCGACCGGCGGTGGGTTCGTCGCGCTCAACAACACCGCCGTCAACTCGCCGTTCCTGTACTGGCCGAGCCTGCTGTCCGGCGGCAACCGCACGCTTGCCGCGCTGCTCACGCTGCTCACGTCGGCCGCCGTCGTCGCGCTCGCGATCCGCCTGGCCGGCCGCTTCCAGCTGCTCATGGCGGCCGCCGCGCTCGTGCCGATGACGTTCCTGTCGTTCGTCTACCCGACCGCCGACGCCGTCACCGTCTCCGTCTCGTTCCTCTTCATCGGCCTGATCCTGTACCTGCTGCAGCGGCCCGGGCTGCGGCCGGTCGACTGGGTGGCGCTGTGCGTCGTGGCCGTCATGCTCGGCCAATTGAAGGTCACCTGCGTGCTGCTTGTCGCCCTGGTGCTGCTGCTCGCCGGCAAGCTCGACGGCTGGAAGAAACTGTGGCTGGCCGTCCCCGCCGTGTTCGCGGTGGCCAGCTGCGGACTGTGGAACCGGCTGGTGTCCGGCTTCGCGCCGGCGCCGGGCCGCGTGTCCGCCGCCGACTACACGGCGCTCAAGTCGTACTGCCTGTCGCATCCGCTTGCCGTCGTCAGGTCGCTGCTGGCGACAATGTTCATGCCGCTGAACGATTCGACCGAGACGATCGACGGCGTCAAGGTGAACATCCAGCGCAACGTGCAGCTGTTCACCGGCTCGGAGGGCACGCCGCTCGGGTCGGTCGTCATGGTGCCGGTGCTGCTCGCCGTCGTGCTGCTCGCGGTGTATTCGGTGTCGCTGGCCCGCGTGCGGTCCACCGTCTCGCAGGTGGTGATGGCCCTCATTGTCGTCGGGTTCTTCGCGGCGACCGTCGTCGCGATGCTGGCCAGCTGGACCGGCTCGGTCGGCGGCTACGCCGAGGGCATGCAGTCGCGCTACTTCATCCCGGTCCTGCCGTTGTTCTTCCTGCTGTTGCCACGATTCTTCCGCTGCGACCGTCCCCGTTTCCTGCTGGCCTGCTGCGCTGCCCTGATCGCCTGGAGCTACATCGGCCTCGTCGTCGCGCACCTGTGGTGACTGGTTTTGCCGTTTCCAGCTCTTCCTGATTGTTGTAATTTTGTGATTGGATTACAAGGTTGCGCATGACGAAGCAGGTAACTGGCTTTCGAATGTTTCGAATATTGACGATGGACTGGAGGCAGCTGTTGGAAGAAGAAGAGATTCCCTCCACGAAGGCGGGGCGTCATCGCCGGGTCAAGCCGGACGACCTGCACGAATACGCAAACAGGCGTCATCGTCTGAACATGGAACTATTTGCGTCACTCGCTGAAGACGAGGATCCGTTGGCCACGGCGGACAATCCGTTGATCCGCAAGAAGGAAGCGTGACAATGAGGTTCCCTGTCTTTTGATACCTGCGCACTATATGGCAGCTTGGTGAACAAGGTCATTCTCAACTTGGCCGAAGCCCGGTTGTTCATTCCATATTGGTCGGAAGACGTCCTCGTGGAGTTGGAACGTAACCGTCTTGCTTTTCCGGAAAACCGGTACTTCCTGTCAGCCTCGCCCGCGAGCGCGCTGCGCTCGCTATCTTCCTGCCCGTTAACTCCACAACATCGCACAAAATCCGCCAGATGACACCCAACATAATGGGTGAATCCAACCCATGATCGGGCCTCTTTAGCTGAGCGGACAACCCGCCTTACCGCAAGCTTTGCGCTGCCCTACCGTTGAAGCTACCAACCCCCTGGGGAGTTGGAACAGTAGAGATTAGGGGAGAATCAAGGAAGATTCGCCATGAAGTGGATGCGTACGTTGGAGTCTGTCGCCCTCGCTGCGATCACCGACGCGGTGATCATGGGAATCGTCGTGGGCGTCGCCCACATATGCGATTTTCGTCTTGACGATACCGGAGTAGTGGGATCCCTCGTCTTCGGCGCCATCGGCTTTTCCATCATCTTCTACCAGTGGCTTTCCACGAAGCACCCGTAATCGAAGCGGCGTAGTCCCGTCGTTCCCCCTGCATGAGTCATCCAGTCGCACTAGAAAACGAGGCGATATCAATGGTACTGACAGCGCGCATCAAAGACATCATCGTAAAGAACGGCGAGCGCACCGCCCGCTATCCCTTCACGGCCCACGCGGCCGCGGTGCTCTACACACTCATAAGCGCGGCAGTGATCCTGCCCGACCCTATCGCCAGCCACAACCGGCTGCTGACCTGGCTGTCCGTCATCGTCTTGATCGTGATCTTCGTCCTCGACGAAGTGGGCATCTACTGGGTCCGGGCGAACCATGATGATGCGACTACCATGCGCCGCTCCCGTGCGCTGGTCTGGTTTGCGTTGGCAGCGGCGGTCATCCTGCTCGCCGTCTGCCTGCCCGTCATCCTCACGTGAACCACAGCGCGGCGCCTTGGGCAGGGTTGGGAGACTGTCGTTTCGGCATGAAAAAAGGGTTTTCGGAGAAGTCCGAAAACCCTGTCGGCGGAGGATGCGAGATTCGAACTCGCGAGGCTGTTACACCAACACGCTTTCCAAGCGTGCGCCATAGGCCACTAGGCGAATCCTCCAGTGTTCCTCTTCAGAGCAACTCGAATAATCTACCTCCGTTGTCGCGGCAAGGCAAGAATCGGCGTGTCGAATGAATGCGTAGCCGTGGAATTATGCCTCAGGTAAATGTGTTTTGCCTCACCTTCAACTCGGAAAGAAGTGCAGGTCCAGCTTTCTTGCTTGTTGTGGCAGTCGTTTTCAAGGGTCTACAAATGTGAATGAAATTAATAGGTTCTTACCGTGACAATGCAGGATTTGTCACCATAGCTAATGAGGGTTTCGTCATCATCTCCAATGTAGGTTTTGTCATAACTGCTGGTAGGGTGTATTTCACCTATTTATTTCATTGATGAAAGGGAATGGTGATTGTGACGGATACTGTCTATGTTTCTCGCACTGTTCAGGCACAAGTCGAGCAGTTGATGCAATGGTATCCGGTGGTGTCAGTTACAGGCCCTAGGCAAAGTGGCAAGTCCACGATGCTGCGTCGTCTGTTTCCTGACTATGATTACATCAACCTTGAACGTCTGCAAAATCGGCAGGCGGCACTTCTTGATCCTGCCGGTTTCATAGAGGATAGGCCAAACCATCTCATTATTGATGAGGCGCAATATGTTCCCGATTTGTTTTCTAGCATTCAGGCTGTTGTCGATGAACAGAAAATCAAAGGCGAGTATATCCTTTCGGGCTCGCAGAATTTCCTGTTGTCAAAGAATATCCAGCAGTCATTGGCTGGTCGCGTTGGCATAGTCAAAATGCCACCATTGACTTTTTCCGAAATCGTAGCTGGAACCTCGGTTATCGACGATCTTGACGCTGTCGATGAGTTTACGTTCCGTGGCGGCTATCCTGAACTTGTAGTCAATTCCATTCCGTCGCGAATCTATTTCCAGAATTATGTTGACACCTATATTGCCAGGGATGTCACGCAATTTCTTGACGTGAGGAATCGAGATGACTTCATACGGTTCTTGAGGCTCTGTGCCGAGAACGCGGGGCAGACTATCAATTATGCGGCCATGAGTAGCGTCCTTGGTGTTGATTACCGCACTGTCAAGGCATGGATCTCCATTCTGGAATCTAGCTACATTACGTTCCACCTGCAGCCCTACCATTCCAACGGAACCAAGCGCCTTGTTAAAACTCCCAAGCTGTATTTCTACGACACTGGATTGCTATGCTACCTTCTCAATATCGATTCCTCGCGGAGCATGCTTTTGGATCAACACTTCGGCGCCATTTTCGAGAACATGGTCATTGCGGAACAACTCAAAACCCATCTTGATCGGGGATGGGAACCGCGGCTGTTTTTCTATCGGGACCAGCAGCAGCGTGAAATCGATCTTCTCGACTTTACGATGCCTGACCAGCACCAGATTGTTGAAATCAAATCGGGACGAACGTATCATGAACGCTTCTCACGTCACCTGAGAAGCGTGGGGAATGAATTGGGCATTCCTGCTTTTCACCGTCACGTCGTGTGTCGAACGGAAATGTCTTTCCGCGATGGTGATATCGCAATTGACCCCGTTAACAAATGGCTTATCGACCAGTGACAACCAAGCGGATAAAACATATTGGAGTAACATCCTCGCGAGTTCGAATCGCGCATCCTCCGTCATCGACCCCGAGTCATGGGCCTTTTGCTTTGCGGTGTAGGGACGCTGAAGCTTGTCGGTCTGTAGCTCAATTAGCCTCCTTACAGTGCGTGGAAGAGTGCTGCAACGAATGCGATTCGTCTTTTCTACCGTCATGCTCACCATAGGTGGGCGATCACCGTTCCAATGTAGCTCCATGCGATCAGGGCGCCGCAGAACCAGAGTAGAAACTTGGGGCGATCACAGCGGAAGAATCGTGGAATGAGGAGGAAGGCTACGGGAATGACTGGCAGAAAGTAACGGAACTGCATCCCCCAGGCGTATCCTCCGATGGAACCGGTCCAGCTGATAAGCAGGGCCGTGACGGTCGCGACGAAGAAACCAACGAGGACAACGGCGGCGATGCCATTGGAAAACCAGGAGCGAAGATGCGCCAGTGATGCCGAGTAGAGGGTGAGAAGCACAATCGCAAACAGTACCGGCACCATAGTGACGTTCCCCAATTGCGTGCCCTCAGTAGCGGTAAACAATGTCAGGTTACGCTGGGCATTGACAGGAATGCCGTTGACATTTTCCGTCGAGAGGTTTAGAGGCATGAACGCCGTTTTGAAAATCGATGTAATCCACGCCCACGGTTGCTGTACGCATTCCCATTTAAGTTTTGTATAGTCGGCGTATGAAACCATGAATGGGGCAGGGGCGAACCAGGAGACTTGGCGGCTCCACAACCACGATGAGGTGGCTGCCAGCATAACTGGCGCCATGAGCCAAAATTTCTTCCAGCCGGAGAGTTTACGGATGAGCAGCAACACTAGCAGAATGAGCACTATTGCTGTCATCTTGATCTGACCCAGCATGACCGATACCGCACATAGCGCCACCCAATGGTGCCATCGCAACTGTGGTTGTTGCAATAAGAACAGAACGAGTCCGATGAACAGGAATGACGTTGAATCCGTGACGGCATCGGCGGTTGGGTAAATCATCATCAGAAACGTCGCCGGAAGGATGGCGGCTGCGAACAAGAGGATCTGAAAGCGTTGAGCCAGCCATATGGCCACGGCAATGACCGCTGCCGATAATACCAGCGTAAGCACGCTAGCCACCTGTTGTCTTCCTCCCGATAGCAGACTTGGCCAGTATAGAAACGGTGAATTGATGGCCGTGTTGTTCAGGGTGACAAATCCGCTGCTGGTTGTGTACCCGACATACTCACTGTTGCCAGGGCTGATGGATGGGACGATGTGGCCGGCGAGAATCATCGACACGCGTTCCCAGTGGGCGGCAGCATCGTTGAAATCGGCTTTCCCGGTATCCCAGAGACTCAGCGGGACGCCTGCGGTCACCGTTAGGATGAAATAAGCCAGTGGCAGGATCCAAAAATTTCGGAAGGGAAATCGTTGTGACGATTCTACCGACTCTTCCGTGGTGTAAGACTGTCGGTTAGGTTGTCTATTGCCGTTTGAGTGCTTGGCCATGTTCATAGTCCTTCTCTCTTAGAAACACCTTAGTCGCCGTGCCAAGGCAATTCCCTAGACGTCCAGCTCCGTACGCGGCCATGGGGAAAAGTAGCAGGAAGAACGGGAACGTATAGACTCCCTTGGCCTCCCAGACGATGTAACAGGTAAAGCCGCCAATGAATGCCGCCGTTAGGAACGTTCCCGTAAAGATGGTCGGGATGGGGAGTGAGCGGAAGTGCTGGCGGAGGAATCGCGCTAACAGGAAGATGAGACCGACGAAGGCGAGGAGATAGAGCAGACTTTGACAGACGTTGACGTAGCCGCTAAATAGCGACGTCTGGTCGGCGCTAAGAATTTTCGCGAGCAGTCCATCGAAACTGCTGCCGGAGACCGACAGTTCCGAGAAATAGCGGCTTTGGAATGTCGGTTCCGCCCATTCGCCCTCGAATTTATTGAGAAAGAATGAGAACGCAGCGTCAAGATTGGTGAGGAAAAAATGGAAACGTTGGGTCAGGAATGCGTTGGTGATTGCCTTCTGCTCGGCGAGATTACCGTTTGATTCATTGAAGATATCGAGGGCGATGCCGGTCCAGAATCCCTGCATGTTCGCGCCTGGCAATGCGGCTGTCGCGTTTGCTGTAGAGGGGCGTTCGCGCAGACCGATGACCAGCCATGAACTCATCGGCATGCCGTCTCCAAAGGAATAACCGGCAAATCGTTCCAGAATGTGTTCCGGAATGATAGTAGCCTTCGTAGTCAACGCGCCGAGGACGATAGCCACTGGCATCTGCCAGTAGCAACACATACGCCATGCGGTGAATACGACGGCAATAATGGCGGCGAGGACGATGATGATGAACGTAGTCTTGAACACGACGCCGGCCGCACACAGACTGAACCCGGCGATGATGGCGGCGACGCTCGCGAGCGGACGTCGGATGTCCGTCGATTTCGCGAGTATGACGACACCGAGTAGAACGAACATGAAGCCGGCCATGTTGGTGTAACAGAACGAGCACATCATCATGAGCGGGACGCAGGTGATGGTGAGGATGGCGAAGGGCAGTTGAACGGGAGAAACGAGTGTGGTGAGACTGCTGCGACAGTGCCGAGTAGAACGCGGAGTACGTGAATGGGATGAATCGTTCCAGGAGAATGCTTTGCGGACGGTCATGGGACTGTCAGACATGAGCATGCCAGTCAGTGACCACAGACAGGCTACGATGATGACCATGCATGCCGCGTTGACCATCTGGAACGCGACATAGTTATCGGCCCCGAAGATTTTGAAGACGAGGGCGAACCACATCGCCGGCCCTGCCTGGAACGGATACAGATGCAGGTAGGTGTAGATTGCTGGCGTATTCGACGCGCAGTAGTAGGCCGGTGTCGACACTCCATCGATGCCGTTGACGTTGCATGCACCCTTGGCGAACTGCGAGATATCGCCGGCGTTCCAGGCGTTGGCAATGGCGGCAAGGCTTTTCGTGTCGGCTGCTGGGTACGCTTGTGTGTTCATCATCGCCACCCATGCCAACTGGACAATGGCAACGACAGTAAGCATGACATTTCGGACGGTGCGTTCCGGTACGCGCTGCAGCGACGACAACAAGGCAGCGCCGACGACGATGGCTATCATGACCAGTAGGCCGAGCCAGAATACGGCCGACGGCCAACCATGGTAAAAGTGCATTCTTTGCGTGAGGAATTCCGGACCATAGAGAATCGGTTCGCCGGTTTTCTCATTCGTGAGGATATCAGTCGAACCGTTGCCCTCTCCGGTACCCTTCGTCACGCGGATGATATACGCGGTGCAAGCGATCGACAGCACGGTCAGGAAGGTGACGATGAGGAGCTGAAAGATGAGCGCGAGTGAGAGAAGAATATGAGGAAGTGTGTCCGCCAGAACACGATGGGCGGTCGTCATATGTGAAGAGACGATGTGTTGTCGTTGTCTGGCCATCCGGTCATCAAGTGACTCGGACATGGTGATGTGAATCATGCTATCTTCGTCCCTCCCTCGAATATGGACCATGGTACGGTACGCTGGTCGGTGCGGACTGATTCTCGCTGGTGGAGAAGAGGGGAAGTGCCATCCTGACACTGGATCGCCTGATGGCTATGTCAGTAGCGACCATCTTGAAGGCGTTGGAAAGAGTGCTCTTTTGGAATGCCTGATGCTGGCAATGCGGAGCGAAGTCGACGAAATATGGCGAAGCCACGGAATAGGATTACTGGATTGATAACCAGACTTTTTTGAGAATTTTTCCTATTTCCTGACTTGGAGGATCACGACGGTGAGTGTCCAGCGCATCCGCTTCTTCGACATCGCTAAAGGCGTCGGCATTCTATGTGTGGTGCTTGGCCATGCTTCCATCGAGACAGCAAACGTTTATCCATCAAACATGGCCGAGTTTTTCTACTGTTTCTGCTTTTCGTTCCATATGCCGTTGTTCTTCATCCTTTCGGGTTATTTCATGCACCCGGAACGCAATTTTCGCTGGCTCAAGGAAAGTAAGCAACTCATCTTCACCTACATCTTGGCCACATTTGGTGTGGTGTTGCTCGCAGGATTAGTGGCGTATATCTGTCATGCTGGTGTCGTCGAAACGATGAAGTTCTGGATGAAAGCGGCCTGGTATGGAAGCGGAGACGTCTCGGATATGACCCTTTGGCATGTTGAGGGCCGCATTGGCGCTATCTGGTTCTTACTTGCCATGTTCTGGGCACGCCTGATCATGCATGTATTTGCTCGGTTGCCCTACACCAGCGTCTGGGTGTTCGCTTGCTTCGTCGCTGGCTATGTGATGTCGCGTAATCTATGGCTACCATGGAGCATGCAATCCGGCATGTGCGCCGTAGCGTTTGTTTATCTCGGTTATCTCGCTCGTAAACACGAGGTAATGGGATATGTGAAGAAAAAGCCGTGGCTGTGGGCTGTGGTTTTTGTCGTCTGGGCATTGGCGATCTATAAGTTCACCGGCTTCAGCATGGCAATGAATCAGTATGGTCAATATCCGGTGCTGGCTATTATCGGTTCAATTGCCGGCACTCTGTGCATTGTCGGCGTTTCCAAGATGCTGGACAGGGTATCGCTTGCTGGTGCCATTTTAAACCGTGCAGGCACTGCTACGCTTGCTATCCTGTGCGTACACATTGTCGAAGATGATGCATTACCGTGGACGCTCATCATTACCGAAGTGCAGGAACATCTTTCTGGCTTTCCGATTGTCTTCGTCATCTTCGTGCTTCATCTGGTGATCGATCTGCCCGGCGCCTGGGCGCTATATTACATTCCGGTGATCAATACATGGTTCTATCCGCAGTTGGTGAAGAAGCGTATCTTCGACCCTGACATAGAGCCTGTATCGCGGTCAGTGAAATCGGGGATGGACATCAAACATTCGGAACATTATATAACCCAAATGGACGAAGAATAGAGTCTTTCGAGGTACTCCGTATGAACGCGACCTGATCGCTGGTGAAAAGCTCACGGCATTAATGGAAGAGGTGAAGTATGCCTGAGAAGCAGGATAAAGAGGCTACTGCATTGCGCGAACCTCCATATCTTGTTGTGACAGTACCCTGCTACAACGAAGAGGCAGTGCTTGGAGAGACATCAGAAGTGTTGGCGGCCAAACTTGAAGAACTAATCAAGGCAGGTCAGGTCACGGCGGAAAGCTCAGTGCTATTCATCGATGATGGCTCACAGGATGCCACGTGGTCAATCATAGAGCGGTTGCACGAGGCTAATCCTATCCGCTTTCATGGGGCCAAACTTGCTCACAACAAAGGACATCAGAATGCATTGCTCGCCGGTCTCACATTGGCTTATCAAAATGGCGAGGACGTCGTTGTCTCAATGGATGCCGACTTGCAAGATGACCCGAATGCCATCGATGAGATGGTCAGGGATTACCGTGAGGGCGTTGAGATCGCCTATGGCGTACGGGATAACCGCGACGCAGACACTGCATTTAAGCGTGGCACTGCGCACATGTTCTACAAGGCGCTTTCGGCGATGGACACCGATATTATTCCCGACCATGCCGATTTTCGCTTGATGAGTCGCAAGGCGTTGGCTGCCCTCCTCAATTTTCGAGAGGAAAACCTGTTCTTGCGTGGCATCGTGCCGTCAATAGGCATGGAACACGCTGAGGTTCATTACAAACGCGGTGAACGCCATGCCGGCGAATCGAAGTATCCGTTACACAAGATGGTGAGTTTTGCCGTCGAAGGCATCACGTCTTTCTCCACGAAGCCGCTGACAATGATCACTGGGCTGGGCATTGTTTCTGTGATCATTGGCCTGATTATGCTCATCTACACGGTAGCGTCCGTAGGCATGGGCCATGCTGTCGCCGGTTGGGGGTCGATGATGGTCTCGTTGTGGCTCATCGGCGGCTTTATCTTGCTTGCTCTTGGAGTCATCGGCGAGTACATTGCCAAGATCTATCAGGAAGTCAAGCACCGTCCGCGTTTCATCATAGAGACGACGATCTGAACAATTCATGCTGGACAGACAGGGGTAATCGTCCTATTGTGATTCCGCTCTAAAGCGCGAACTCATGCCGTGTGACTATGATGTCAAATCAAACTGTTCGATTATCCGTTCTCAAGTGTTGACGAGGTCTTGACTATGCCTTCAATAAAGTTCGCGAATATCCTGCTGGAGACCAATCCGCGGTCCGTCAGCTATCCGTCGCTGTACGTTGCGTCTGACCAGCCGGTCGTTTATGACGAGGAACTTGGCCATGGCGTTCTCTTTGCGAAGGGCGAATACGATTTTACGACCTACTTCAATTCGTTGTCGGTCATGAAACTGCAGGAATATACGTCAATGACTGGTTGCTCGCTGCATCTGGAGCTCAAAGGGGCTGCCTGCGATATCCAGCAGACGATGGGCGATGCATTTGCCGCCCATCCTATTCCGGTGGGCGATGTTCATCATTTGGACGCTTCCGTAGATACATGGCAGTCTTTTGATCTACCTCTGACTGTCACTGACGACATGGTGGTTGTCGGCTTCCGCATTGTCACCGATGGCCGTGTAGAGATGCGTGACAGCTACTACACCCTTGAACTGCACGATGAGCCGCGCAATGATGTCGAACTTGTGCTGTCAACGACGACATTCAAGAAGGAAAGCTTCATCATCAACAACATCAATTTGGTGAAGAAGTACATTCTGGACTCCAATGACGAGATCGCCAAGCATTTCAACATGTATGTCGTAGATAACGGCCGCACGCTTGATGTCGATGCGCTGAATTCCGAACATATCAAGATTATTCCGAATGACAACGTTGGTGGCGCGGGTGGCTTTACCCGGGGCATGATCATGGCAATGGAACAGAAGCCGAAAGCCACGAACATCCTGCTCATGGACGATGACGTGGCTGTTTCGCCGGAGTCGATCAAGCGCACCTATAACTTGCTGTGCATCCTTACACCGGAGCACCGTGACGCGATGATCTCCGGCGCCATGTTGAACTATGAAATCGGTGAGGATCAGTGGGAGGACACTGGTTTCATGACGCCGGAAGGCACTTTCGCTCCGGCCAAGCCCTCGCTTCGTCTGACCAAGTTCGAGGACATCATCTACAACGAAATGTTCCGCCCCGGCAAGGTCATCAAGTATCGCTATGCAGCCTGGTGGTATTGCTGTATCCCGATTGATGTTATCGAGAAGAACGGATTGCCGTTGCCGTTCTTCGTCCGCTGCGATGATGCTGAATACGGCGTGCGCTGCGGTACCGAGTTCATTACGATGAACAGTCTGTGCGTTTGGCACATGAGTTTCCACGAACGTTATAATGCTGCTGTCGAGCGTTATCAGACTACTCGTAATACGATGATCGCCCAGGCGACGACCGGTTTTGCCCCCCAGTCCGACTTCATGGGTGAGCTGGAGAATAATATCCGCCTTGAGCTCAAGAAGTTTGGTTACGACAATGCCGAACTGTGTCTGGATGCATTCGAAGACTTCCTTAAGGGACCGAGCTTTTTCTCGAAGCCGGGCAGGGCTGAGGAAACGTTTATGGCCGCCAACCGCAACAAGGAACAACTTGTGAGTTTCGAGGAGCTGCAGAAGCAGGCGGATGCCGATCCGGAGCTCAGTGGTTTCAACATCAAGCACATTGACCGTCAACTCATCGACGGTGACAAGCCACGTTCCTTGCCGCAGCGTCTGGCAGATCTTGTCACTGATAATGGGCAGCGCCTTGTCAAGACGCCAGGCGAAGGCTATGCCGTCATCCCGGTGCTCGGTTGGGTTTATCCTGCTGGTGTCATTCGCGGCAAGGACAAGCTTGTAGTTATTGACTGGTACAACCGCAAGGGCGCCATTCGCACAAAGGACATCAAGCGTTACGAACAGATCAAAAAACGCTATGCTCGCGATCTGAAGTATTACAAGCAGCACGGTGATCGCCTGCGTCGCGAGTATGCTGAGTCCCGTCCAGAACTAACTTCGGTGAAGTTCTGGAAGAAGTATTTGAAGATGGACTGATATCCGTTCACTCCATACTAGTGTGAAGAGAAATCGGCGATTCTGCCGGGTCGTAACGCCCTACGACCCCGCGAAATCGCCGCATGTCAAGAAGAAGAACATCATCTGTCCGGCGGTCCGCAGCTCATGGTCAACACCGGACTGGCGGTGGCGTTTGTCTGGGCTGAGAAGCAGCATAGCCTTTCTCCTGGGCTCACGCATCAAGGCGAAAGATAGAGAACACCATTATGCCGAACACTCCCACGACGGCGGTACTCATCCCCTGTCTCAACGAAGAGCAGACCATTCGTAAGGTTGTTACCGATTTTCGTCGAGAGCTGCCAGATGCGGTCATCTACGTGTATGACAACAGAAGTACGGATAGCACATCGGCCGAGGCTAAAGCTGCAGGTGCGATTGTGCGATATTCGCCGGAGCGAGGCAAGGGCAATGTGTTGCGTCGCATGCTGAGGGATATTGACGCCGATCGTTATGTTCTGGTTGATGGCGATGATACCTATCCGGCCGAGGACGTCCATCAGTTGCTTGACACTCTTGACGATGGCTGGGACATGGTTGTCGGTGATCGTCTTTCTTCCACTTACTTCACGGAAAACAAGCGACCATTCCATAACTCTGGCAATCGTCTGGTACGCTTCGCTATCAACAAAGCGTTCCATGCCGAAATTCGCGATGTCATGAGTGGTTACCGTGCCTTCAACCGACTTTTTGCCAAGTCATATTCGGTATTGTCCGATGGGTTTGAGATCGAAACCGAGATGACTATTCACGCTCTTGACAACAAGATGCGTGTGACCGAGGTGCCGGTACAGTATCGTGATCGTCCAGATGGCTCGGAGAGTAAGTTGAACACGTTCTCCGACGGTTTCAAGGTCCTTGGTCTCATTTTCCGCCTTATTTATGTTAATCGCCCGTTACCATTCTTTGGTACTCTCGCCGTCATTATTGGTGGCGTTGGCTTGGGATTGGCAATATGGGTGTGTGTGTTGTTTTGGAAGACCGGCGAAGTGACCAGATTCCCGACGCTGATTGGTGCCACCATGCTCATGCTGTTCGGTATCATTTCCTTGTTCACGGGCTTGATTCTGGAGGTTGTTGCGCGTAAGGATCGTGCCCGGTTCATGTTCGATGCCAATATCTTCGTGGCATCGGTGAACGGTGATTATGGGGTTACCGGTACACCTCATCTGGCAGATACTCCGACGGCAACAGAAGGTAGTTACACAACAGGTGGAGAAACCGAACTTCGATCAGGCTCCTTCTCTGCTGAAACGTCCGACAGCCTCGATTAACGTTGCTGCGACTCCAAGTGGACACTAGACCGTTTCTATCGTGACGTCGACTGCGCGGATTGAATAAAAATTCTGCAAGTAGGGGCTGGGACGGCACGAGGGGAGACGGTGTGGTTAGAATTGGATGCTCGAATACTGCGTGACCGTGAATCAATTAGAACGTTGAGGACACATTAGTGAATACGAAAACCATTGCACAGCATCTTCATGAACGGTATGGCTATGCCATGACTGTGCTGAAAGGCCTTGTCAAGACTGATTTCAAGATGCGTTACCAGGGGTCATTCCTTGGTGTAGCGTGGTCGGTACTTAAGCCGCTGTTGCTGTTCGTCGTCATGTACATCGTCTTCGCGCGATTCCTGCGTATGACCGATGGTACGTCTAGCTATCCGGTTGTACTGTTGCTTGGTATCTCGTCTTGGCAGTTCTGTACGGAGACGATTGGTATCGGGCTGAGAGCCATTGTCGATCGTGGCGACTTACTCAGGAAGGTGCACTTCCCGAATTACATCGTTGTTGTCTCGGCGTCTATCGGGTCGCTGATCTCGCTCGGTATTAACTTCCTTGTTGTGTTGGTCTTCGCGATCTGTCTGCGAGTCCAGTTCACGTGGCGTGTACTATGGCTGCCACTCAACGTTCTCGAACTCTATGTCGCGTCGCTGGCAGTGGCATTGATCTTTTCGACAATGTATGCCTATTTTCGCGACATCTCACACATTTGGGAAGTTCTTCAGCAGATTATTTTCTACTGCATGCCTATCATCTACCCTTTGTCTTATGTGACCAATAAGGGTGGCGTCTATGCTGAGCTGGCGCGTCTCGAACTGCTGAATCCGTTCGCCCAGACTATTCAGGATATCAGGCATAACCTGATTGCGCCGGAAACCCAGCCGACCATATGGAACTCGTTCGGCTCCTGGTGGGTGAAGCCTATCCCGATTATTATTACGCTGCTCCTGTTTTGGCTTGGTGTCTATGTCTTCCGCAAGAACAGCCGCAAGTTCGCCGAGGTCATGTGAGTTCCTTGAGGGAGCACGGGAAACACCTGTAGGGAGAAGCATTCATTATGAGTACTGAAGCAAATACGGACATCACGAAGCTCGATGTTGTCAATATCGACAACTACAAGGAACGACCGGTTGTTCTCAAGGCTGATCATGTCGAAAAATGGTTTAAGCTGCCTACTGAGCAGGCTACTGGTCTCAAGCAGGCGTTCATCAACTGGACGAAGGGCATCAAGGGTTACGAGGAACAACGTGTGTTGCGCGATGTGTCCTTCGAAGTCCATCAGGGGGAGTTCTTCGGCATTGTTGGCCGTAATGGCGGAGGAAAGTCGACGCTGCTCAAGCTGATCTCGCAGATCTACTATCCGAATTCCGGGTCCATCGAGGTGACCGGCAAACTGGTGCCGTTCATCGAACTCGGCGTCGGCTTCAACCCTGAACTGACCGGTCGCGAGAACGTCTACTTGAACGGCGCCCTGCTTGGTTTTACGCACACTCAGGTCGACGCGATGTATGACGACATCGTCGAGTTCGCCGAGCTCGAGGACTTCATGGACCAGAAACTCAAGAACTATTCGTCTGGCATGCAGGTGCGACTCGCATTCTCCGTCGCCATCAAGGCGCAGGGCGACATCCTCGTCCTCGACGAGGTCCTCGCCGTCGGCGACGAGGCGTTCCAGCGCAAGTGCGACGATTATTTCACTGCCGTTCGTAAGGATCCGTCGAAGACCGTCATTTTGGTCACCCACGATATGGGTGCTGTCAAGCGTTATTGCACGCGTGCGATGTTCATTCAGGAAGGCGAAGTTGCTGTCATTGGTGACCCGTCGACCGTTGCGGAGCGGTACTCGTTGGCTAATCTGGAGGTCATGCGTAAGGAAGAGAAGGCACGCGCCAAGCAACTTGAAGAAGATCCGAACACCTATCCGAACGGCCTTAATGCACGATGTCCAGTACTTCGTACTTATGGCGTTTCGCCGCTGTTGCTCAAGAGCTCGGATACGTTCCGTTTTGCTGTCGAATATCAGTATGACGAGCCTGGTGACTTCTACCTTGCTATTGCTATGCATGATCTTCGCCGTGGCGGTATCACCTATGACTCCGGTCCGCGTGTCTTCAAGATGAAGAAACATGGTCATCACACTGTCTATTTCGAGATCCCCCTTAATCTATTTAATAACGGTGAATTCCGTTTGATTACGTCGCTGCGTACTCCATCTCCAGGCAACGAAAAGATGACTGATGCGGTTGCTGTGGCTCTCGATGACAACGCCTGCACGTTCTCCATCCGTGATCCCAGAAATGGTGCATATGCGTTGCTGTCTGATCGCGCTGTCGAGTTCAGCGAGATTACTGAACAGGAAGCTGAGCGAGGTGCTGAAGCTCAAAGGTTGCGGATAGAGGCCGAAGAGAAGATTGGGGGAGACCTCCGCTAGAGTCTTTTCATTTTTCCCTAACGGGGGTATGAACTCATGCTTGCAGCGTGGATTCATCTACTTTGTTAATCCTGTTGGTCTGTCCTCTTTGCAATGTGCAAGGGAGGGAGAAGCACAGGGAATAGGACAAGTTGCGGGAATCGTGCACAGATTCGTCACGAATGGTGGAATTGTGCCGTTATGCTTCGTTACGCTGGATCCTTCACTGCAACGAGAGAAGGGCCTTCGCAATGAGGAGAAGAAGCAACCGTTTCCGGAACCGATTCCGTGCATCCACGATCGCGGCGATCGCGTCGACGTTGGCGCTGTCGCTCGGCGTCGCCGGGCTGCCAATGACAGCGTTCGCCGACGACGCCATGACGATTGCCGATGGTGCCATTACCGGCGGCACGATCGTCGACGGCAGATTCATCGACGACGATCCGGTCGTCGCGTTCGAGGACTACATCGCGTCGAATGTAGATGTGAGCGGCCAGGAAGATCCGCAGCACATGTGGACCAATGCCGAGGACGAACCGCAGGCTCAGGCGTCATCACCGTACTGGACCACCACCAGCGGCAACAAGACATTCGTGGATGGCAATGGCAACACGTTTGCAAGTCCCGCCATGAAAGTCATCGACGTGTCGAAATGGCAGGGAGAAATCGACTGGGCCAAGGTCAAGGCCGCCGGCGTGGATGCCGCGATCATCCGTCTCGGTTACGGCAATGGCACCGAGGACCCCCGCCTAGCCGAAAACATCGCCGGTGCCCAGAAGGTCGGCATGCCGCTCGGCTTCTACTTGTACTCCTACGCCGACACCGCCGCACTGGCCCGGACCGAGGCCGACTGGATTGTCACGCTGCTCAAGAAGTACAACATCACCTCGTGGCGTCTGCCGATCTTCTACGATCTCGAAGAGTGGGGATCGTGGGACGAAACGGACCGAAACGGCAAGGTCATTGCCACGCATTACCAGCCCACCACGGTTGCCGGATGGTCCACCATCATCAACGCCTTCTATGGCCGCATAAACCAGCATGGATATACCAACACGTACCTGTATACCTACCGCGCCATGGCCAATGCGTACTTCGATAACGCGGCAAAGGCAAAGGTGTCCTGGATTGCCGAATACAATCCGACGACGACCTACACGTTCCCGGGCTACTCGGGCGGCCGCGGCTGGCAGTACACCTCCTCCGCAAGCGTGAACGGCATCTCCGGCAACGTTGACATGTCCGCGTTCGACGAGCACATCTTCTGGGATGCCAATTCGCGCTCGACGGCGCACGATAGCTCGATCAAATGGGCGAAGAACAAGGGTGTGACGACCGGATACGCGAACGGCGCGTTCGGGGTGGGTAACACCGTCATCCGCCAGGACATGGCCGCGTTCCTGTACCGCGTGGCCGGATCGCCGTCGTTCACGCCGACGGCCGCGCAGAGGGCCGTCTTCTCCGACGTGAATTCCTCCACGCCGCACGCCAATGCGATCTGGTGGATGGCGAGCAAGGGCATCACCGAGGGCTTTACCGACGGTGGTTACCACCCGACAGCCGTCGTCAACCGCCAGGACATGGCCGCATTCCTCTACCGTATCGCCGGATCGCCGGAGTATACGCCGACGGCCGCGATCAAGGCGAAGTTCAGCGACGTCACCGATTCGACGCCGCATGCCAAGGAGATCTGGTGGTGCGCGTCGGCCGGCATCGCCAACGGCTGGACGTCCGGATCGTCCACCGTCTACCGGCCCACCGCCTCCGTCCAGCGTCAGGACATGGCCGCCTTCCTCGAGCGCGTCTACAACGTCATGCACTAAGTTCGTGCCATCGATGTTGGCTCCCTGAAAGGGAGCTGGCGAGCGTAGCGAGCCTGAGGGTCGACTTACGGAGCGTAGACCATTACGTTTCGCGAGTTGATCCTCAGTCGGCTTCGCCGCCAGCTCCCTTCCAGGGAGCCACAATTGCGTAACAGCCTGTTGTGCCCTGACCGAAACTAGACAGAGTTCCCAGACTTGCCGCTTAGGATGACGGATGACTTGCCGTGGCGTTGCCGGGTCGGGTAAGTGGTTCTTATCAGCTCGTTCCTTGTCTTGTTCGGAAATCAGGTGACCATGACGTCGGATTCGCATAACCAGAAGCATCATCACGCCGGCCGCGACGGCGAACGGACGCGCGGCGCGCAGTCGGCGGGAGCCCCGAGGCGCAGCCGCAAACGGTGGTCGCTCGTCGTCGCGATCGCGGCGCTCGCGGCGGCGGCGCTCGCGGTCGGCTCGCCAATGGCTGCGGGGACGGCGATGGCGGACGAATCGTCCAATACTTCCGTCGACACGATCGACACGAGCGACCAGATCGACCCGAAGCACATGTGGAACACCGACAACGCCATCGGCGCCGGCGCAGGCGAAAGCGCGCCGGTCGACATTCCCGACACGAGCGCCGCCAGCCCGGTCACCGACGGCACGACCGACGAAAGCTCCGCGAGCGCCGCCGGCACCGTCACCGACGTCGCCGCCGACAGCAGCCTCGACGGAAACGATTCTTCCGCCACGACCGGCACGGTCTCCAATGCCGTCGCCACGAATTCCGCCGCGACCGTCCAGCTTGCGTCGACGAGCTCGTCAGTGACGTGGGGCACCGACGGTGACAGCAAGACGTTCACCGAGAGCGACGGCACCGTGTTCGCCGATCCGGCGATGAAGGTCATCGATGTTTCGAAGTGGCAGGGCACGATCGACTGGGCCGCCGTCAAGGCCGCGGGAATCGACGCCGCCATCATCCGCGTCGGTTACTGCAACAACCTCGACTCGACGTTCGTCGAGAATGTCAAGAACGCCGAAGCCGCCGGCGTGCCGTTTGGCATCTACCTCTACTCCTACGCCGACACGACGGCGCTTGCGAAGCTCGAGGCGACGTTCGTCGCCGACGAGCTCGACGAGTATGTCACAAGCCTGCGGCTGCCGATTTTCTACGACATCGAGAACTGGAGCTCGTGGACCGACGACGACGGCGTCGTCCATTCCTACCCCACGTCGGCGTCGGCGTTCCAGTCGATCGTCAGCACGTTCACGAGCACGCTCGCGGCGCGCGGCTACGACAACGTCGAGCTGTACACGTACCTGTCGTTCGCGAACTCCTATCTCAACACGACGTCGCTCGAGTCGAAGATCGGCTGGATTGCCCAGTACAACACGACGCTGTCGTACACATACCCCAACTATGACGGCGGCCGCGGCTGGCAGTACACGAGCTCGGCGACCGTCGACGGCATCAGCGGCAATGTCGACATGTCGGCGTTTGACGAGTACGCGTTCCTCGATGTCAACTCGCGGTCGACGGCACACTACAGCGACATCAAGTGGCTCAGCAGCCAGGGCATCACGACCGGTTTTGCGAACGGGACGTTCGAGCCGTCAGCCAACGTCATCCGGCAGGACATGTCGGCGTTCCTGTACCGTACTGACGGGTCGCCGTCGTACACGGCAAGTTCTTCCGAGCAAGCGACGTATAGCGACGTGAGCTCCTCCACGCCGCACGCCAGCGAGATCTGGTGGACGACGGCGAACGGTATCTCGACCGGCTGGACGGAAAGCGACGGCACGAAGACGTTCCGGCCGACGAATACGGTATTGCGGCAGGACATGGCGGCGTTCCTGTACCGGCTGGCCGGTTCGCCGGCGTACACGCCGACGGCCGCCGACATGGCGACGTTCACCGACGTCACGTCGTCGACGCCGCATGCGAAGGAAATCTGGTGGTGCGCGTCGGTCGGCATCTCGACCGGCTGGACGTCCTCGGACGGCACGGCGACATTCCAGCCGACGAGCACCGTCGTCCGCGCCGACATGGCCGCCTTCCTGCACAGGACGTACGACGTGATGAACGGGTAGTGTCGTCTCCTCCTTGAGACTCTGATGAAGGAATCGTCATGTTACTCCTCCAGATTCCTTCTCATCTGTTCATTGGTGCCATGCTCGCGCAGGTATTCGCGCATGTACGGAATCTTGAAATCCACGAGTCCGTAGCCGGCAGGCTCAATCAAGTCTTCCTTGATCAGTCGAGTGCGGTAAACGTTGGCGTATCCGGTGTCGTGACCAAGGCGGGAGGCGATGTCCGCCGTTTTCGACGGACCATCGTCCTGGCTCATCGCCAGCAGGTAGCTGCGCGCCATGTCGGGTAGTTCGTCGAACGCCGGACCATGCACCATGCTGCCGAGCATCGTCTGCGCTGTCGCGATGCCGCGTTCCGCCTCGTCCATCGTGATGACGGAAGGGCCGTCGCCGCGATCGGCATTCTGCCATGCGTAGTAACCGACCAACTGAATCATGTACGGATAGCCGTTTGTGGCTTCCGCAAGCCGTGTGATGACATTGTCATCGGCCTGCTTGTCGCCGGCGTGAATCGTTTCCGCAAAGGCCTGCTCGATGTCCGTCTGCGCAACGCTGCCGAGATGCTTGCGCAACGATCTTCGCAGGAAGGTGAGAATGTCGTCGTTGATGACTTCCTCGACCATCGCTGGCAGTCCGGCGAACACGAATGCGATGTTGCGATCCTCGCGAATCAGGTGCTGCACCGCTGTCGCCAGCGCGCGCATTTCCGCAATCGACTGCGGCTGGACTTCGTCGAGCGTGACGAGGATGCCACGCTTCTTTTCATTGAGCGAGTCAAGCCGGTCACCGATGGCGTGACGCAGGTCCAACGATGCCTGCGTATCCGCGAATTCGACCTCGCCGAGACCGACAGTCGCCTCCGCGGAGCCGAGGGCGGTGGAAACGCTCGCGGTCGGGAGCTTGATGCTGCTCACCCGGTGTTTCTTGCGATCAAGCGCCTGGATGATGCGATCGATGAAGCCGGCGTCGGCGGTCTCGTCGACGACGACCCACTTGCGCTCGCAGGCAATGTCGCCGATGGCATTGAGCATGACAGTCTTGCCGACACCGCGTGCGCCCGTGAAATACATGAGTCGGGACGGCGCGCCGGGACCGTCGTCAAGGCCGATGGAGAACTCCTCGAGGTCACTTTCACGACCGATGAGAACCGGTGGTGTCTTGCCGGCGGTGGGCTTGAATGGATTGGACATGGGTGGAACTCCTCGACTGGCGGCGTTGCGAAAGATATAACAGATATAACAGATATAACAAATATAAAAAAGTATAAAATCGGGACGATTCAGGATTTTCGCCGTCCCGCCACCCTTCCCGAAATGTCACAAACCCGAGCTCGCAGCTCGGGTTTGTGACGTGAAAACGGCGAACAACCGGGACGCCAATACGCTGATCGCCATGCAGTTATGCCGCCACGAATTAGCGGATCGTGCTGTATTCGTACGAGTGGTCGTACAGGTAGGTCGGCGAAATGTCGACGTCGCCGTTTTCCCACGTCAACACACCGTGGTCAATCTCGAAATTCTCGAAGACATCTTCGTCTTGCAAGGGCCGGAAAGCGGGAGAATCGTACCATTCAGTGGCGTCGACGAGCCGAGTCTCGCCGGTCGAGAAGGTGACCAGCAGGATATGATCGCCGGTCGTGCGTGCGGCCGTCACCTTGATTTCCGGCGTGGGGTTGCTTGCATACATGATTCCGTTAATCTCGATCATCGTTATCTCTCCCGTTCAGGAAAGCGGCATGTGCCATGCAGCAATTACGCCGCGACGGTCTGCTCGCCAGTATCGGTCGTCGAGATATAGGGGCTAGTGGAGGTACCCGAGTTCGTCGACGTATCCGGATTGGCCGGCTGGACGTAGGAGATCAGGTCGGTCTCGAGATCGTCCTTCGATTCGTAGCCGGAATAGTACGGATAGAGAATGATGATGACGGCCGCGCAGACGATGATGGCCAGCAGCCACCAGTTCATCCTCGTGTTGCGTTTGCGTTCCTTCTTGTCCTGAGGGGTATCCTCGTCGCCCCTGAGTTGCTTTTTCATCATGAAATCCTTTACTTCTCCGGCGCCGCTCCTTGCGGCATGTGCACATCCTATCGACCGTTACACAAAGAACAATGCATAATTGCGCGGTGAGCATGGAAGAGCCGTACGCAATTCCCGTGCTGGAATCGTGTTCGTCTCTTTTCGGTAGACTGGAGCGACAAATGCTTGAAGGAGAGTGCCATCGATGAGTTGGAAATCAATGCTACCGGTTTCGAGCCGATCGTTCCATAGCAACGCCGATCAGGTCAAACAACAGCTTGAAGGACTACGCGATAACCAGCAGCGCACCGAAGAGATACTCGATCAGATGCAGCGCGAACTTGTCCGTCTGGGCGATACCATGCCTGATGAGCAACGTCATTGCAAGGTGCACTATCTGATCGCCGAGCCGGGCTTTCCGAATTACGGTGATGAATTGATTGCCGCGGAATGGCTCAAGTATCTTGCACAAATCGACCCGCAGACGCCAGTCGTTGTCGACTGCATGCGACCGGGCCCGTCGGCTGCCATTCTACGTGGACTGCACCCCCACCTGACCGTCACCGACACGATCGCGCGACTCACTATCGAGAATCCGATCGCTAACGGCCGCGTCGACGTCGACGCGCCGGTTGCCGACATCGCGGCCACGATCGTCGCCGCGCTCGAGGACGAAGGCCGCGCGGCGCGGCTCGCCTCCGGCATTCGGCTGCTCAACCGTGACGTCAAGACGATGCACATCCTCGGCGGTGGCTACATGAACTCGCCATGGGCTGCCAACCTCGCGCGGCTAGCGGCGCCACAGTGGGCTGTCGCCCACGGCATTCCGTCGATCGCGACGGGTGCTGGCCTGGTGCCGCTGTCCGATCGTGATCGCCAGTATGTCGCCGATGTTGCCGCGACAATGATTGCTTTCGGCTGTCGCGACGAACGCAGTCTGCAGTCGATCGATCAAGCTGGACTGACCGGCATTGCGAAGCTGATGCCGGACGATTGTTTCGTCAATGCCCTCGACGGCGTCTATGACGAGCGCCGCGGTGCTGGCTTCGACGGCGCTGGAGTGGTCGAAGGTAAGTTACCGCGCACGATGCTGTGCGTGCAGCAGGATTTCGTTGAAGACCATCAGGCGCTCTTCCAGCATGTTCTTGCCGTGCTTGAGGCGTGGCAGGTCGACCGTGAGCATGAAACGCTCGGAGTGGTGGAGTGCATTCCGTACGAATGCATCGAACTCATCAAGTTCCTCGAGGGGAACGGCTATCGCACCGAACTGTTCCCGACGCAGATCATCGTCGAGGACGGTTTTCCGGCGGCGCCGGGCCAGCGTTGGCTGTCGACGCGCTACCATCCGCATCTGCTTGCGTCGGCCGTAGGCGCTGAGGGATGCTACCTATCGGTGAAGCCCGGTTACTACGACGTCAAGCACGTCGCCGTCCTGCGCATGGGCAGCCGCTGGGCCGAGACGATGATTGACGTGCCATCTATCCCGCAGCCGGGCTCCGGCTTCGAGAATCCCGGCATTCGCTTTGACTACCGTGACCAAATCCGCAAGATGGCTGCCGTCGTCTACGGATGGTGAGGTTGTTTCCTGATATGCCTGTGTCGCAATTTTGTTTTTGAAGCGGGGATTGTGACAGCTGCTTGTGCTCATATGCGATATTGCCGATGTTTTTACCAATTGCTTGACGGCTGACTAGCTTCCAGAAGCCGTTGTATTCCTGTTATGAGGTTCGAGCTACACTCGGTCTTATGACCCAGCAGAGAAATCAGAACACTGTACATCGGAGGACAGCGAATGTCCGACATCGCGGCGCCAGCAGCGGAGTAGATGTCAATGCGGCATGGGAAGTCGTCAATCGTGTAGTTTATCCGGTCCGCGACGAAGATCTCACGATGCCGCTCTATGCCATTGAATGGACTCGTCCACATATTCCGGACACGGTGCAGGAGCCGCGCATCGACATGCAGGCGATCGACTTCGGCGCCATGAACAAGACGGCATTCGAACGGCTGGTCAATGAGGGTGTCAATCCAGTTGCCACAACGTCCCAGCATGATGTTTTTTCTGTTGCTGATCGTACGACTTTGACGGTCAAGCCTGGCAAACACGTCTCGCTGTGCACGTTCTTCAATGCATTCCCGGCGGCCTATTGGAAGCGTTGGACGAACATTTCCGGCGTGCGTTTCGTCGCCGAAGTCACCGGTCGCGGCGTCATCTCCCTGTTCCGTTCAACCGGCCGTGGCCTATTCTCACCAGCTGGCACTATTGAAATCGGGAACGATTCTTTCGCTTCCGCCAAGTCTTCTTCCTATGCGGCACCGAAGTTCCAGACTGTCACCATCGACCTCGACATGCACGGTCTCATTGACGGCGGCTACTTCTGGTTCGACGCCAAGGCCGACGATGATTGCGAATTAACTGTCCGCAATGCGGCATGGAACGTGCCAGTTGCCGAGCGCGTGCGTGCCGGTACTGCGAACCCGACGAAACCAACCTCGCTGTCCATCGCCATCACGACGTTCAATCGTGCACCATACGCCCACAACCAGTTGAAGACGATCGCTTCGGAACCGGAACTGCGCAAGCGTCTAGACACCATTTATCTTGTCGATCAGGGTACCGATCTCGTCAAAGACCAGCCCGGATTTGACCACACGGCCAATGAACTCGGACCGCAGCTTACCTATATCCGCCAGGCTAATTTTGGCGGTTCTGGTGGCTTCTCCCGCGGCATGTTTGAGACGCTAGAGGCCCGAAAGTCGTCTTACACGCTGCTGCTCGACGATGATGCCATCTCCGAGCCAGAGGCCATCCTGCGCGCCGTGCAGTTTGCCGACTACTGCAAGAAACCGACGATCGTCGGCGGCGGCATGCTTCACCTCGACAACCGCACTGTGCTGTATACGCAGGGCGAGCGGTTCACGCGGAACAATGTGTGGACTGCTCCAAGTGACGGTCTTGAATACAACCATGATTTCGCGAAGTTTCCGCTTCGTGATTCGCCCGAACGCCACCGTCGCGTCGATTCCGATTTCAATGGCTGGTGGATGTGCCTGATCCCGACCGTGATCATGAAAGACATTGGCTTATCACTACCGGTCTTCATCAAGTTCGACGACACTGAATATGCCATCCGCGCTGCCGAACACGGTTATCATACCGTTTGTCTGCCAGGCGTCGCCGTCTGGCATCAGGCGTGGCACGACAAGGATCCATCACGTACTTGGGAGGAGTACTTCTTCCAACGCAATCGATGGATTTGCGCGTTACTCCACATCGATAAGCCGAGCTGGCGGTTCATCTATGAAATGCTGTACGGTGATGTCAACGTTGGCTTGAAGTTTACTTATTCGGCATTGCCGTTGCGGCATATGGGATTGCGGGACATCATGCGCGGTCCACAGTACATTGTCGATTCGATGCCGAACAAGCTCACCGAAGTGCGTCGTATGCGCAGGGGGTTCGCGGATGCGGAAACTAGGATGAATGTCGATGCCTTCCCCGAACCACGTCGCGAATTCGTGGCCGACAAGACAGCCAAGCCGAGCTCTGCAGTAAAGAAGGAAGGTATTCAGGCCATAGCAAGAGCTCTTGTCTCGCGGGGCAGCGGAAAGCATGACGACCGTCCGGACATTGCCATTCCTGCTCGTGATGCAATCTGGCGATCGTTCGTAGGCGTGAATTCGGCGTTGGTTACGTCGCCTGACGGTAACTCGGTGGCATGGTGTCGTCGCGACAGCGATCTGTTCCGGCGCGAGGTCAAGAGGGGCCTGTTCTTGTCGAAGGAACTGATGAAACGTTGGAATAGGCTCAGCAAGCGGTACCGCGACTATGACATGGCCAGCGTGGACGTCTGGCGGAGGATTTTCGAATCGGATTCCGCGAAGCCGATGACGAAGTAAAGTATGTGTCCAGTGGCACGGCGCTCTCATGGGCGCCGTATTGCCATGTCAATATGTCAGATTCAACCGAGAATGAGGAGAAGAGGTGTGCCAGCTGCAATCCGGGTCAGAGCCGGCAAATGAACAACCGGGTAGGGGACAGGAGAAGGTGGTGCGGCAGCATCGTCACGATCGATGGGGATCACGTCAATCGTCTCGTCAGACGACGACTAGGCGGTGGACGCATCGATGGCTGCCTTGGGCCATTGGCCTCCTCGTCGTTATTCTCGCCGAGACGGCGTTCTTTAACCTGGGATATTGGCGAACAATGAGCCTGACTCCCGCCGTTAATGGCACCGTTACTTATGGCGAGGGTCTGAAGGATCTTGGAAACGGCATATACGAGATTGTCGGCGACGACGATGCGACGGTGACAGTGCCGATTTCTTCGCCTGATGGTGGTCCGGTTGTAGTCAAGACGTTTCGGGTGATGTCCGGCGGCGTCATTGGGGAGACATCAGCCGAACAGGCTAGGCAGAAGCAGGAAGTCTCCTTCGCCATTGAAGTGCCAACCAGCGATTTGACGCAGCTTGATAGCGATAAGAATGCCATGTCCTGGGTCTCGCCATCCGCTAGCGATGGGGCATGGGGCGATTTCTCGCGGACACTGACCTATACGTCAATGCCGAGTACGCAGTATATGTTTTTTGGTCAGACTCGTGGCACCTATCATGCAGATGCTGTTCGGCTGGCTTTTAGCGGCGGAGTGGGTACGCGTGTAAGTTTTGGCGGTCTCGTTGTCAACGCCACCATTCCTTTCCGCATCAGCGCTGTGCGTGTGTTGCTAGAACTGGCTGTTATGCTCTTCCTCATCGCTTTCCGTCCGTCTTCACAGCTGTACCGTCTAAGTTGGCGGGAGCTCAAGGAAGCGGCCACTGGTCGTTTGCGCTGCCTAAGAGGTACCGAAATGGCCGCCATGGTTCTCTTTACAGTGTTGTCTGGCATTGCCATGTTGCTGATGGCACGACGGGGACCCGCGGAAGACGTGTATTTCAACGCAGTATTCAATCATTGGGTTGAGCCTTACCAATACCAGCTGCTGGCCGATTCCCTCATCCATGGGCACACTTGGCTTGATCTCCCCGTAGATGATGCTCTGAAGGCGCTCTCCAATCCCTATGCCTATGCCGACCGATATACGCTAGGCAGCGAAGGTCACGTCTTCTATTTCGATCACGCCTATTATGACGGGCACTATTACAGCTATTTCGGCGTCGTTCCGTGCTTGTTGCTGTTTGTGCCATTCCAACTGATTCTCGGGCGTTCCTTGCCTACGTGCACGGCTATTGGTATCTTCGCCGCTATTGCCATTGTGATGACGACTCTGCTTGTGCGCCGACTGATTCGCGACTACGCGCCCAACACCTCGGTGGGCTTTGTCTGGCTAGCCATGATCGGCGTCAATCTCGGTCTTAATATCACGTACTATTGCTCGCATACGACGTTCTATTCTGTGCCCATAATCTGTTCTATCGCATTAACGATGACAGGGCTCTATTGCTGGCAATGCTCAAAAAAACGAGACGGTTCGGTCAGTCCATGGCTTGTTGCCCTAGGATCGTTGTTTATTGCATTGAATTTTGGGTCACGTCCACAATTCCTCATTGTCTGTGTGCTTGCTTTCCCGCTTTTCTCGCAGCAGATCCTGCGTCATCGCGCGCTGTTTTCAAAGCGTGGTTGGCGTGCCACAGTCGGAGCTTTCGCTCCGTTTATTGTCGCAGTGCTGCCTCTGGCCTACTACAACTACATTCGGTTCGGGTCTTGGTTGAATTTCGGGCAGAACTATAATCTGACCGGTTTTGACATGACCGCTCATACGTTGTCGGTCTACCGGTTGCCATTCCAGCTCTTTACGCAGATGTTCCAGCCGTTTGCCACAAAGAGCAATTTCCCGTTTTTTACCGCTACCAATACCACTCTGGGTGCGCCTAACGAACCTTCGGAAGGTGGCTATTTCGCACTGGTGCCGTTGGCATTATTCGCACTGTTTGCCTGGATTGTGCGCCGCCGACTCTCGCGCATGCATACGTGGTCCTTCGTCTGGATTTCCGTGCTTTGCGGATTTGTGGTGTGTGTCGTAGACAGTTTGCAGTGCGGCACGGCCATGCGATATTACGGTGACTTCGCTTTCCTGATGATTCTCGCCGCCTTGTTCAGCATGCTGGCGTTTGTGCAAGTTCTCGCGTCAGTGAGTGTGGCACGTACAATAGACGCGGAAAGTGATGAACATCGGGGACGGTCGAATTGGACCGGTGTGGCAACGGCTAATAGCGATATCGCTTCAGCCATTGGTTCGTTGCAGCGCGTATCTTTCACCACCACGGTGGTCGTCGTGGAAACAGCTGTCCTTGTTAGTGCTGTTGTGCTAGGCCTCGGCTTCTTCGTCAGCTCCTCGATTGCGGCGAATACCTATTATTCAACGATGAGTTGGTTTGTCGGTATTTGTGGCTAATTCCCTGTACAAAAGAGAGGGCCGGTCGGTAATACACTGATCGGCCCTCTCTCGTAATGTTGATCAACTCCTCGGTAGCGACGTGAAGTCGGTGTCCTCGAGATAATTCTTGCCGACTGTCATGTCATACTGCACCATCTGATAGTCCTTGAGCAGCGCCTTGGCTTCATCCGAAAGCGAGCTCTCGGAGATGGCGTTGCCTTGGGCGTCGAGGATGGTGATAGCGTTGCCCGGTGCCCAGTCCCCATTAGTGGCGGCAATACGCGCCATCGCTGGAATGGCCTCGTGGAGCTGAGTCAGCATGGCGAGGTACGGGGAGACCTTCGCGTTGAGGTGCTCAGCGGCTTGTGCCATGAAGTAGTTCGACGAGGAGTAGACGCCGGTCTGGTTGTTCAACGTCGTCTGCTTTAATGTGGCGTCGTTCGACCAGATGAAGTAGTCAGTTTCATGCAGTGCTACTTCGTTGTTGGAGTCCGCATACGCCGTCGAGTAGATGCCAGGCAAGTGGTCGCCGTAGAAGATGACGGTGACTGGCTTGTCGAGCCTGTTGAGTTCATCGAGGAACTCTTCGGTGGCCTCGTCAGTGTAGTTGACTCCCTTGGTGTAGGTGTCAATCTGCGTTCTCTCGTCGTCGGTCAGATCGGTGGACTGGTCGGCATCGATGAACTGATTGTTGTCATATTGATTAACGTACGGCGTGTGGTTCTGCATGGTGATGAGTTGGACGAACTGATTTTCGTCAGTGCCCTTTACCTCGTCGAGCACATCCTCATAGGCCGCCTCGTCGCTGACGGTGGTAGACCTATCGATCTTGTCCTGATGGGTAACTGGTTCGTCGCTATCGAGCGAATGGAATGCCGAGAATCCGAACTTCTTGTAGTTAGAGATTCGGTTGTAGAAGCTGCCGTAATACGGATGATAGGCTACGGAGCAGCTGTCGCTACCACAGGCATCATTCCACATCTGGTTGAACGTATAGATGCTGTCCAGATTCGGAATCAGCTGCTGGTAGGGTGTAAGCAACGAAGCGTCGAAGTTGGCCATGCTCAGGCCAGTCAACTCCTGGAATTCGATATTGGCCGTGCCGCCACCGTAGCCGCTCGAGAGCATGAGTCCACTGGTAGTCTCTGTCTCCAATTGGTGGATGTATGGCATCGGATCTTCACTGAAGGATATCCCCGGCACGCGATTTGGATCGGAGAACGATTCCGATAGCACGGCGATGACGGTGCTGTCTGTCAGCTCAGTCCCGCGGCTTTCGTTCATCGTGTTGGCAGAATCCTCATACTTGGAGAGGATTTCTTTCATCGCGGATTCACTATAGCCGTCCGGCTCATCCATGGCATTGACTTTCGTCAGGCTCAGGAACGTCGTCAGCGAGCCAGAGCTCGAGGCGTCAAGCTGAGTGTCCCACAGACGCGGAGTATATCCGAATTCGTTCTGGACGAATTTGTATACCGCGGAATTTGGCGTGCCAAGACCGGCGGCATACGTCATAAGCATGGCGACGCTCACGATAACGGCAATAATGCGGAAGAACGTGCCGACAATATTCTTGACGTTACGGATTGGATGCTTCCAAGAGCACCAGATAAAGGTGCGACGCTTGTCAATGAACTGCAGCGCAATGCAGATGATGATGAACACGACGACGAGCAGTATGGCCCTGCTGACCAGAATTTTCTGGCTTTCCGGGACGAAGGAGACTAATTCGCCGCCATTGCCGGCTGATAGGAAGTTGAGGTCGGACGGCAGAATGACTTCGCCGCGCACGCCGATCTTGATCTTGTTGGCCACGGCAAAGATGATCATGATGGTGCCGAATATGGCCGTCGCCACCCAGAACCGGTTGATGATGAACAGGATGACGAGGAAGATCAACGTCAGAGCGATGAAATTCATCCACGCCTTATTGGATGCAATGTCAAGGCGTTCCGAGTTGAAGACCTGACGCATCAGGTTCTTGCCAAGCGACGCGTCATACTGGGCATTGTTGTCGACACTCCACAACTGCATCATGTTCATGCATTCGATGACGACAAATGCTGCGATGGCGTAGAACGCATAGGAGAACTTGATGCGCTTGTCCCAGATGCGGTAGAACCTGGTTTCCTTGAAGGCCCGCCAGCGTCGCCGGACAGGCCCTACTTTCTTCTCCTTGGAGACGTCAGCACGGCGTCCCCTTCGCTTTTGACGCTTCTCGTGAGATGCGTCGTCATGACCGGACAGCTCGGACGGATCGGATGCCGTATGTTTTTCCGGTCCGTCCGTGGCCGCGTCGGCTTGAGCCGGCACCGGGTCATGCGTATTGCTCTCGATAGGATTCATCTCTTCACTCTCATTGCGATTCATCGCGGCTGCTGTTACGGCTTCGTCCTCAGCAGTCGCTTGCGGAAAAGGGAGGTGGTCGCCGCTGGCGGTCTGTCCTTCCTCGATGCCGTTGCCGGAATCATTGGTCGGCTCGATGTCCCCGTCCAGCGCCTTCTCGGCCACCGACGATCGCCCGTGCGGCGGATAGTCGCCGTCCGGCTGGCCGTCGGCCGTGCCGTCCGGAGCGCCGTCCGGCAGGTTCGTCTCCTCGCCGGCGCCGGCGCCGGAGCCCGCGCGGCTGGAACCGTCGTGGCCCTCGTTACCGCTCGCGTAGAACGGCGGCACTTCCAGCCCCGCCGGCGTGTACTGCGGATGGTTGTCCTCGGCGGCCTCGATCTTGTTCGTGCCCTCGCCCTCGCCGTAGATGACGCTGTCGAGTTCCTCGCCGGTCGAGCCGGTGTTGAGGTCGCGGGTGACGCCGAACTCGTCGGCGTTCGGCGGCACGTCGCCGCCCGACATCGCGGCCGTCTCGTCGATCTTCGGCGCATGTTCGCCCTCGTTGGCGGCCTCGACGGTGCGACGGTCGTCGATCAGCTCGGTCTCGACCTGCGCGCCGGTCGCCGGATCGTTATGCTCGCCGGCGTACTCGTTCGGCTGCACGGCGTCGGCGACAGCGTCGAGGTTCTCGACGTCGTTCCTGGACGATTCTTCCTCGACGACCGCCGTGCGCTCGTTCTTCGCGATCGCGTCGTCGAGATCGGCGTCCGGCTGGCCCGCGGCCGCCACGGCGGCCTCGCCGTCGGCGTTCAGCGTGTCCTGCGTGCGCTGCTGCTCCGGCGTCGGCATGTCCTGCGACGCGAGCTCGGGCGTGGGCTCCGCGGAGGAATCGTTCTGCTTGTCGACGCTGTCTGGACTGGAATGTTCGCCACTACGCATGAATTCACTTCTTCCTTCATATAACTCTGGCGAGGCCGGCGGAACCGCGGACGGGGGGCGTCGGCTAGTCAGGTCCGCCGTGCCAAGACAGACGGAAGTCCTGGAAATGTCAATAAAAGACTAATCTAATCAGCGAACGGGACGACAAAACCCTTCTCAGGGCGCAACGGCGGCGCCATTTGCGGCCGCGCGCCGGCGCCGCCGACGGCCGATTGTTTATAATGGCAACCATGCGTTTCCAAGTTACCGCCGTCGTCGTGTCGTACAACCGGCAGGAGCTGCTGGGGGAGTGTCTCGGCGGGCTGCTCGCGCAGACCCGCCGGCCGGACCGGGTCATCGTCGTCGACAACGCGAGCACCGACAACGCCGTCGCCGTCGCCCGCGCCCACGCGCTGCATCCCGAAATCGTCCAGCTGCACCGCAACGTCGGCGGCGCCGGCGGCTTCTGCGCCGGCCTCGCCGAAGCCGTTCGCCCGCTGCTGCTCGACTACACGCCGGAGGGCGCCGACACCGATGACACTCCGCACTACCTGTGGGTGATGGACGACGACACGATTCCCACGCCGGACGCGCTGGCCAGGCTGCTGCACGCCGTCGCCGCCTGCGTAGGCGACACCGAGATGCTGCCGACCGTCCTCGGCTCGAAGGCACTGTGGACCGACGGCCGCGAACACCTGATGAACAAGCCGCGCCCGCGCACGTTCGTGCGCAAGGGTCCGGCGGCCATCGTCGGCGTGCCCGATTCGTACCAGGTGCGCTCGCTGTCGTTCGTCTCCTGCCTGATCAACGCCGGCGCCGTCATCGGCACCAAGCGCCTGCCGCGCGCCGCCTACTTCCTGTGGAACGACGACTTCGAGTTCACGACCGGCCTGCTCAAGCGCGGCCTGGGCTACTACGTGCCGACGAGCGAGGTCGTGCACAAGACGAAGGTCTTCGGTTCCTCCGACGCCGATCCGGGTCCCCGGTTCTACAACGAGGTGCGCAACAAGATCTGGATGGCACGATTCTCCCGCGACATCTTCTTCCCGGTCGAGTTCGCCGAGTTCGTCCTCAAGACCGTCCGCCGCTGGATCCTGACATTCGTCCACGGCTCCGACCGCCGCCAGCTCCTCGACTGCCTGGTCCGCGGCTGGCACGACGGCTGGCGCACCCGCCCCGAATCCAACCTGGAAATCTTCGACGACACCCCCGAAATCGAATCCGCCCTGGAAGCCCTCGCCCGGCGATAGTCGGCCTAGTGCTTCCGCTGCTTCTGCACGCCCTGGTTGCGCCGGGCGACGAGCAGGTGGTAGGCCTTCTCGCGCACCGACGTGGGGACGAGCCGGTAGACGGCCCGCGTGCCGACATTGCGCCAGAACTGCCAGGCGGTCGTGAAGCCCTCGCGGCGGAACTGCCGCTGCAGCCGCCACTCGTCGCGGAACATCTGGCCGCCGCCGCGCCGCTCGAACGCGCCATCGTCGGCGCGGTAGAGCACGAGCGGCTCCGGCACGTTCATGAAGACGGCGCCGCCGACCATCATGCGCGCCCACAGCAGATAGTCCTCGAAGCGTCCGGCGTCCTCGGGGTAGCCGCCGGCGGCGAGCACGGCGGACTTGCGGAACACGACGCTCGGATGGTGCACCGGCGACTGCATCCTCGCGTACCGCCGCAGCTCCTCGCCCTCCGCCGGCAGCAGCCGCACCTGCCCGAGCTTCCTGCGGCCATAGTCGTTGTCGAGCGTGCGCCGCTCGTGCGGTCGCGCCGGGGCATTGGACGATCCGTCCGCCGGAGCGTTGCCGGCCGAATCGTGCGGATCGTTCGAATTCTTGCCGTCGGCGGCACGGTGGCGAGTGTCGATTTCCGTGAACTCCTGGATGGCGCTGCCGAGCACGTCGACGCGGCCGGTGGCGTCCTTGCGCCGGTGCGAGCCGGCCGACGGGCGGTCGGCGAAGTGCACGATCGTCTTCGCGAAGCGCTCCGGCAGCGAGATGTCGTCGGCGTCGGCGCGAGCGACGATGTCGTAGTCGCAGTGCTTCAGTCCCTCGTTGAGCGCGTGCGCCAGTCCGTCGTTGCGCTCGAGCGTGACGACGGTGACCTTCGGCGCGCTGACGGCCGGGTCGGCGATCGAGAACCAGACGTCGATTGTCTGCTGCAACGTGTCGAGGAACCGCTGGACGTCGATCGACACCGGTCCGTCGCGGACGATGACGACCTGGTCCGGCGGCAATGTCTGCTCGATCGTGCCCGATTGCACCGCGCGCTCGAACTGCGCGATGTCGTTGCCCGCGTAGACGCTCATCAGCAGCGAGAATCGCGGTACCCCTTGCCTGTCCAGTACTTCCGTGTCGCTCACGTTCTCCATCGTAAACCCAGCCGTTCTTTTCTCTTGATGTCGCAAAGAGGCGCAGTTTCCGCAAAGATCGTCGGTTTCGTCGCGACTCGTAGTGCCGGACGGCTAGACTGAACAGCAACTATGTGCGGTCGGACGGGCTGTGGGCGCAGGAATCGTTCAATATCGGCAAGACGACCGACGTTCGGCTAGTTTCCGAGAACCAACGAAAGGACACCCGAAAAATGGCAGCTGAAGAGACTCAGTACCCTGATCTCGTCATCGTCGGCGCCGGCCTGTTTGGCCTGACCGTCGCCCAGCAGGCCGTCGAGAAGCTCGGCGTCAACGTCGAGATCATCGACATCCGCGACCACATCGGCGGCAACGCCTACTCCTACATGGATCCGGAAACCGGCGCCGAAATCCACAAGTACGGCGCCCACCTCTTCCACACGTCGAACAAGCGCGTGTGGGACTACGTCAACCGCTTCACGTCGTTCACCGACTACGTCCACCGCGTCTACGCCACGCACGACGGCGAGGTCTACCCGCTGCCGACGAACCTCGGCACGATCAACCAGTTCTTCCGCGCGCACTACACGCCGGCCGAGGCGAAGGCGCTGATCGAGGAGCAGGCGGGCGAGCTCGCCGGCACCGATCCGCAGAACCTCAACGACAAGGGCATCCAGCTGATCGGCCGCCCGCTGTACGAGGCGTTCATCAAGAACTACACCGCCAAGCAGTGGCAGACCGACCCGAGCGAGCTGCCGGCCAGCATCATCAACCGCCTGCCGGTGCGCTACAACTACGACAACCGCTACTTCAAGGACACCTGGGAAGGCCTGCCGACCAACGGCTACACCGCCTGGTTCGAGAAGATGATCGACGATCCGCGCATCCACGTCTCGCTGAACACCGACTTCTTCGACGAGTCGCAGCCGTTCAACAAGAAGGCGCTGCTCGCCGCCGGCGTTCCGGTCGTCTACACCGGCCCGGTCGACCGCTACTTCGACTACGAGCTCGGCGACCTCAAGTGGCGCACTGTCGACTTCAAGGAAGTCCGCTACGACGAGGGCGACCACTTCGGCTGCCCGGTCATGAACTTCTCCGACGCCGACGTCCCGTACACCCGCGCCATCGAGTTCAAGAACTTCAACCCGGAACGCGCCGCCCAGCAGAACCCGGACAAGACCGTCGTCTGGGAAGAGTACTCCCGCTTCGCCACGCGCGACGACGAGCCGTACTACCCGATCAACACCGAGGAAGACAAGGAACTGTACGCGAAGTACGCCGAGCGTGCGGCGGCCGAGCCGAAGGTCGTCTTCGGCGGTCGCCTCGGCACCTACAAGTACTACGACATGCACAACGTCATCGACACGGCCCTGACCGCCTACGAGGAGCAGGTCGAGCCGCTGCTCAAGAAGTGAGAATCTGAACGATTCATGCCGGTCTGACCGGTCGCGAAAGCCGCGGGGCAATCCGCGGCTTTCGCGTACCTGATTCGGCCATGCTCCCTCCTCGGAGGGAGTCGCCGAGCGGCGAAGCCGCGAAGCGGGGGAGTCCTCACGACGCCGCGCAGCGGCGAGTGCGCGCCGGAACCGGACGGAACGTCGCTGCCTTTCTACGCGGCGAACGGCGACGACGCCCCCGAAACGCCGGAGGGAACGGTTTCCGGCCGCCTGCGGGCCGTTTTCGTGCGTCCTGGGGCATGGTTTTTGCCTTGTGCGACACGCCGTACAGGTGTTGGAACGACTGGGATGGCGGCCGTCCGGTTGCGCGGATCGCGGAAGCGGTGTAAATTCTTCTCTTGCTGCCGCACGGCCGCCCCGGAGTGCTTCTCCGGCCGGTTTTGGCCTTGCGCGTGGTGGTGGTTTGAGAACTCAAGAGCGTGTACTGTACTACTTCTTTATAGTCAAATGATTGCCAGTTCG
>NZ_VYSG01000003.1 GCF_010667615.1 Bifidobacterium choloepi | reverse complement strand
GGATCCCGTTCGACTTGCATGTGTTAAGCACGCCGCCAGCGTTCATCCTGAGCCAGAATCGAACCCTCCACAAAAAACCTTGCTTCGGGCCGAACAAATCGGCTCCAAAAAAGAAAAAAGACGAGCATCTTCTTCAGGAAGAAGACGCACACAAAACCTCGACCGTCTTTGACCACGCTAATGGACTCTCCGGAAGGGAAAGCGACGGCCGAACTGGCAATCATTTGACTATAAAGAAGTAGTACAGTACACGCTCTTGAGTTCTCAAACCACCACCACGCGCCCAGCCATGCCATCGGAACCTTGTCGTTCCGGGCGGCTCAGCGGCAGCAAGAGATAAACTTACACTCGATGCCCAGTTTCCGCAACCGGGCATGCCGAAACCCGCGCGGGAGAACGCCTCCACGGCGTGTCGCAACTTGCCGGAAATGCTCCCGACGCGTTCCCGACATCAAATACGTTCCAGCGCGCGGCTGCGCCGCGGTCGACCCCTCGGCTCGGCTGCGCCGCGCCGATCCCCTTCCAGGGGATTCAAGACGGGTGCCGGCAATCCTGCCGTCCGCGCCGCTCCCCCAATCCCCTTCCAAGGATTCGAGATTTCAGACCAGATGGTTTTCGTAGGCGAAGACGACGGCCTGGACGCGGTCGCGGGCGTGGATCTTGGCGAGGATGTGGGCGACGTGGGTCTTGACGGTGGGCAGACCGACGAACAGCTTGTCGGCGATCTCCTGGTTCGACAGGCCGTGGGCGATCTCGATGAGGACCTCGCGTTCGCGGTCGGTCAGCAGGTCGAGTTCCGGATCGTGATAGACGGACGGCTGCGTCTCGCTGGACGGCACGACCTGCACGGTTCCTGCCGCACCGTCGCCGTCGCCGCGGGCGACGAGGGTTTCGATCAGGCGCTTCGTGGCGGTCGGGGCGATGATCGCGTTGCCCTGGTCGACGATGCGGATCGACGCGAGCAGCGTTTCGGGCTCCGTGTCCTTGAGCAGGAAGCCGGAGGCGCCGGCGCGCAGCGCGGCCATCACGTATTCGTCAAGGTCGAACGTCGTCAGGATCAGCACGTGCACGTCGTCGCTCGACACGGTGATCTGCCGGGTGGCCTCGATGCCGTCCATGCCGGGCATGCGCACGTCCATCAGCACGACGTCGGGCCGGAACATGTCGGCGAGCGCGACGGCCTCGGCGCCGTCGGACGCCTGGCCGACGACCTGCATGTCGGGCTGCGAGTTGATGACCATCGCGAAGCCGGCGCGGACCAGTTCCTGGTCGTCGGCGATGACGACGCGGATCGGCTCGCCGCTCGTCCTGCCACCATTGAAGTCACTCGTGGTCATGGTGTTCCCGGCTCCCTTCTTCATCCCCCGTGTTCTCCCCCACTGTAGTCCCGCGAGGCCGGTTGCGCAGCTGCTCGTCCAGACTGGCGGCGGGGCGCAGCCGTGGCTGCTCGTGCCGGTCGCCGGCGGACGAATCGTCCGAATTGTCGACGTCGCTGCGACCGGTCGTTCTCAGGACGGCGAGCAGCTCGCGCATGCGGGCGAGCGCCGCGCGGCCTTCGCGGCCGATGTCGGCGAACGCCGCCGAGATGCGCTCGGGCGTGGGGTCGTCGTCGACCATCGCGAGCGCGGCGTCGGCCTCGTCGACGACGCGGCCGAGCGTGCCGGTGACGTCCTCGCGGATTTCGTTGGCGATGCGGCGGCGTTCGTCGTTGGCGGCCGTTTTCGCGCGCTGGCGCTGCTCCTCGACGAGCGCCTGCTCGCGCGCGGCGAGCACCCGGGCGTTCGTCTCGCCGACGCGTCGCCAGCTGCCAAACAGGATCGCGATCGCGCACCACAGGAATGCCGTCGCCGTGAATTCGACGGCGCCGATGACGGCGTCGTTCATGGTCGCCGACGCGTCGGCCGGCAGGCCGCCGGCGAGGAGGCCGGCGAGCGTGCGCACGCCGAGCAGTTCGGTGGCGCAGCGGGCGCCGAACAGCAGCGAGTCGACGACGACGGCCGTCCAGATCCAGCGTTTCGCCGACGGCGGCCCGTAGAGGCTGACCGAGTAGACGGCGACGACGACGAGGAAACAGCAGCTCGGCAGGTACGGAATGCAGCACAGCGACAGCGCCGACCATATGGCGACGATCGCCGCGCAGGACTGCGGGAAGCGGCGGCGAATGGCGAGCGGCAGGACGAACGGCGCGGAGAACAGCACGCGCAGCGGCACCGCGACGTCGACGCCGTCGAACGAGAAGAACGGCGACGTGGCTCCGAAGACGGCGAGCAGCAACAGCGCCGTGGCGACGTCGATGGCGACGTAGTGTCGCTGGCAGGCCAGCGAGACGCGCTCGACGGCGGCGACGAAACGGCCGGTGCGGGACTTGCGGCCGTCGTTGTCGCCGGCCGAGTCGTCGGCGATGGCGGCCACGGCGCCGGCGGCGGTCCGCTGGCCGGCGGACGTTGCGCCGGGCTGCCGGTCGCCGCTGTCGAGCGGGAACGATCCGCGCACACGGAAGCCGCCCGCGGCTCCGGGGCCGGCCGCCACGCTGCCGCCGACGGCACCGACGCGCTCGCGCATGCCGATCAGGCCGTAGCCGGCGCGGTGGCCGTCGAGCGCGGCGGCGGCGCCCTGGCCGTCGTCGGTCACGTCGATCGTCAGCGACGTCGGCGCCCATGTCTCGCTCACGACGACGTGCGCGCCGGCGCCGGCGTACTTGCGGGCGTTCGTCAGGCTTTCCTGGACGAGCCGGTAGGCAGCCTCGCCGGCCGCGCCGGATAGCCGGTCGGGGCGCGGCGTGCCGTCGACGACACGGCGGACCGTCATCGTGCGCATGCGGCGCGGCAGCCGGTTCTCGGCGACGAGCGCGGGAATGTCGCGGTAGCCGCGCCGTTTTCCGCCGGCGGTGCCGCGATCGTCGTCGCCGCGGGGACGGTCGTCGGAGAAGACGCCGAGCAGGCGCTGCATGTCGGCGAGGGCGCGGCCGGCTTCGTGGCGGATCGTCTCCATCGTCGAGCGGGCGACGGCGACGTCGTCGACGCCGGCGTAGCGGCCGCCGTCGGACTGGACGATGATGATCGAGAGCGTGTGGGCGACGACATCGTGCATGTCGCGGGCGATGCGCGCGCGTTCGGCCTCGGCGGCGACTTCGGCGGCCTCGCGGTCGCGGGCGACGAGCGCGGCGTTGCGTTCGCGCAGCGCCTCGACGGTGCGGCGGCGGGCGCGATGCCAGAAGCCGAGCACGCAGACGAAGCCGACGACCGCCGCCATCAGCGCAAGGTAGAGCAGGAACGTGGCGCGCCACGGGTAGGTGCAGTCGGCGGCGCGCATCGAGCCGTCGAGCAGTCCCGAACAGAAGGCGGTGTACAGCGTGGCGTTGGCCTCTTCGGACGTCATGCCCATGGCGAGCAGGTGACGCATGATGGACGGATCGTTCCATGCCAGCAGCGGTCCGAGCGTTTCCGACGACGTGAGCGCGGCGGCGTCGAGCACGACGAGGACGAACGCGGCGGCGACGTAGCCGCGGGCGCGGCGGCGATGGCCGTAGACGATCGACGAGAACAGCATCGGCAGCGCAACGAAGTCGGCCGGCAGCAGCGCCGGCCCGAGGACGATCTGCAGCGCGGCGACGACGATGAAGGCGATGGCGGCGAGTCGCGGCCACCGGCGGCGCGCGGCGAACGGCAGGCACAGCGCGACGGTCCACAGCAGCATGCCCGTGGCGCCGACATGGAACAGCAGTCCGGGGCCGACCATCGTCGAGTCGGACATCAGCCCGCATACCGCGAACAGCGACAGCGCGCCGAACGTGTCGGCGACGAGCGGGCGCCGGCGGAACCAGCCGACGAGCCTCGTGAAGCGCGTCGGCGGGACGGTCGACGCGGCGCTGGTTCCCGTCGCTTGCGTGGTGTCCGTTGTTGCCATGTCGACGACTATGGCACGATTCTTCCCGCCACGCCATCCGTCTTCCGGCGGAGGAACCGCAGTCGCCATGGAAATGCGAAACGCTTCGTTCCAGCGCGCGGCTTCGCCGCGGTCGACCCCTCGGCTCGGCTGCGCCTCGCCGATCCCCTTCCAGGGGATTTGGAGGTCAGCCTCGCGATCGCCCAGCAGGATGCGACTTGAGATCCCCTTCCAGGGGATGTCGGAGGTCAGGCTTCCCGGGGGTGTTGGAACTCAGGCTTCGAGGGCGGCGGGCTTGTCGGGATCGTCGTCATCGTCGCCGGTCGCGTCGGTCGCGGTGGCAGCGGCAACGGCAGGCGCTTCGGCAGCGGGAATGGCGGGAACGGACGAATCGTTGCCGTCCTGATAGGCGGCGAGGTGGTAGGCCTTGCCGATCTTGTGAATCGAGTCGAGCAGGTCGAACGACTGCGTGAAGATGATCAGCGAGAAGATCTCGTGGCTGACCTGCTCGATCAGCGTCTCGCCGCCGGGCAGGCGGCTCAGCAGCACGAACGTGAAGAACAGCGTCGGGTAGATGAGCTGCCGCTGATACATGAAGAAGAAGTCGCGGTGCGCGAGATGGTGGATGACGATCGGCACGAGGTTCACGCACAGGAAGATGATCTGGATGAGAAACAGGATGCCGATCCCCTGGTTGAAGTTGTCGTAGAAGACCTTGCCGAAGATCGCGAGGAAGACGATGTTGTAGATGTTCGCGAACAGCAGGTAGGCGAGCTGCAGTTTCCTCGTCGACGTGAAGAAGCCGGCGATGAACAGCACGAGCACCGACAGCTCGACGAAGACATCGCTGCAGGTCTGCGAATCGTCGAAGCAGCTGACGATCAGCGCGACCAGCAGCACGGCGAAGACGGCCGTAGAGATCGCGAAGCCGGCCGGAACCTTCGCGGGAATGACGGTGTCGGCGACGCTCCCCTTCGCCGGGTTGTCTCTGTTTTCTGCACGATTCTTCCTTGCCATGATTTCCGGTATACACCGGGCGACAGGGGCGGAGGGCCAGTTGAGCAATGGGGAAATTCGGAGGTCGCGATCCCGTGACCGGGGCACGGGATCGCGACCTCCGGGAAGACCGGGACAAGCGACCGTGACGGGGACCGGTACCCGGGAGCGAGGCAGGGGGTTGCCCCCGATCTGGACGGAAAGGCACACGGGAGCCGGGAATTGCGGGAACTGCACGGCTCGACAAATTGTCAGGACCTTGACTAAGATGGAGGCATTCGGCTGCTGGCCAACCCAGACATGCGAGTGTACCGAGATCGCGTCTACAAGGAGACATGACATGGCGGAATCCAATACCACCGAATCGTCCATCGAGTCCGCGAACGAATCCAACGGCGAATCGGCCGACCAGGCGGCGGCGCCGTCGGCCACCGCATCGGCCGACGCCGTCACCACGGCGTTCCCGGCCACCGTCGCCGACGAACTGGCGACTGCCGACACCACCGCGGACAACGACCCGCAGGCAGCGGAGCTCGCCGAGTTCGAGCAGCACATCGACAAGATCCTGTCGACCGGCGAGCTCGACGAGACGCTGCGCGTCATCGACGACGACGGCGTCGCCCAGGTGCTGCCGGTGCTCGACACCGAGCCGATCGCGCACCTGCTCGAGGGCCTCGAGGAAATCGGCGGCAAGGCGAACGTGTTCATCAAGACGCCTGAAGGCATCGCCGTGCTCAACGTCGTCGAGTACTCGCCGGACGACGCCGGATCGTCCGACAACGGCGAGGACGATTCTTCCGGTGATTCCGGCCGGGATTCGCGGGACGACACGGCGGACGAATCGGAGGACGAATCGTTCGAAAATTCAGTCGACGGCGAAGACACGACCGGCGAGGCGAGTTCCGAAGCCGAAACGGCGGACAACGACGCCGAATCTGTCCGCGGGCAGGAAGAAACTGGCGAGCTGAAAGCCACCACAGAGGAGTTTCCGTCGACCAGGTAAATGCGATCACGCGCCGGAGCGGCGCGAACAAGGACTGATTCAGGTCGACGACAAGGGGCGGCGGTCTTCCGGACGGAAGGCCGGCGCCCTTGCATTTGTGTGCCGGGGGCCCGGAATGGAGAGCGGGCGCGGCACGGCGAGGACGTCCGACGGACGCCGCCACACCGTTGAGAAAGAACGACCATGTCAACCGAATCACGAGAAGAACCAGAAGAGAACGAACAACATCGATCATCCATCGTCGCCGCCGATCGTCCGTACACGAGGGACGTTCACCACGACGAGCCGGCGCCCGAGCAGCCGACCGGGCCGACCGAGCCGGGCCTGCGCGGCCGCATCCATTATCTTGGTCGCTCGCTGGACCGCGAGCAGAGCTACCGCGACGGCCACCTGACGCACGTCGCGTTCATTTCCCTCGCCGTCATGACGATGATCACGTTCATCGGCAACTTCACCCAGCTGCAGCTGTCCGCCGCGCTGCCGACGATCGTGTCCGAATTCGGCATCACCGTGACGACCGGCCAGTGGCTGACGTCGATCTTCCAGCTGACGATGGGCGTCATGGTGCCGCTGACGGCGTTCTTCACCCGCCGATTCACGACGCGACAGATCGTGCTGACGTCGATGACGGTGTTCACGATCGGCTCGCTGTTCGCGTGGGTGGCGCCGGTGTTCCCGCTCGTGCTGTGCGGACGACTGCTGGAAGCCATCGGCACCGGCGTCATGTGGCCGGTGCTGCAGATCACCGTCTTCTCGATCTTCCCGCTCGACAAGCGCGGCATGGCGATGGGCACCGTCGGCATGGCCATGTCGGTCGCACCGGCCATCGGCCCGACGATCGGCGGCCTGCAGACCGACATGAACGGCTGGCGCTCGATCTTCATGTCGCTGTCGGTGCTGGGCGTCATCGCTCTGGTGCTGGCGTTCTTCGGCCTGCGCAACTTCGGCGCGTCGGACAAGATGGCCCGCGCCGACTTCTTCTCGGTCGCGCTGTCGGTCATCGGCTTCGGCGGCCTGATGTACGGCTTCACGAACATCCAGTCGTATTCGTTCGTCTCGCCGATCGTCTGGGCGCCGATGGTCGTCGGCGTCGCCGGCATCGTGTGGTTCATCGTGCGCCAGAAGAAGACGACGCGCCGCTACGAGTCGGGCGAATCGTCGCAGCCGGCACTGCTCAACGTGTCGGTGATGAAGAACAAGTCGTTCACGATCGGCACGATCATCGCGGCGATGTCGTTCTTCTCGTTCAGCTCGCTGACGGTGCTGCTGCCGCTGTACATCCAGGATTGCCGCGGCTACACGGCGACGATTTCGGGCCTCGTCATGCTGCCGGGCGCGATTGGCCAGGCGATTGCGCAGTACTTCGGCGGCCGGGCGCTCGACAGGTTCGGCGCGCGACCGGTCGCGATGGTCGGCACGACGCTGCTGTTCTTCGCCACCGTGTTGATGAGCACGATGATGTCGACGACATCGTCGATCTGGTGGATTTCGGTATGCCAGTTCATCCGCCAAGGCGGCGTCGGCTTCGTGCTGATGCCGGTGACGACGTGGTCGCTCAACTGCCTCGAGGCGAAGCAGGTGTCCGCGGGCTCGGCCGTGACGAACACGGTGCGCCAGATCGCCGGCGCGATCGGCGCGCCGGTGCTGATCCTCATCATGTCGACGATCACCGTCTACTACCAGCAGTCGATGGGCTTCGACGGTCCGGGCGCGCTGATGGCCAACATCCTCGGCATTCGCTGGGCGCTCAGGATCAGCGCCGTCATCTGCTTCGGCATGGTGCTGATGGTCGTCTTCGGCGTCCACGGCTCCGGTGCCGGCTCTGCCCGCGACGCCGCAAGGCACGCGCTGTCGCGTGTCCGTCACGTGCACGAGTGACGTCCTCCTCGAGGGCGCCTTCCAGCGTGCTCTCGTCGCCTTCGGCGACATCGGCGGTCGACCCTCAGGCAGCTACGCCGCCAGCTCCTTTCCAGGGCGCTTTTCGCTCAGTGGACATACTGGAACAGCGAGGCCTGGGCGGCACTGAACGTGCGGAACGAGATGGCGCCGAGGCCGGCGACGTTCGATTCGGAGATCGTCACGTTGCCGGCGGCGTCGATGGATTCGACGATGCCGACGTGGCCGTACGTGCCGTCGGCGCCGGCCTGGCCGGGCTGGAAGACGATGACGGCGCCGACGGTCGGCGTGTTCGAGACACTGTAGCCGCGGGCACGGGCCGTGTTGGCCCAGTCCCTGCCGTTGCCGAACGTCGAGCCGATCGGCAGGCCGAGCTGGACACGCCGTTCGTAGGCCCACCACGTGCACTGGCCGTACGGCGCCGTGTTGCCGGCCCACAGCAGAGGATCGTTGGCCGGACTGGAGACGACGGACCAGTCGATGTCGTCGGCCGACGCGAACGGGCCGGCCATCGCGATCGAGACGCGGATGGAAGACAGGGCGGACGAATCGTTCAATGACGATGCCGACGACTCGCCGGTAGTGCCGGACGAATCCTCACTGTCGGCGGACTCGCCGCCAGCTTCATCGGCGGCCCGGGCGGCTTCGGCGGCGGCGATGGCGACCGCCTCGGCGAGGTCGATCTGCTCCTGGCAGGTCGGCAGCGCGAGCAGCGCCGCCTCCTCGTCGCTTGCTTCCTTGAGATTCTCCTGGCCGAAGTCGAAGCGTTCCCATTCGCCGACGAGCGTGCGCAGTTCATCGGTGGCGTCGGCAAGTTCGTGGAAGACGACCTGCTCGAGCATCGCCGTCGTCTCGACGCGGCACGCGACGCCGCCGGCTGTCTCGACGACGGCCGCCTGCGGACGCAGCACGACGACGAGTTCGCCGGTCTCGACGTCGTCCGACTCCCCCAGTCCCCAGTCGCCGTCGTTGTCGGTGGCGACCGTCTCGACGGAAGGATTCGCGAGGACGGTACCCTCGGCCGTGACGATCGTGGACGGCTGCCCGGGCTGCTGGCTGTCCTCGATCGCCTCGGCGGAGAACGGGTTGTAGTCGGGATCGACGCCGCCCTCGACGGCGGAGGAACGCAGCGGCTCCTCGCCGGCGGAGGCGGCGTTCGCGTCGGCAAACGCCGGATCGTCGACAAGCTGGAAGACGTTCTCCTGCAGCTTGCGCTGGAAGACCCGGGCAAAGACTGACGCCGGGGACGACTCGTCGGCGACGATGTTGCCGTCGACGGCCGCGGTGCCGGCGACGGCGGCCATGTCGGCGTCGCCGTGCGTGGCGGCGACGTGCGCCGCCGTGGCCGGCGTGGCGAACAGGAACGGCGTGGCGACGGCCACGACGGCCGCGAGGCATGCGGACTTTCTCCGCATGGCCGGCGTGCGGAGGGCGGATGCCGGGCCGGTCGTTCCGGCGTGCGAAGCATTCGTCATGACGGGGGCACCTTTCCATTCAATCGTCGGTGACTGAACGTACTGCTCGGGTACTATCGGGGGTCTCTTATTCAAGCATAGGGATTGTGTCCGGGCAATAGGTGGCCATCCTGTGTGGATTGTCGCCGACGTTCGGCTGCTCCCCGGCGTCCTGTCGCCGTCACGGCATCAGGAATTGTCCGCCGGAATCTCCTGCGCGGGGCAGCCGTGGAGGACCGAGAGCATCGCGTCCTTCTCGGCGCTCGTGACGGTCAGCGAATACTTGTCCTTGACGCCGATCTGCAGCGCCACGTATTCGCAGCGGAAGTCGCCGTTCGTCGGCAGCCAGTAGGCGGCGGACGCCGAACCCTTCTCCTGGTTGGCCGTCCCGTCGACGGCGAGCAGGTTGTACATGTCGTTGCCGTACTCGACGAGCTTCGCAGAATCCCAGTCGCGGGCGCCCGACTGCCACGCGTTCTGCAGCGCGACGACGTGGTCGATCTGCACGGCCGAACTGGTCGCCTGGCCGCGCGTGAAACGGATGTCGGCTCCGGTGTACGGATCGTCCAGCACTCCCGACTGCACGACGCAGGTGCTGCCAGACTTGTAGGCGACGTCGGTCAGGTCGCGGGCGAGCACGTCGTCGCGCACGTCGCAGCCGTTGCCGTCGTCGTCGGTCGTCCGGTAGCCGAAGACGTCGCGACTGTAGCCGGAGGCGTCCGGATCGTCGTCGACGACGAGCTTCTGCAGCGTCTCGGCCGCCGTGCCGGTCGCCGCGTACTGGCCGGTCACCCGCGCGACCGTCGTCGAGACCTTCGGCAGCCATGTGCCGGCCGTCACGCCGAGCAGCACGGCGGCGACGATCAATGCGACGATACGTTCCCCCAGGCGGTTGCGCCGCCGGCGCCGGCGGAAATAGCTGTTCGATCTTCTCCCCATGACCCACCAGCATAGCGTTTCCGTGCAGCATTTCCCGGGATGTCGCGAACCCAAACCGGGCGCCCGGATTCGTGACATCCCGAGACACATGACCCTATGATGGAACCATTGTGTTCGCACCGGCCGCGGCCGGCGAGGAAAGGTGGCAACATGCAGACAGACGTTCCGGACATCGAGCTCAACGACGGCAACCGGATTCCGCAGGTCGGCCTCGGCGTGCTGAGGATCGACGACGATGGCGTCACGCCGGTCGTCGAATCGGCGATCGGCCTCGGCTACCGGCACATCGACGGTGCCGCCGGCTACGACAACGAGGCCGGCGTCGGCCGCGCGCTGGCGAACCTCGGCGTGAATCGCGGCGAACGTCGCGCCGGTTTCTGGATCACGACGAAGCTCAAGGATTCGGAGCAGGGGTACGATTCGTGCCTGAAGGCCTTCGACCGGCAGCTCGGCCTGCTGCAGCTCGACTACGTCGACATGTACATGATCCACTGGCCCACGCCGTTCGACTGGCGCACGCCGGAGACGTGGCGCGCGTTCCGCCGGCTGCACGACGAGGGACGCGTGCGCACGCTCGGCGTGTGCAATTTCATGCCGTCCGACCTCGAGCGGCTGCACGACGAGACAGGCGACTATCCGGCCGTCAACCAGATCGAGCTGCACCCGACATGGCAGCAGCGCGACGTCGTCGATTTCTGCCGCGAGCACGGCATCGCCGTCGAGGCCGACTCGCCGATGGCGCGCGGCGCCGACCTCGCCGCCGGCGACGGACTGATCGGGCGCATCGCCGAGGCGCACGGCGTCTCGCCGGCCCAGGCCGTCCTGCGCTGGCACATCGAGAACGGCACGATCATCATCCCCAAGTCGGTCCATCCCGACCGCCAGCGCGAGAACCTCGACCTGTTCGGCTTCGCCCTGACCCCCGACGAGCACGCCGCGATCGACGCCCTCGACGGCCCCGTCCGCGCCGGCCACGACCCGGCCACGTTCTCGTACGCCTGATCTGTCGGAGGACTTTCCCGGCGCAATCAGTGGCGTCAGACGTGAAGGACCTTGTCGCAGACGCGCATCGTGCTCTGGCGGTGGCTGACCAGGACGATGGCGACGGGGCGGCTCGAGGCGACGGCGTTGAGGGACTGGAGGATGAAGGCCTCGTTCAGGGCGTCGAGACGGCTCGTCGGTTCGTCGAGCAGCAGCAGGTCGGCGTTGCGCAGGAACACGCGGGCCAGGCCCAGCCGCTGGCGCTCGCCTTCGGACAGGCGGCCGCCGAGTTCGCCGACGCGGGCGTCGAGACCGCCGGGCAGCGACTCGACGAGTTCCTTCGCGTTGGCGAGCACCAGCGCCTTCCAGAGCTGCTCGTCGTCGGCGCCGCCGTCGGCGAGCAGCAGGTTCTCGCGCACGGTGCCGTCGAACAGGTAGGTCTCCTGCCCCATCATCGCCTGGACGTGGCGGCGCGTGTGCGCGTCGACTTCGGGCAGGCTCTTATCGGACAGGAACACGACGCCGGACTGCGGATCCCAGTAGCGCATCAGGAGCTTGAGCATCGTCGACTTGCCACGGCCGGACGGACCCTGCAGGCCGAGGATGCCGCGCACCGGCACGTCGAGCGAGAAGTTGTCGAGGACGGCGCCGGTCACGTCGCCGCGGTCGCGGTTGAGGCCGATGCCGTGGCGGCGCCGCTGCATCGTCGCGATCGGGTCGGCGGCCATCGCGGCCATGCCGGACAGCTCGCGTTCGCGGTCGGCGAGCGCATCGCCGTCCTCGTCGGAGGTGTAGCGGAACGTGACCTGGTGCATCGTCATGCCGTCGTACTTCGGCGTGGCCGTGCCGTTCTCCTCGACGGCCGGCGCCTCGTCCATCAGCGCGAACAGGCGGCGGGCGGCGGCGAATGTCTGCGTCAGGTTGGCCGGCAGCGCGCTCAGCGCAAGCACCGGGCCGAACGACGAGACGAACAGGACGAACGCGGCGATGTCGAACGCGATGTTCGTCGGGTCACCGATCGCGGTGGCGACGGTGACGAACGCGGCGATCGCCGAGAAGGCGATGACGAGCACGTTGCCGAGGCCGGCGAACGCGCCGTCGCGGTCGGACAGGCGGAAGCGGTCGGCCATCAGCGCCTTCGACTTGGCGACGATGCCGGCGAGCCGGCTCTCGCCCTGGCCGAAGTGGATGATCTCGTCGAGGCCGCGCATGTCCTCGAGCATCTGGTCGTTGAGCAGCGCCGATTCGCCGCGGATGCGGCCGCCGACGCGCTTGAGCGACGCGGCGAACAGCGCGGGCAGCAGCACGCCGATGACGAGGTAGGCGACGATCATCAGCACGGCGATGCCCCAGTTGAACAGCGCGAGCGCGACGACAATGTAGAGGATGGCGGTCGTCACGGCGATGACGATCGGCGAGATGGTGTGGGCGAAGAAGATCTCGAGCAGTTCGACGTCGGTCGTCACGAGGCCGATCATGTCGCCCTTGCCGCGCTCCTCGAGCTTGCCGGGGGCGAGGCGGCGCAACGCGGCGAACGCCTTGTGGCGGAACAGCGCGAGCAGCCGGAACGCGACGTTGTGGTTCATGTACTGTTCGGCGTAGCGCATGAAGCCGCGGATCAGCGCGCAGGCGATGATCAGGAACAGCGCCATCGACATGCCCATGCCCCAGACCTTGTTACCGGTCGCCTCGAAGATCATGACGACGCCGAACACCGGCAGCATCGTCGCGGCGAGGTGGCCGATGATGCCGAACAGGCAGGCGAGCGCCATGCGGCCGCGCAGCGGGCCGACTTCGCCGAGCAGGCGGGTGACGACCTCGCGGTTCGACATCGCGTCGGTGTCCCCGGCGGCGGCGTGATCGCCGTCGGCGGCGTTGGCAGTGTCGATGTCGGCACGATTCGCGCCGTTCTGCTGCGTCTTCGCCGCGTTCGCGGCGTTCGCCTTCGCCGCGTTGACGACGGCGTCGAAGCTGTTGTTCGCGATCGCCGTGCCGTAGACGAGGCCTTCGCCGTCGGCGCGGCCGACGTTCTCCACCGTCTGCTGCGCCTCGTACATCGTGCGGTACAGGCCGTCCTGTGCCATGAGCTCGTCGTGCGTGCCCTGTTCGACGGCGGTGCCGTGGTCGAAGACGACGACCTGGTCGGCGTGCTCGGCGTTGGCGAGGCGGTGCGTGATGAGCAGGACGGTCTTGCGGACGGCGAGCGCGCGGATCGTGTCGAGGATCATCGCCTCGCTGTCGACGTCGACCGACGACGTGACCTCGTCGAAGATCATGACGGGAGAATCGTGCAGCAGCGCCCGCGCGATCGCGATGCGCTGGCGCTGGCCGCCGGACAGGTTGGCGGCGTCCTCCTCGATCGCCATGTCGAGGCCGTCCTTGTGGCTGTCGACGAAGCCGTCGATGTGCGCGGCCCCGAGCGCCGCCATCATCTCGGCGTCGGTCGCGCCGGGCTTCGCCATCTGCAGGTTGTCGCGCAGCGTGCCGGAGAACAGCCGGCTCGTGGCGCCGACGACGGAGACGGCGCGCGACAGCGATTCGGCGGTCAGGTTGCCCAGTTCGTAGGAGCGGCCGGCGGCGTACGGGTCGGCGGAGTCGGAAGAATCGTGCGAATCGTTCGGATTATTGGAAGTAGTGGAGGACGATCCGTCCGGTTCGGCCTCGAGCGAGACAAGGCCGCGGTAGCCGGTCAGCGAGCCGGCGAGGATGCCGGCGAACGTCGTCTTGCCGGAACCCGACTTGCCGACGATCGCCGTCAGCGTGCCGGGGCGGGCGCTGAACGTGATGTCCTTCAGCGCCAGCGGGACCGACTCCTCCGTCTGGACCGACGCGGCGATCGGCGACGCCGCCGCCTGCGGATGCTCGGTGGCCTTGACGTCGGCAGCCGAGCCGGTGTCGCCGGTTTCCGACGCGACGTCGGCGTACGAATAGCCGAGACCGAGGATGTTCAGGCCGAGCGACGTGTCCGAAGCCGGCAGCGTGACGGTGCCGCGTTCCGGTTCCGGCGCGTCGAGCACGGTGAAGATGCGCTTCGTCGACGTCATGCCGTTCATCGCGACGTGGAAATACGAGCCGAGCTGGCGCAGCGGAATGAAGAAGTCGGCCGACAGCAGGATGACGACGAGCACGCCGGCGACGGTCAGCAGCGGGCCGTTCATGTACGCGAACGTGCCGAATGCGAGGTGCAGGTGCGTGGCGCCGCCGTGGAGGTACTGCCAGACGGCCGTGCAGATGCCGGCCGCCGCGCCGCCGTACGCGACGACGTCCATCGCCGTCAGCGAGCGCAGCTGGATCTGCAGCACCTTCATCGTCATCTCGCGGAAGCCCTCGGCCTCGCGGTCCATCTTGTCGGCGGCGTCCTGGTCGGCGTCGAAGTTCTTCAGCGTCTCGAGGCCCTGCAGGTCGTCGAGGAACAGCGAGCCCATGTCGGTGTACTTGCCCCAGTACTGCTTGAACACGCGTGCCGCCGACATCGCGACGAGGCCGACGATGACGACGATGAGCGGCGCGCAGACGAGCAGCACGACGGCGGTCGGCATGTTGATCGGCGCGACGACGCAGAACAGCGTGAGCGGCGCGAGGATGGCGTAGAACAGCTGCGGCAGGAAAAGTTCGTAGAAGCTCTGGATCTGGTCGATGCCCTCGCCGGCCGACTGGACGACGGCGGCCGTCCTGACGCGCTGCGAGTATGACGGGCCGAGCGACAGGACCTTGCGGTAGAGCGCCTCGCGCAGGTGCAGCTTGACCATTTCGGCGGCCGTCGTGCCGAAGCGGGCCGAGGCGCGCGTGGCGAGGAACTTAACAAGCGCCAGGCACGCGAAGATGAGGACGTAGGTCCAGATGACCTGGCCGGGCCAGTAGGTCGCCCAGATCGTCTTCGCGTCGCCGGTCATCGGCCAGAACGCGTTGGCGAGCGCGTTAAGGTCGAGGCAGGCGCGCTTGCCGCCGGAGACGGTCGGGATGCAGACGGCGAGCTTCGGCGTGTGCGTGTCGGCGGCCATCAGCAGGAAGCCGAGCAGCGAGACGAGCGCAAAGACCAGCGCGATGTTCGCGAGCAGGTTCACCCACATGCAGGCGACCTTCGCGGCCACACGGCGCCGCAATCCGGGTACCAGCGTGAATAGTCGTTTGTCGAACATGTGGACGCTCCTTCAATTCCCCTGTCGCGGGCGGCCGGCGTCGGCATGGCCGCCTCTGCCCCACTGTCAGTCCAATCTACGCGTGGTTCGCTGAACGTTGCCTGAATCGCCGCGCACTTGAGCCGACCGCTTACGGTTACCGGCTTCCTGCCTGTTTTCCGTCGCGATGACCGGCAGGAACGGCGCCGACGGTTACGGTAACGTAGCCGTTTTGTCGGAAGACTCCAAGGGGCTCTTTCCAACGTTGTCGGTTCGCACAATGTGACGGCCGGCGCGCTTCGGTTACGATAGGCGACGTTTGACGAGCCACGCCAGTGACTGACGGGCGTGGGGAACGATTCTTCCGACAAAATGGATTGGAACGGACGATAATGCTGACTGAATTCACGATGCCCGGCGCCGCGCTGACGCTGCGCGACGACGAGACGATCTACTCGCTGCTGACCGACAGGCTGGCCAGGAGCGGCCCGGACACTGTCATCGCCGAACAGAAGACCGGCCCCGGCGAATGGGAGCCGATGACGACCGGCGAGTTCAACGACGCCGTGCTCGCCGTCGCGAAGGGCCTCATCGCGTTCGGCATCGCGAAGGGCGACGCCGTCTCGATCTTCTCCGCGACGAGGCTCGAATGGGGCATCCTCGACTTCGCGCTCGCGGCGATCGGCGCCGTCACCGTGCCGATCTACGACACCGACTCGGCCGCGCAGGCCGAGCGGATCCTGAACGATTCGTCGGTCAAGCTCGCCATCGCCGACAACCAGGAACGCTTCGACCGGCTCGACTCGGTCCTCGACCGCTGCGGCTCGCTCGAGCGCATCCTGATGCTCGACGCCAACGCGCTCGACGCGCTGAAGGGCCTCGGCGTCATGGTCTCCGACGAGGAGCTGGCCGCACGCATGGACTCGGTGACCGCCGACGACCTGGCCACCATCGTGTATACGTCCGGTTCCACCGGCACGCCGAAGGGCGCCGAGCTGTCGCACCGCAACTTCGTCTCGATCACGCGCGCCGCCGCGGCCTGCGTGCCCGAGATGCTCGAGGACCATCCGCGGCTCATGCTGTTCCTGCCGCTCGCCCACTGCTTCGCGCGGTTCGTCCAGTACTTTGCCATCAATTCCGAAGACGGCGTCGTCGGCTATCTGCCGGACACCAAGTCCCTCCTCGTCGACATGAACTCGTTCGAGCCGACGTTCATCATGGCCGTCCCGCGCGTCTTCGAGAAGGTCTACAACGCGGCGTCCCGCAAGGCCGGCGCCGGCGTCAAGGGCCGCATCTTCCTGCATGCCGCCGACGCGGCACGCGACTGGTCGCGCATCCGGGACGCCGCGCTCGTCGCCCGCGACAACGGCGACGACGAGGCACTGACCGGACCGGAAGCCGCCGGCGTCACGAAGCCGACGGCGAAGCAGGTCGCCGAGCATGCGCTCTACGAGACCGCCGTCTACCGCACGATCCGCTCCGCGTTCGGCCCGCGCATCAGGTTCCTCGCCTGCGGCGGCGCTCCGCTGGATCCGTCGCTCGCGCACTTCTTCAACGGCATCGGCATCACGATGATCCAGGGCTACGGCCTGACCGAGACGGCCGCCCCGTTCGCGTTCACGCGCGTCAAGGACAACGTCATCGGCACCGTCGGCCAGCCGGTGCCGGGATCCTCGGTGAAGATCGCCGACAACGGCGAGCTGCTCGTGCGCGGCCAGAACGTCTTCATGGGCTACCACAACCTGCCGGAGAAGACGGCGGAAGCGTTCACCGAGGACGGCTGGCTGCGCACCGGCGACCTCGCGTCGATCGACGACAACGGCCACCTGCGGCTGACCGGCCGCGCCAAGGACATCATCATCACGGCCGGCGGCAAGAACGTCTCGCCGATCCCGATGGAGCAGGAAATCTCGAAGTGCCCGATTGTCGAGCACGCCGTCGTCGTCGGCGACAACAAGCCGTTCATCGGCGCCGTCGTGACGCTGGACGAGGAAGGCCTCGAACACTGGCTGCCGACGCAGAAGCTGCCGGCCGACCTGACGGTCGCGCAGGCCGCCGCGCTGCCCGAGGTCGCCGCCGAGATCCAGAAGTACGTCGACCGCGCGAACGCCGAGGTGTCCCGCGCCGAGTCGGTGCGCAAGTTCATCGTGCTGACCGATCACTTCTCGGCCGAGAACAAGTGCCTGACGCCGTCGATGAAGGTCGTGCGTCCCGCCGTCAACCGCGTCTTCGCCGGCGACATCGCCAACAGGATCTACACCGGCAAGCGGTAACGGACGACATCGGTCGCTCGCCGGAGGGCTCCGCCCTCCACCTCGCAACCGGCGAACGCCATGCGTTCGCGTCGACTCTCAGCCTCGCTTCGCTCGGCAGCCCCCTTCCAGGGGGCTTCTTCTTATGCCATCAGGAAGGGACGCGGGGACAAATCGTTTCATTCCAGAACAGGATGGGCAGGTGCGGACGAATCGTCCTAGAATAGGCCGTTAGGGTTCACGGGGATACAGAAACGGCAGGTTCGTATGGCAGGCAGGCGGGACGGCAAGCGGCCGTCGATGTTCGAGGTGGCGAAGCTGGCCGGCGTCAGCCACCAGACGGTGAGCAGGGTGATCAACGATTCGCCGGACGTCGCCCCGAAGACGAGGGCGAAGGTGCAGGCGGCGATCGACGAGCTCGGCTACCTGCCGAGCAATTCGGCGAGGTCGCTCGCCTCGCAGCGTTCGCATACGATCGGCCTGATCGCCGGTGGCCACCATTTCTTCGGACCGGTCTCGGCGATGGCGGCGATCGAGGAGTCGGCGCGCGCCCACCGGCTGTACACGTCGGTCATGCTGCTGCCGGAGGCGAGCGTCGACGTCGACGAATACGCGGGACTGTGCCGCAGGTTCGAGGAGCAGAACGTCGACGCGTTCATCGTCATCGCGCCGACCGACGAGATGTTCGAGGCGGCGATCCGCGTGCCGGTGCGCCAGCCGCGCATCATCCTGACGTCGACGCACGGCGCGATGAGCGCCGAGGAGGCCACGCGGCTGCTCACGGCCGAGCAGCGCCGCCGCGTCTCGATCGTCGGCAACGACCAGTGGGGTGCCATGCAGGAGGTCGCGCGGCTCGTCGCCGGCCGCGGCCACCGGCGCGTGCTCTACTTCGCCGGCCCGCGCGACTGGCGTGACGCCTGCACGAGGCTGGAAGGCTGGAACCGCGCCTGCGCGTCGCTGTCCGTCAACACGGTGACGGTGCAGTGCCAGACGTGGGATTCGGGCGAATCGTACCGCAAGATGAATCACGTGCTCGAGAACATCGGCCGCAACGGCGGTCGTCCGCCAAGCTGCGTGGTGTGCGCGAACGACAACATGGCCGTCGGCGTGCTGCGGGCGCTGCACGAGCACGGCGTGCGTGTGCCGCAGGACGTCTCCGTCGTCGGCTTCGACGACTTGCCGGCGATGGCCGACCTGACGCCTCCGCTGACGACGGTCCATCCCGACTTCGAGCGGCTCGGTGCCGCCGCGATGACCGAGACGCTGTTCCTGCTCGGCGAGGGGCCGGAGCATGCGTTCTCGATCTCGCGGCACGGAGTCGGCCTGATTCCAATGGACGTGGTGCAGCGCAGGTCGCTCGGAACGGCCGGCAGTTTCTAGGGGTCTTCAGTGTCATGAACCCGGGCTTGCAGCCCGGGTTCATGACATCCGGGAAGGGTCCTACTACTCTCCCTTGTGTTCGGCGGCGAGCTCGCGCAGACGGCGGGCGAACTTCGGCCAGTCGGTCTTCATCGCCGTCAGCAGCTTGCGGTCGGGCACCTCGTCGATCGGCACCCACTCGATGTCCTCGCTCTCGTCGTCGTTCGGCTTCGGATGGACCTCGTGGCCCGGCTTCTCGAACGCGAACACCGTCGTGTACGCCCAGTTGCCGTGGTCTTCGCGGTAGGAGCCCACGACCTCGATGTCCTGCGGCGTGATGTTCGCCTCTTCGTACGCCTCGCGCAGCGCGCCCTCGATCGCGTTCTCGCCGTCGGCGGTCGCGCCGCCGGGAATGCCCCAGGTGCCGCCCTCGGCGCTCCAGATTGCGCGGTGCTGCATGACGACGTCGGTGACGTCGCCGCTGACCGGATCGCGCCGCGCCAGCAGCACGCCGGACGCGCCGTTCGTGCCCCAGTGTCGCCGTCCGCAGTTGCAGTCGATCCAGCCGTCGCCGGGCTGGTGGATGTTCGCCTCGGGCGGCTGGATATTCGTCACGACGCCCTTGCTGTCGGCGTGTTCGGCCGGCGTCTGGTCGGCGCGCGCGACGTTCCACAGGTCGGTCCACTCGTAGCCGAGCTCGGCCGTCAGCTGTCGCGCCAGCGGCAGCGACAGGCCGATGATGCCGGACGGATCGCCGGAAATCGTGTCGATGAACGCGCCGCCGAAGCCGTCGAGCGTGAACGATCCGGCGACTTCCAGCGGCTCGCCGGTCGCGATGTATGCGTCGATTTCGGCGTCGGAAACATCGCCGAACGTGATCTCGGCGACGCTCGTGCCGGCCGCCATCGCGCCGGTCTTCATGTCGATGAGGCAGTGACCCGTCCACAGTTCGCCGGACTTGCCGCGCATGTTCCGGATGCGTTCGCGCGCGACGTCGGGGCTGTGCGGCTTGCCGTAGCATTCGCCGTCCATCAGGAACAGCGAGTCACAGCCAAGGATCAGCGGGCCCTGCTCGCCATTCGCGAGGCCCCGCTGTCCGGCAACGCTGTCCCGGATCGGTTCGGACTCGGTCGGCACGTCGACGCCGGAGAAGTCGCGCGTCCTCGCGACGGCGCCGGCCGGCTCCTCCTCGCCGTCGGTCGCGTCGGAGAACTTCGGCAGGTGCGGCAGCGGCTTGGCGGGCGCAGAAGGCTTGTCGGAAGAATCGTGCAAATCTTCCGGGCACGATTCGGCGGCGGAAGTCGTGGCCCGCAGCGGATAGCCGGCCACGCAGGTGCCGGTGGCGTCCCGCGACGTGGCGACGATGTCCTTCATCGCCTCGTAGACGGCGACGGCCTTCGCGACGGCGAGGTTCGTCACGCGCGTCTCGACATCGAGATCGGCGAGGGTCTTTCCCTCGTCGGCGGCGACCTGCGCGAGCACGGCGTCCTCGTCGACATGCGAGACGTGGATGGTCGGGCAGATGCCGGCCGCGAACAGCACGTTGCGGCGCGCCGGCGACTGGGAGGCAAGAATCAGTGGAATGCTCATACCGTCTTACTGTACCGCAGCCGGCGCGATTGAGCGGCAGGTGCAACATGCCCGTGAGAAGCTCCCCTTCAGCGGGCTCCTACCGGATGGATACCTGGACACCGGTGCGGTTGACCGGGAGGTGGAGAACCTTCCAGTGACCGTTCGACAATGCCGGCGCGGCGGCGTCGTCGATGGCGGCGTCGAGATCGCCGTGGGCCAGGACGAGTGCGCAGGGACCGGCACCGGAGACGCTGGCGGCGAAGCCTGCGGCACGCAGCCGGGCCACGAGCCGGGCCGTCGGTTCCATCAGCGGCAGGCGGTAGGGCTGGTGCAGCTTGTCGTCGAGCGCGTCGAACAGCAGCGCGTTGGCGAGGTTCGGATCGTCGCCGGTCGTGACGGCCGGATTGACGGCGGCCGGCAGCATCGCCGAGCGGGCGAGGTTGAACGTCGCGTCGGCGAACGGCACGCCGGACGGCAGCGCATGACGCGCCTTCTCGGTCGACAGCTCGAAGTCCGGCACGAAGACGGTGGCGCGCAGCGTGTCCGCGACAGCGTAGTTGACGGTGCGGAAGCCGGGGTCCAGCGGCTCGGTCGCCGTGCCGTCCGGCTCGCCGGTCTCGGCGCTGTAGTCCTGCACGAGCACGGTGTCCTCGCCGGCGCGGTTCCACGAGACCGTCATGCTGCCGTAGACGGCCGGCGCGACGTTGTCGGGATGGCCCTCGAGCCCGGCGGCCAGCGCGAAGACGGCGTCGCGGTCGACGTCGAAACTGGTGCCGAAACCGGCGGCGCAATCGGTGCCGGCCACGTCCGTGTCGCCGAGGCCGGCGAACGCGGCGGCCGCCGCGACGCCGGCGACGATCGCCTCGGCGGATGAGCCCATGCCGCGCGCCTGCGGGATGCGGTTCTCGGCTTCCAGCGCGAAGCCGAGCTTCGGCAGGCCGAACGCCTTGCAGGCCGTGCGGAACGTCTTGACGACGAGGTGTCGCCCGTCGCGCGGCAGCGTGTCCTCGCCTTCGCCGTGGATGGCGACGATGGCGGACGAATCGTCCAGGTCGCCGTTCCACGTGAACGTGAGCTCGTCGAAATACTCGAGCGCGAGGCCGGCGGCGTCGAAGCCGGAGCCGAGGTTCGCCGACGTCGCCGGCACGCGGACATGGACGGTGCAGCAGACGGGAAGTGCGTTAGTCATGGAAAATCTCTTCCTAAGCAGATAACGACTCCCTCCCTGGAGGGAGTCGACGAGGCGAAGCCGAGTCGGTGGGAGTTCGCAAGTCCGCTGGAACAGGCAGTCGTCAATGAAACGCGCGTTCCAGCGGACTCGCGAACTCCCACCGCTTCGCGGCATTCGCCGCTCAGCGACTCCCTCTGAAGAGGGAGTCGGGTTGCAACTAGTCGATGACGCGGAGGATGGAGGGGCCGCCGGCGACGCAGTCGAGTTCGAAGACGTCGGCGAGCGTGGCGCGCAGCGTCTCCTCGTCGGTTTCGTGCGTCGTCAGGCGCAGCTGCTGCAGCTCGCCGTCGTAGCCCGGGTCGGTCTTCGAGCGCTCGAGGTCCTGGTTGATGCCGTTGATCGAGACGCCGTGGTCGGCGAAGACCTTGGCGACCTTGTACAGCACGCCCGGCTTGTCGTGGATCATGAAGCGCACGGCGAAGCTCGCCTTTTCGGAGGACAGCGGCGCGATCGGCAGGTCGTTGTACGTCGAGATCTGCGGGCCGGTCGTGTGCGCGGCGATGTGCCGGGCGACGGTGACGATGTCGCCGACGACGGCGGAGGCGGTCGGCGCGCCGCCGGCGCCGCGGCCGTAGAACATCAGGTCGTCGGCGTACTTCGCCTTGAGGAAGATGGCGTTGAACGATTCGTGCACGCTGGCGAGCGGATGCTCCTGGCGGATCAGCGCCGGGTAGACGCGGGCGGAGACGCCGGAATCGTTCCTGTCGACGACGGCGAGCAGCTTGATGACCTTGCCTTCCGCCGTCGCCGCGGCGATGTCGGCGGCCTCGATGTGCGTGATGCCCTCGACGGTGACGTCGTCGATCGTGACGTTGGTGTGGTATGCGAGCGTGGCCATGATCGCGGCCTTGTTCGCGGCGTCGTGGCCCTCGATGTCGCCGGTCGGATCGGCCTCGGCGTAGCCCTTCGCCTGCGCTTCCCTGAGCACGACGTCGAAATCGAGGCCCTTCGTCGTCATTTCGTCGAGGATGTAGTTCGTCGTGCCGTTGACGATGCCGAGCATCGACTCGACCTGGTCGCCGACGAGCGACTCGCGCAGCGGACGGACGATCGGGATGGCGCCGCCGACGGCCGCCTCGAAGTAGATGTCGGCGTCGTGGTCGGCGGCCGCCTTATAGAGTTCTGCGCCGTACTTCGCGAGCAGCGCCTTGTTCGCCGTGACGACGGACGATCCCTGCTCGAGGGCGGCGAGCACGAACGTGCGGGCGACGCCGGTGCCGCCGATCAGCTCGACGACGATGTCGGCACCCCTGACGACCGACATCGTGTCGCTCGTCAGCAGCGACTTGTCGATCCACGGGAAGTCGACTTCGTCGGGATCGAGGCAGGCGACGCCGGACAGCTCGATCGGCCGGCCGATGCGCTGCGCGAGTTCGTCCTTCTGCTCGACGAGCAGCCGTGCCGTCTGCGAGCCGACGGTGCCGGCGCCCAGCAGTCCCACGCGAATCGGAGTGTCTTCAGTCAGTGCCACGGTCCTTCAGTCCTTTCGTGCGTCCAGCCGGCGTCTCCAACCGGAATCATGTAGTGCCGATTGTACGGGATGGAATGCTCGGACGGGGGCCGCACGTCGGATATGCGAGAAGAGACATTGGTCACGAAAGTGACCGGCGAGAGCTCCCTGGCGCCCGCCGCTGGAATATGCAAACGCGAGTAAGCGAGCGTTTGCGGCTTCTCCGGGAGCTGCCGAGCGAAGCGAGGCTGAGGGTCGACCGCCGATGCCGCCGAAGGCGGCGAGAGCGCGCTGGAACTGGAAGAGTCCCGTAGAACGCTTCCAGTTCCAGCGCGCACGCGTCGCTTCGCGACGACGTGCGGTCGACCCTCAGTCGGCTTCGCCGACAGCTCCCTTCCAGGGCGCTTGGGAATTGGACTACTCGCTGACGTCGTAGCCCAGCAGGTCCCCGATCGTCTGGCGGCGGAGCATGACGTGGGCGCCGTCGTGACTGACGGCGACGACGGCAGGGATCAGCGCCTGGTTGTAGTTGCTGGCCATCGTGCGGCCGTAGGCGCCGGTCACCGGGACGGCGAGGATGTCGCCGCGACGGATGTCGGCCGGCAGCATGACGTCGTTGACGACGATGTCGCCGGACTCGCAGTGCATGCCGACGACGCGGCACAGCACATCGGCGGACGAATCGTTCACATCGTTACGATTCGCAAGCCGCGCCGTGTACGCCGCGCCGTACAGCGCCGGGCGAATGTTGTCGCTCATGCCGCCGTCGACGGACACATACACGCGTTCGGTAACCGGCTCGCCGGTGAACGGGTTCGTCTTGTCGCCGCCGAGCCGGACGGGCTTGACGGTGCCGACGCGGTACAGCGTGACGCCGGCCGGCGCGACGATCCAGCGGCCCGGCTCGAACGAGATGACCGGCACCGGCATGCCGAGCATGCGGTTCGCGTCGCGCACGGCGGCGGCGAGGCGGTCCAGCTCGGCGTCGATGTCCATCGAGTCCTCGCCGTCGGTGTAGGCGACCGAGTAGCCGCCGCCGAGATCGACTTCCGGCAGCGTGACGCCGTTCGTCGCGTAGAACGTCTTGCGCAGCAGCATCATGCGGCGCGCGGCGCGGATGAACGCGTCGGCGTCGTGGATGTTCGAGCCGATGTGCGAGTGGATGCCGACGAGTTCGAGGTCGCCGGACAGCCGCGCGATCGACTTGAGCACGCCGATTGCCGGACCGTCGGCGACCGTCTGGATCGCCGCGGCAAGCGCGCGGTCGGCATCGGAGATGTCGACGGCGGCGAGGTCGTACGGGTAGCGGATGTCGTGACGGGACGAATCGTTCGAATCGTTCGGACTGGACGATTCTTCCGACGCGTCTCCGCCTCGCTTCTCGACAACAAATACGTTCGTCGAGGCGGGCGTGACGGCGGACGAATCGTCCCAGATCGAGTCGATGACGTCCGGATCGGCGCCGGCCGGCAGCAGCGAGACGCCGAATTTCTGGTCCTCGTGGGCCGTCGAGACGAACTCGTGGCCGCCGGCGTGGATGCCGGACGTGACGCGCAGCATGACGCGGGCGCGCTTGCCGACTTTCCGGGCGATCGCGGCGATGCGTTTGGGTTCGTCGGGAGAATCGACGACGATCTTCGCGAAGCCTTCCCGGATGGCGAGCTCGATTTCCTCGTCCGACTTGTTGTTGCCGTGCAGCACGAGGCGGCGGCCCGGCACGCCGGCGGCGAGCGCGATCTTCATCTCGCCGAGCGTGCAGGTGTCGACGAACATGCCCTCCTCGGTGACGATCCGCACGATTTCGCGGCTCAGAAACGCCTTGCCGGCGTAGCTGACGTGCGTCGTCGCGTTGTGGAAGGCGTCGGCGGCGGCGCGCACGAAATGCGCGGCGCGCCGGCGCACCTCGTCGGTGTCGATGACGTAGAGCGGCGAGCCGAACTCGTCGAGCAGGTCGGCCGCCGGGATACCGTGAAACGTCAGCTGGCCGCGTTCGTTGACGGCGGTCGCTTCAGGCCAGATGGGAGTCATGGGAAGATCCTTTCCCGACTCCCTCCTTGGAGGGAGTCGACGAGACGAGCGAAGCGAAGTCGAGTCGGTGGGAGTCCGCGAGACCGCTGGAATGTTACGTTTTCGGGAAACGGCAGCTTCCAGCCAGCTCGCGAACTCCCACCGAAAATCCTCACGGATTTTCGACTCCCTCCGAGGAGGGAGTCAAGGTATCACATATGGTCGGGGGCGGTGACGCCGAGCAGGTCGAGGCCGTTGGCGATCGTCTTCTGGACGGCGTCGTTGAGCTTAAGGCGGGCCGCGGCGCGGGCCGGCTCCGGGTTCTTCGCGATGCGCAGTTCCTTCGCGGCTTCCTCGTCGAGGCGGGCTTCCTGCTCGGCGGTGTCCATCGGGACGACGCGCTCGACGTTGTACCACTTGTGGTAGGCGGCGGCGAGGTCCTCGAGGTAGTGGGCGATGCGGTGCGGGGCGCGCAGGTCGCCGGCCTGGGCGAGGACGGACGGCCACTGGGCGAGCGCGGCGATGACTTCGCCGTCGGCCTCGGTGTCCAGCAGCGACAGGTCGGCGCCGACGTAGGAGACGTCGGCGGCGGCCGCGTTGCGGTCGACGTTGCAGGAGCGGGCGTGCGCGTACTGCACGTAGTAGACCGGGTTGTCGTTCGAGTGCGACGCCAGCAGGTTGAGGTCGATGTCGACCGGCGAGTTGTAGTCGGTGCGGGCCAGCGAGTAGCGGGAGGCGTCCACGCCGATCGCGTCGATGAGATCGTCGATCGTGACGACGTTGCCGGCGCGCTTCGACATGCGCACGGGCTTGCCGTCCTTCATGACGTTGACGAGCTGGCCGATGAGGATCTGCATGTTCTCGCCGGGCTTGTCGCCGAACGCGGCGCACATCGCCATCATGCGACCGATGTAGCCGTGGTGGTCGGCACCGAGCATGTAGATCGCGATGTCGGCCGGGTTGATGGCGCGGTGGCGCTTGTCGTAGTAGTAGGCGATGTCGGCGGCGAAGTAGGCGTAGTGGCCGTCGGACTTGATGATGACGCGGTCCTTGTCGTCGCCGTGCTTCGTCGACTCGAACCAGGTGGCGCCGTCCTTCTCGTAGATGTCGCCCTGCTGGCGCAGGTAGTCGATGGCCTTCTCGACCTTGCCGTCGGTGTACAGCGAGTTCTCGTGGAACCACACGTCGAACTTGACGCGGAATTCGTCCATCGAGTGCTGGATTTCGGCGAACATCATCGGCACGGCACGCTTGCGGAATTCCTCGCGCTGGGCGGAGTCGCCTTCGCCGAGCGGTTCCCCGTCGTCGTTGAGGCCGCCGTCGATGCGCGGCAGGTCGAGGATGTCGACGCCGTCGGCGTTGGCCTCGGCGATGACGCGGCGCGCGATCTCGTCGATGTAGGCGCCCTTGTAGCCGTCGGCCGGCGTCGGCTCGCCGTGGGCGGCCGCGACGAGCGACTTCGCGAAGCGGTTGATCTGCTCGCCGTGGTCGTTGAAGTAGTATTCGCGCACGACTTCGGCGCCGTTGGCCTCGAGCACGCGGGCCATCGAGTCGCCGACGGCGGCCCAGCGGGTGCCGCCGATGTGGATCGGGCCGGTCGGGTTCGCGGAGACGAACTCGAGGTTCAACGTGTCGCCCTTGAGATGGTCGTTGTGGCCGAACTTCGTGCCGGTTTCGAGCACCTGGTCCACGACCGCGGCCGCCGCGGACGAATCGAGCACGATATTGATGAAGCCGGGGCCGGCCACCTCGACCGACTTGATGCCGGCGGTCTTCGCGAGCTCGCCGGCGAACAGCTCGGCGAGATCGCGCGGCTTCATGCCGGCCTTCTTCGCGAGCTGCATGGCGGCGTTCGACGCCCAGTCGCCGTGCGCGCGGTCCTTCGGCCGCATGACGGCGAATTTGTCGGCCGCTGGCAGCTGCTCGGCGGTCAGCTGGCCGGCCTTGCCTTCGGAAATCAGGGTGTTGGCAATATTGAAAATCAGTTCACTCAGCGCTTCTGGACTCATGGGTCACCAGATTAGCCGAAAGGCTAACCGAATGTCCCATTAATTCCCTCCAATGAGGGAGTCTGAGCGGTCAGGCTTTCGGGTCGACGGCGATGGCGTCGATCTCGACGAGGGCGCCGTTCGGGATCATGTTGTTGCCGAACGCCACACGGGCCGGCTTGACGGTGCCGGTGAACATGTCGGCGTAGCGGGCGTTGACTTCGGCGAAATCGTCGACGTTCTTCAGGTAGATCGTCGCGCGCACGACGTGCTCGAATCCGGCGCCGGCGGCATCGAGGATGGCGCGGATGTTCTTCAGCGCCCGCGTCGCCTGTTCGGCGGCCGACCCGCCGTCGAGCTCGCCGGTCGCCGGGTCGATGCCGAGCTGGCCGGACACGAAGATGAAGCCGTTCGCCTTGACCGCCTGGCTGTACGCGCCGAGCGCCAGCGGCGCCTGCGACGTCGCGATCGCCTCGATATTGCCGTTCATCGTCACTCCTGTTCTGCTTTCTTTCTACTTTCTTCTGCTTCCGTCGCTCCCGGGACCGTTGCGTGGCGCCGGGGTTTCGCTCACCGGGGATTCTAACGATTCGTCCGCGTCGCTCCCCCGTCACCGCTCATTTGGCGGACGGTTCCGCCGTTTTTCCGCACGACTCCCCCGTTTCGACACGCCCGAGAGTTGCGCCAGATACCCGTTCGTCGTAGTATTTCATCTCGTTGCTTGGGCGGTTGGCGCAGAGGTAGCGCACTTCCCTGACACGGAAGGGGTCACAAGTTCGAATCTTGTATCGCCCACGAGCATCGAGGAGACTCGGTGAATAACTCAAGAATGCGGACATAGCTTAGTTGGTAAAGCGCGACCTTGCCAAGGTCGAGACCGCGGGTTCGAGTCCCGTTGTCCGCTCCACTGCAAACCCGGCGACTCGCCGGGTTTTTTGTTTCTAAGGAGAAAAGCTCCCTGGAAGGGAGCTGCCGAGCGAAGCGAGGCTGAGGGTCGACCGCCCGATGCCGCGAAGCGGCGAGCGGCGCGCTGGAACGCGAGGTTACGTTCCGCAAGTCGACCCCTCGGCTCGGCTGCGCCTCGCGCCTGATCCCCTTCCAGGGGATCAGGCATCTGAATGTCACATCGCGGTGGCGTAGGGAAGGTGCATGAATTCGGGGACCTTGTACCACTTGACCGGGTAGCCGGCGCCGTGGGCGCAGAAGACCGAATCCGGCGTGTTCTCGAGGTCGCGCTCCGGATCGTAGTTCGCGTGGTCGGGGTCCGCCAGCACGTCGTCCTGATTGTGGCAGGGATGGTAGCCGTCGAAGGAACAGGTCAGGTGGCCGCGGCCGTGGGCGTAGGCGTTGACGGCCATCGCGTAGTCGCGCATCTCGGCGACCGGTGCCGTGCCCTCGAGCACCGCGTAGTCGCCATCGGTCGCCGGCGTGCCGAAGCTGCCCGCCATGCGCTGTATGTCGGCCATCGCGCGGCCGATCAGGTCCTGCGGCACCTCGAGCCGGAAGCGGTACCACGGTTCCAGGAGCTGGCAGTTGCCGGTGCCGGCGATGCGGCAGCGGGTGAGCGGTTCGGCACTGTCGTCGCCGCCGGAGGGTTCCGTAGAGTTACTCGCGTTCCCGGTGGCTCGCGAACTCCCACCGGAAAACGCTTCGCGTTTTCCGACTCCCTCTGAAGAGGGAGTCTCTGACGCGCGCTGTGCACCGGCATCTTCCGTCTCGTCAGGCGAGGCTTCATCCACGGAGTCGCCGCCGTAGCGTTCGGCCACTTCGTAGGGGCTGGCAGAGTCCGGCTGGATGCCCGGTAGACCCTGCTTGATGGCGACGCCGGCCCTCGCCTCCATCAGCCCCTGCCTGACGGCGCGGTACGTCGCCTGGCGGAAGTCGCCGCCTTCGGTGTGCTTGTCGTGGGCGCGGGCGGCGACAAGCGTCAGCCGCACGTCGGTCAGCGGGGCGCCGACCAGCACGCCGGCGAAGTCGCGTTCGCGCAGGTGCGTCATGATCAGCCGCTGCCAGTTGCGGTCGAGATCGTCCTCGCTCATCGCGCTCGCGACCTCGACGCCGGAGCCTTCCGGCAGCGGCTCGATCAGGATGTGCGCCTCGGCGTAGTGGCGCAGCGGCTCGAAATGACCGGCACCCTCGACCGGCGCGAGAATCGTTTCCTTATAGAGAATGGAGCCGGGCGAGAACGTGACGTCGAGGCCGAAGCGGTCGTGCAACAGCTGCTCGACGATCTCGAGCTGGACGGCGCCCATCAGCTGCACGCGCACTTCCTGCAGCGCGGCGTCCCAGACGACGTGCAACAGCGGATCCTCGTCGCCGAGCTCGCGCAGCGCGAGGAGGCACTTGTGAATGTCGTTGTCGCCGGGGAGCAGCGTGTACGTGAGCACCGGCTGCAACGTCGGCTCGCCGACGTCGGCGGCCGCGCCGAGTCCCTCGCCGGGGTACGTGTGCCCGGGGCCGGCGACGGCGGCGACGGAACCGGCCGGCAGCCCGGCCACCGTCTCGAACTTCGCGCCGGAGTAGAGCCGCACCTGGTCGGCCTTTTCGCTGAACGATTCGCCCGCCCTGTCGGTCTCGAGCATCATCTTGGCGCGCAGCGTGCCGCCGGTCACCTTGAGCCAGGTCAGCCGGTTGCCCTGCGCATCGTGCGAAATCTTGTAGACGCGGGCCGCGAACTCGCCGGCGCCCTCCTCCGCCGGCTGGCGCGCGTACGTCGCGAAGCCGTCGAGGAACTCGTCGACGCCGTCGAGCTTCAATGCCGACCCGAAATACACCGGGAAGACCTTACGTTCGGCAACCAGCCTCGCGATTGTCGCCGTCGACAGCGTGCCGGCGTCGAGGAATTCCTCGGTGGCGGCTTCGTCCTGCATCGCGATGTCCTCGGACGAATCGTCCAGATTCTCCGAAAAATCGACGACGCCGTCGCCGAACCGCCGGCGCAGCTGCGCGAGCACGACGGCGCGGTCGGCGGTCGGCGCGTCCATCTTGTTGACGAAGACGAACGTCGGGACATGATAATGCCGTAGCAGTCGCCACAGTGTTTCCGTGTGGCCCTGCACGCCGTCGGTGCCGGAGACGACGAGGACGGCGTAGTCGAGCACGGCGAGCGCGCGCTCCGTTTCGGCGGCGAAGTCGACGTGGCCGGGCGTGTCGATCAGCGTGAGCTCGATGTCGTCGGCCGGGCCGTCGTCGGCGCCGGCAACGTTGCCGGCAGCGCCGCCAGCCGCCGGCGAGCCGCTCCCCCGGCCCGGCAGGTCGAGGATGGCCGGCTCGGCGAAGATCGTGATGCCGCGAGCCTTCTCGATGTCGTCGCTGTCGAGATAGGCGTCGCCATGGTCGACGCGGCCAAGCTTGCGCAATTTGCCCGATTGATACAGCAGCGCTTCGGAGAGCGTGGTCTTGCCAGCGTCGACATGTGCGACGATTCCCGCGACGATTCGTTGAGTCATGGCTCCCATCCTAACGACGAGGGCGGCACGGCGGAGACGCGAGCCGGCGCGGCAACGGCGACGACGCAGACTGCCGCGACGGCGCAACCCAACACGCGACGACAGCATTCGAACAGATGTTCAGTTATCATTGCATAGCGTTTTTAGTCACCCGTTTATCTGCGGGCTGAACCGACCGAAGCTGAAAGGAACGAGGACAATGCTGGGACGGCACCATGTGGAGTCGGGCGTGGCGCTCGGCGTCATCGGCGCGGGCGTGGCGACGATCGCCGGAGTCAGGCTGCTGACCGGGCAGCCGGCGTCCGGGCTCGGCGCCGCCTATGCACAGTGGTTCTCCCATGTCCTCGACGGCGTCGCGGCGATGAGCTGGGGCGCGCGGCTGCGCGGTCTGGCTGTCGGCGTGGTCGCGTTCATTGTCGGCACGCTGCTGCCGGACATCGACGTGCCAACGAGCAGCATCTGCAAGATCCTGCATACCGGGCTGATCCGCTGGCCGTTCCCCCACCGCACGCTGACGCACAGCATCTGGCCGATCCTCGTGCTGCTGTTCTTCTCGACATGGCTGCCATGGCTCGCATGGCTCGCCGCGGGCATGTTCACGCACATCCTGCTCGATTCGCTGAGCACGAGCGGCGTCTGCTGGCTGTGGCCGCTGACGCGTTACCGCAAGAGCGGCCGCATGGGCCACCGGAAACGCGTCAACCAGCGACACCGCGTCCACCTCTACAAGGTCGGCGGCTCCGTCGAGGCCGCCCTCAACCGCGTCCTGGTCCTCGGCGCCATCGTCATCGGCGTCGTCGCCGTCGTCACCCTGCTCGCCAACCACGCCGCGCTGGCGTAGTCATATCGACTCCGCCGGCGTCGACAGCATGATCAGCGCCGTCCCGCCGGCGTCGCCGGCGGAGCCACGCCGATGCTCGTCTTCTGCCGCATGTCTTCTACGCTCAAGTCGGGAACCTTAGAATTGCCGGCTGAACAGCATGCAGGTGAGAGGCACATCCTTCGTCTTCATGTCCATGTCGATATCCCGCTCCCCGCCGCGAGTAAAGCCCCTGTGTTCGTAAAACTGATATGAGCACTGGCTGTCCGTGAACAAATACAGTTCCTTTCCCCGCACTCTTCGTGCCAGTTCGTTCAGCAGAAACGTGCCGATTCCCTTCGCCTTGAGGTGCGGATTTGCCGCCAGGAACCGGATCTGCCCGTCAGGATGGTGTTCTTTCCTGTAGACCGCCAGCATTGCCTCGTTTGCCTTGTCGTAGGGTTCCACTCCACCCTTATAGAAAGCATGTTGCAGCAGGTCGAACACCTTGACGTACAGGCGCTTCCACATGGACGCGTACGGCTTGGCCTCACCGTCCATGTCCACGACCAGCACGCCAGCCAGTTCATCACCCATATACGCCGCAATGACCTGCGTGGCATTCGTCAATTCGAGGTACCAGAAATACCGGCCATACAGGTTTAAGATCAGCTTGTTATCCAGATATGCATTAAAATGCATGCCTTCTATGGCGTATTGGATGACAGCATCGTGGTCGTGCTTACGCAATTCTCGTATCTGCAATTCCATCAATTCTCTCCATTAGGCACAATGGTGGATATTCGGGATCGGTTTTCCTTGATGTCACCAACCCGATTTGACAACTCGAGTTTGTAGCATCAGGGGAAAAATCATCAAAGGTACAAGCAGTGGAAATGACGGACGAATCGTGCTATTTTCTTGTTTTCTGCTGATGCAGGGATAATCCGCCGGGTAGATAGTCGACGGCGTATTCGCGACACCATTCGGCCAGGGCAGTAGCGTCGCCGGTTTCGTAGTACGTCAGCAGGAGCGTCAGGAATTCGGGCTTGCCGGCAGGCGGCACGGAGAAGATGCCGATACCCTCGTGGATGAGGATGTGGTTGGCGGCCATCAGCGCGGTGCGCTTGTTGCCGTCGACGAACCACTGACCGCGCATGATCGCGCACATCGCGCCGATGGCACGGTCAACGGGGTCCTCGACAGATAGATTGAGGTCCTCGATGAGGTCATGGCTGGTCTCGAGCGTCGGGATGACCGGAATCCAGTCGGTGCCGCCGATGCGCACGTCGATGGTGCGCAGGGCGCCGGCGTCGCGGATCAGGCCCTCCCCCAGCGTGCGGTTGTATTCGGACACATATGACCAGTCAAGCGGGTACCTGACGTTGTCAAAGAGGAACTGCCAGGCGTGCTTGATGTTATTGACGACGACGATGTCATCGACGGACATGTTGGCCGGCGCCCGCCCCTCGACGATGGTCGCCGTGTCCGGAAACGTGATGCCGTCGACCTCGATGTTGGCAGTCTTCCACATCAAGTCAATCTCCAGCCGCTTGGCCAGTTCGATGGCGGCTTGCTGATCGGCATCCGTTGCGTTCATCTCGTCGCCTTCCTTTCAACCCGATCATGGATATCACCAACTGTCTTCCATCTTCTCACGCAATCATGCCGCCTTCTCTGTTTTGACTCCGCACTTTCCGTATGGGCATTTGAGAAGTGCGAAGATTCTCCTGTCATTTGAGCTTCCTGGCGGCCGAAATCCGTGGAAAAGTTCGCACTTCCCAAGTGACCATTTGAAAAGTGCGAAGTCACACGCCCACCGGCTTATCGCCGAGACGGGCCATGTGGTGCTTGAGCATCTGGCGACTGTACCACAGCGAGACCACGGTCATGACGGCCTCGATCGCGACGGCGATCCACATCGAGTGTTGGAAACCCTGGACGTAGGCGTTGGAACGGGAGATGCCGCGGGCGGTCAGGCGCACGACGTCGGCGGACAGGATGCCGACGAACAGGGCCGAACCGATCGAGCTGGCGATCTGCGTCGACGTCGAGTAGGCGGCGTTGACATGCGACAGCAGGTCGCTCGGTACGCGCTCGAGCACGACGTCCTTGCCGGGGACGTTGATCAGCGCGAAGCCCATGACGCCAAGACCGGCGACGATGACGATGAGCCAGATCAGGTGGGTGCCGGATAGCAGGATGGTGCCGACCAGACCCGCCGTCATCAATGCAAAGCCGCTAAATACCGCCGGCCACATGCCGTGCTTGTCGACAATCCGGCCCGAGTACACATCGAAAACGGCATAAAACAGCGTGACGATCAGCATCAGCACGCCCGAGACGAACTCGGTAAAGTCGCGGGCCCGCTCGAAATACAGCGGCAGCAACAGCAGCACGGCCTGCTGGCCCATTGCACCAGTCATGTAGAGCAGGATGTCCACCGTCACGTACAGGTGGTTGCGCAGCGGCGTCAGGTCAAGCACTGGCACTGGCAGGTGCAGCTGTCGCCTGGCAAACCAGACGAGCAGCGCGATGCCGACGACGAGCAGCGGGATGGCGATGGCCGGCTTGTCGGTGAGCTCGTTGAATCCGTACATCAGTGTCGCCAGGCCGATCGCGGCCAGCACTACGGACAGCGGATCGATCTTGCGATAGCTGCGCGGCTCGACGTTGTGGACCCACGCAAAGCCCATGATCATCGTGGCGACCGCCAGGACCAGGGGAAACAGGAAGATAGACCGCAAGGAAACATAAGACAAAAACAGGCCGCTGACCAGCGGCGCGACGGCGACGGACAAGCCGAACGCCGCGCTGTTGAGCGACAGGATCGCGCCGGAATGCGCCGGCGGCACCACGCGTATGACGACCGAGTTGGCAATCGGGAACAGGGCTCCGGCCGCCATGCCCTGCAGCAACCGGCCGACCAGCATCATCGGATAATTCAGCGCGAACAGTCCCAGCAAACAGCCGACGATGAGAAATACTCTCGACCAGAAAAACAGCTTGGTCAGGCCAATCCTCTGCATGATCGTCGCCGTCATCATGACGATCGTCGCGGCCGTGATGGCGAAGCCGATCGTCACCCAGTTGGCGTCGGCCAGCGTGATGCCGTAGCGGTCGGCGATGTCCGGCAGCGCGACCGACATCATCATCGTGCAGTAGCCGTCGCCAAAGTTGGCCAGGATGACGGTGACGAGCAGCAGCGTCACGAGATGCTTGCTGCGCGCCACGCCGTCGCTGCCGGTGATCGGGTCGGCCATGCCGGCCGGGCTCAGTTTCGAGACAAACGTCGCATCGGTGGTCGGCTTCGTCGGATTGTCCATCGTCTTCCCTCCTCCTTCGCGCGGACGAATCGTACAGAAAAGATTGAAATTTGAACGATTCAGCAGATTTTCTTTTCCCCGACCCTGTTCTCGCCATGCTTGACCATCTGCCGCGAATACCAGATCGACACGATCAGCATGACGATCTCGATCGCGAGCGCCACCCAGACGGCGTCCGAGAAGCCGTGGACGTAGGCGGTGGAGCGAGCGACGCCGCTGGCTGTTTCACGTGTTACGGTCGCCGACAGCAGGCCGATGAACAGCGCCGACGCCATCGAGCTGGCGATCTGCGTGGATGTCGAGAAGACCGAGTTGAGATGCGGCACCATGCGGGTCGGCAGCGACTCGAGCACGACGTCCTTCGTCGGCACGTTGATGAAGGCGTCGCCGATGACGGCGACGGCACCGCAGATGACGGCCGGGATGACGGACTTGTGCTGGGCCATCAGAATCAGCGCAAACAGGCCCGCGCTCATGATGAGGAAGCCGAACGATACCTCCGGCCACATACCGCGGCGGTCAACGATTCGTCCCGTCAGCACGATGAAGCCGGAGTAGCAGATCGCGACGATGAGCAGGCACAGGCCGGACACGAACGCCGTCTTGTCGCAGGCGCGCTCGAGGTAGAGCGGCGTCAGCAGCAGCATCGCCTGCTCGCCCATCGCGCCGGTCATGTAGATGAGGACGCCGATCGAGACCGACAGGTGACGCAGCGGACGCAGGTTGAGCAGCGGCGTGGCGAGCCGGAACTGCCGGATGACGAACGCCACCAGCACGCCGATGCCGACGACGAGCAGCGGGATGGCGATCTTCGGCTTGTCGGTCAGCTCGTTGAAGCCGTACATCAGGCAGCCGAGGCCGACGAACGCAAGGATGATCGAGACGACATTGATCTGCTTGTGCATGCGCGGCTCGACGTCGAAGACATACTTGTGTCCCAGAATCAAGGTCACCACGCCAATGACCAGCGGGATGGCGAACATCGACGTCAGGTTGACGTACGTGATCAGCAGGCCGCACAGCAGCGGCGAGAAGGCGGCGCCGAGACCGATGACGGCGCTGTTGATCGACATGATCGAGCCGGACTTCGCCGGCGGCACGACCTGCACGATGACGGTGTTGATCGTCGGGAACATGACGCCGGCGGCCATCGCCTGGATGATGCGGGCCGCCAGCATCAGCGGGAAGTTCACGGCGAGCAGGCCGACGACCGAACTGATGACGAACAGCAGGCAGCTCCAGAAATACAGTCGTTTCAGCCCGATGCGCTGCATGATGCGGGCCGACGTCATGATCGCCGTCGCCGCGACGATCGCGTAGGCGATGTTCACCCAGTTCGCGTCGGCGACGGTGATGTGGTAGGTGTCGGAAATTCGCGGCAGCGCGACCGACATCTGCACGCTCGCGAAGCCGTTCGCGGCCGCCGTGAACATCAGCGTCATGATCAGCATCTTGACTTGCTGCCAGCTGTGCGTCGCGCCGTTTCGGCAGCAGATGTGCTGGGTGCCGTTCCTGTCGGTGGTCACCTGCGGCGGCGTCGGGATCTCGTTCGCCGGCACGAGCTCGTCGGCCGGCGCGCTCGCCGTCGCCTGCTCGACGGGATTGAGGCCCGTCGACTTGCCCGGCCCTGCCGTGCCGTCGTCATCGGTACTGTTCGTCATGCCGTCACTTCCCCGCCCTGCACCGTTCTTACTGGAAACAATCGTCTATCCTCGATGATCGGTCAGATGGAACGATTCGCGGCGGTGGTTCCGCTACCGGCGTGGGGTGACAGCGGAGACAGGAACTCTTTCCTCCCCTGGATGTCACAGACCCGAGCCAACGGCTCGGGTCTGTGACATCAATAAGAGATCTATAAGAGCAGGAATCTTACTTCGCGACGGCGCAGCCGCGACGGCGGGGCTTGGACGAGCGGGCGAAGGCGCCGGCGGGCTTGCGGCCGGTGGCGCTGCTCCCCCGGCGCGAGCCGGCGGACGTCTCGTCGCCGGACGCCGCGTCGCCGGGCACCGTGGCACCGGACTTCAACGCATTGGACCGTGCACCGGACTTCACACCGGCCTTCGGGGCGCCGGCCTGCGCTCCGGCCTTCGAGGTGGCCTTCGGAGCGCCGAACATCGTGGCGGCAAGCTCCTGGATCTGGCGGTCGAGGCGCTGGCAGGAGTGCTCGATCTCGGCTTCCTCGCGCACGAGTCGGGCCGTGGCGGCGTCATCGACGGACGAATCGTTCCTCGCCTGCCTGACGGCGGACTCCGCCGCCGCATACCGTTCGTTGAGATAGCCGACCTGATCGGTCATGAACGCGAACTTGAGCGCGTCTTCCATGTCGAATTGCGTGCGTTCGGCGGCGACGTCGAGCAGTTCGCGGCGTTCGCCGCCGACATCCATCAGCCGAACCTGGCCGTAGCAGACCATGCCGCCCCAGTGCCGGCCGTCATCCGGCTTCCAGCGGCGGACTTTCTGCGCGACCGACAGATGCCCTTCCTCGCCGGGGACGACGGGCTTGCCGTTCCTGTCGAGCAGCGGCGTCGCCGGCTCCTTCGGCGCGTACTGCGAGTCGGTCCACCACATCGCCGTCTTCACCGCGTGGCCCGCGCGGTTCGTCCAGTAGTCGGCGATCGCCTCCTCCTCGGTCGCGAAGACGTGCCGTTCCAGCTGGCCGACAATGCCGCCGTCCCGCGTGACGACATACAAAACCACCCAGTCGCCGTCGCCGGCCGTGTCGCCGGTGCACACTGCATCACTCATCGGCAACTCCTTTTCCAGGAACGATTCTTCCGCCGCGGCCCTCTCCCGGACCCAAGCACTTCCCCATTATAGGGAGCTGCACGGGCGCAGGCGTGAACCTTCACTTTGCGCCGACGACGGAGGCCGCCTTTGTCCTGTTGATGTCACGAACCCGGGCCAGTGGCCCGGGTTCGTGACATCAACAGGATTTCAGGAAGCTGTTTTCTCAAGCTGTCACGATCCCGAGCGTAGTGCCCGGGATCGTGACATGGAAATAATCAGGCCTTCTCGACGGCGGCGCCCAGTTCGGCGCCTCCGGCGACGGTCATCGACGTCGCGAGCGTCTCGCTGGCGATGAGGTCGCGGAACTGCTCGACCTTGGCGACGTCGGCGGCGGGGACGGTCAGCGACAGCGCGATGCGGTCGGTGACGTCGAGGCCGGCGGCCTTGCGGGCATCCTGGACGGCGCGGATGACGTCGCGGGCGTAGCCTTCGGCGACGAGATCGTCGGTCAGCGCGGTGTCGAGGATGACGAAGCCGCCGGTCGGCAGGATGGCCGAGACGTTCGTCTTCGCGGCGTCCGGATCCTTCTCCTCGACGCGCTTCGACAGCTCGAATTCCTCGCCCTGCAGCTCGATCTCGCCGGATGGCGTCTCGACGACCGGGTGGCCAGTGGCGGTGTCGACGTGCCAGGCGCCGGTCTTCGACGCCTTGATCGCGAACTGGACGTCCTTGCCGAGGCGCGGGCCGGCGACGCGGGCGTTGACCTTGAGTTCGTCGATGATCTTCAGTCCGTGCTCGGAAGCCTGCTCGAGCGTGATCGTCTCGACGTCCTTGACGTTGAGCTCGCTCTTGAGCAGGTCGACGTAGCCGTTGATCTGGCTCGGCTCGGCGACGACGACGGTGAGCTGCGCGAGCGGCTGGCGCACGCGCTGCTTCGCCGACTTGCGCAGCGACAGCGTCGAGGAGACGACCTCGCGGACCTTCTCCATCGCGTTGACGAGGTCGATGTCGTCGACGAGGACGCGGCCGAGCTCGGTATCGGCGCCCGTCGCGGGGTCGGTCAGGTACGGCCAGTCGCCGAGGTGGACCGATTCGCCGCCGGTGAGTCCGCGCCAGACGGCTTCGGCTTCCATCGGGGCGAGCGGCGCGAAGACGCGCATGAACGCCTCGAGCACCGTGTACAGCGTGTTGAACGCGTTCTCGTCCTCGTTCCAGAACCGGTCGCGCGAGTTGCGGATGTACCAGTTCGTCAGCATGTCGATGAAGTCGGCGACGGTGGCGCAGGCGTCCGAGATGTTGAACGCGTCGAGGTCGGCCGTCACGCCGGCGATGAGCTGGCGGGTGCGCGCGAGCAGGTAGCGGTCCATTTCCGGCAGGCCGGGGACCTCGTCGGACGTCAGCTTGCGGGCGTCGTAGCCGTTGCCGCCGTTCGCGGCGTTGGCGTACAGCGTGAAGAAGTAGTACGAGCTCCACACCGGCAGCATGATCTGGCGGACCGTGTCGCGGATGCCTTCCTCGGTGACGATGAGGTTGCCGCCGCGCAGGATCGGCGAGCTCATCAGGAACCAGCGCATGGCGTCCGAGCCGTACTTGTCGAAGACGCCGTTGACGTCCGGATAGTTGCGCAGGTGCTTGCTCATCTTCTGGCCGTCGTTGCCGAGCACGATGCCGTGGCAGATGACGTTCTTGAACGCCGGCTTGTCGAACAGCGCCGTCGCCATGACGTGCAGCACGTAGAACCAGCCGCGCGTCTGGCCGATGTACTCGACGACGAAGTCGGACGGGAAGTGCTCCTCGAACGTCTCCTTGTTCTCGAACGGATAGTGGAACTGCGCGAACGGCATCGAGCCGGACTCGAACCAGCAGTCGAGGACGTCGGTGATGCGGTGCATCGTCGACTTGCCGGTCGGATCGTCCGGGTTTGGACGCGTCAGCTCGTCGATGTACGGACGGTGCATGTTGATGTTGCCGTCCTTGTCGCGCGGATAGTCGCCGAAGTCGGCCTTGAGCTCGTCGAGCGAGCCGTAGACGTCCACGCGTGGGTACTTCGGATCGTCGGAGACCCACACCGGGATCGGCGAGCCCCAGAAGCGGTTGCGGGAGATCGACCAGTCGCGGGCGTTCTCGAGCCACTTGCCGAACTGGCCGTCCTTGACATTCTCCGGGATCCAGTTGATTTCCTGGTTGAGCTCGAGCAGGCGCGGCTTGATCTTCGTGACGGCGACGAACCAGCTCGAGACCGGCTTGTAGATCAGCGGCGTGCCACAGCGCCAGCAGTGCGGGTAGGAGTGGACGTACGACTTCTCCTGGAACAGCAGCGCGCGCCGCTCCTCCGGGATGGAGGCCAGCGGGCCGTCGCCTGCACGGAGATTGCGAAGGATCGGCAGGTTCGCGTCGAACACATAGAGGCCCTCGTAGTCGGGGCACAGCGACGTGAACTTGCATCCGGCGTCCAGCACGTCGACCGACTTGATGTCGTGCGCGTTGAGCGTGTTCATGTCGTCCTCGCCGTAGGGGGCCTGGTGGACGAGACCGGTGCCCTCGACGGTGTCGACGTAGTCGGCCGTGAAGACGGTGTAGGCATTCGGGCCCGGCGTGCCGCCCTCGGCCGTCGCGGAGTCGGACGCGAAGTACGGGAACACCGGATAGTACGTCCAGCCGGCCATCTCGGAGCCCTTGAGTTCGCGGATGACCTTGTAGTCCTCGCCGAGTTCCTTGGCGAAGTTGTCGACGAGCGCCTTCGCGAAGTAGAAGCGCTTGCCGGCGAACTTGCCTTCCGTCGGCTCGACCTCGACATAGTCGATGTCGGCGCCGACGACGATCGCGAAGTTCGTCGGCGTCGTCCACGGCGTCGTCGTCCAGAAGACGAGGTAGGCGCCGTTCTCGGAAGCCATGTCCTCGGAAGAATCGTTCTTCCTGATGCGGACGGCGACGGAGACCGACGTGTCCTGGCGGTCCTGATAGACGTCGGCGTCCATGCGCAGCTCGTGCGCGGACAGCGGCGTCTGGTCCTTCGGGCAGTACGGCAGCACGCGGTAGCCCTGATAGGCGAGCCCCTTGTCATAGAGCTGCTTGAACGCCCACATGACCGATTCCATGTACGGGATGTTCAGCGTCTTGTAGCCGTGCTCGAAGTCGACCCAGCGCGCCTGGCGGTTGACGTAGTCGTGCCACTCGTTGACGTACTTGAGGACGGAGGCGCGGCAGGCGTCGTTGAACTTGTCGATGCCCATCTCCTCGATCTGCTCGACCGAGTCGATGCCGAGTTCCTTCTGGGCTTCCAGCTCGGCCGGCAGGCCGTGGGTGTCCCAGCCGAAGACGCGGTTGACCTTGTGGCCCTTCATCGTCTGGTAGCGCGGCACGACGTCCTTCGTGTAGCCGGTCAGCAGGTGGCCGTAATGCGGCAGGCCGTTCGCGAACGGCGGGCCGTCGAAGAACACGAATTCGTTGTCGCTATGGTCGCCGCTGGGGTTGCGTTCCAGCGACTTGTTGAACGTGTCGTTCTCATTCCAGAACTCGAGCGTGTCCTCCTCGAGCTGCGGGAAACTGGGATTCGGCGCGACGTTCGCCTGCTGGTCGCCCGCCGCCGCCTTCGGATACACATGCTGTGGTTCGCTCACCGTTGACTCCTCGTCTAGTAGCAGCATTCCTGTCAAACCACACGAGGACGATGACTGTTTTTGTAGTTCGCACGATTCGCGCGCCATGTCTGGCGCGCCAGTCGCGGGCGTCACCGCGGTACCACCTCGCTTGCCGTGCGAATCGTTCGACATGACTGCGGAACGATTCTTCCGACCGCTTGTGTTCGGCTATGACGGGCCGATCCCGCCGGGTCTACTGGGCCATCCTGCGCGTTCTTGCGCGCCATCCGGCCGTTCTTCCGGGAGCTCCCCGCTGATAACGGCTCGTCGCTCACATTGACCCCGACTATACCAGCCAGCCTCCCCACCCCGGCCACGCGAGTCCACGCCGCCAAGCTCCCTGGAAGGGAGCTGTCGCCGAAGGCGACTGAGGGTCGACCGCACGCCGTCGCGAAGCGACCAGTGCGCGCTGGAATGCGAGAGGCTCCGTGAAACTCAAGTTCCACGGAGCCCCATTCAGTTCCAGCGCGCACTCGCTCCTTCGGAGCATCGCGCGGTCGACCCTCAGGCCGCTACGCGGCCAGCTCCCTTCCAGGGAGCTTCGTCGTCACTCGCCGTAGATGCGGCCCTCGGACATTGCCTGCTCGATGTCGGTGCCCATCACGACGTTGTCGCGGGCGCGCTCGGCGGCCTCGCGCACGTCGACGCCCTCGACGTCCTTCGTGTCGGCGGTGCCGGGCTTTTCCTCGGTCTCCTTGACGATGTGCTCGAGGTTGTCGACCTGCTGCTTGTCCAGGTCCTTCAGTTCGTCGTCGGCCATCATCCGCCCCTTTCTCACGGTAGTTTCGCTACGCTTCATCCTACCGATCCACCCCCGTCGCCGGCTGTCGTGAGCCGAGGGCATATTCGCGGTTTAGCCCCGCAGCAGGCCGTCGGGCGTGCGGTTGGTCAGGATGCCGTCGCGTTCGGTGGCGGTGAAGCGGGCCGAGTGGCGGTCGACGGTGTAGAAGTCGCGCAGGACCGAGAAGTCCGAATCGTCCAGGCCCACGACTTCCGACAGGTAGCCCTGGAAGCCGCCGTACTGCGCGACGGTGCGCTGGAGCGCCTCGAAGTTGGCCGGGCGCGCCTCGAGGAACTGGTCGATGTCCATGTCGGCGCGCCAGCCGAGGAATCGTTCCATCCTGACGACCGACTTCGGCACTTCCTGCGGCATGTACTCGTTCGTCTCGAGATAGTCGGCCTTGATCGTCTCGTCGTCGACGCCGAGGCTCGCGAGGACAAGCGCCGCCGCGACGCCGGTGCGATCCTTACCCTGCGTGCAGTGCCACAGGTAGCCGCCCGGCTGGTCGATCAACGAGCGGAACATGTGCTTCCAGCAGTCGACGGCGCGCGGCGTGGTCAGCATCGTCGGATAGAGGCGCAGGATGTAGGTGCCGGGATTGACGAGGATGCCCTTGAGCTGCGCGAGCTTCGTGCGGCCGTTCTCGGTGAACACTGGCTGCTTGACGATGTTCCAGCCGACGAGCAGCCGGTCGCGCGCGGCCTCGCGCTCCCCCTTCATGCGCAGGTCGATGACGGTCTTGAGGCCGAGGTTGTTCAGCGTCTCGAGGTCCTTGCCGCTCGCGCGGTGGAGCGCGGCCGAGCGGATCAGGTTGCCGGCGCGCACGACGCGGCCGTCCTTCGTCAGGATGCCGCCGAGGTCGCGGCAGTTCTCGACCGACTGCAGGTCGAGCGACCTCGACACCGTCAGTTGCCGCCGCTCCTTCGCCGCCGGCAACTGCGCCGTCGTCCAGGGCTGTGCGGCCGCAGCCCCCTCGTTCCGCCGATTCGCTTCGTCCATCGTCGCCTCCCGTGGCTCGCGGATAATAGTTCACTATTATGCCGCATTCCCGATCCCCGCTGGCGCGACCCGACGAGTGTCTGTTCCCGGGTTTCTTTCTCGGCGCAGGAATCGCGCCGATTTTAGAATGAGTGGCGGGTGCAGAAATTTTCTTTTGGGAAAGGACTCACCATGTCTGACGACAAGATGCCGCAGGGCGGCGCGAAGAAGGAGGGCTCGCTCGACGACGTCGATGTCGAGGAGCTCAGGCAGATCGTCAAGGAAACCGAGAAGTCGCCGGCCGAGCGCAAGGCCGACGAGGAGGCCCGCGAGCGCAAGGAGACGGCCGCGAGGCAGCGCCGCGAGGTCGTCGAGGACGCCGAGACGGCGCTCGAGGCCGACGAGCGCAACATGTGGACGTACTGACGGCGCCGTTCCGGCGGAAAAGTTCACAATTTGGGCCAGCACCCAAAAATGGGCGGTGCGGCAGGAATTTTTCCTGCCGCACCGCCCCTTCCTGGGTGCTGGCCCGCCCGGCAAGTCCCCTGTCCGGGCATTCGGGTCCAGCCCGCGGCGGCGACGGTCAATCCCCTGTCCGTCGTCGCAAGTGATCGGCGACCCGCGTACAGCGAGCGGGCGCCGCGGCACCGGGCATCAGGCGCCCGGCCTGGAACATGATCGCGTTCCGTCACGTGGCCGACAAGACTCGGCGAGTCGGGACTCAGTGAGTCTGGTGGGTTTCTTCCTTGGTGGCGATCTCCTGCTTGAAGTTGTCCTCGGCGTGGGAATCTTCCCAGCCTTCCTTGGCGTCCTTCATCTTGTCGATGACGTCGTTGCCCTTCTTCTCGAAATCGTCGCGCTCTTCCGCGAGCTTCTCGCGGATCTCCTCGAACTCTTCGTGCGTAGCCATGGCCAGCCTCTTTTCCATCGGTTGATAACTGCATCCCATTACAACACGGTGGTTCGGTTTGCGTCGACAGCGGAAGTCGGCACGATTCACGCGCCCAGGGTGGCCCGAAACCCGTCTGGATGGCGCAATCCAACAGGAAAAAAGCTCCCCGGAAGGGAGCTTTTCCTGCGGATGGTCGGTCGACCTTCGCTGCCGGACTACTCGAGTTCGACGGCGCCGGTGTAGAGCTGGTAGTACTCGCCGTGCTGGGCGATCAGCTCGTCGTGGTTGCCGCGCTCGATGATGCGTCCGTGGTCGAGGACCATGATGACGTCGGAGTTGCGGACCGTCGACAGGCGGTGGGCGATGACGAAGACCGTGCGGCCCTTCATCAGGTTGTCCATGCCGGCCTGGACGACTTCCTCGGTGCGGGTATCGATCGACGAGGTGGCCTCGTCGAGGATCATCGCCGGGGTGTTCGCGACGGCGGCGCGGGCGATCGAGATCAGCTGGCGCTGGCCCTGCGACAGGCCGGAGCCGTCGCCGGCGAGGACCGTGTTGTAGCCCTCGGGCAGCATGCGGATGAAGCTGTCGGCGTTCGTCAGCTTCGCCGCGGCGATGCATTCCTCGTCGGTGGCGTCGAGCTTGCCGTAGCGGATGTTGTCCATGACGGTGCCGGTGAACAGGTTGACGTCCTGGAGCACGATGCCGAGCGAACGGCGCAGGTCCGGCTTGCGGATGTTGTTCACGTTGATGCCGTCGTAGAGGATCATGCCTTCCTGGATATCGTAGAACCGGTTGATCAGGTTGGTGATCGTCGTCTTGCCGGCGCCGGTCGCGCCGACCAGGGCCATCTTCTGGCCCGGCTTGGCGAACCAGGTGATGTCGTGCAGGACCGGCTTGGCCGGATCGTAGCCGAACGTGACGTCGGTGAAGCGCACGTCGCCGCGCAGCAGCGTCAGGCGTCCGTCGGGCGACGTGATCGCCGACTCGCGCGACTTCTTCGCGATCTCGTAGGCCTTCTCGGACAGCGTCTTGGCGTAGTCCATCGAGCGCTGGCCATTGTCGCCGGGCTCGCGCTTCCACGCCCAGTAGCCGGTGACATGGTCGGTCTCGCGCATCTCGTGCGTGTTCTCGTCGTACTCGACGTTGACGAGCTGCACCGAGCCGTTGTCGGTCTCGGACGGCGTGTCCATCAGGTCGAAGATTCGCGAGGCGCCGGCGAGCGCCATCATGACCATGTTGAACTGCTGGGAGACCTGGCCGATCGGGTTGACGAACGAGCGGGACAGCGTCAGCAGCGAGATGGTGGTGCCGAGCGTGAACGACGCGGCGCCGGAGATGCCGAAGTTGGCCCAGCCGCCGAGCGCGGCCGCGCCGCACAGCACGGCGGAGATGACGTAGAGCAGGTAGCCCATGTTGTTGACGACCGGCATCGTCACGTTGCCGAAGATGTTGGCCTTCGAGCTGGCGACGTAGAGCTGGTCGTTCTTGTCGTCAAATTCGGCCTGCGTGGCGTCCTCGTGGTTGAAGACCTTGATGACCTTCTGGCCGTTGACGGCTTCCTCTACGAACGCGTTGACGTCGCCGAGATGCACCTGCTGCTTGACGAAGTACTTGCCGGAGCGGGACACCAGCGCCTTGATGACGCACAGCAGTACCACGCAGAAGACAAGGACGAAGATCGCGTACGGCACGGACAGCCAGCAGATCGCGATGAACGCCGTCAGCGCGGTGATGGCCGAGCTGAACATCTGCGGGAACGACTGGCTGATCGCCTGGCGCAGCGTGTCGGTGTCGTTCGTGTAGCGGGACATGATGTCGCCGTGTTCGTGGGTGTCGAAGTAGCGGATCGGCAGCGTCTGCTGGTGGGCGAACATCTGGTCGCGGATCTTCTTCAGCGTGCCCTGCTCGACGGTGACGAGCAGGAAGCTGTACAGCCACGTGCAGAAGATGCCGATGACGTACAGGATGCCCATGAAGACGAGGGCCTCGATGAGCGGCGCCCAGTTCGGCGACGCGGCGCCGACGAGCGGCATGATGTAGTTGTCGATCAGCGTCTGCAGGAACAGCGCGGAGCCGGCCTGCGCGATCGCCGCGAGGATGATGCAGACGATGACGACGGCGACATGCACCTTGTACTGGAAGATGTAGCCGAGGACGCGCTTGATCGTGCCCTTCTTGAATTTCTGCTTGCGCGGGCCGCCTTCGATCGGCGGCAGCCCCTCCGGGGCGCGGTCGGCGTCGTTCAGGACGGCGTCGTCGGTCACGTCTGCGACGGTTGCGTTCGTCATCAGCGGTCACCTCCCTGCTTGGAATCGTTGTCGGCGGAGGAATCGGACGATTCGCCCGTCGTGGCGTTATCGGAATCTTCGGCAATGTGCCCGTCGAACGGGATGCCGTTGTCGATGGCGTCGGAGACCGGGATCGGCTTGCCTGCGGCGGCCTCGACGGTCTCGCGGACCAGCGGCTTGCCGTTCTCGTCGACCTCGCACTCGGTGTCGTGCTCGCGGGCGAGCTGCAGGTCGCGGAGGGCTTCCGCCTCGGCCTCTTCCTCGTGGTAGTCCTGCGACTCCTTGTCGAGGTCCCGGGCGGAGTGCTGCTGGGTCTGCGACTCGTAGATGCTGCGGTATTCGTCGCAGCGCTGGAGCAGTTCCTCGTGCGTGCCCTTGTCGAGGATGCGGCCCTCGTGCAGCACGACGATCATGTCGGACTCCTCGACGGAGGCGACGCGCTGGGCGATGATGATCTTCGTCGTGTCCGGGATCTCGTCACGGAACGCCTGGCGGATGCGCTTGTCGGTCTTGGTGTCGACCGCCGAGGTCGAATCGTCCAGGATCAGGATCTTCGGCTTCTTCAGCAGCGCGCGGGCGATGCACAGGCGCTGGCGCTGGCCGCCGGAGACGTTGGTGCCGCCCTCCTCGATGTACGTGTCGTACTTCTTCGGGAACTCCTCGACGAAGCTGTCGGCCTGCGCGAGCTGCGCGGCGTGCCTGATTTCCTCGTCGGTGGCGTACGGGTTGCCCCAGCGCAGGTTCTCGGCGATCGTGCCGGTGAACAGGATGTTCTTCTGCAGCACCATCGCGACCTCGTCGCGCAGGTCTTCCATGTTGTAGTCGCGCACGTCGCGGCCGCCGACCTTGAGGGAGCCCGACGTGACGTCGTACAGGCGCGGGATCAACTGGACGAGCGACGACTTCGCCGAACCGGTGCCGCCGACGATGCCGACGGTCATGCCCGACTTGATGTGCAGGTCGATGTCGTCGAGCACGGGGCGCTCGGCCTTGTCGGAGTAGCGGAACGTGACGTGGTCGAAGTCGATCGAGCCGTCCTTGATGTCGGTGACCGGGTTGGCGTTGTCCTTGACGGTCGGCTCCTCGATCATGATCTCGGTGATGCGCTCGGCGGAGGCGCGCGAGATGATGACCATGACGAAGATCATCGACAGCATCATCATCGACTGCATGATCTGCATCGCGTAGGTGACCAGCGCGGTCAGGTCGCCGGCCGTCATGCCGTAGGCGGCGTTGTTGCCGGAGGCGACGATCTGGTTGGCGCCGATCCACGCGATCATGATCATCGAGACGTACATGCACAGCGAGAACAGCGGCGAGTTCAGCGACAGGCACTTCTCGGCCTTCGTGAAGTTCTTGAAGATCAGCTGCGAGATGCGCGAGAACTTCTTGTCCTCGTAGGCCTCGCGGTTGTAGGACTTGACGACGCGCACGCCCTGCAGGTTCTCGTCGACGACGTTGTTGAGCCTGTCGTAGGTGTGGAAGACCTTCTCGAAGATCGGGTGGACGTACCACGCCATGCCGCACAGGCCGATGCCGAGCACCGGGACGCAGGCGAGGAACACGAACGAGACGGCATGGCTGATGCGGAACGTGAAGATCCACGAGACGATCAGCATGACCGGGGCGCGCATGCCGGTGCGGATCAGCATCATGTACGCGTTCTGGATGTTCGTGACGTCGGTCGTGCATCGCGTGATGATCGAGCCGGTAGAGAACCGGTCGATGTTCGTGAAGCTGAAGCCCTGCACCTTCTTGAACATGTCGTGGCGCAGGTTCCTCGCGAGGCCCGCGGAGCCGATGGCGGCGTAGCGGCCGGCGAGGAAGCCGAACGTCAGCGAGCAGCAGGCGCACAGCAGCAGGATGAGGCCGTACTTCCAGATCGCCGGCATGCTGCGGCCGGTGATGCCCTGGTCGATCAGCGTGGCCATGACGGTCGGGATGACGATCTCGATGATGGATTCCCCGATGACGAAGATCGGGCTGGCGATACTGGCGCCCTTGTAGTTGCGTACCGACTTGATCAGCGTACCGATGACCGGCGTGCCCTCGGGCAGTTCCACCTGCTCGGGCTCGTCGCCGGCCACCGCAACGGTTGGTTGACGCATACCACTTCCTTTCTCTCTCGAATGGCGTTGGATGGTTGTTCTTGCTTGCTTACTTCTTCTGTCTGGCTGTCCGGCGGAAGAATCGTTCCTTTTTTCTTTTTGCTTGTGTCACGATTCCCGCGACGATTCCTCCGTGGACTCGTTCGACGCAGCCGTCACCTCCGCGGTTTCGCGGTCGTGGGTGGCGCTGCATTCCGATCCGATCAGGCCGGTGTCCAGCAGGTTGTGCTTCATGCGGTCGAGCGTCTCGCACAGCCGGCGGCGCGCGTCGGCGTCGAGACCGGCCAGCAGGACCTCCTCCATGCGGTTGGCATTGTCATGGAGTTCCTGCGCGATGGCGCGGGCCTTGTCCGTCAGCGTGATCTTGCGCAGGCGGGCGTCCCGCTCGACCGACCGGCGCTCGACGAGACCCTTTTTCTCCATCAATCCGAGCACGCGCGAAGCCGTCGACCGGGTGATCGAGAACCGGCGTTCGATGTCGTACTGGAAGATGTCCTCGTCGGCGTGGTGATCGAGAAACACGATGATCTGCATGTTGCCGCCGCTGAGCGACTGGATGTCGGGCGTGGCGGTCACGTTCAGATAGCGGCCGATCAGGTTGTGCAGCGAACGGATCTGCACGCTGGGACGAAACTCGGCGTACGGGTCGTCCGGATCTGTCATGCCTGCTCACCTCCTGTCTTCCCGGTGGTTGAAAACAGCAGAAGCAAGACTAAATCCTTGCATATACAACAGTTGTAGATGCAACAATCCCGCCCCGCAACTTTCGGCCCCCTTTCGGCGTTTCCCAGCCCGACACACACCCCCTCCTCGGGAACTCCCACCGCTTCGCGGCTACGCCGCTCAGCGACTCCCTCTCAAGATGGAGTTTGCATGTCACTCCCTCTTGAGAGGGAGTCGGCGAGCGCGAAGCGCGAGCCGGTGGGAGTTCCCGGCACAAGAAAAAACGGGAACGATTCCGCGGTGGAATCGTTCCCGTTGAAAACAAACGCTAGCAGGAGATTGCCGTCAGTGGACGGCGGAACTCACTTCTCCTCGTGATCGTCGTTGGCGTTGACGAAGGTCAGGAAGTCGTTGGCCTGCATCTCGATGGCCTGGATGTCGCCCTCGGTCATCACCCACTCGCCGGTCTCGAACGCGGTCTCCGGCACGGACAGGCCGACCTCGACCGGGAAGACGCGCATGCCGTTGGCCTCGAGCAGGTCGCCCAGCTCGATGCGGCCGAACATGCCCTTGAAGCCGCCGACGCCGGTGATGGCGACCGGCTTGTTCTCCAGCACGGTGCGGTCGGACTTGTCCTCGGCGGCCTTCGGCGAGGTCAGCCAGTCGAACAGGTTCTTGACGGCGACCGGCAGGCTGTGGTGGTACTCGGTCGTGAAGACCCAGACGGCGTCGGCGTTCTGGAACTTGTCGCGGATGGCCAGCGCGGCGTCCGGAGCCGGGAACGCGTTGTCGTCGCTGAGCAGCGGCAGGTCGCGGTAGTCGACGACGGTGACGTCGACGCGGTCGCCGAGCGCGGCGATGGCCTCGCGGGCGATCTTGCCCTCGAACGAACCGTCGGCGAGCGAGCTTTCAACGAATGCGATGTTTGGACGAGCCATGTCAATCCTCCTTGGTGGGGCCCCGACTGTCCGTGCTGGTCGTCGGGTTCCGTCCCGGAGTTCCGGGGCGGGGCGGGATGCCGTGGCGGGCTTCGCGAAGCCGTAATGAGCTATTGCTGCATTCCATCTTCGTTCGACAGCCGGGTGTTCACTACCCAAATAGCCAACGGTGAACAAAACCGGTCAGGGCCGTCGCGTTCGCCGTTCAGGCTGTTGTCAGGTGAGGTTTTACGGAGAATTCTCACCTTCCAGCGCGCTCTCGCCGCCTTCGGCGGCATCGGCGGTCGACCCTCAGGCCGCTTCGCGGCCAGCTCCCTTCCAGGGAGCTCCCGGCGACCCTACTTCTGGAAGACGTCCGGGTGTTTCGGGTCGCCGGGGACGGTGTCGAGCGTGTCCTTGGCGCCGAGGATTTCGCGCCATTCGTCGAGATCCACATCGTAGGGGCGGGCGGAACCGCCGCGGGCCTGGAGCGTGGACTTCGCCTCGAGGACGTCGGCTTCGCGGACGCCGGCGATCTTCGTGCGCACCGCCTCGAGGCGTGCCGGATCGTAGAAAATGTCGCCGACGATTCTCGTGAGCTTTTCGGCCCGCTCGATCGGCAGCGAATCCCAGTGCCGCAGCTCGATGAAGTTCTTGAGCCGCACGTCGTTGAAGTGCGTGGAGAGCACATGGTTGATTTCGTACTGGTTGAGCGGCCGGTCCGGGTAGACTTCGCCGGCGTTCTCGCGGAACGACGGACGGTACTGCTTCGCCTTCGGCAGGCCGGCGGCTTCCGGCGTGTGCGAGAGGTCGGCGAACATCAGCGGCGTCGACAGCACGTCGACGGCGTAGTCCTCCCAGCCGAAGCGCGGATCGAACAGGCCCGGCGTGACGTTCGTGCGGCCGAAGTCCATATAGTCCCACATCCGCTGGCGCATCAGCGGCCACGGGTTCTCGCGGCCCTCGAAGTACGGCGAGTTGCGGAAGAAGTACGCGAGGATCGGGCCGACGGCCGTGCCGATTCGCATCTTCTCGATCGCGTCGGCTTCGTCGGCGTAGTCGATCGAGACCTGCGTGGCGGCCGAGCAGCGCATCATGCACGGGCCGAACTCGCCCATGCGGCCGAGGAAGTCGGTCATCGCGTCGTAGCGGGCCTTCGGGTTGACGGGAATGTCGTAGACGGACGTCGCCGGCTGGTAACCGTAGCTGATGAGCCGGAAGCCGAGCTCGTCGAGGATCGGGTCGGTTTCGCGGCGGAACTGCCTGTATGCCGGCACGAGGGCGTCCGGATCGTCGAGGATGCCGATCGACGTCTCGACCTGGCCGCCCGGCTCGAGCGAGATCGCGATGCCGTCGCGGCCGAGGCCGACCAGGTGGCCGTTCTCCCAGTACTCCTCGGCTTCGTCGTAGAACGGCCGCATGCGCTTGAGCAGCGTCTCGATGCCGTTCGGCTCGTAGTAGGTCACCGCGGTGTCGTCGGCGTTGTGGACCGGCAGGTGCTCGATCTCGACGCCGAAGCCGCCCGCGCCGCCGTCGGTCACGTCACCGGCGCGACAGCCGGGATTGCAGCCGGCCTCGAAGAACCCGACGAGGCTCTCGATGTGCTTCGGATTGGGCGTCGCCAGCATGTGGGCGTAGGAAATTCGCGGTGGAAGTGTGCTCATGGTTCGCATCCTATCGTCGTCGCCGTGGAGTCGGCTTCGTTCCTTCCCACAGGTTTATTGAAAGCTGAACGATTCGCGCGATGAATGTCTCGAAACCTTCACAAAACAACAACAAACTCCCTCCTTGGAGGGAGTCGGCGAAGCGAAGCTGAGCCGGTGGGAGTTCGTAAGCGGGCTGGAACATGACATGATTTGATCAGCGTCACGTTCCAGCCCGCTTGCATACTCCCACCAAAAATCCTTCGGATTTTTGACTCCCTCCAAGGAGGGAGTTTGTGTCACGCGGCCTTTTCCTCGTCGCTGGCGAGGTCGCGGTCGCGGGCGGCCTTCTTGGCGGCGGCGATCATCAGCTTGATGCGGTTGAGCTGGTTGGCCTCGGAGGCGCCCGGATCGTAATCAATGGACACGATGTTGGCGCCCGGGTACAGCCTGCGCAGCTTGCCGAACATGCCGCGGCCGGTGACGTGGTTCGGCAGGCAGGCGAACGGCTGCGCGCACACGACGTTCGGGCAGCCGGACTCGATAAGCTCGATGATCTCGGCCGTCAGCAGCCAGCCCTCGCCGGCCTGCACGCCGATCGACGTGACGGCACCGGCCTTCCTGACGAGCTCCGGCATCGGCATGTCGTTCTCGAGCATGCCGTTCGAGCACTGCGTGATCGCCTTCTTGACCGGCGCGAGGTAGATGTCGATCGCCTTGCGCATGGCGGCGTAGGCGAACTTGTTGCCGCCGGTGCCGAGGTTCTCCTCGTTCCAGTCGGTGATGTACGGACGCGTCGTCATGAACTCGACGATGCCGGGCACGACGGCCTCGCAGCCCTGTGCCTCGATGACGTCGACGACGTGGTTGTTCGCGTCCGGCTGGTACTTGACGAGGATCTCGCCGACGACGCCGACGCGCACCTTGCGCGGGATGTCCTTCATCGGGATGTTGACGAACGACTCGACCATCTTGCGGCACAGCTTGGCGTACGGCAGGTAGGCGCCGTCACGGAACGCCTTCGCGTACGTCTTCGAACGGCCGTGGTGCTGCATCGTCTCGCGGCAAATCGTGTTCCACGTCTCGTAGAGCCTGTCGGCCGTGCCGGGCACCTGCTCGTACGGGCGCACGCGGTACAGGCACTTCATCAGCAGGTCGCCGAGGATCAGCGACTTGGCGACGCGGTGCAGCAGCGCCGGCGTCGGCTTGAAGCCGGGGTTGGATTCCAGTCCCTGCGTCGAGATCGCGAGCACCGGGATCTGCGGGTAGCCGGAATCCACGAGCGCCTTGCGGATGAGGCCGTAGTAGTTCGTCGCGCGGCACATGCCGCCGGTCTGCGTGATGGCGAGCGCGACCTTGTCCGGGTCGTACTTGCCTTCCTCGATCGCGGCGATGAGCTGGCCGATCGTCATGATCGCCGGGTAGCAGGCGTCGTTGTTGACGTACTTGAGGCCGGTTTCGACGTCGGAGTGGCTGGCGTGCTCGAGCACGTCGAACTTGTAGCCGGACGCGCGCACGGCGGCCTCGACGATCGAGAAGTGGATCGGGCTCATCTGCGGGGCGACGATCGTGTAGTCGCGCATGTCCTTTGTGAACGGGACCTTGTGCGAGTAGTTCGTCATCGTCGCGTTGGTGCGCGCCTTCTTCTTGCCGGCGCCGTTGCCCTGGGCCTTGCGCGACGCGGCGAGCATCGCCTCGGTGCGGCGGTTGGCTTCGGCGACGCCCTTCGCGAGCTTTGGCGAGTTCTCGATGACGGTGTCGAGCAGGACCTGGCGACCGGGCGTCGGCGCGGCCGAACCGGTCTTGCGGAATTCGCCCTGCCGGTCGGCCGGCGCGGGCGCGGACGGGGTCACCGAGGTGTTGGCCATCGTGACGGCGTCCAGCTCGGTCCCGGTCGGATCGTTCATCAATTCCTCGACGATGGCGCCGGAACGTTCGCCGTTGCGCTCGCGTTCCTCGACGGCGGCCTTGAGCGAGCGCAGGCGGATCTTCGCGGCGCCGAGGTTCGAGACCTCGTCGATCTTGAGCATCGTGTAGACGTCGGCCTTGTCGGCGAGAATCTCGGCGACCTGGTCGGTCGTGATCGCGTCGAGACCGCAGCCGAACGAGTTGAGCTGCACCATTTCGAGGCCCGGGTACGACGCGACGAAGTTCGCGGCGGTGTACAGGCGCGAATGGTACGCCCACTGGTTGGTGACGCGCAGCGGCATCTTCTCGAGCTTGCGGTCGCCGACGTGGCGGAAGCCGTCGGCGTTCTTCTTGCGCGGATCGTCCTCGTCTGCCGACAGGAATTCCGACAGGTGGAGGTCCTCCCCCGGCTTCAGTCCGCAGACCGAGTCTTCCGACAGCACGACCATGCCGAGCGAGCAGATCGTTTCCGGAATGCCGTGGTTGACTTCCGGGTCGACGTGGTACGGGCGGCCGGCGAGCACGATGCCACGGCAGTCGTGTTCCTTCATGTACGCGAGCGCGCGCAGGCCTTCCATCTGGATGTCGTTCTTGAAGACCTTGTCCTCGGCGTACGCGGCGGCGACGGCCGTTTCGGCTTCCTCGCGGGACACGCCGGCCCACGCGAACTCGGCGACGATCCTGTCGACCATGAGGTCGTGGTTGGCCATGTTGAAGTACGGGCGCATGTAGTTGACGCCCTCGGCGCGCAGCTCGGGCATGTTCGCGCCGATGACGACCGGGTAGTTCGCGACGATCGGGCAGTTGTAGTGGTTGTCGGTGTGCTCGACGAGGTATTCCTCGTAGCTCACGCACGGGTAGAAGATGTTCTTGATGCCCTTGTTGAGCAGCCACTTGATGTGGCCGTGGACGAGCTTGGCCGGATAGCAGATGTTCTCCGACGCGATGCTCTCGATGCCCTGCTCGAACAGTTCGTGGGAGCTGCGGCCGGAGATGACGACCTTGAAGCCGAGGGACGTCAGCAGCGTGAACCAGAACGGGTAGTTCTCGTACATGTTGAGCACGCGCGGGATGCCGATCTCGCCGCGGTACGCCTTCTTGTCGGTCAGGCGGCGGTACGCAAACGCGCGCTTGTACTTGTAGTCGTACAGGTTCGGCCGGTCGCTGCGCTGCTTCTTCGCGTCGCCGCCGCGCTCGCAGCGGTTGCCGGTCACGTAGCGGCTGCCGTCCTGGAACGTCGTGATCGTCAGCTTGCAGTGGTTCTGGCACAGCTTGCAGATGTCGCGCTCGGTGGTCATCGACAGGCTGTCGAGCTGTTCGCCGGACAGGATGTCGGAGACGGTATGGGCGGCGCCCGCCTCGTCGTCGGCGGCGTCTTCGTAGTGCATGCGGGCGGTCAGCGCGGCGCCATAGGCGCCCATCAGGCCGGCGATGTTCGGACGGGTGACCTCGCGCTCGGTGAGCAGCTCGAACGCGCGCAGCACGGCGTCGTTGAGGAACGTGCCGCCCTGGACGACGACGGTGTCGCCGAGCTCGCCGGAATCGCGCAGCTTGATGACCTTGTACAGCGCGTTGCGCACGACGGAGTAGCACAGGCCGGCGGCGATGTCCTCCATCGACGCGCCTTCCTTCTGCGCCTGCTTGACCGACGAGTTCATGAAGACGGTGCAGCGCGAGCCGAGGTCGACGGGGTTCGTCGAGTTGAGCGCGGCCTGCGTGAACTCCTCGATCGTCAGGCCCATCGACTGGGCGAACGTCTGCAGGAACGATCCGCAGCCGGACGAGCAGGCCTCGTTGACGGCGATCGAGTCGATGACGCCGTCGGCGATGGCGAGGTACTTCATGTCCTGGCCGCCGATGTCGATGATCGCGGTGACGCCGGGCTTGACCATTTCGGCGCCGCGGTAGTGGGCCATCGTCTCGACGACGCCCTCGTCGAGGTGCAGGCCGGTCGTGATTAGGCCCTCGCCGTAGCCGGTCGCGCACGAGCGCGCGATCCACGCCTCCGGCGGCAGCTCGTTCTGGATGGTGCGGACGATCTCGACGGCGGCCGTCAGCGGGCTGCCCTCGTTGGTGGCGTACGACGACCAGACGATTTCGCGGTCGTCGTTGACGAGTGTCGCCTTGATTGTCGTGGAGCCGGCGTCGATGCCGAGGAAGTGCGGGCCGGTCGCGCCTTCGAGCGTGCCGACATGGACGTGCTCGGCATGGTGCCGCCTGTCGAACGATTCGCGGTCGGCCTTGGTGGCGAACAGCGGCGGCATTGTCTGCGTGTTCGCCGGCATGTTCTTGAGGTCCTCGAGCGCGGCGATGATCTCGCCGGCGGTGCGCGGGGCGAATCGCTGGTCGTCCTCGAGATTCTCCGGCTCGCCGACCGTCAGCGCGGCGCCGTACGCGACGTAGAGGTGGGCGTCCGTCGGCGTGATGAACTCGTCGACCTTGCCGTCGAGGGCGCGGCGGAATGCTTCACGCAGTTCCGACATGAAGAACAGCGGGCCGCCGAGGAAGACGACGGTGCCATGGATAGGACGACCGGCGGCGAGGCCAGCGATCGTCTGCGTGGCGACGGCAGTGAAGATCGAGGCGGCGAGGTCCGGCTTGGCGGCGCCGTCGTTGATGAGGGGCTGCAGGTCGGTCTTCGCGAAGACGCCGCAGCGCGACGCGATCGGGTACAGCGTCGAGTAGTCCTTGGCGAGGTTGTTGAGGCCTTCGGCGTCGGTGTCCAGCAGCGTCGACATCTGATCGATGAACGCGCCGGTGCCGCCGGCGCACGAGCCGTTCATGCGCTGCTCCGGCGTCGGCTTCAGGTATGTGATCTTGGCGTCCTCGCCGCCGAGCTCGATGATGACGTCGGCCTGCGGGTATTCCTCGTCGATGGCGCGGGTCTCGGCGATGACTTCCTGGACGAACGCGACCTTGAGGCTGTCGGCGAGCGCCAGGCCGCCGGAGCCGGTGATGGCGAGCTGGATCGGTTCGTCGCCGCGGCCAAGCTTGTCGAGTTCGGCCTTGATGTCCCTGAGCAGGCCTTCCATCGTGGCGCGGACGTTCGCGTGGTGTCGTCGGTAGTCCGAGAACAGCACGTCACCGAGGGCGTCCGACTGATCGAGCACGACGGCCTTGACCGTCGTCGACCCGATATCCAGGCCCACGCGCAGCGGGGTGGCAGACTCCGTGGCATGGCTCGTATCGACCCTATCCGCCGTATTCACCATTACAAACCTCTCGTTAGTCTTCTCGAAACTGCTTCTCGCGCGGGGGACATCCGCATGCGGGAGAACTCCCGCTCCTGCGTGCCGGGGACTCGCGTTCTCGGAGCGCTCCCGCCGGTTTTCGGCCACCGTTTCCTCGCCCGGTGGCCGCACAGTGTCAACGTACCTACTCTAGTCGAATTACCGCCAAACCCGCTAGACCCCGTTTTGCCAGTCTGCTCAACCGTTTTTGCAGGGTTTCCATTGCCTCGTTCATGTCTTTCCTCCCGATTGCCCTTCTTGATGTCGCAATCCCGTGATCCGATCGCAGGATCGTGGCAGGCCATGGCACGGACGAATCGTTCCTTCTTCTTCCCTACCTCCCGTTGATCGCGAGGTGATGGCGGACGCGCTTCTTGCGGAAGCCGAGGGCGGCAAGCACGAAGAAGGCGACGATGAAGCACCAGACCACGAGGAAATCGACCCACGTCTTGTCGAAGCCCCAGCCGCGCAGCATGATCGACGTCAGCGCGTTCACGCCATAGGTGACCGGCATGCACTGGCCGAGCACCTGCATCCAGCGCGGCGCCGTCGACAGGTCGAACAGGCCGCACAGCAGGATCTGCGGGACGACGAACAGCAGCATCAGCTGGATGACCTGAAACGCGCTCGACGCAAGCCCCGAGACGAGCAGGCCGAGCGTGACCGAGACCATCGCCATCGAGACGGTCATCAGGATGACGAGGCCGAGGTTGCCGGCGTCCGGGAAGCCGATCAGCGTCAGCGCGACGAGCAGGATGACGGCCGACTGCACGCACGCCAGCAAACCAAAACCGATGGAGTAGCCGCCGAGAATCTGGCCCGACTTGACCGGCGTCGCGAGGAAGCGCTGCATCGTGCCGGCGGAGCGTTCGTTGACGAGCGACATGCCGCTCGTGATGAACGTGAAGACGAAGATGAAGATGCCGATGAAGATCGGGCCGTAATAATCGAACATCTTCCAGTCCTTGCCGCCGTGCAGATACGTCGTCTCGGTCGACGTGACCGGCAGGTAGTCGTCGAGGTCGAGACTCTCGGTGGTGCTGCTGTCAGTACCGCTGCCGCCGCTCAGCGTGATGCCGTCGAGGCCCATCGCCGCGGCCGCTTTCTGCAGCTCGGCGACGCTGGTCTTCAGCTCGTCGAGCCTGCTTTCCATCTCGGATTGCGCGTCCTCCTGCACGTCCTGCATCGCCTCGGCGACGACCTGCGCGACGGCGGCCGTCTTTGTCGAGTCGGTGCCCTCGACCCAGATGTCGAGCGTCTTGTCGTCGTCGCCGGTCAGTCGCAGCACGGCGTCGATGTCGTCGTTCTCGAGCTGGCTGGCGGCGTCCTGCTCGCTCATCGCGGTGATCGTCGCGTCCTGCTTGTCGAGCGCGCTCTCGAGACTCGATGGCAGGTCGACGGTCGCGATTTTCGGCGAGTAGGTGCCGGCGCCGAGCAGCACGCTCAGCAGCCACAGCACGACGAGCGGCGCGACGAACAGCAGCGCGAGCGTGCGCTTGTCGTGGAGAAACTGCTCGAGAATCCGTCGTGCGACGGCCCAGGTCTTCATGGCTTCGGTCCTTTGCTTTGGTAAATTATTGAACGATTCGTGCGCTGTTTCGGCGCGCTCCCGGTCAGGTTCCTTCATGTCACGAACCCGGGCCGCGAGCTCGGCGTCGTGACGGGGACACGTTGTGACAGGGTCAGGAAGTGGCTGCCGGGTCGGTGCCGGCGGTGCCGTCGAGGACGAGGAAGGCCTCGTCGAGGTTGGCGGCGCCGGTGTCGGCGAGGATTGTCCGCGGCGGGGCGAGCGCGATGATCTTGCCGCGATGCAGCATCGCGATCTCGTCGCAGCGCTCGGCCTCGTCCATGACATGGGTGGTCACGAGCAGCGTCTTGCCGGCCTTCGTCAGCTTCTTGAACTCGGCCCAGATCTGCAGGCGCAGGTCGGGATCGAGGCCGACGGTCGGCTCGTCGAGGACGAGCAGGTCGGGATCGTGGATCATCGCGACGCCGAGCGACAGGCGTCGCTTCATGCCGCCGGAGTAGTCGGCCACGAGTTTCTTCCGGTGCTCGGTCAGCCTGCCGAACTCGAGCATCGCGTCGATCCGCTCCTCGAGCTCCCGGCCTTTCAGTCCGTTCATCGCGCCGAAGAACCGCAGGTTCTCGGCGGCCGAGATGTCGTCGTACAGCGCCTCGTCCTGCGGCATGTACCCGATCCACCGCCGCGCCTTCGGATACGGCGCGACCTCGCCCATGACGGTGACGGTGCCGGCGGTCGCGATCTCGTTGCCCATGATCAGGTTGACCATCGTCGTCTTGCCGGCGCCCGACGGTCCGAGCAGGCACAGCATGTGTCCGCGCGGCACGACGAGATCGACACCGTCGAGCACCGTCTTGCGGTTGTCCCCGAACGGCGTCTTCGTGCCGAACTTCTGCACGACGCCGTCGAACCTGATCATCGCGCCGTCGGCTCCGGTCGCGGCGTCCCGTGCGGTCGCGGCATGCCGTGCGGTTGCGGCGCGGTCGGCTTCGGAAATGGTGGCCATGGTCTCCCCGTCCATTCTCTCGGTGGTCGTACTGGCCTTACGCTACAAAACGGCGACCGGAATTACGATGGCCGTTTCCCGGAAAACCGGCCAACAGCCTCGCGTCCGTCCGGAATCGTGCGAATCGTGGAAAATTCAGAACGATTCTTGCCGACCGCGCACAAACCGGCCTCCCGGCGTGCGAACCATGGGAACCTTCCGCTCCTCTCCCGCCAACCGCACGCAAATCGCCTTTTCCGCGCGCGAATCGTGGGGACCACGTATCCCTTTCCCGCCAATCGCACGTAATCTGGCCGCTCTGCGTGCAGATTGCGGGAACCATCCGCCCCTTTCCCGCCAACCGCACGCGCGGACGGTAGAATCGTGCAGGATGGCCGCGAGACGGGGCGGCGGGAAGGAGCGGCGGCATGACGACGGGAGACGGTGCCGCGACGACGCAGCCGACGGGGCGCGAGCGGCTGCGCGAGGCGTTCTGGACGCTGCTCGACGGGCGCAACTACGAGTCGTTCACGGTGCGCGATGTCTGCCGGGTGGCCGGCGTCAACAAGAACACGTTCTACTACCACTACGGCAGCCTCGACGAGCTTGCCGCCGACGCGATCGGGCACCTCGTGCCGTTCGAGCTGTTCGGGACGATCCTGAACCGGATGCTCGCCGGCGAGCGCGAAAGGGCGGCCGAAGGTGACGGCGCGACCGGCGGAAGCGATGCAGCCGGCGCGGCCAATGGCAGCGGCGTGGAGTCCGGCATCGGCGACGCGTTTCCGCCAATCCGGCCCGGGGACATCGACATGTTTCCGCAGCGGTACGCCCGGCTGCTGCTGACGGTCGGGCGGCACAGTTCCCCGGCGCTGCAGGCGATCCTCAAGTCGACGCTGCTGGACGGCTGGTCGTCGATGCTCGGCATCGACGTCGCGCAGCTCGGCGAGGAATCGAGGCTCGCCATCGACTTCCTGTTCGGCGGCATCATGGGGCTGTGGGGCCACTATGCGCTCGCCGACGAGCAGGCCCGCCACGCCCGTGGCGCGTCGTCCGCGGCCGGTATCCCGGCGGCGAACGGAACCGGCGCCCCCGCGACGGACGGCGGCGAAGTTCCCGTCCAGCCCGCGGCGATTTTCGAATCGTCGTTTTTCCAGCGGCTCACGCGGGCACTGCCGCCCGTCCTGCTCGCCACGTTCCGCGACGACGGCGCCATCATCGACCCCACCATCCCCTCTCCCTGATGTTGCGGAAGAGAAGCCGGCGTGCCGTCGCCCGCCTTCGCCCTCGAACGCAAAATTAGCCTTCCAAATAATTTCGGGGTACCCCCGTACTCGGGCGTTATAGTCGGCACCAGCGCCGGGCGGACGGCCCGCGGCGAACGAAAGGTGAGGCTTATGGCTTTTGCACAGGAAGACTACGCGAGGTTCCGTTCGATGTTGCGGTTCTTCGTCGCGCAGGCCGAGAAGAACGCAAGGAACGGCGCGGCGGAACAGCCCGCCGTCTACCCCGACGTCGACGGCGACTTCTGCTCGCACTACGGCATCGAACCGACGCTGTTCTCCTACCCCGACGGACTCGAGTACGGCGTCCACTTCGAGTTCCGCAAGCACTTCGACACTCCGAACTCCACGTACCTCAACGTCTTCAATTCGTGGGTGGCGATCGAGCCGCAGTTTGCCGGCGAGGGAACGACCCGCACGGTGACGGCGCTGACCGGCATGCTTCGGTCGGACGCGGGATTCGGCGGCTATCGCAAGGACCTCGACGACAGCGAGGTCGAGGCCGGCGTCACCGAGGCGCTCGCGACCGAGCACGGCGGCACGGCCGCGAGCGTGCGCCGCGGCGAGGCGAACGCGGCGAAGGAGGAGACGACGCTGGCCGAGGCCGTCGACGAGAAGCTGCCGGAATCGATTTCGTTCAGCGTGGCCGATCTCGGGCTCGACGACGCCGACGACGCGGCGCCGTCCGAGGCGCTCGTGTGCCTGATCGACCAGCAGGCCGATCTCGTCGAGCTGCATCGCACGCGCAAGCTCGCGCGCCGGCATCTCGAGCAGCGCGACGTCAAGCCGCGCGACCGGGCCCGCGTCGCCGAGGACGAAGCCGAGGCCGCCGCGAAGGACGCCGGCAAGTAGCACGGGCAGCCGGCGCTGGCACATGTGCGGGCGGCACAAGCCGCCCGTGCAGCCGCGCATCCCGCGGCGAGCACATATCGGAGCCGCTCGCTCATGCCAGCGCCGACATGTCAGTACCGATGGTCCGGCGGCGAACGCGCACCGGATCCGCTTGCGCATGGGAATTGCACGGCAATAAATAGGAAATAAGGACTTGGCGCGGGAATCGTGCCAATGATTCAGTCAGACTCGATAAGGGGGATTATCGATGACTACAGCAACGATGACGAAGCCGAATATCGACGACTACCGCCGCTTCCGCGAGATGCTCGCGTTCTTCGTGCGGCAGGCCGACTACGACATCGCCAACGACCATGTCGACGAGCCGAACTCGAACGAGACCGTGCAGGCGGACATCGACGCCGACGGCGGCGAGTTCTACCGCCGCTACGAAGTCGGCGAGGAGATGTTCAAGTACCCGAACGGACTGTTCTATCATGTGCTGTTCGGCACGAACTCGACGTCCGAGGCGCAGGATGACACGGTGTTCGGCACACCGACGAGCACCGAGATCGATGCGGCCGGCACGCCGGTCACGCTGAGCCCGACGTTCGAGAATGGCAAGATCACGGCGTTCACGTCCGGCATCGTCAGCGAGGACCAGCGCACCGGCGTCTACTCCGACGACGACCAGTTCACCGTCAAGCTGCCGGAGCTCAAGCTCTACGACACGAACGAGCCGACCGCCGAGCTCAAGAGCCTGCTCGACCATCAGGAGCAGCTCTACGTGAGCTGGAAGCAACAGCACTGATTTCCCGTTTCCCTGATGTCGCAATTCCGGGACTAGATCTCGGGATTGCGACATCTTGTCGATCAATTCCTTCCCGTTGACTCGGGCGAATCGGTGGAAACCGGACTGGTCCTCCACACCTCATCCGGCAGCTCGACAAGACGGGGATCTTTCCATAGCGTCATGGCATGGGAATCAACGGCGAACTCTATGACGCAGCGATTGAACGACGGCAACGACAGATCCGGCTGTTCGAGGAAACATCGCACTTTCTGACCGGCGTGCCGGCATTTTCGCATGTCTCCGCGCTGGAATTTCACGGCGTGGAAACGCCCGCAGATTGCAGGCTATCTCTCATGCCACCGCACATTGCCATCGCGTCGGGGACGAAAGGACCGGGACGCAGGAATACGCGCGTTCGGTCACATGAATGGAACGGCGCCCTTATCGGCAGCAACTACGACGCATATGATGTCGTCGGCCCGCAGGTCGCCTGGGTACAAATTGCAGGAACCACGGGCGAGGAAGGACTCATTGTCGCCGGTTGCAGTCTGGCCTGCTGGAACGAACAGCTAAGGTGCTGCACGGTGGAAGACCTCATCCAATATGCCGTTGACACCCCGGGATTTGCGGGTCGTGCAAGATGCCTCAAGATCAAGGACGAACTTGTCAACAACACGGCGTCTCCACGCGAATCGGTTCTTTTCCTTTTGCTTCTGCGCAACGGCATAGGGCGCGGCGTACCCAACTTTCGAGTGGATCTGGAGGACGGTTCCTGCTGCTATCTGGATATCGCCTTTCCCGATCTCAAGTTCGGCATCGAATACCAGGGCTCATACCATGCGGATACAGCCGTGATGTGCGCCGATTTTCACAAGTACAACGCACTCAGGATCCAGGGATGGGACCTTCTCTATGTGACAAAGAGGGATCTATGCACCGACGCGGCCAAGCAGCACATCCTCGAACAGATCTCGACAATGATGGAGCGCCAGCGAATGCTCCTCGAGATTGCGCATATTGTCATTTGATGTGGGAAATGTCTATTTTCTAACTTCCTTTCCCGCACTACATGAGGAGGCATCGAGGAAGGACGCACGAGATTTTTTACCCGAAAAAATCTCGTGCGTTCCTGCACAAAATCTCACATTCGCATAGGTCGCAAACGCCGGAAATTCAACCTTCTCTCATGCACTCAAAATGAGGGGCGCACAAGATTTTTTCGGAGCAAAAATCTTGTGCGCCCCTTTCCCGTATACACTCTCGTCCTCTCCTCTTCTCTCTCTCCAGACACGCGCAATCCGGGCGTGTCGCCACGGAAGCGCCTTTCCTGAGGGATCACAGTGCCGCGAGAAGCGGGCAGTACAAAGTTCACGCGACGCCTCGACGTCCACAGCGCCGCAAGAAGCGGGCGGCACGGAGTTCACACGACGCCTCGACGTTCACAGTGACGCAAAAACACGAAATGGCGAGTAGCGACGAAGGAAGAGTTACAGGGGAAGCACGTTGCCGCGGGAAATTTGCTCCGCTCCTTGGCGTTCTCCGTTATACTGAGCCCACCATCGACAAGGATGCCGACGAGCGGAGGAGATCATGACGCGCAATCACTGGGGCAATCGCCTGCTGGGAGCCGGGTGCGCCCTGGCCGTGACGGCCACGCTGGGCATCGGGGCTGCCGGGTGCGATTCCGGCAATGACACGGCCAGCGACACCACTTCCCAGACCAAGGAAACCAACGTCTATGATCGCGACGAGAACGACGCCGAGGTCGCGCTCGCCACCACCAACGAGGAACGACTCGAGATCGAGACGCGGCTCAACCTGAGAAACATCGCGTCGCAGACCTGGACGTACAATGCCTCGGCCGACGCATGGGTCATGTCGCCGGTCACGACTGTCATCCACCCCGAAATCGAGGACGAGCAGGGCGTCAGCATCGCCGTCCCCGGCGCCTACGTCAAGGGCATTCACAGGTACAGCGCAGCCGAATCATCAACGGACAACTCGTCATCATCCGCCAGCGCGTCCGGCAGCACGGCCAGCAACTCCGCATCTGCAGCCGATTCGTCGTCGGCGACCGCCAGCGCGTCCGGCGACGCGACGTCGTCGGACAACGCCTCGTCGTCATCCGCCAGCGCGTCCGCAGATTCGGGCTCGTCGTCCAAATCCGCGGGCCAGCAGGTGGCCACGAACCTCAGCGTCGACGTGACGGCCGCCGACGACGAGGCGACGGCCGGCGTCGCCGGCACGCTCGTCATCGACTACGACGCGACCGTCACGTCGACGAACGGCCAGACGTACACGGCGGCGACGGCCCCGATCATCTTCAACACCGGCGCGGCCGGCTACTCGAGCCAGACGAACGCGAACGCGAGCACCGAGTACGCGGCGGAGGGATACGTCAACGTGCAGCCGGGCAACCGCGGCAAGCAGGACACCGTCACCGACGCCGACGGCAACACGACCTACACCGGCGACGCGCCGCTGTGCCTGATCGACCAGAAGAACGCCGCGCGGTTCGTGCGCTACAACATCGCGCTCGGCAACCTGCCCGGCAATGCCGAGCGTCTCGTCTCGACCGGCGGATCCGGCGGCGGCGCGCACGCGACGATGTTCGCGGCGACCAGCGACCATTTCGACTTCTACGCGTATCAGGCCGAGGCCGGCGCCGTCGGCGTCTACAAGAACGCCAGCAAGGGCAGCGGCTACACGACGACCGTCACGATCGACGGTTCGGCGGTGGCCATTGCCGACGGCGCGTGGGGCACCGTCGCCTACTCGCCGATCACGTCGCTCGCCGAGGCCGACGAGGCGATGGCGTTCGAGTACTACCTCGACGCCGATTATTCATTCGGTTCCGACTTCCAGAAAGAACTCGCGGGGCTGCTCGCCGCCGACTACATGGAGCTGGTCAACTCGCGCAACCTGACGGTCAGCGAGTCGGCGATCGGCGTCGACATCGACGGCGACGGCACGCTGTCGGACAAGGAAATCGCGCTGACGATCGAGCATGATGGCGATGATTCGTCGGGGTCGGACACCGTGTCTTCGTCGGATGACACGTCTTCCCCGGATAACTCGTCGGGAACGTCGTCGACGGCGTCCTCGGCGGGCGAAGCGTCCGGTACCGGCGACCACTCGGCGACAAACGGGTACTACGGCACGTATCTCGACCTGTATCTCGCGAAGTTCGAGCAGCAGCTGCAGTGGATGATCGACAACCTCGACTACGCGAGCGACTGGACGTGGTTCTCGTCCTCCGGCGACGCGCTGAGCGACGAGGAGGTCGCCGCGATGACGGCGGCGGACAGGGCGACAGCGTTCGTCGAGGGGCGGTACTCCGGCACGATGACGAGCTCGACAGCGGCGGCCGGCACGACCGATGGCGCGCCCGGCGACCTTGCCGGCGGCACGCTGCCGGACGCGTCGGGGCTGCCCGACGGCGACCTGCCGGACGGGCTGCCGGGCGACCTCGCCGGTGGGACCGGCATAGCCGGTGCCGGACTCAATGGCATGGGCGACTTCGTCGGCACGCCGGACGAGGGCACGACGCAATCGGCCACCGGCGCGACCGATTCGGCCAACTACGACAGCTTCGCCGACATGCTCGCCGCCTACCAGGCCGACGTCGAGTCGGTCGAGGCCGGCGACACGTACGGCAACAACATCGTCGAGCTATACAACCCGCTCAATTACATCGGCGCCGCCGGCACGAGCGACCCGACGTGGGTCAGGCTTGTCTCCGGCGCCGCCGAAGGCGACATCTCGATGTTCAACTCGCTCAACCTCGAGCTCGCGTTCCTCGCGGCCGGCACGGCGACCGACGTCGAGTGGCAGTGGGACGGCGGCCACGTCCCCTCCGAAATCCTCGGCGAATCGCTCCCGCTCACCGTCGACACGATGATCGGGCAGTACGGCTATGCGGACAGTAATGACGATTCCGGTGACGATTCCACCGTTGAAGCCGTCGCCGTGACGAAGCCGGCGGCGTCGGCGCGCACGACGAACGGCGACGCGACATCGCAGACCGGTACCGACCTGTCGTCGTGGGTGACGGTCGGCGACGACGGTGCGGTGAGCTTCGCGCTCGCCGACATCGCCGCCTATCGCACGGCCGGCGCCAGCAAGGCCATCCCCGGCTTCGACGTCATCGATTACGGCCAGGAAGACTACGTCTTCGGCAACTCGTCGCAGGATGCCCGGCACTGGGATCGGCGACTGCTGGACGTCCTGACCGCCAACCAATCCGCGCTGGAGAGCCTGTTCAACAAGTAGGCTGCAACGCATGATTTGGTGTCACGAACCCGAGTTCGCAGCTCGGGTTCGTGACATCAGAAAGAGTTCGTGACATCAGAAAGAGTTCGTGACATCAGAAAGAAAGGTACCGGCATCCACTCACGTTCCAGCGCGCGGCTTCGCCGCGGTCGACCCTCAGCCTCGCCACGCTCGGCAGCTCCCTTCCAGGGAGCTCTGTCCCAAGATGTCGCAATCCCGTGATCGGATCACGGGATTGCGACATCGAGAAGAGAAGTCAGCTGGCGTCGCCTTCGCCGGCGGAGCGTTCCTTGCCGTAGATTTCGGGGATGAATCGTTCCTGGTCGTGGAGCTTGCTCCACAGGACCGGCTCGCCGGCGGCGAGGCTGGCGGGGACGTCGATGATGCGCTGGTTCGAGGAGCCGCGGAACTGCAGCAGCGAATCGTGCAGGTCCTTCATGTAGCGGCCGTCGACGAGGATGTCGATCTCTCGCAGCAGGTCGAGCTTGTCGGACGATTCGCCCGGCCTCATCAGCTCCTCCCACGTGTAGCCGGTCCAGCACCAGATGTCCTTGTCGTGCCCGAACTCGCGGCGGATGCGGCGCACGAGCGGCAGCAGCATGCCGGTGTTGAGCAGCGGCTCGCCGCCGAGGAGCGTGAGGCCCTGGACGTACGGCAACGCGAGGTCGTCGATGATCTGCTGCTCGAGCTTGTCGGTGTATTCGTGGCCGGCACGGAAGTCCCAGATCGACGCGTTGTAGCATTCGTCGCAGTGGAACGGGCAGCCGGAGACGTACAGCGAGCAGCGGATGCCCTCGCCGTCGGTCATCAGGAACCGCTTGTAGTCGGCCACCATGTTGTGGCTCATCTTCGCGCTCGTCCACTGTCCGGCGCGCGGGTTGTTCGCGTGCCTCGTCGGAATGAACGGTCCGCGATTCGCCTCGCCGGCCGCAAAGTCGTGTAATGCCATTGCTCTCGTCTCCATCTTGCGTTCCAGTGCGACTCCGCCGCTTCGCGGCGTCCCCGACTTCATAATCCCTTCCGGCGGGGATCCAATCGAAAACGGCCGGCTCGTGGCCGGCCGTTTCAGGGTGTCAGGGGATTGCCTACTTGGTCTCCTCGAACCACTCGCGGTTCGTGCCGTCGGACAGCGTCACGTGACCGGTCTCGCCGCTCATGTGCTTGACGCGGTGGGCGATCTCCTCGTGGCGGCCATGGACCATCGGGCGCTGGACCGGGTTGCCCAGGTAGCCGCAGGTGCGCTTGGTCACGTTGCACTTGTCCGGATCGGAGTTGCCGCACTCCGGGCACTTGAAGCCTTCCTCGGTCGGCTCGAAGTCGCCCTCGAAGCCACACTCGAAGCAGTGGTCGATCGGCGTGTTCGTGCCGAGGTAGCCGATGCCGATGTTGTAGGCGTAGTCCCAGACGGCCTCGAGCGCCTTCGGGTTGGCCTGCAGGCACGGGAACTCGCAGTAGTTGATGAAGCCGCCGGACGCGAAGTACGGGAAGTCCTTCTCGTAGTTGAGCTTCTCCATCGGCGTCGGCTGCAGCCACACCGGGTAGTGGAACGAGTTGGTGTAGAAGTCGTGGTCGGTGACGCCCTCGACCTCGCCGAACTTCTCGCGGTCCATGCGGTTGAAGCGGTCGGTCAGCGATTCGGCCGGCGTGGAGTACACCGAGTAGTGGTAGCCCTCGGCCTTGCTCCAGTCCTTGCACAGCTGGTTCATCTTCCGGACGATCGACAGCGCGAATTCCTTGCCCTGCGGATCCCAGCCGTGGTCGCGCATCCAGTTCTTGCCGAAGAACACCGACGTCGCCTCGTACAGGCCGATGTAGCCCAGCGAGATCGTCGCGCGCTCGTTGCGGAACAGCTGGTCGACGTTGTCGTTGGCACCGAGGCGGCCGAACGCGCCGTAGCGGAACAGCGTCGGGGCGTTGACCGGCGTCGCCTGCTTGCAGCGCATGATGCGGAACTGCAGCGCCTGGTGGGCAATCTCCATGCGCTCGTCGAAGATCTTCCAGAAGCGGTCGACGTCGCCGTGCGATTCCAGCGCGATGCGCGGGATGTTGACGGTGACGACACCGAGGTTCATGCGGCCGTCCTCGACGTCCTCGCCGGTCGCCGGGTCGATCCAGCCCTGCAGGAACGAACGGCAGCCCATCGGCGCCTTGAAGGAGCCGGTGATCTTGACGATGTTCTCGTAGAACACGACATCTGGGTACATGCGCTTGGTCGAGCACTCGAGCGCGAGTTCCTTCATGTCGTAGTTCGGGTCCGCCGGATCGGCGTTGACGCCGTGCTTGATCGTGAAGACGAGCTTCGGGAAGATCGCCGTGTGGCGGTCCTTGCCCAGGCCGCGGATGCGGTTCAGGAGAATCGCGCGCTGGATCTCGCGGGCGAACCACGAGGTGCCCAGGCCGAAGCCGACGGTGACGAACGGGGTCTGGCCGTTCGAGACGCGGTTCGAGTTGATCTGGTATTCCATCGTCTGCATCGCGTCGTAGATCGCCTTGCGCGTCATGATCTTCGCGTAAATTTCGCGCAGCTGCTCGAGCTCGGGAAGGTTCTCGTCGAACGGGACGTCGTCGGGCAGCGGCTCGCGGTTCTCGAAGTGCAGCCACTTCGGCTCCTGGGCCTTGAGGCCGCGCACCATGTCCTCGGCGACGGCGATCGGCGTGGAGTCCGGAATGACGGCGTGCGCCATGTCCATGTTCTTCTCGTAGTCACGCTTCGCGTACTCCTCGAGCATCTCGTCGGCGCGGTTGACGGTCTGACCGCCGTACTGGGCGCCAGCGATGTCCTTGATGATCTGCGTGATCTGCGTGGCGGCCGTGCCGATCGACTTCGGCGAGTCCATCATCGCGTTGCCGAGCGCGAAGCCGTGGCGCAGCATGTCGCCGAAGTCCGGCAGCGAGCAGTTGTTCATCGACGTGAACGGCGAATAATCGGCGTCGTGGAAGTGGATGTCGCCCTTCATGTGGGCGTTGGCGACGGCGTCGGGCAGCATCGAGAACGCGGAGGCCTTCGAGACGGCGCCGGCGAGCAGGTCGCGCTGCGTGGCGTAGACGTTCGAGTCCTTGTTGGCGTTCTCGCGCACCAGCGACTCGTCCTTGTTGACGAGGCGGGACACGGCCTCGTTGATGTCGGTGGCCTTCGCGCGCTCGATGTCCTTGTTCAGGCGGTAGTTCGTGTACGTGCGCGCCACCTCGTACAGGTGGTCCTCGATCAGCGCGTGCTCGACGAGGTTCTGGATGTCCTCGATCTTGGCCGGGCCGTTGTAGCGTTCCTTGATCTCGCCCTGCACCTGGTTGGCGATGTCGCGGATCATCTGCTCTTCCTGCGGACCGACTTTCTTCTCGAGATCGGCAAAGGCGGACTTGACGGCGATGATGATGTTGATGGGATCGAAGTCGACGATGCGGCCGTCTCGCTTCTCGACGAGCACCTTCGTCGAGTTCGGCGCGGCTTGCGTCGGCTTGGTCTCCACCATGGCTTCAATGTCCATTTCCTGTCCTTTCCGATAATGCACAATCCCGCCAAATGACGTGCCTGTCATTTCCGGCGGCAGATACTGACTGTACGCCTAACCCAACCCCATATCTAGTCGCGGCACGCCGGCGGCTGACTAAATATGGTGATTTTTGGCTATTTTCCAACAAAATACACGGACGTAATTCCCACTGTGATTCAGCCCACAACGCACCCCCGCCAACAGGGTCGGGGCAAGCGGGCAACCTGCAATATCCAACTCGCAGGCGCCGACGGGAGCGGGCCGGTTTCGGGGTCGATCCGGCGCGCGAATCGTGCCGGTCGGCGACGTTCCGGCCGACACTCCTGACCGGCGCGTTTGACGAAAGTCGAGCCGGCGACGAAGCTGGCAGGTATGAGTTGGATAGACGACGACCGGGCGCACCGGTCAGCGGCGACGGGGACGCCGGCGGCCGGCGGTCCCGTCGCCGGACAGTTCGCCGCGATGAACGATTCGCAGCCTCCGTTCAATCCCGCGGACCCGCCGGTCGGCACGAAGATCGCGCTGCCGGACACCCCGCGGCCGCTGTCCGAACTCCCGCGGCTGGCGCGGGAGACGACGGCGCTGAACCCGTGGCCGGTCGCGCTGCTGAGCCAGCACTACCACGACGCCGTCGAGCGCTGGCCGTCGGGATGGATCGAGGGACAGATCGTCGAGATCAACAACCGCCGCTCGAACTCCGTCTACATCACGCTGCGCGACAGCTTCCAGGACGTCTCGATCTCGGTCAACGGGTTCGGGCCATTCGCGCAGATGTGCCGCGGCTTCCAGCAGGGCGACCGCGTCGTCGTGCGCGGCCGGGCCGATCTGTGGGTGAAGCAGACGAGGCTGAGCTTCCGCGGCGACAAGATCCTCAAGGTCGGCGCCGGCGACCTGAAGGCCCAGATCGACGAGCTGCGGATGCGGCTCAAGGGCGAGGGACTGTTCGACAGCGAGAACAAGGTGCCGCTGCCGGAGTTCCCGAAGACGATCGGCCTGGTCTGCGCCCCGCAGGCGCGCGCCGAGGGCGACGTGATCATGAACGTCAACCTGCGCTGGCCGACCGTGACGTTCAAGATCGTCCACACGCACGTCCAGGGTCCGCAGTGCCCGCCGGAAGTCGTCGAGGCGATCGAGCGGCTCGACGCCGACCCGGACGTCGACGTCATCATCGTCGCGCGCGGCGGCGGCAGCTTCGAGGACCTCATCGGCTTCTCCGACGAGCGCGTCGTCCGGGCGACGGCCGCCTGCGTGACGCCGATCGTCTCGGCGATCGGCCACGAGGACGACTGGACGCTGATCGACCTCGCCGCCGACGTGCGCGCCTCGACGCCGACCGACGCCGCCAAGCGCGTGGTGCCCGACGTGCGTGAGCAGTCGCAGCTCGTCGCCAACGCGATCGCCACGATGAGAATGCGGCTGGAAAGCCGCGTCGCCGGCGAGGAACGGCTCGTCGAGGGGTACGTCAACCGTCCGTCGCTGACGCATCCGCAGACGATCCTCGAGGTCCCGCAGCGCCAGCTCGACGACCTGACGCGCAGGATGTCGATCGCGCTGACGCGGATCGTCGACGACGCGCAGAACACCGTCGAGAAGCTGCAGGCGACGCTGACGGCGCTGAGCCCGCAGTCGACGCTCGACCGCGGCTACGCCGTCGTGCAGGCCGCCGACGGCCACGTCGTCGACAGTGCCGCCGCCGTCCGGCCCGGTGACGAGCTCACCGTCACGCTGCGCCGCGGCCGCGTCGTCGCGACGGCACAGGACGTGCTCGGCTAGCGGCGGGTTCGCGGCGGCAATTGGCACGATTCGTCCGTCATCGGGACGGGCGAATCATCGGATGAATCGTTCAGAGTATTGAAAAACCAAGCGTAAGGAACACCATGGCAACGAAGAAGACAAGCGAAGAGACGACGACCGAGCAGGCGGCGCCGGCGAGCAGCCTGAGCGCCGAGGAGCGCGAGCGGATCGCGAACCTGACGTACGAACAGGCGCGCGACGAGCTGATCCAGGCCGTCCGCACGCTCGAGACCGGAGGACTCAGCCTCGACCAGTCGATGAAACAGTGGGAGCTCGGCGAGGCGCTCGCCACCCGCGCGCAGTCCCTGCTGGGCGAAGTCCGCGCGAAGCTCGACGCCGCCCAGCAGGCCCAGGCCGCCACCTCCGCCACCGCCGGCACCCAGCAGAACCTGGCCTGAACACTGTCAGCACCCTGGAAGGGAGCCTCTACCTTTACTCCCCCATCGTCGAGAAGTCGAGCGTGGCGAGCAGGGCCTTGTGATCGCTGCCGCCGATCGACTTCGCCTCGACCTGGCCGACCGCGACGCCGTCCTCGACGACGATGTGGTCGATGCCGGCGAACGGCGGCACGATGCCCCAGTCGTTCGGCCACGTGAACTCGAGGCCGCTGCCGGACGACTCGGCCGCGTCCTTGTAGCGGTCGCCGAGCACCTCGCGGAACGGCGCGTGGTCGGTCGTCGAGTTGAAGTCGCCCATCAGCACGTAGTCGATGCCGGTGCGCTCGGTGAGCTGGCGCAGCTGCTCGATCGACGTCTTCCAGCGACTCCACTGGCCGGCCTTCGGCGACGTCGTGTGCACGCAGACGAATCGGATCTCCCGTTCGCCGTCACCGAGCGAGAGGTCGCCGTCGGCGTCGGCGGCGAACGTCAGCGTCGCCGCCGGCATGCGCGAGGCGACCGAGCTGATCTCGGCGTCGGCCATGTGACTCATCGGCGTCGCCGACCACAGGCCGTTGCCGATGCCGCCGTCGCCGATCGAGGCGGTGATGGCGTACGGCAGGTACGACTCGATGCCCGCCTCGTCGAGCCGGTCGACGAACGACTGCGTGATTTCCTGCAAGGCGAGCACCTCGACATGGTTGTCCCTGACGAGCTCGACGATGTCGTCGGCGTCGGCGTTGCCCTTGAAGACGTTCGCCGTCATCACGCGGGCGTAGGCGTCGTCGGTGTCGTGCTTGACCTGCGAGACGGCCGTGCGTGCGGCGTTCGACAGGCTGTCCGACCAGCGGTAGTACGGCGACTGCCAGTAGACCTGCGCGCAGATGCACAGCACGGCGAGGAACACCGTCATCCAGCGGCGGCTCGCGAGCGCCAGCACGAGCGCGATCCCGGCGACGACAAGGAACCACGGCGAGAACGCGACGATGACCGGCACCATCGGCAGCGCCTGGAAGCTCGCCGGCAGCATGCGGCACAGGCAGCCGACGACGGCGATCGCGACGAGGATGCGCGCGATGACGGTGCAGACGGTGCGCAGCCTGCCCTTGCGACGCTTGCCGCCGTTGCGCGGCGACTTCTTCGCGGGCTTCGAGGTCTTCGAGTTTTCCGAGTTTTTCGCCGGCTTCTTCGCGGCGTTGCTCGCGGAGTTCGCGCCGGTCGCCCCGGCCGCGCCCTTCGCGCCGGCCGCCGTTCCCGTCATCCTCGGCGTTCCTGTCACCCTCGCCGTTCTCGCAGTCTCGCCGCCTCTCTTCGCCATCGCCGTCCTCTCCCGTCTCTCTTCTGCTCGACGCATAAGAATAGCGCAACGTCTTCGCCAGTCGATCAGCCTCCCGAATGATTCTCGCCGCGATCGCTTTCTCGCCGGCATCCGGTCTCCCGGGAGGAAGTTCTCCCCCGCATGTCATCCGTCGCATGCCGTGTATAATGGCGCATTGTTGCCCTGGTAGCTCAGTGGATAGAGCACCGCTCTCCTAAAGCGGGTGTCGTCGGTTCGAATCCGATCCGGGGCACGAATCGTCCAAGTGCCGCCGTCCGCCCGTCAACCCGGGCGAACGGCGGCACTTGCGTTTTCGTCCGCCGTGGACATCGGTTGCCGCGGGCGGCGCGCGCCCGGTACAGTGGGCGCAGTAATCGACGGGCAAGGAGGCTGCGATGACAACTGGTGGACACTGCGGAACGCTGACGGCGGCGGGGCTCGGGTTGCCGGCGGCGGCGATCGTGCCGGAGGCGAAGTCGAGACTGCCGAAGGCGATGTTCGTCGGCAAGAGTGCCGCACAGGCCGGCGCGGCTGCCGGCGTCAACGTCCGCAAGTCGCTCGCCAACGACGTCACCGATATCGTCTTCCTCGGGCTGCTCACGCAGAAATCGCTCGTCGGTGCTGTCGCCGCGCCGGTCGCCGCCGGCCCGCGGGTTCCGGAAATCATGGTGCTCGGCCTGCGCCTGGCCGCCGGCGTCGCCGACGTCCCGGCGTCGGTCGTCGAGCTCATCGCCGGCCAGCGCAAGTCCGGCATCGTCTTCGCCGTCGTCCGCGACGCCATCGAGGACGATTCCCCCGACGCACCCGCCGCGAAATCGGGAGCCGGCGCCGACAATGTCGCCGAGGAAGCCGCCCTCGTCGTGCGCCGCGCGATGCCGTCGAGGCCGGGCCATCCGCCGGTCTTCGAGATCTTCGCGACGCCGTTCAGGCCGGTCGGCAACGTCGCGCTCTACCTGCACGACGACGCGCCGACGATCGACGAGCTGTGGAACGCCATCTGCGCGCAGGTCGCGCTCGGCGACGATGCCGTCCTCGACGACGACCTCGTCGACAACCACTACGCCGACGTCGACAAGCGAATCGTGGCGGCTCGCCAGCGCACCGCCCTCGAGGCGACCGTCGAGAAGCTCGCCGCCGACCACCGCCGCGCGAAGTCCCAGGACAAGCGCAACGAACTGTTCGCCAAGCTGCAGAAAGCGAAGAAGGAACTGGCCGCCCTGCAGTAGGCCGCGGGGCCGGCACCTTTCTTCCACCGCAAGTCCCCTACTGGAAGAAAGGTATCCCCACTGACCTTCCGGACCGCACCTTTCTTCCAGTCCAATCCCCCTGCTGGAAGAAAAGTATCCCCATTGACCTTCCGAACGGCACCTTTCTTCCAGTTCAATCCCCCGGCTGGAAGAAAAGTATCCCCACTGACCTTCCGGACCGCACCTTTCTTCCAGTTCAATCCCCCGGCTGGAAGAAAGGTATCCCCGCAGGCTGCCCGAACGGCACCTTTCTTCCAGTCCAATCCCTTGCTGGAAGAAAGGTATTCTCACCAGCTCCCCGGACCGCACCTTTCTTCCAGTTGCGGCCATGAACTGGAACGCCAGACACAAAAGGGCCCCGGAACCTGCGAAGGAGAAAGGTGTAAACAGGCCCGGGGCATGGATGAAAAATGGATGGAAAATGCGGGCGGGAAATGGAAGACGGGCGCCCCCGGGCCACGACGCCGGAACGGAATGCCGCGGCGACGTCGGACCGGGACGCCGCGGCAGAATCGGACCGGGACGCCGCAGCGGAATCGGACCGGGACGCCGTAGTCGAATCAGAACGGGACGCCGCAGCGGAAGATGACGTTGCTGTAGCTCGTCGGCTCGCCGGTGCGGATGACGAACTTGACGCCCTGTTCGTGCGCCTTGAAGCCGTTGCGGCCGTCGTGCGGAACGAATGTCACCGGGCAGTCGAAGTGGTTGCGCACCCACGCCTCCGGGTCGTGACCGCGGGCTTCGGTGGCCATCATCGCATCCTCGATGATGACGACGGGCTGCAGGGCGGTCAGGACTTCGGCGAATCGCGGGATGCCGAACATCAGCGCGAGGTCGATGACCTCGACGCCGTCGGGCACCGGCAGGCCGGCGTCGGACACGACGAAGCGGTCGGTGTGCCTGAGTCGCGCCACGGCCGCGGCCAGTTGCGCGTTGAGAATGCCATGGGTCAGCATGGGAACCTCCTTGATGCGATGAAATGCAAGGGATATCGGGGATTGGAAAGGAATCGGCAAGGGACCGGAAAGGGATCGGAGGGGGCCGGCCCTCCCTCTCCGCGGGAAAGAAAGCGAAGGGAAGTGGAGGAGGACCGGCCCGGCTGTCACTCGGTCGAGGTGGACGTGCTCGACGAGCTCGAATCCGACGACGTGCTCGAATCCGACGACAGGTACTGCGCGACGTTGTCCTTCGTGACGAGTTTCACGTCGATCGACTGGTCGGCCTCGACCGACTCGCCCTTGATCGCGGCAAGCGCCGCGTCGACGGCCTTCTGGCCGAGGACCTTCGGCTGCTGCGCGACGGTCGCGTAGATCGTGCCGGCCTGGACAGCCTTGAGGCCGTCGTCGGTGCCGTCGAATCCGAAGATCAGGACGTCGGTGCCGGCCTTCGACCCGAGCGCCTGGATGGCGCCGAGCGCCATCTCGTCGTTCTCGGCGTAGATCGCCTTGATATCGGAGTTCGACTGCATCATGTTCGTCGTGACGTCAAGCGCCTCGGAACGGTCGAAGTTCGCGGTCTGCTCGGCCGCGATCTGGATGTTCGGATACTTGGCGATCTCGTCCTTGAATCCCTGGCCGCGGTCGCGCGTGGACGCGGCGCCCGGCGTGCCCTCGAGGATGACGATCTTGCCGCTCTCGCCGATGGCCTTGGCGAGCGCGTCGGCGTCGAGCTGGCCACCCTGCACATTGTCGGACGCGATGTACGACGTCACCGTCGTGTCGGTGACGGCACGGTCGACGGCGATGACCGGGATGTTGGAGGAAATCAGCGGCGCGACGGCGGCCGTGGCCGCGTCGGAGTCGACCGGATTGATGATGACGGCCTGCGCGCCCTGCGAGACGGCGTTCTGCGCCTGGTTCTGCTGGGTCGCCGAATCGTTCTGCGCGTCGGAGACGAGCAAGTCGACGCCGACCTTGTCGGCCTCGGCCTGGGCGCCGTCGCGCAGGTCGACGAAGAACGGGTTGTTCATCGTCGAGACGAGCAGCGAGACCTTGTACTGGCTACTCGAGCTGTTCGACGTCCCGCAGGCGCCGACGCCGACGACCAGCCCGGTCGCGCACGCGGCGGCGAGCAGCGTCGCCGCGATTTTCTTCATTCTTGTGGTGTTCATGTTGATTCTTCCTCTCGTCGTTGAGAAGTTGGATGAATTGGTGGATGGATCGTGCAACCTGTGAACAATGAACGATTCGTGCCTGCTGTCACCTCCGGAATCAGTGGGCGTCGACCTTGCGGCGGACGGTGTCCACCGAGACGGCGAACGCGATGACGAGACCGATGACGACTTCCTGCCAGAACGACGAAACGTTGAGGATGTTCAGGCCGTTGCGAATGACGGCGAGCAGGATGGCGCCGACGAACGTGCCCGAAATCTTGCCCTTGCCGCCGGCAAGCGACGCGCCGCCGATGACGACCGACGCGATAGCGTCCATCTCGTAGCCGTCCGCGGCCTGCGGCTGGGCCGAATGCAGGCGCCCCGCGATGACGAGGCCGGCGACGGCGGCAAAGAGACCCGAGAGCATGAACACGACGATCTGCGTCTTGTGCACCGAGATGCCCGAGAGCCGGGCGGCCTCCATGTTGCCGCCGACGGCATACATCGAGCGGCCAATGCTGGTCAGGTTGAGGATGATCGAGGCGACAACGCCCATGACGACCATCGTGACGATCGGCATCGGGATATGGCCGACGGTGCTACCGAAGAAATTGACGAGGCTCGACGTCGAGACCGGTCGGCCGTTGGACACGACAAGCGTCAGGCCGCGGGCGACCGACATCATCGCCAGCGTGGCGATGAAGCTCGGCAGCCTGAGGAACGCGTTGGCGATGCCGGACAGCGTACCCATCGCAGCGCCCGTCAGCAGGCCGGCGAGGATGGTCAGCCACGGATTCCAGCCCATCGAGGCGCCGGTGATCGCCATGATCATGCTCGAGAACGCGGCCACCGCACCGACCGACAGGTCGATGCCGGCCGCGACGATGACGAACGTCTGGCCGAACGCCAGGATGGCGACGGTGGCGCACTGGATGCCGACGTTGAGGATGTTGTTGGCCGTGAGGAACGCCGGCGTGGCGAACGCCAGCACGATGCACAGGATGACGAGGCCGACGAGCGCGCCGTTGCGCGAGACGAACCTCGCGACGGCGGCGAGGAAGCGGTGGTTGCCGGCGGCGCCTCCGCTGCCGCCGGCGCCGCCGTGGCGGCCGCCGCCGGTGCCGATGCCGTTGCCGTGCGAGCCGCCGTTCCCTCCGTTTCCGGCGGTGGCGACTCGCGCCTTGTGCTCCGTTGCGATGCTCATCGTGGTTCTCCTTCTCGTTGTCCCCGTGTTGCGGAACCGGTCCCGGAACCGTTCCGCGCGGCCGGGCTGTCCGGCCTGTCCAGCTTGTCCGGCCTGTTCGCCTTGTCCGGCGCGGCGATTGCGATGCCGCGCATCAGCCGTCGACCTCCTCGTCCATGTGCGAGACGGCGAGTGCCATGACCTTCTCCTGCGTGGCCTCGGCCGCCGGCATCTCGCCGGAGATGCGGCCGTTGCTCATGACGAGCACGCGGTCGGACATGCCGAGCACCTCGGGCAAATCGGACGAGGCCATGAGCACGGCGCCGCCATTGGCCGTGATGGCGTTGATGAGTTCGTAGATCTCGACGCGGGCGCCGACGTCGACGCCGCGGGTCGGCTCGTCGAGCAACAGCACCTTGACCTTCGACATCGACCACTTGCCGAAGACGACCTTCTGCTGGTTGCCGCCGGACAGCGAGCCGGTTTCCTGGTCAATGCCGGTCATGCGGATGTGCAGCTGGTCGGCCGTCGCCTTCTCGGCGCGCCGCTGGCCCGCGCGGTCAACGAAGCCGGCGCGCGACGTCGGCAGCATCGTCGCCAGGCCGAGATTGTCGGCGATCGAGGCGCCGAGGATGAGGCCCTGCGTGCGCCGGTCTTCCGGCACGAGGCCGACGCCGGCGGCGATCGTCCTCGCGATCGCGTGCCGCGGCAGCCGGTGGCCGTCGACCTCGACGGTGCCCGAGTCGTACGGGTCGACGCCGAAGATCGCGCGCAATGTCTCGGTGCGGCCGGCGCCGACGAGGCCGGCCAGGCCGACGACCTCGCCGGCATGCACCTCGAACGAGACGTCGTCGATGACGCCGGCGCGCGTGAGGTGGGCGACGCCGAGCAGCGTCCTGCCCGGCTTCTGGGCCTCGCGCGGATACTGGTTCTCGATGTTGCGGCCGACCATGAGCCGCACGAGCTGGTCCTCGGGCGCCGTGGCCGGCACGGTGTCGACGTACTTGCCGTCGCGCAGGACCGTGACGATGTCGCCGACACGGGCGATCTCGTCGAGGTGATGCGAGATGTAGACCATGCCGACGTTCTTCGCCCTGAGATCATCGATGATCCGGAAGAGCTGCTCGCATTCGCGACGCGTCAGCGCGGCCGTCGGCTCGTCGAGGATGAGGATGGAAGCGTCCTGCATCAGCGCCTTGGCGATCTCGACCATCTGCTGGCGGGCGACGCCGAGCTCGCCCATCGGGCGGGTGACGTCCTCGTCGAGGCCGATTATCTTCAATGCGTCCTCGGCCTTGCGGCGCATCGCCCGGCGGTCGACGAAGCCGGCCCGGCGGGGCAAGTCGCCGAGGAACAGGTTCTCCATGATCGATAGCTCGGGGACCATGGCGAGCTCCTGGTGGATGACGGCGATGCCGTACTTGCGCGCGGCGTCGACGTTCGGGATCGTGACGGTTTCGCCGTCGATCTCGATATGCCCGCCGTCGGGCTGGTAGATGCCGCTCATCATCTTGATGACGGTGGACTTGCCGGCGCCGTTTTCCCCGAGCAGGACATGCACCTTGCCCGGTTCCACGGTCACCGACACGTTGTCGACGACCTTGGAGTTGCCGAATATCTTCGACACTCCCACAAGTGACAGGTGGGTCATCGCTGCCTTCTCCTTCTTCCGCGAACGGCGGCCGCGCCACGGGGCGGGAATCGTTCGCGGATGGAGCACCGGCCAGCCGGCATGCCCGGACGCCGATGTCCGGACATGGAAGGGTTGCGGTGGCATCCGCGGTTCCGCGCCTCGCTGCGCAGCCTGCCGGACTACCCCGTGTTGATGTCTCGACGATCCGGATACTGGCCAGCTACCCGGATAAAACGTTTTATCTTTCGGTAATTTCAAGATACGCCACGGCCCGATGCGCCGCAATGGACAACACCGCGGTGCAGTGCCGCGGCAACACGCCGCCGGCAGCACAATTTCCGCCCTCGCCGCGCGGCCGCCGCGCGCCTATCATGAAGGAAGCACCGTGTCCCGTCATGAACAAAGGAGTAGGAATGACGAAGCCAACCAAGCCGATCAACGTCGCGATCCTCGGACCGGGAAGGATTGCCGTCTCGATGGCGCAGACGCTCGTGAAGATGGCGGGCGTCGCGGCCGACGACCCGCAGTTCGGCCAGTACGCCGGACTCGTGAAGCCGTACGCCGTCGCGTCGCGCAGCCAGCAGCGAGCCGACGAGTTCGCGAAGAAGTACGGATTCGAGAAGGCGTACGGATCGTACGAAGCGATGCTGGACGATCCGTCCGTCGATCTCGTCTACATCGCGACGCCGCATTCCCTGCACGCCGAGCAGGGCATCCAGTGCATGGAGGCCGGCAAGAACATCCTCGTCGAGAAGGCGTTCACGGCGAACCTCGAGCAGGCCGAACGGCTGCTCGACGCCGCCGACAACACCGGCATGCTGTGCACCGAGGCGATCTGGACGCGCTACATGCCGTCGCGCCTGCTCATCGACCAGGTCGTCAGCTCCGGCGAGATCGGCGACCTTGTCTCAATCTCGAGCGACCTGAGCTACGTGACGAACTACAAGGAGCGCCTGACCGACCCGAGCCTCGCCGGCGGCGCCCTGCTCGACGTCGGTGTCTACTGCCTGAACTTCGCCGACATGATCATGGGAGCCCGCGAGATCAGCCGCATCTCGACGTGCATGGTGCCGTATTCGACCGGCGTCGACGCGTCGAACTCGTCGACGCTGATCTACGATGACGACACGATGGTCGTCGCGACGAGCTCGATGATGTCGCAGTCGGACCGCACCGGCCGCATCTTCGGCACGAAGGGCTACGTCGAGGTCGAGAACATCAACAACCCCGGGGGACTCGACATCTACGGCAACGACCACGATTTCATCCGCCACGTCGACGTGCCGGCGCAGCTGACCGGCTACGAATACGAAGTCGCCGCGGCGGCCAACGCCGTGCTCGAGGGGCGCCACGAATGCCCCGAGATGACGCACGCGGACACGCTGCGCATGATGGCGCTGATGGATTCGCTGCGCAAGGAGTGGGGCCTGAAGTATCCGTTCGAGCAGTGACTCCCACCGAAAATCCTCCGGATTTTCGACTCCCTCTAAAGAGGGAGTGGGCAGGGCCACATAGGCAGGGCGGCCGTCGGAATTGCTTCCGGCGGCCGCCCCGCTGTTTCGGCAATCCCCCAGTATCAGCGGGGTCGGCCGAAGCCGGCTCCACGTTTCCGGAGGGTTGACAGGCACTTCCAGTTTACGGCCAATACCCCCGTCGCACACCGCTCGAGTGTCGCTACCCCAGCAGGTCGAGCAGGTCGTCCTTCGTCAGCGTGCCGAGCGAGGCCAGCTTCGAGGCGCCGGAGCCGGGGGCCGCGGTGCCGGCGGACGAATCGTTCCCTGTCTCCTCGCTGTCGGCGGCGCCGAGGATGGCGTTGGCGACGGCGCTCTTCTGCTGCTGCATCGCGAGGATGCGTTCCTCGATCGTGTCCTGCGCGACGATCTTGTAGACGGTGACGGTGTTCGTCTGGCCGATGCGGTGCGCGCGGTCGGTCGCCTGGTCCTGCGCGGCCTCGTTCCACCACGGGTCGGCGTGGATGACAACGCTCGCGCCGGTCAGGTTGAGGCCGGTGCCGCCGGCCTTCAGCGAGATCAGGAAGACAGGGGTGCCGTCGCCGTTGAACTGGTCGACGAGCTCGAGCCGCCGCCGCGAGTCGGTCGCGCCGGTGATCTCGAGATACTCGACGTCCCTGGCCGCCAGCCGCTCGCCGATCAGCGACAGGAACCGGACAAACTGGCTGAAAATCAGCACTTTCTGTCCGCTTTCCATGCACGATTCGACCGTCTCGACGATCGCGTCGAGCTTGGCGGACGCATCCTTGGCGTTCGAGTAGACGAGGCGCGGGTCGCAGCACAGCTCGCGCAGCTCCGTGAGCTCCGCGAGGATCTCGATGCGGTGCCGGCTCACGTCCTGGTCCTTCATCAGCTCGAGCTTGAGCGCCTTCTCCCTCGCCGCGTATAGCTTGCGCTGCTCGCCGGCGAGCGGCACGGCGATGACGTCCTCGATCTTGTCCGGCAGGTCGGTGAGCACGTCCTTCTTGACGCGGCGCAGCACGAACGGCGCAATGATGCGCTGCAGCTTCGCCGAGGCATCGCCGTCGCCGTTGAGGATCGGCAGTTCGTAGTCGGCGTGGAAGTCCTTCTGCGAGAACAGGAAGCCGGGCATCAGGAAGTCGAAGATGCTCCACAGCTCGTCCGGCCGGTTCTCGATCGGCGTGCCGGTCAGCGCGAAGCGGTGCCGCGCGCGGACCGACTTGACGGCCTTCGCGACCTGCGTGCGCGCGTTCTTGATGGCCTGCGCCTCGTCGAGGACCATGACGTTCCAGTCGCCGGCGCGGTAGTCGTCGATGTCGCGGCGCAGCATGTCGTACGACGTGACGACGACGAGCGGACGGTCCGGATCGGCCGCGGCGGCCGGCGAGACGGCACCGGAGCCCTCCTCGTGACCGTCGCCGGCCACCGTGCCGTTGCCGAGCCGCTGCCAGACGGCGCGCCGTTGCTGCTTCGAGCCGACGCAGACGTCGACGGCCAGCTCCGGCGCGAACCTGCGGATCTCGCGCTGCCAGTTGTAGACGAGCGACGCCGGACAGACGATGAGCGACGGCAGGCGGCTGGCCGCTCCCGCCGACTCGTACTGCGAGGCGAGCAGCGCGATCGTCTGGACGGTCTTGCCCAGGCCCATCTCGTCGGCGAGGATGCCGCCGAAGTCCTTCTCGAGCAACGTGCGCAGCCAGCGGTAGCCGGTGAGCTGGTACGGGCGCAGCCCGGCGTCGAGGCCGTCGGGCACGGCGAACGTCGTCGGGTCGACGACGCGCAGTTCGCCGAGGTAGTCGGTGAACGACCGGTCGGCGACGAGGCCGTCCTCCTCTTCGAGTTGCAATGCGCGGAACGCCGGCATCGTCGCGCCGCCGTTCGCGAGGTCGGACAGCGCCACCTGGTAGCGGGCGGCGATCTCGTTGAATTCGTCGAGGTTGCTGTTCGCGAGGTCGACGAACGATCCGTCGTTGAGCCGGTGGAAGCGCTTGCGGCGGCGGTAGCTGTCGAGGACGTCGGCGATCTGCGAGGCCGGGATCTCGTCGCTGATCGCCGAGAACGTCAGCAGGCCGTGGTTGATCGACGCGGTCGGGTGGACGGAGACGTGCGCGACGCCGGTCAGCCGGCGGAACTTCGCCGACATGTACACCGAGCCGACCGATCCGAGCGCCTTGACGCCGCCGACGACGATGTCGAGCGCGCGCACGTCGTCGGAGCCGGCGACCGACGGCGTCCACGCGCCGCCGGGCACGTGCGCCGGCACGTCAAGCGCCCGCTCCCCCGGCCTGGCGACCGGGAACGGCACGTCGAAGTAGTGGGCGACGGCCTCGCGCACGAGCTCCTCGGCGCGGGCGTCGCGGACGGCCGGCCGTCGCGGGGCGGCGACGGTTTCGGCAATGGTTTCGCCAGTGGTTTCGGCATCGACGATTCCCGCGGCGGCACCGGCACCGCTGCGCCCGCGGCCATGGAGGCCATGGCGGTCGCGGTTGCCGTGTCCGGAGAACCGGTCGAACTCGTCGTCGGGCAGCGGTTCGGCGGACGAATCGTCCACGCCGTCGAGGCCGATCGCCTGCGCGAAGACGTCGAAGCGGCGGCCCGAGTAGTTGGCGACGCCGCGGCAGACGAGGTTGCGGTCGCCGTCGACGTCGAGGTAGAACTCGGCTTCGCAGCGGTCCGGCGTCAGGCCCGTCATGCCGGCGGGGATGTCGGCGTGCAGGCCCGGCGCGGCCAGCTGTGGCAGCACGGTGCGGGAGAACATCGGCAGGTCGACGTCGGCGACGAACTGCACGGTCGGGCTGTGGTCGACGGACGGGCGTCCGCGGTCCGCGGAGCCGGCCGCCGGCTTCCCGCGAACCGGCGAGCCGTACGCCGGCGAACCGTATGCCGACGAGCCGTAGGACGGCGAAGCGTACGCCGAGCCGTAGTAGTGGTCGTCGAAGTCGGCGTCGCCGAACAGCGAGACGAGCGTCGGCATCGCGTCGGCGACGTCGGGCGTGACGAAATGGAAGCGGTAGTCGTCGCCGTGGCGTCCGTCGCGGACGAGCACGGCGGCGTCGTGCGTCGAGCGGATCAGCGCCTCGGGACGCAGCCCGGTCGTCAGCCTGTAGCCGTGGAAATTCGACGGGACACCGGCCGGCCCGCGCGAATCGTCACCGCCGATCGCCGCCGGCCAGCCGTCGTCGTCGACGCGCGCGAACTCGAACCCGAAGTCGGGGTTGCCGTCGACGACCGGCGCCGACAGCATGTCGAACGCCGACGTCGACAGCGTCACGCGGCCGCCCGGCGCGACGCGCAGCAGCTGCAGCAACTGCCGGTCGGACAGGTCGACGGTGCGGCTCGCGTTGCGGTAGCCGTAGCTGTTGTACGAGTAGCCGCCGTTCGCGGCGAACTGGTCGGCCTCGAGATCGACGATGAAATCGAGCAGCCCGAGCGACTCGTCGTCGAACATGCGGCGGCTGTGGTCGAACTCGAAGCCCTTCGCGAGGCTGACGACGCCGCCGCGGCGCACGCCGTCGGCGAATTTCGTCAGGTCGTTGACGTAGCGGTGGTGCCGCGGCGAGTTGAGCCGGAAACTGACCGACCAGGCCGGCTGCCGGTAGCGCTGCCACGTCAGCTCGGCGGTCAGGTGGATGGAGCCGGGCGTCACCGGCGCATCGGCCTTCTTGCGGCGGCCGCGGGCAGCCGGCTTGCCGGCGGCGGCATTGAACGATTCGGCCGCGGTGGCCCCGTTGCGCGGATCGATTGCCTGCAGGAAGTCGTTGCGCCGATCGGCGACGTCGTCGGTGTTGTCGAGATCCCGCTTGGCCATGAATCCCAGCAGCCGACGGCTCGACCGCTGCACGACGCCGGACGAGCCGGAGGAACGGCGACCGGCGCCGCCCGCGGGCGGCAACCCTTCCGGCACGTCCCTCCCGACGAGATCCTGCCGACGCGGGTATTCCTCGCGGGCGTCGGCGAGGCCGTCCGCGGGAGCCGGCCGCCGCAGCGAACTTCTCGCCGGCCGCGTCTGGTCCCACTCGTCGAAGTCGTCGCCGCCGAAGGCATGTCCGCCGAAATCGTCGCCCGGATCGTCGCCGAACTCGTCGAAATCCCCGGTGGAGCCCCCGAACGTGCCACCCTTCGGTTTCCAGGTCATCTGTTCTCCCGTCGCCACAACGTGTCTTATTCTAGTCAGCGCCTTTCTGATGCCACAAACCCGGGCTTGCAGCCCGGGTTTGTGGCATTGTGCGACATCGCGGGCCGCCCTACTCCGGCTGGCCGGCGTGGGCGATGTCCTTCCAGCCGAGGTCGCGGATCGGGGAGCCGAGGGAGAAGTAGAACTCGTCGAGGTATTCTTCCGGCTCGAGCAGCAGTTCGTGGGTGATGTCGTCGAGGTTCGTGACGGCGCCGCCGCCGGCCAGCTCGCCGATGTAGCGTGCCGAGACGCCGAAATCGCTCTCGGTGAGCAGGAAGTATTCGTAGACGCGGTTGCGCACCTTGCGGTCGCCGTCGCGCTGCCAGCCGCGGATCAGCGTCTGGACCTGCTGCGACCAGTTCGACGAGCACATCGCGTACAGGTTGCGCAGCGCGTCGAGGCCGGCCGTGCTCAGCTCGCGCGCCTCGAGGACGCGCTGGCGGTACAGCTTGAGCAGCTCGCGCCGCTCTCCCAGTCCCTGCAGCGCGATCTCGCGCAGCGAGCCCCAGCCGTACGGCAGCGTATCGGTCGACAGGAACGCGAACGGCTGCCGCGGATCGTGCGCAAGGACGTCGTCGGCGAGCGCGAGCAGCTGTTCCCAGTCGCCGCGGTCGACGAGCGTCATCGCGGCCGCGTCGGCGAACGGCGGGAAGTACGGCTGGCCGGCGACCATCCGGTCGGCGGCGTCGTTCTCGCCGCTCAGGACGAGCAGGTCGTAGCGGAAGAACTGCACGTGCGACTGGTACTGCTTCCACGCAATCGACGCAATCATGCGGCGGCGTCGCCGGTCGCGCTCGTCAGCCGCGATGGCGGCGTCGAGGCCGGCCATCATCGCGTCGATCGCGGCCGTCGTCTCGGCGGTCGGTCCGGCCCACAGGTCGTCGGGCAACAGGTTGACGGGCGAATCGTTCCCGTCGAAGACGCCGGCGTCGCGGGCGTAGCGTTCCATCGCCGCGTTCATGCGGTCGAGGATGTCGTAGCAGAGCATGCGGGTGTCGTCGTAGAGCGCGAACGCGAGCGACGCCGACATCAGGTCGACGAGCGCGAACGGGTTGGCGAGCAGGTCGGGCAGCTCGGCGAGGTCGCCGAGCTGGCGGGCGGTCTCCATCGCCGTCGCCGGGTCGGCCTCGCGGGCGACGGCGTCGAGGTAGGTGCGCACGCGGTGCAGCAGCTGCATGAAGTGGCCGTAGCCCTCGCCGTCGCGGTCGGCGACGGTGCTGAGGAACTTCGCGCTTTCGGCGACGGCGGCGAGCAGTACCGGCACGCCGTCGTTCCAGCGCGAGCTGGCGACGACGGCGCCGACGACGGCGTCCACGCCGCACATCGCGCCGCTGTCGAGGACGAAGTCGGGCATGTCGTTGCGGGACATCTCGACGTAGTCGCCGTCGCGGCGGGCGGACGGCGCGCACGATTCGACGGCGCGCAGGTACCAGTGCATCGGGCTGGTCATGACGACGCGCGCCTCGTCGAGGCCCGGCACCGGCGCGTCGAGCCGGTCGACGTCGTCGGCGCGGCTTTCCTCGTCGATCGACGGCGACCAGACGAGCAGCGGCCGGCGGTTCCAGCCCTCGCGTTCCATCGCGAGGCCGACGCCGGCGACGGCCGCCTCCATCTCGTCGGTTGGCACGACCGGCTTCTTCTTCGGCTTCTTCGGCTTCGTCGACTTGTTCTGCGAATCCACCTGCGGATGCTCCTTCGGATTGTGCGGTGCATTGTTCGGCGCGTCGACCCGGCGGCGTTCGTCGCGGCTGTCGGCGTCCGCCGTGCGGGGTGTGTGTCGGACCATCGCCCGTTCTCCTTCGCTTGCGCCGCCGAACCGGTCGGCGGCGGGTTCGTTTCCTAGCGTACTGGCTCGCCCAACCGCCCACCATCCCGTTTCATTCCCGCCGATGGCTTTTCTGAACACTAAATAATCCCCTTCCGGAGGATTTTGCCTGCACGGGATACCGGAAAATGGACGGCTATCATGGGTGCATGGCTTACACGACTTTGGACGGACAGGCTTCCGGCGGCGCGGCGGTGCCGTGGCAGCGGGAGGCGCTCGGGGACATTGTGCAGTGGGCGTCGCAGATGACGCGGGATGCCGACGGGAAGGTCATCGACTGGGACTGGATCGGCGGTCTCGACCTCGCCGGCGGCATCGGCGTCGGGTCGGCGCTGCTCGCGGAGGCGGTCAATGACAGTGGCACGATTCGCGCGGGAGAATCGTCCGGCAATAATGGAACGATTCCGCCGACGGAAGCCGACACGCACCGGGCGCTGGCGGAGGACCTGCGGATCCGCACGCGCGTCGAGGCGGTGCTCGAGCTATGCACGCAGGTGTTCATGTGCGATTTCGACCGCGCGATCCACAGCTACCGGCTGCCGCGGGCGCTCGCGTACGCGAACCGGCGGCTCAACGACGAGATCGGCATGCTCGTGCGGCTCGGCGAGCGCGAGGGACGGTGGACGGCGCACAGCGAGCGGCGCGGATTCACGACCGTCACCGTGCTCGATCCGGCCGGCGAGACCGAACTCGACGACGTGCAGGACCGCAGCGATGTCGTCGCCGAGCAGCGCAAGCGCAACCGGAGGCACGACCGCGACCGGCAGCGCAGGTCGCAGCGCGCGTGGGAACGCGGGTCGGTGCAGCACGTGACGGCGGCGTCGCACAGCGAGGAGACGGCGGGCACCCTGACGGGGGCAACGACGGGAGCGGCGTCCGGATCAGGCGTCCCGAAGCCGCAGCCGAAGAGCGACGACGCGTGGCGGCGGCAGTACTTGCCGGGGCGCGACGTCGGCACGGTGCTCGGCATCGACATCGAGACGACCGGCGTCAGCCAGTTCCGCGACTATGTCATCGACATCGGCTTCGAGACAATGGACATGGCGTCGCCGGTCGGCAGCGGGCCGGACGGCGAGCCGGCGGCGATCTACGGCGCCAGCGGCCACGCGGCCGACGACTTCGCCGACGGCGACTACGGGCCGTCCGACGCCTACGACCAGCGGCGCAACATGTTCGGCGTGCCCGCCGGGGCCGCCTGGCTCGGCAACCCGTTCATCCGCAGGCTGACCGGCCTCGACGTCTCGGCGATGGGTCCGGCGGCGTGGACGACGGCGGACGACCGCCGGCGCACCGGCGTGCTCAAGCCGTTCGACGACTATCCGGCGGCGCAGCGCGGGCTGCTCGACCGGCTGACGGCGATGCCGTACGTCGCGCACAACGCGACGTTCGAGCACAAGTATTTCCTGGCGAACATCGAGGGGTACGCGGAGGCGTACCGCGACGGCCGCGTGACCATTCTCGACACGCTGCCGATGAGCCGCTTCTGGGATCCGGGAGCCGTGCGCTCCGACGAGCATCCGTACGGCGACAACACCTTGCAGGCGTACGCGCGGCGGCAGGGCGCGCTCGGCGCCGCCGCCGGCGAACAGCACCGTGGCCTCGAGGACGCCCACATCATGCTCGTCGCGATGAAGAACCAGCTGGCGTGGCTGCGCGATCACGGCCAGGGTCCGTGGGGACCCGACGGCCAGGCCGGCGTCGGCGGCAAGCACACGCGGCGGGGATGGTAGGCCCGCAGACCCGCCCCAAAAAGAAGATGTCGCAAACCCGAGCTACCGGCTCGGGCTTGCGACATCGGAACAGCCATGCCGTCAGGCGGCGACGTGCTTCCTAGCGTAGAAGGCCTTGAGCTCCGGCGCCATCTGCTTCATCGCGTCCTCGTCGGCGTAGGCCATGTGGCCGTTCGAGTGGACGTGATATTCGATCTGGTCCTTGAGCGCCTGCGGCAGGAACAGCTTCGACATGTCGTGCATGACGTTCCAGAACGGCGTGGCCGCGTCGTGGATGCCGCCGAAGAACAGGATGCGCGCGGTCGGGTTGCGGCGCAGGGCCGTGGCCATGTCGTAGGCGACGTTCGGCACCTGGGCCGGGCCCATCGTGCCGGGGGCGGTGTGTGTCCAGTTCCAGTCCATGTTGACCTTCATCGACAGCGCCTCGTAGTTCGGATAGCCCTCGAAGCCGATCTCGTCGTGCAGGTACTTCATGTAGGCGTCGACGTAGGCGGCGTTGATGCCGTCGTACGACGGATCCTCGCCGGCGTAGAACTCGTTGTCGCCCTGGACGTCCTGATAGGCGTACGTGGTGAAGCGGGTGTCGTAGCGGCCGAGCGTCTTGCCCTCGTCCTTGAGCAGGTTCTTGCGGAACGTGTCCAGCTCGATCCTCAGCCCCTTTTCGACGAGGAAGTCGGTCGGCAGGCCGACCAGCTCGCTCATCTGCGCGGCGACGTCCCTCATCTCGTCGGCCGGCAGCATGTCGCCCTGGACGATCGCCGGCGCGTACGTGTGGTTGACCCAGTCGCACGCCTTCTGGAACCATTCGTACTTGTCGACGCCGGCGCCGGCCTTGCCGAAGTAGTTCGCGGTGGCGGCGTACACCGGCACCATGCCCATGTAGTAGGCATCGTTGCCGGGCATGACCGGATCGTAGTCGAGGATCGTCGACTGCTCGATGACGCCGTGGACGCCGTAGCCCTTCTCACCCAGCACTCGGAAAACGACGGCGTTGCGCATCGTGCCGTACGATTCGCCATACAGGTACACCGGGCTGTCGTAGCGCTTGTGGGCCGTCAGCCAGGCGATGATGCCGCGCGCGAACGCGTCGGCGTCGCCGTCGACGCCCCAGACTTTCTTCGCGTCGTAGTTCGCGTCGACGTGGCTGTAGCCGGTGCCGAGCGCGTCGATGAACACGAGATCGGAGCTCGGCAGCAGCGTGTACGGATTGTCTTCCATCGGGGTGTCGTTCGGCAGGTGCTTCTCGCCCTGCGTCGGCACGCGGACGGCGCCCTGGCCGCCGATGCACACCATGTTCGACGCGCCGCCGGGGCCGCCGTTCCAGCAGAACGTCACCGGCCGGTCGTCCTTGTCGGCGTACCGGTCGCCGTTCGCGACCTGCGAGAGCATGAACATGTGACCGATCAGCTTGCGGTCGTCGTCCCAGATCGGGATCATCTCGGCCGTCGCCGTGTAGTCGATCGTCTCGCCGTCGGGCCCGTGCCACGTGAAATCCTTCGTCGCCGTCGCCGGCACCTTCTCCTCCGGCTTGGCCGCGGCCTTCGCCGCGCACTTGCACTCCGCCCCGCAGGCGCAGGTCTTCGTTTCGTTGGTATCGTCAGCCATGTGTTGCTTCCTTTCGAAATGGCTGTGTTCGCCCCGATAGTAGGACGATTCATCCGTGATGGACGTGGCGCTTCCCCGAAGGAATAAACCGGGGAAGCAAAAATGATTCGCTCCTCCCTACTGTTGTTTTTTGCTTCTCTTCCCGGATGTCACGAACCCGAGCTGCAAGCTCGGGTTCGTGACATCCGGGAAGATCCCCCGGGAGGAGAGGAGGAAGGATTCGGTTATTGTTCCGGCGTGCCGGCATGCTTGCCGTGAGTCGGCTGGGCCTGCGTCGGATGGGCCTTCGTCCGAGACGGAGCCAGCTGATCAGAGGCCTGCCTGAGCTGGGCCTGTTCAGCGTCGACGGCAGCCTTGGCCTGGGCGGCGGCGGCCGCGTCGGCCTTGACGGCCTGGCGCGCCTTGGCGAGCGCCTCGTCGGCGGCGGCCTGCTGCTCGTAGGCCTCCTCCTCGACGAGCGCGTCATGCGCGGTCTGCTTGGCGAGCGCGGCCTGCGCCATCGCCGACTGCTCGTCGGCGGCGAGGTCGGCCGGAATCGGCTGGGCGGCGATCGCCTCGGCGGAAGCCCGCGGCACGGTGACGGCGATGCCGTCGTCGAGCTTGCCGCCGACGGTCGCGACGGTCGGAGCCGGTTCGGGCGCCGCGTACGTGATCGCCTTGACGACGTTGACGTTCGGCGACGCGATGATCGCCTTGGCCGGTTCGGACGGCAGCGTGATGCCTTTCCTGGCGATCAGGTCGGCCGCCGCCTTGGCCTGGCCGACAGGATCCTTGGCACTGTCGGGCAGGTCGATCTGCTCGTTCGGATCGTACGGATGCTTGATCGGCATGCCCATCGGGTTCTGGTCTTCCGACATGACGGCGGTCGGGACGTTGGAGAGCACCTTGCCCGGCTTCTTCAGGCCTTCGATCTGCCAGGTGAACGGGGCGAACTCGTTGGAGGGATCGACCCAGTTGCGCTTGCGGGACAGACGGTAGATGACGACGCAGGCGAGAATGACGAATGCCAGCAGGCCGATGATGATCGCGTCGTAGGTGAAGCCGGAGCCGACTTCGGCTTCCAGCTGGCTCGGCGGATAGAACGCGATGACAATGCCGAACGTCGCCGCGACGATGCCTATGCCGGCGACGATCCACGCGCCGACCTTGCCGCCCGGCACCCTGAAGCCGCGCGGCCTGTTCGGTTGCGTGTAGCGCAGCCGCAGGAAGGCGACGAACATCAGCACGTAGTACGCCATGTACAGGATCGTGATGGCTTGCGTGATCAGTTCGACGAAGCCCTCGACGTTCGGCAGCAGGAACACGATGAACGCGATGACGGTCATGACGGCCATCTGGACGTACATCAGGCGCGACGGCATGCCGTGCTTGTTGTTGTTCTGCAGTGCCTTCGGCAGGAAGCCGGAGCGGCCGGCCTGACCGAGCATGTACGACGGGCCGGCGAGGTTGGTGATCAGCGCGGCGAAGCTGTTGAGCATGCCGAGCCAGCAGAACACGAGGTAGAGGTCCGGGAAGCCGATCGCGGCGCCGAGGTCGCGGTACGTCGCGTACAGCGTGTACAGCAGGTTGATCTGCTTCTCGGGAATGACGATCGCGATGATGACGGTGCCGACGATGAAGATGAGCATGCACAGGATCATCGAGATGAAGATGGCGGCCGGATACTGCTTGTTCGGGTGCTTGAGGTCCTTGATGTGTGCGGCGTTCATGTCGATGCCCGCGTAGGAGAAGAACACGCCCGCGACCATGGCCAGCGAGCTCATGCCGGCCCACTTTGGCACGAAGCCGGCCGCATTGATCGAGATGGCCGGCGTATGGCCCTCGCACAGCCAGACAACGGCGAGAATCGTCATCACTGACAGCGGCAGGAACGTGCCGAGAATGACGCCGTACTTCGCGATCTTCGAGAAGACCTTGACGCCCTTCGTCGCCAGCCAGCAGACAATCCAGTAGTAGGCGAGCCAGCAGCACATGATCGGCAGCTCGATCTTCCACGAATGCGAGTTCTCGGCGAACCAGACGGCCCAGTCGTACTTCGTCGTGAAGAAGCCGATCGTCGCCGTCATCGACGGGATGCCGGAACCGAACGTGAACGTCGTCTGGAACCAGAGAATCAGCAGGCAGGCGATGGCCGGGAACGTGCCGATGCCTTCGCCGACCCATCGGAAGATACCGCCGCGCTGGCTCCAGCCACTCGCCAGTTCGGCGGCGACGAGGCCGGTCGGCAGGAAGAACAGCAGGCCGCCGATGACGAAGTACGTCACCGAGGCGAGGCCGTAGAACGATTGCTGGACGTCGTTGGCGAGGCCGGCGATAATCGTCACGTTCATCATCGCGAGCGCCATCGTCGACAGTCCGGCCGCCTGCTTTCCTCGTGGTTGCTTGATCTTGCCGGCCTTGCCGCCGGCTGCGGTGGACTTGGTCACGCCACCCGACGCGCCACCGCTCACTGTTGTCGATGATGCACTGCTCATCGTCATACCCCGCTTTTTCTTGTTCCTGGAGGTTATATCGTTGCTTGCCAGTGCCGTCGAAAAGATTGGGACAATAAATATTTTCCTGTACTACATCATTTTTCGACGGATGGATGGAATTGAGCACGATTCCCGCGTCCGGGTGCGACGCGAGAATCGTATGGAATTATCGCCGGAACGGCGCGACTACGCCCGGGTACCGAACCGTTCCGGCCATTGCAGGGAAGGAATCACGGCACCGGGTTGAAGGTGTTCCAGTACGGCAGTACTTCCGGCTCGGTGGCCAGCGCCTTGCGGTACTCCTCCGGCAGGTACTCCTTGTGCACGGCGACCTCGTAGTTGTACTCGTCGAACCAGGAGTCGTCCATGATGAAGTAGCCTTCGTGGCCGACCGGCTTGCCGTGCGCGGTGGTGCCCCACGAGTTCTCGACCTTCCAGCGCACCGGCTTGCCGTCGGCGTCCAGGTCGACGCCGGCGATCAGCATGGCGTGGGTGGGCAGCGACTGGTTGTACAGGAAGCGCTCGCCCTTGTCCTGCGTGTACTTGATGCCGAACATCGACTGCGTGTCGTACAGGTCGAGGGCCATGATGCCCTTCTGGAAGTCGGAATCCTGCGTCACGTCGCAGCCGAACCAGACCGGTTCGCCACTCTTGAGCTGCTCGATCGTGGCCTGCTTCATGACGTCGATCGGGACGTTGAGGTAGTGCAGGTCGCGCCTGGCGCCGAGCACCTCGCCGGTCATGTCGATCGTGTACATCTTGCCGTACGGCATGCTCTCGAGCGGCAGGTTGATGACGCCGACGTAGTCCTCGAGGTCGAGCTTGACGTACTTGCGGTAGAACTCGAGCGGGGTCAGGCCGCGGTCGACGTGGTAGTTGTCGTCCTTGTCGCGGTACTCGAAGTCGAACTTCTCCGGCGGCTCGCCGAAGCTCACGGCCAGCACGCGGTAGATGTCATTGAGCATCGCGATGCGGGCCTCGCGGATCTTCCCGTCCGGGGTGCGCTCGGCGACGAGGTCGCGCAGGTCCTGCGCGTCCTGGCGCAGCATCTTGTTGATGACGGCGTTGAGCTCGCTCGTGTTCTCGGTGACCTTCGTGTTCGGCATCGCGGTCAGCGGCATGACGCCGTACTTCTCGACGAGCTCGACGATCGGGTCGAAGTCGCCGCCGTCCTGCTGCGGCGTGGCGAGCAGGAAGTCGATGCGGCGGTCGTCGAGGTCGCTGCCGGCGTACTTGACGATCTGCTCCATGAAGAAGTTCGCCTTCTCGAGCTTGTCGTAGAAGAAGTTGTAGTTCTGCGACAGCTCGAAGCTGCCCTTCTTGAGCTTGAGGTCCTTCTCGATGTGGAAGCGCATCAGGTTGAGCGCCGAGTACATCCAGCAGCGGCCGGACTGCTGCTGGTTGGCGACGGCCTCGGAGTCGACGTCGATCGAGAACACGAAGTTGTTCTTGCTCACGACGACGTTCTCGCGCTCGCTCGAGGCGTTGATGCCGTTGTTCTTGACGGCCTGCTCGGCGATGTGCTGGGCGGTGTGCTCGCGGTAGGACGACGCCATCGCGGCGAGGTCCTGTTTGGTAAGTTCCATGCCAATTCCTTCCCTTGATTGACTGGATATGCTTGGAAATTCTTTGTCGTTCCCTCTTCGGAGGGAGCCGGGAGGCGCGAAGCGCGCCGGTCACTCGGCGAACAGCGTCCACGGCTGGCTCGGCCGGCTCTTGAGGTAGCCTTCCTGCCAGTTCCACTGCGGATGCTGCTTCATGAAGCGTTCGGCGTCGAACGGTTCGCCGTCGGCGCGCCCGAAGATGCCCCACATGCGCAGGTGCTCGATGTCGTTCGCGTCGGCGCACTTGCCGTCGACGGACCCGGCCGGATAGAACGGGATGTTCCAGACCGCCGACGGGTCGTCGGCGAAGTACTGCGGGTCGACGTCGTAGTGGGCGCAGATGTCGCGCGAGCTCGCGCACTCGTAGCCGAGGTACGGATCGAACTTGTCGGCGAGGATCGTCTTGGCCATGTCGTCGTCGATCTGGCCGTTGACTTCCGGCAGCAGCTGCTCCAGACGGGCGCGGCGGGCGCCGGTCTGCTGGCGCACGTCGTTGTAGCCGTTGTCGACGCACTCGAGGTTGCGGATCTGCGGGTTGTGGGCGGCGTTGCAGCCGTAGAAGTACCCGTCGGTCGTCTTGAGGACCTCGCGGTGTTTCAGGCCTTCCTCGAAGCGGCAGATCTCGCCGGTCTTCGTGTCGACGAGCATCCAGATGTTCGCGTAGCCGCCGTTGTTGTCCTTGTCCTCGATCCCGATCCACTCGTCGATCGAGTTCGCATACTGTGTCGCCTTGCGGGCGCGCACGTACTCCGGCGCCTTCGTCGTGTCGTAGCCGACGAAGCCTGCCAGCGTGGTCTCGGTGACGCCGAGGCCGGCGGACGTGACGTAGAAGTCCATCATCGACGCGATGTAGCCCGGGACCGTCTGCATCTTGATCGTGTTGCCGTGCGTCGGCTCGATGACCTCGCAGACGTTGAAGTACTGGCCGCTCCAGAATTCGTCGAAACTTTCGTGCGCGATGACCGGGCGTCCGTCGACGGTGGCGGAGCCGGTGGCCACGAAGCCGGTGCAGTGGCTCGTCCTGGCCGGCGGGTTGTTCGTGTACTGGCTGGCGACCTGCGGCCACCAGTAGCCGGTCATTTCCATCCAGGCGTTCCAGCCGATGACGTCGTCGAGCGTGGTCGGGAAGCCGCCGGCCGTGAAGCCGTCGGCCATGCCCTGCATCTCGTCGTAGTATTCCTTGAAGTCGCGCTCGATGATCGGCTTGTGCATCCTGACGGCCGCGTCGACGAAGAAGTCGTAGGTCATGCCAAACGATTCCTCCGTCATGTGCCTGTACACGCGGATGGCGTCCCGGAACTCGTCGACGAGCAGGTAGCCGTGCTGGAAGCCGATCTCGTACGGTTCGCCCTTGACATGGATGTACTGCCACCCGTTGAGTTCCTCCTTCGAGGCGTTCTCCAGGATGGCCTGTTGCTTGTCGGTCAGCGCCGGCTTCGTGGCCGGTGTGGTCCGTGTTGCCGGCGTGGCCTGTCCGGCGGATGTCGTCGCGGGCGTTGCTTCCTTGTCGGCGGCACTGGATTGGGTTGATTCAGTCATGAATCACTCCTTCGCAGTAAGTTGTCCTACTGCACGGAAAAATACACCCCCTAATCCCGGATTCCGGAATAATTCCCCCGCGCGGAGAAAACCTCACGCCCTCGGGAAAAACGGCGCCAATCCACCGAACATTGCCCCGATCACCTGCTACATCCGTCCCGATCAAGACAACCAAAACCCACCCCTCCTCCGCCCGGTCCACCCTCCAGACCTCAACCAAAACAAGAAAGATGTCGCGGACCCGGGCCGGCGGCCCGGGTTCGCGACATCCACATGCGTGACATCCAAAGGCAACGGCACTCAAGCCCGGCCCCTTCATGTCACAATCCCGTGATCGGATCACAGGATTGTGACCGGATCACGGGATTGTGGCGTGAAGGGAAAAGGGTGCCCGGGGGCACCGGAAGCGGAAATCACTGTTCCTTCAGCTCGAAGCCCAGCTCCTCGGCGGCTTCGGTGGGGACCGGGTTCTCGGACCAGTAGTCGACGAGGAGGTCGTCGCAGGTCAGCGAGCGGATGATCGCCTTGTCGATGTAGAGCTCGCCGGACAGGTGGTCGGTCTCGTGCTGGAAGATGCGGGCCGGCCAGCCGTGCAGGCGCTCCTCGTGGTGCTTGCCGTCCTCGTCGTCCCAGCGGGCGACGATGTCGAGCCAGCGGCGGCGGACGGCCTGGTAGCCCTCGACGGACAGGCAGCCCTCGTAGAATTCGCGGGTCTCGTCGCCGACGGGCTCGTAGCTCGGGTTGACGATGACGTGGAACGGGAACTCGGCAAACTCGCGCGGATCGTCCATGTCGTCCTCGTCGGCGTGGTCCTCGAGCACGGCGAACGCGAGTCCGAGGCCGATCTGCGTGGCCGCCAGGCCGACGCCGGGCGCAGCCAGCATGGTCTTGCGCATCGCCTCGATCAGCTTCTTGAACGTGTGGCCGCTCAGCTGGCCGGCGTACGCGGCCGTCTGCTGGCGCAGCACCGGCTCGCCGGCCTGCACGATCGGCAGGATGCCGTCCTTGCAGCCGTGCAGCAACCGTTCGACGTCGCGGTTGAGTTCCATGTCGACCTTGCCGTTCTTCTTGAACATCGTCAGTCCGTTCTCTTTCGTAATCTCTTGGGTTCCCGTGAATTCTCGCTCGCGGAGAATCGCATGAATCGTGCACAATTTCAAGATGTCACGAACCCGAGCTTACGGCTCGGGTCCGTGACATCAAGACAAGTAAGCTCCCGGGAGCCTACAGCGCGAGCTCGGTGGCGACGACTTCCGCGAGCCGCGCGCACACCTCGTCCGACATTTCCTGCGTGGCGGCCTCGACCATGACGCGGACGAGCGGCTCGGTGCCGGAGGCGCGCAGCAGCACGCGGCCGGTGTCGCCGAGCAGCGCCTCCTCGGCCGCGACGGCGGCGAGGACGGCCTCGTTCGACTTCGCGGCGAGCTTGTCGACGTTCGGCACGTTGATCAGCGTCTGCGGCAGCTGCGGGAAGTCGGCGGCGAGTTCCTTCAGGCTCCTGCCGGACTGGACGACCTCGTTGCACAGCGTCAGCGCCGTCAGCGTGCCGTCGCCGGTCGTCGCGAACTCGCGGTTGATGACGTGGCCGGACTGCTCGCCGCCGAGCGAGTAGTCGCCGCGCAGCATCTCCTCGAGGACGTACCGGTCGCCAACGCCGGTCTCGACGGTCTTGATGCCCATCTTGTCGAGCGCGAGCTTGAGGCCGAGGTTGCTCATGACGGTCACGACGAGCGTGTCGTGGTTGAGCTTGCCCTGGCGCTTCTTCGCGCGGGCGAGGATGCCCATGATCTGGTCGCCGTTGACGAGGTTGCCGTCCTCGTCGACCGCGAGGCAGCGGTCGGCATCGCCGTCGAACGCGACGCCAAGCGCGGCGCCGGTCGCCTTGACGGTGGCCTGCAGCTGCTCGGGGTGCGTGGAGCCGGCGTTCTTGTTGATGTTGTAGCCGTCCGGCGACGCGTTGATGACGATGACGTCGGCGCCGGCGCGGCGCAGGGCCTCCGGAGCGACGACGGACGTCGCGCCGTTCGCGCAGTCGGCGACGATCTTCAGGCCCTTGAGCGGCTTCGGCTGCACCTTGTCGGGGCCGATCGGCGCGATCGTCGAGACGAGGTGGTCGATGTACAGGTTCGTCGCGGTGACGGTGTCGTGGCTGACGCGGCCGACGCCGGCGCCGGTCGGACGCTCCCAGTCCTCGCCGAGCACGGCTTCGATCTCGTCTTCCTTCGAGTCCGGCAGCTTGAAGCCGCCGCGCGCGAAGAACTTGATGCCGTTGTCGGGCATCGGGTTGTGCGAGGCGGAGATGACGGCGCCCATCTCGACGTTGAGCACGCTCGTCAGGTACGCGACGCCCGGTGTCGGGATGATGCCGGCGTCGATGACGTCGAAGCCGCCGGCGGACATGCCGGCCGCCAGCGCCGAGGCGAGGAAGTCGCCGGAGACGCGGGTGTCGCGACCGATCAGCGCGCGGTGGCGGCCTTCCGGCTGGTCGGTCGGCGCGGAATCGTCGCCGAGCACCCGCACGGCGGCGTCGCCGAGGTCGAGCGCCAGCTGCGCCGTCAGGTCACGGTTCGCAAGCCCGCGAACCCCATCCGTTCCAAACATTCGTGGCATTGTCAGTCCCTACTGTGAAATTTTCGCTCAGTCTGCCCTCATCCTACTCCGTCGTCTGTTCTTTGCCTGAAAACAGAACGATTCGTCCGACAAACTGGAAAGAAAGTCATCTCCCGGCCCCTCGGTACCGACTCTCCCTTCCAGCTTCTCCGCCCTACTGGAAGCAAGGTCATGCCTAGATCCCTCCAAACATGACCTTGCTTCCAGCTCCGCGGCCTAACTGGAAACAGGGTCATGCCCAGGCCCCTCCAAACATGACCTTGCTTCCAGCTCCGCGGCTTAACTGGAAACAGGGTCATGCCCAGGCCCCTCCAAACATGACCTCGCTTCCAGCTCCACGGCCCAACTGGAAGAAAAGTCACGTCCATGGGCCTTCCGGCGGCACCTTTCTTCCAGTTCACGCAAAAAACTGGAAGAAAAGTACCGCCCGGGAACTTCCAGACGGCACCTTTCTTCCAGCTTTCGTTACGACCAGGTCGGTCGGCCTGGATTGCCCAGGCGGGCCAGACCATACTTACTTATCGCTTAACCTTGCTGATCACTTATCGAGGTCGTCGTGCAGGCTCGTGTTGAAGTCGCTGACCATGCGGGTGCGGTGGCTGGACTCGACGTTGGCCTTGACCATGCGCAGCAGGGCGTTGTCGGCATCCTGGTGGTCGGCGAGCCACTTGTCGCCGGCCTCGACCAGCGCGGACGGCGCGGCGTACACCGGGTAGAGGTCGCCGATCAGCGTCTCGGCCATGTGGAACGTCTTGTTCTTCCAGATCCAGTCGAGCACGTCGAAGTACTGCGAGACGTACTGGTTGGCGAGCGACTCGTCCGGCGTGCCGGAGAAGCCGGCGGCGACTTCCTCGAGCTGGCTGTTCGTCAGCTCGTCGTGGTGCAGCGCCTGGTCCCACGCCCACGCCTTCGCGTCGGCGGTCGGGCGGGCGGCCTTCGCGCCGTACATGAACTGGCGGTTCTCGGTCGTGTCGCGCCTGGCGAGCTCGGCGTCCACCTCGTCGTCGGTCATCGCGTCGACGGCGACGAGCGCGTGGACGAGCTGCCAGCGGAAGTTGTTGTCGATCGTCAGGCCGTCGAGCGCGAACGACCCGTCGAGCAGCGAGCGCACGTTCTTCGCGAACGATTCGTCCCCCTCGACGCCGTACGTCAGGTACGAGCCGACGAGCTGGAACTGCTGGTCCGAACCCGGCTGCGCGGCGGCGGCCAGCTTCCACAGCGCGGCCGCGACTTCGGAGGCGATGGCCGCGCGCTGCGTGCGGTCGGTGTAGTGCCACACCGTCGTCGACAGTTCGGCGAGCGCGTAGCGGAACGTCGTCGACTCGGTTTCGGTGGCGAGCGCGGCGAGTGACGTGTCGATGAAGTCGCGGGCCGGCAGGTCGCCGTCACGGGTCATGTCCCACAGCGCCAGCCAGATGACGGCGCGGGCGAGCGCGTCGTCGAAGCGGTACAGGTTCTTCTTCGCGAAGTCGAGCGAGTCGACGTCGAAGCGCAGCTTCGTGTACGTCAGGTCGTCGTCGTTGGTGAGCAGGAATGCCGGGCGCGGCTTGCCGGCTGCGGCCTCGACGAGCGTCTTCGCGCCGGCGACGTCGAGCGAGATCTCGTCCGTGCGGACAATCTTGCCGGTGCCGTCGGGCGTGGACGGATCCTCGTTGTAGAAGCCGACGTTGAGGGCGTGCGTGCGCAGCACCGGGTGGTCGGTCGGGGCGGTCTGCTCGAGCGCCAGGCCGGTGATCACGCCGTCGTCGTCGACGCCGAGGTCGGTCGTGATCGTGTTGATGCCGGCTTCCTCGAGCCACTGCTTGCTCCACGCGCCGAGGTCGCGGCCGCTCGTCTCCTCGAGCTCGTGCAGCAGGTCGTCGAGCGTCGCGTTCGAGTACGCGTAGCGGTTGAGATAGTGGTTGATGCCCTCGAAGAACTTGTCGCGGCCGACGTAGGCGACGAGCTGCTTCAGGACGGAGGCGCCCTTGGCGTAGGTGATGCCGTCGAAGTTGACGTAGGTGTCATTGAGGTCGTTGATCGGCGCGACGATCGGGTGCGTCGTCGACAGCTGGTCCTGGTTGAGGGCCCAGCTCTTCTCGCCGGAGCAGAACGTCGCCCAGGCGTCCTTCCATTCGGTCGCCTCGGCCGTGCACAGCGTCGACATGAACTCGGCGAACGATTCGTTGAGCCACAGGTCGTTCCACCACTTCATCGTCACGTAGTCGCCGAACCACATGTGGGCCAGCTCGTGCAGGACGGTCACCACGCGGCGCTCGGCGAGCGCGTCGGTCACCTTGGATTCGAAGACGTACGAATCGCGGATGGTCACCATGCCGATGTTCTCCATCGCGCCGGCGTTGTATTCCGGCACGAAGATCTGGTCGTACTTGGCGTACGGGTACGGCACGCCCCACGTCTTCGCGTAGAACGCGAAGCCCTTCTTCGTGATGTCGAAGAGGTAGTCGGCGTCCTTGTCCAGCGCGTCCTTGAGCGCCTGGCGGCAGTAGAGGGCCATCGGGACGGTGCGGCCGTCCTCGTTGGCGTACTCGGTGTGCCATTCGGCGTACGGGCCGGCGCAGATCGCCGTCAGGTAGGAGCTCATCGTCGGCGTCGGCGCGAACTGCCACTTCTTCGTCGCTTCGGCGGCGTGGTCGCCGAGCGTGCCCGGCTGCGTGAGCTGGTCGAGGTCGAACGTCGTCGCCGGCGCCATGTTCGACGTGACGATCCAGCTTTCCGGCGCGACGACGGTGAAGTTGAACACGGCCTTCAGGTCGGGCTGGTCGAAGACGGCGTAGACGCGGCGGGCGTCCGGCACCTCGAACTGCGTGTACAGGTAGATGTTGCCGTCGGACGGGTCGACGCTGCGGTGCAGGCCCTCGCCGGTGTTTGAGTACTGGCAGTTCGCCGTGACGGTCACGGTGTTCTGCGCCTTGAGGTCCGTCAGCTCGATGCGGCTGTCGGCGTACGCCTTCTCGACGTCGAGCTGCTCGCCGTTGAGTTCGATGGCGGTCACGTCGTCGGCGATGAGGTCGAGGAACGTGCTCGCGCCCTCGACGGCGCCGAATTCGACGGTCGACGTCGACAGGAAGTTCTTCGGTCCCTGCGTCAGGTCGAGATCGACATGGTAGGTGATCGGTCCGAGAACGACGGCCTTGCGGGCCTCGGCTTCGGTCCGGGTGAGATTTGCTCCCGGCATGGTTTCCCTTCTTCCTTGCTGAATAATGTCGAACGATTCTCCCGTCGGGGAGAATCGTTCAAATTCATCGATTTCGATGACGGATGTCAGTCGTTTTCCGACAGCATGTCGTCCATGTCGGCCGCGACGTCGGCGACGACCGGGACGATCATCGGCTTGCGGTGCAGCTGGCGGGCGACCCAGCCGCCGAGCGTGCGGCGCATGAGCTGCTGGAGCTTGTGCGTGTCCTTCGTGCCGCTCATCATCGCGTCGCGCAGCTGCTCGACGATCTGGTGACGGACCTTCTCGAACTCGCTTTCGTCCTCGGCGACGGCGTTGAGGTAGATCTTCGGGCCGCTGATGACTTCCCGCGCGTCGGTGTCGACGACGGCGAAGCAGGAGACGAAGCCTTCCGAACCGAGGATGCGGCGCTTCTCGAGCTCGTCGTCGGACAGCTCGCCGACCGAGTCGCCGTCGACGTAGACGTAGCCGCACGGCACCGAGCCGACGACGGCCGCCTGGCCGTGGTAGAGGTCGACGACGTCGCCGTCCTCGGCGAGCACGACGTTCTGCGGGTCGACGCCGGTCTTGACGGCGAGCAAGCCGTTGGCGACGAGGTGGCGGTTCTCGCCGTGGATCGGCATCGCGGCCTTCGGCTTGACGATGTTGTACATGTACAGCAGCTCGCCCTCGTTGCAATGGCCGGAGACGTGGACGGCGGCGTTGTCGCGGTTGACGACGCGGGCGCCGAGCTGGACGAGCTTGTTGATGACCTTGTACACCTCGTGCTCGTTGCCCGGGATGAGCGAGCTGGCGAGGATGACGGTGTCGAACTCGTTGATCGTGATGTCGCGGTGGTTGCCGTCGGCGATGCGGCCGAGGGCGGCCATCGGTTCGCCCTGCGAGCCGGTGCACATGTAGACGAGCTTGTTGTCCGGATAGTCCTTCGCCTGCTTCAGGTCGATGACGGTGTCCTCCGGCAGGTGCAGGTAGCCCAGGTCGGCGGCGATCGACATGTTGCGCACCATCGAGCGGCCGACGAAGACGACCTTGCGGCCGTACTTGTGGGCGGCGTCGACGACCTGCTGGACGCGGTGGACATGGCTCGAGAAGCTCGCGACGATGATCTTGCGCGTGGCCTGCGCGAACGCGAGGTCGAGCGCCGGGCCGATGGAGGTTTCCGGCTTGACGAAGCCCGGGACCTCGGCGTTCGTCGAGTCCATCATCAGCAGGTCGACGCCCTGCTCGCCGAGCTTGCCGAACTCCACCAGGTCGGTGATGCGGTGGTCGAGCGGCAGCTGGTCGAGCTTGATGTCGCCGGTGTCGATGAGCGAGCCGGCCGGCGTCTTGACGAAGACGGCGAGCGCGTCCGGGATCGAGTGCGTGACGTTGATGAACTCGAGGTTGAACGGGCCGACCTTCATCTTGTCGCGGCCGGTGACCTCGTGCATGACCGGCTCGATGCGGTGTTCCTTGCACTTCGCCTCGACGAAGCCCAGCGTCAGCTTGGAGCCGATCAGCGGGATGTCCGGACGGAGCTTCAGCAGGTACGGCACGCCGCCGATATGGTCCTCGTGGCCGTGCGTGAGGACGAGTGCCTCGACCTCGTCGAGGCGGTCCTTGATGTAGTTGAAGTCCGGCAGGATCAGGTCGACGCCCGGCTGCTCCTCCTCCGGGAAGAGGACGCCGCAGTCGATGAGCAGGATGTGGCCGTTGTACTCGACAACGTTCATGTTGCGGCCGATCTCGCCCAGGCCGCCCAGCGGCACGATGCGCATCGAGCCCTTGCGGTACTTCGGCGGCGCGACGAGCGTGGCCGGATCCTTCGTCGACGACGCGACGATCTCGCGGGTCTTCGTCGTCCTGGAGCCCTTCGCCGACTTGGCGGAGGTCCTCGAGGACGTCCTGGTCGACTTCGTCGACTTCGAGCCGCGCGTCGACGACTTGGACGATTCCTTCGCCGAATCCTTCGCGGCCTTCGTCGTCTTCGCGGACTTCGCGGACGACTTCGACGAGCGGGACGCGGTCTTCTCGGCCTTCTCGCCGGACTTCGCCGACTTCGTGCCGCGCGTGGACTTCGTCGCCGACTTCGTGGACGACGACTTGCGTCCGCGCTTCGTCGTGGCGGACGAATCGTCGCCGGCCGTCAGCGCGTCGAGGGTGTCGACCGCCGCGGCGGCCACGGCCGCCTGGTCGGCGGCGTCATTGTTGTTCCTATTGTTCATTTGTTTTTCTTGGATTCTCTTGGTGCCACGGCCTGTGCCGCGGCTGGGTCTTGATGAATCCATCCCAATGCATTTCGCGGGCAAATGCCAACTGCGCTCGCGACCGGCGGAATTCTCCCGTCCCGCTCCCTCCCTGGAGGGAGTCGGAAACCGCGTGCGGTTTCCGGTGGGAGTCCACTCCCTCCCTGAAGGGAGTCGAAAACGCGGAGCGTTTCCGGCGGGAGTCGGCGAGCGCGAAGCGCGAGCCGCCCGGACGAATCGTAACGAATCGTTCCGAATCGTCCCTTACAGCAGGCCGGCCTTCTTCAGGCCCTCGCGGACCTTGATGAGCTGGTCGGCGTTCGGGCCGATGTTCGGCAGGCGCATCTCGGTGCAGTCGAGCAGGCCGCGCTCGTGCAGGGCGGCCTTGGCCATGACGGCCTGGAAGCCGTCGCCGTTCACGGCCTCGATGGCCGGGGCGATCTGGACGGCGATCTGCTGGGCCGTCTGGATGTCGCCGGCGTCGAACGCCTCGGCGAGTCGCTTCATCGGCGCGGCGGCCGCGTGGGCGACCACCGAGATGACGCCGACGGCGCCGATCGACAGGAACGGCAGGAACAGCGAATCGTCGCCGGAATACCAGGCGAGACCGGTGTTCAGCCGCTTGCGCACGGCGCCGGCGATGTCGCCGGTGGCGTCCTTGACGGCCTTGACGTGCTCGAGTTCGGCGAGGCGCTCGTAGGTTTCGAGCTGGATCTTCACGCCGGTGCGGCTCGGGACGTCGTAGACGATGATCGGCTTGGTCGCCGACTCGTCGACGGCCTGATAGTGGCAGAAGATGCCCTCCTGGGATGGACGCGAATAGTACGGGCAGACGACGAGCACCGCGTCGGCGCCCGCTTCCTGCGTCTGTTCGACCATTCGCACGGTATGTGCGGTGTCGTTGGATCCGGCGCCGGAGATGACCGGCACGTCCACGACCTCCTTGACGGCCTTGACCAGCTCCACCTTTTCTTCCATGTGCGTGGTGGGCGATTCGCCGGTCGTGCCATTCACCAGGATGCCGTCCGACCCGTCGGCGACCAGCTGCCGCGCGATGGCCTGCGCGGCGTCGAAATCGACGTCGCCGTTCGGTTTCATCGGGGTGACCATGGCCGGCAGGACGCGGCCGAATGGAGCCGGATCGAGCAGATGAATAGTTCCGTCAGTCATGACCCCCAACCTACTCGTCACCGCCGACCACCCCGCCACTGTTTTCCGCTCCCGAGCATGTCACCCCGGTGGTGTCACGAATCCGGGCCGCCGGCCCCGATTCGTGACATGGGCAGACGCCACATCGCGAGAAAACGGTAGAATCGGCAACGATTCAGCACTCGAGAACGTACGTCGGAAGGAACGAACATGACGATTCGAGTTTCCGTGGTCGGCGCGGCCGGCCGCATGGGGTCCAATGTCGTGAAGGCCGTCGAGGCGGCCGGCGACTGCGAGCTGGCGCTGGCGCTCGACGCCGGCGACGACCTGTCGCAGATCACGCCGGAGAATACCGACGTCGTCGTCGAGTTCACGGTGCCGTCCGTGACGCTCGGCAACGTGCTGGCACTCGTCAGGCAGGGCGTGAACGTCGTCGTCGGCACGACCGGCTGGACCGACGACAAGCTCGACCAGGTGCAGGCCGCGCTCGACGACGCGCCGCGTCCGGACCAGTCGGTGTTCATCGCGCCGAACTTCGCGATCTCGGCCGTCCTCGCCGACTACTTCGCCACGCTCGCCGCGCCGTACTTCGAGTCGGCCGAGGTCATCGAGCTGCACCATCCCGACAAGGTCGACGCGCCGTCCGGCACGGCGATCCACACGGCGCAGGGCATCGCCGCGGCCCGCAAGGCCGCCGGCCTCGGCCCGGTTCCGGACAACACGCAGTCCGACAACGGCTCGCGCGGCGGCGTCGTCGACGGCGTCCACGTGCACGCCGTGCGCCTGCGCGGCCTCAACGCCCACGAGGAAGTCCTGTTCGGCAACGCCGGCGAGCAGCTCGTCATCCGCGCCGACAGCTTCGACCGCGGATCGTTCATGCCCGGCGTCCTGCTCGCCGTCCGCAAGCTGTCCACCGGCAACTACCCCGGCCTGACCGTCGGCCTTGCCAACTTCCTCGACCTGTGAGTTCTCTTCTTGCAGTGTCATGACAAAGTAATCCCCTGGAAGGGGATCGGCGAGCGGTAGCGAGCCGAGGGGTCGACTTACGGAACGCGAGGGGTTGCGCTCCGTAAGTCGCCCCCCCCAGCCTCGCTGTGCTCGGCAGCCCCCTTCCAGGGGGCTCTTTGCACATGGAATTTACGCGCGGTTCTTGGCGGTGACGATCCACCAGCCAAGCAGGGCGAACGGGATCGAGGCGGCGACGACGATCCATGTCATCGTCACGCCGGCGTGCGAGTCGATGTGGTCGATGATCATGCCGCCGACGAGCGAGCCCATCGACGTGCCGACGGCGTTCGCCGTCGACAGCCAGCTCAGGCCTTCCGTCAGCGCGCCCTCCGGCACCGTGTCGCGCACGATCAGGTTGCCGGTCGCCAGCAGTGGCGCGACGACGAAGCCGCCGAGGATCTCGACGATGCCGAGCACGATCAGGTTGTCCATCGTCATGCGCATGGCCGCGAAACCGAGCGCGAGCAGCACGAGGCAGATGACCATGCGGCGCCAGTGGGAGCCGCGGTGCTCGCGCGAGCCGAAGACAATCGCGCCGACGAACGAGCCGAGCGCGATCATCGCGAGCTGCAGGCCGAGGAACTGCGCGACGCCCATCTCCTCCATCGCCGCCGTCAGCGAGACGTCGAACGCCGAGAAGCTCATGTTGAAGATCAGGAATGTCAGCATCAGCGGCAGGATGCCGGCGTACAGCAGCACGTTGCGCACCTGGCGTTCCGCCTGCCGTCCGGCGTGCGGGAATCGTTCCGCCTGCGACGATTCATCCGCCGTCTTCCCGTCTCCCGGCCGGTGCACGACCTGCCTGTCTTCCAGCCCGAGTTCCTTCAGGCGCCCGGCCGTGCCCACGGCGTCGTAGTCGCCGCGGGCGAGCGCGACGTCGACGTCGTCGGCGGCGACGGCCGTCGGCTGGACGATCCGCATGACCGGCGGCTCGGTGCGTCGCAGCGAGAAGAAGACGGTGCCGCCGACCAGCACGGCCACCGCCGGCACGAACAGCTGCGACACCGGATGGAACGACGTCGCGAGCGTCGCCGCCAGGATCGGCCCGAGGATGTAGACGATCTCGTCGACGGCGGCCTCGAACGCGTAGGCCGTGTTCATCAGGTCCTCGTGGCCGGTGCGCTCGAGCAGGTACGTCCAGCGGGTGCGCACGAGCGCGCCGAACGAGAACTGCGTGGCGCCGACGACGATCGCGAGCACGAACAGCACGCCGACCGGCACGCGGAACAACGCGGCGAACGCGAACGCGAACATGACGACGACCTGGATGGCGAGCACCGGCACGCCGACGCGTTTCTGGCCATAGCGGTCGAACAGCCGGGCGTACAGCGGCGTGACGGCCGCGACGGCGAGCACGTACGCCGCCGACATCGCGCCGGCGATCGTCCAGTTGTCGTACATGTAGTTGAGCGCCAGCACGATGCCGAGGCTCATCATCGAGATTGGCAGACGCGCGAGCGCCGCCGACGCGCAGAACGCCTTCGCGCCGGGCAGCGCGAACATGCGGGCGTACGGCGACTTGCCGCGCTTCTGCGGAGAGTTGTCCGGGAAATTGTCCGGAACATTGTCCGGGGAGAATCGTTCCCGGACGACCGTGGTCTGCTGTGGTTGGGTCTGGGTAGCCATGGGGCCTACTCGCTCCTGCGGATTGGATGCCACGGCACGCCGCGCATGCTTCCGCCGCGCGATGTCGTCGTGGTCGGGCGGCCGTTATGACCGGGGCCGTCGTTGCCGGAGAGCCATTGCCGGGGTCCTCATCGCCGGAGAGCCGTTACCGGGGTCCTCGTCGCCGGGGTCCGCGCCTGCCGCCGAGTCCTGGCAGCCGCCGCGTCCCGGGCCAATATACTAGGCGCCGGCGCCGCCTGCAACCCGCGCCACGTCGCCGCGGTAGATGAACTGGTCGTCGGCCAGCGGAACCTCCTGCGGTCCCTCGTCGACCGGCCCGGTGACGCCGAGGAACTCGAGGTCTTCCGGATGGTCGGCGTGCAGCCGTTCGGCAACGCGCGTCAGGCCATGCCGTTCGTAGAATGCGTAGTCGCAGCCGGAGTCGGTGTGCAGGAAGAAGTTGCGCACGCCGGCATCGGTCAGGTCGGCGAGGAACTGCCGCCACAGCGCGCCGCCGACGCCGCGGCCGCGCGCCGCCGGCCCGACGAGGAACAGCTCGAGCTCGGTGTCGGACGTCAGGTCGACGTCGCTGTCGGCCTCGAGCATCCCCTCGATCGCGAAGAAATGCTCCATTCTCGCCAGCGCCGCCGCGCCGGCCGGATTCGCCCCGATGAGCTTCTTCAGGTCCTCCATTTCGGCGACGGCCTGCGGGAACAGCTGCGGCTGGCCGACCCGGCGCACGAGCGTCACGCCGGCGAAGTCCTCGTCGTCGAGCGTGCCGGCGACCGTCTCGTCGACGCCGTCGCCGGCGACGAGGCCGACGCGGCCTTCCGTCGTCAGCGCGAAGTAGTGGAGCGTGAAGTAGCGCGAGACCAGCAGTCCCGTCGGCGTGCCGCCGAGCGGCGGCCGCTGCGGCCACGTCGCCTCGAACGCGTCGGCCACCGCGTCGACGTCGCCCCATTCCACCGGCCGGTACATGACCGACCCGTCATCCCAGCCATTCGTCACGTCCCATGCGCCCATCGCTGCTCCCCTTTCGACAATGCGACAATGCGGCACCATGCCGCGGCCCACGCCCCCATGTTGACGCCCAGTCTAGTCATGTTCCTCGCGAGATTTCACCGCTTTCTCCCCTCCGGACCGTCGCATGTGACGTTCCGGGCCGCTTCATGCGTTCCGGTTTGCCGCTGAGCGTGAGACAGTTGACAGGAATTACCCAATGCTGGCGGGTGCCTCACGCTAACGGCCACCTAGCGTGAGGCACCCGCCAATTTCAGGGTCGATTTGGCAATGTCCTCACGCGTAGGCAACGGCAGCGTGAGGCAACTGCCAGTTTTGCAGACAAGTTGACAGCTGTCTCACGCCGGGGCGCTGTCACGCCGGGACGCTGTCACGCCGGGGCGCAACCGGGTCAGTCGTTGTCGGACAGGTCCGGGATGCCGCGCGCCATGTCGGCGAGGATCTCGGCCTTCGTCTTCGGCAGCGCGCGCAGCTCGCGGCGGGATTCGTCGGGCTCGCTGACGTAGTAGAGCGCCGCGTCGACCTGTTCGATCGGCACGCCCGTCTGCTCGCTCAGCAGCAGGCGGTAGTAGTCGAGCTGCCTGAGCTTCGCGGCGATGTCGGCCGGCTTCGTCGGCCGGCGACCGGTCTTCCAGTCGACGATTGTGAACAGCCTTGACTGGAACGATTCGTCCGCATCACCGCCACCGCGCTCCCGGGCCCGCGTGCCGTCCAGATCGTCGTCCAGTCCGCCGACGAAGACGGCGTCGAGCTTGCCGGGCATGATCTGCGTCTTGACGCCGCCGTCGGCCGTCGGCACGCGCACCTCCATGACGATCGATTGCTCGGCGCCGTGGAGCCGGCGACGCGCCCAGCGCGAGGACGCGAGCCGGCGCTCCCACTCGAGCAGCTCGCGGTCCGCGTCCGCCCGGGAACTCCGGCCGAGTCGCGCTTCGCGCTCCCCGACTCCCTCCGGGGAGGGAGTCGGGACAAGCTTTTCGTCGAGATCGGCAAGCATCGTCTCGCGGGAGATAAACCGCCCGCCAAACATGTCACCGGTGCCCGCCTCGAGGAACTGTTCGGCCCAGGCGTGGAAACGGGTGCCGGCTTCGGCGGCGGGCGACGAGACCGTCGGGATCGGACGCACGACGCCGCGGAAGAATTCGCGCCGCCTGTCGTCCTCCATCTGACCGGAGCTCGCCTGCAGCTTCGTGACGGTCAGCCGCTGGCGGCTCAGCGCCTGCCGCGCCATCCGCTCGACGGCGGCGTCGACCTGCGCCGGCGTCATGCCGGCGGCCGGCCCGAGGTCGCGGTCGGCCAGCAGCCGCATCGCGCGGTCGAGCAGCGTCGGTGTCCCGGTGCCGGACCGCATGCCGTCCGCGGCCCCGGCGTCCGTTCCGCTTCCGGCGCCGGCTTCCGCAGTCGTCCCGCCAGACGACGAATCGTGCCAGCTCGCCGGCAGGAAGCGGCTCGCCTGCGCCGCGTCGAGGCCGCTCGCGGCGGCCGCCGCGACGACGTCGAGCGCCGCCATCTGCCGGCGGACGTCGTCGGCGGACCGGTCGAGCGCCTCCGTGATCGGCGCGGACAGCGGCAGCGGCCAGCGCATGCCGGCGCTCGCCGGCGTCATGTCGATCGGAGCGTTCCACGCGTCGCCGACGACGGCGTTCTCGAACTCGGCGGCGTCGACGCCGCGGAAGTAGCCGTCGGGCGTCGGCAAGCCGAGCGCCGCCGGCGTGAAGACGACGTCGGCCGGCGGCAGCTCGCCGGGATGCGCCGCGAACCAGCCGGCGACTTCGTCGCCGTCGGGAACATTCAGGTTCGTCGGTTCGTCGGCGACGTCGGGCGTCATCATCGACAGCACGACCTCGTCCCAGAACGCCGACGGCTTCGTGCCGGCCGGCACCGTGCCGCCGTGCAGCAGCACGTCGCGCGTGCGCGTGTTCGTCGCCGACGTCGTCAGTAGCGCCTCGTAGCGCGCCCTCGTCAGCGCGACGTACATGAGCCGTCGCTCCTCGGCGTGCGCCTTGCGCCCGTACTCCTCCTCCTGCGTCAGCGGCCACGCCGCCATGTCGTCGTCGGTGAGCCCCTGCTCCTTCGCGGCCGACGGGCGCATCGTGCCGCGGACGGCGTCGTCGATCGCCTCGATCCCGTCGAACGATTCGAGCGCCTCGACCGGATCCTCGCCCTCCTCCATGTCCGGCGGGAACTTCGGCATGATCGCCGCGTCGACGCGGATCGGCGCCGGTACCTCAGTCGGCAGGTCGAGCCACGACTTGATCGACTCGGCGTACGTCGGCGGCGTCCAGCGGATGACGTCGTGCCACAGCTCGTCGCGGTCGTCGCGGTCGTGGACGTCGCCGGTCTGGTTGCCGGGCAGCCATTCGGGCACGATTCCCGCGGAGGAATCGTGTCCCGCTCCCCCGGCCACCGCCGGCCGCACCGCCGCGAGAAAGTCGGCGCCGCCGGCCTCGCGGATGTCGGAGTCCCTAAGCTTCGGCGCCGACGGCTTGCGTGCCTTCCTGCCGTCGGCGACGGCGGCGTCGTAGGCGTCCATCTTGCGCTGGTAGTCGTCGTCGAGCCTGCGTTCGGCCTCGTCGCGCAGCGCGGCGTCGACGTGGCCGCGCATCCGCGAGCGCAGTCCGGTGCCCGGCGTCGCGACGACGAGGTCGGCGGGATCGTCGACGGCCACCTTGAGTCCGCCGTTCTCGAGCTGCCGCTGGGACATGTCGACGACGGCGACGGCGTCCCACTCGAGGCCCTTCGCCTTGTGGATGGTCAGCAGCACGACGTCGACGGTCTCGTCGGGCGCGTAGTCGGCGCCGTCGTCGTCGAGCCGGACGATCGAGTCGGTCCAGGCGAGGAAGCCGGCGAGCGTCGGCCGCTGGGAGCCGGCGATTTCGTCGCGGTACGTGCCGACGAGCCGGATGAACGATTCGACCGGCGCCTTCAGTCGCGTGGCTTCGGCGACTGCTTCGCCCCGGCCGATTGACGCGGCCACGACGGCGTCGATGTCGAGGCCGAGCGCCTCGGCGGCCACGCGGACGGCCTCGACGATCGAGCCGTAGCGGGCCGCGGCGACCGAACGCATCGCCTCGGCGCAGCGCAGGATCGACAGCTGGCCGGCCGGGCTGACGAAGCTGTCGGCGAGCAGTGCCGGCAGGTCGTCGCGCAGCATGACGTCCGGCAGGAAGATCGCGTTCGGCACCTCGTTGCGGTGCTCGCGCACGGCGGCGCGGCGGTCGGCGACGGGGATCTCCTCGTCGTCGGGGCCGGTGGCGGGCACGATGCCGGCCTGCGCGAGCACGCGGTAGCGGTAGTCGTCGTTGACGCCGGCGGCGAGCGCGGCGAGCGCGCGCAGGTCGTGCGCGTCGAGCCCGTAGCGCGGCGTGGCGAGCAGGCGCAGCAGCGGCGCCGCGTCGCGGTGGAACGCGACCGACTTGAGCAACGCGACGATGTCGACGATTTCGGGGCGTTCGAGCAGGGCCGAGTAGCCGACGACCTGCGCCTTCAGTCCGGCGTCCTCGAGCGCGCGACGGTAGGCGCCCATCGCCGACTTCGAGCGGAACAGCACGGCGACGTACGGCGCCTTGCCTTCCGGCTGCAGGCCGGCGGCGACGCGCTTGCGATGTTCGTAGATCGCCTGCTTGCAGAACCGCACGACGCCGTCGAGCTGCTGCTCGAACGTGACGTACGACAGCACGCCGAGCGTGCCGCGCGGCGCGTCCGGCACCGTGCTCAGCGGCCTGACGTCGACTTCGCTCGTCGACGCGCTGCCCTCGCGCTTCGGCACGGCACGCAGGTTCGCCGTGAGGTTGTTGGCGGCCTCGAGCACGAGCCGCGAGTTGCGCCTGGTGACCGAGATCGGCAGCGGCTCCTCGTTGGCCGGCATGTCCAGCGCGCCCTGCAGCATGCGGAACGCGCCGGGGCTCGCGCCGCGCCACGCGTAGATCGACTGGAACGGGTCGCCGACGGCCGTGATGGCGCTGCGGTCGGTCGGCGACGCGTGGAACAGCGCGGCGAGCAGCGACGCCTGCGTCGTGGACGTGTCCTGGTATTCGTCGAGCAGCACCTGCGAATAGCGGGCCCGGTAGCGCGCGCCGATCGACGGGAAGCGCGTGACGAGCTGCAGCGCGGCGACGGTGAAGTCGGAGAACTCGGCCATGTGGCGCTCGCGCTTGGCCTGGCAGAACAGTTCCACGAACGTGAGCAGGATCTCGCGCTTCCGTACCGTCTCGCGCATCTCGCCGGCGTGGTTCCACGCCTCGGCCTCGAGCTTGTCGGCTTCGTAATGGTCGAGCAGCGCGCGCTTGTCCTCCCATTCGCGGTACCGCTTGCCGTACGCGGCGTCGCTCTCCTTCGCCTTGCGTTTCGGCGGCGTGGCGCCCGGCCGCACGCGGGGTTTCTCCGGCGGTTCCATCGGCAGGTCGCGCTCGCCGATGACGTCGTTCAGTTTCGCCAGCCACGCGGCGTCCCATTCGCGGATTTTCCGGATCGCGGCGTCGTAGCTGTCGCAGTCGGGGCCGATCATCGCCGTCGCGATCGCGTCGGACAGCGCATGCGTGTCGTAGATGATCGTGTCCATCGCGCCGAGGTCGACGTCGGCGCCGATGACGAGATCGTAGTGCTCGTCGAGCACGTCGGCGATGAGCTGCGCGGCGCCGGCCTCGCTGAGCGGCTGGGCGCCCTGGTCGAAGCCGACGAGCAGGCCGTACTGGCGCACGATCTGCTGGAAGAACGCGTCGTACGTCATGACGTCCGGCTGCAGGAACGCGGCGCCGGGGTCGCGGTTCGCGGCCGCGCCGGCGGAACCGGACGGCGAACCGCCACCGTACGAATCGTCTCCGTGAGAATCGTTCCCGTCGTGCGAATCGTTGCCGCTCCTGTTCTTCGCGACGGCGGCCGACACCCTGCCGAGCAGCTCGGCGGCGGCCTTCTTCGTGAACGTCAGGCCGAGGATGTGCTGCGGCGGCACGCCGGAGTTGATGAGCCGGATGATCCGCTCGGTCATCGTGAATGTCTTGCCGCTGCCGGCGCCGGCGACGACGAGAATGTCGTCGTCGACGTCGGCGTCGATGATCGTCGCCTGCTCGGGCGACGGAGTCTTCTTGACCATGCTTGCTTCCTGTCCGTCCTGGTTCACGCTTGTCGTGTGTGGTTCACGGCATAGTGCAGATGTTTCACGCCGCGTCGCGCATGTTTCACGCAGCGGCTCCGGCCCGTCATTGCCCCGACCCGAGCCGGTGCGGATTCTCGATCGTCTCGTAGACGGTCGCGAGTTTCTCGCCGCACGCCGGGCAAACGTTGCTCAGCGGCGACTTGCGCTGGCAGTAGAGCAGATGGCCGGCCTGCGGCTCGGCGACGACGCTGTCGGAGACGCTCGCGGCCGCCGCGTAGAACACGCGCGCGATCATCGCGAGCGCCCAGGCCGCCATCGAGTCGCCGTTGTGGCCGAACAGCTGCATGAACTCGGCCCACTGCTGTTCGTTCAGTCCTTCCGGCATCGGCACGTCGACGGAGCGGAACTCGGCGGGAATCGACTTGACGCCGGCGCGCGGCGTCATCGGCATGACGTTGAGCGCACCGCCGCGGAACAGCGGTTCCTGGAAGTACGATTCGGCCGCCATCGTCTTCTCCGTCCTGCCATATGGCGCCGGGAATTCGTCGGCCATGACGTGGAACAGCATCGCCCCGGACAGCGGTGGCATGGCGGCCAGCGCCGCCGTGCCGCGCCGGTGCGCGCTCTCCGGGAACGCGAGGCCGAGCTGGTAGCAGACCAGCTGCAGGTCGTCGAACGTGACGGCCGCGCCCGGCTTGAAGCCGGTCTTGTAGTCGACGAGCCGCACGTGTTCGGCCCCGTCGCCGTCGCGCCGCCGTTCCATGCGGTCGATGCGTCCGGTCAGCCGGATCTCGAGGTCGTCGGCCATGCCGTCCGGCCAGTCGCCGGGTTTCTGCGCGCCGACGAAGACACCGAGCAGCGCGCGCATGTTGGCGGCGGTCAGCGGCTGCCGCACGAGCGGCACGGCGTTGTAGGCGTCGGCGATGTCCTGCAGCGAGAAGCGCGCCGCGAACGGCATCTCGTCGCCGACCTCCTCGAGCACGCCGGCGGAGAAGTTCTCGGTGTTGCGTAGCGGATACGATGCCGTGTTCGCGCGCACGAAGTATTCGGCGACATGGCGGATGGCGTCGCGGGCGCGCTCGTCGCGCCGGACCATGCGATGGCGCTCCTCGAGGTCGTCGATCTCGAGCGGATCCTTGCGCAGTGTCCGGTAGTAGTCGAACATGCCGTCGGTCGCCTCGTCGACGCGCCGCTCGACGTGCGTCTCGCTCGTGACGCCCTCCACGTCATCGTCGGCGTCGACCCGCTCGAGGAACTCGAGCCGGTCGTAGCCCTGCGCCGAGCCGAACTCGGCGACGGCGTGCAGCAGCGTGCCGAAATCCGACGAGACATTCGACGCCTGCGGCCCCGAGAACTGCTTGTCGAGCATCCAGCACACCGGACAATTCCAGATGCTGTCCACCTGCGACGGCGACAAGGTCACGATCCGCGGCCGGTGCGCCGTGTCATCGCTACCATGGCTGGACGATTCGCCCGCCATGCCGCCGCGCGAATGAATGGTGCCGGCCGCAAACGGGTCGGGCCACCTGGCTGTCGGCACCCCGACCTGAGCGGCTTGCGCTCCATCCTCCGGTTCCGGAGGCGTCACTTCATCGACGGTGCCGCGATTGTCCGTGAACGGCCACGTCGAGGGATTGGCTTCCGTCACGCCGTTGGCCACCAGCAATGCCAGCGTCCGGGCCGCATCGACAGCCTCCGGGGACTCTGGATCCGCCGTCGCGAGAATGCTTCGCGCCATGGCCACCAGTCCGCGCATGTCCGCGTCCAGGGCGCCGGTCTTTTCGCTGTCATTCGCGGGAAGCTGCCCCGGCATCGTGTACTGCCTCGAGTCCGGGTCGGCGTCGCGGTCGCGGTCGAACCATTCGGGCAGGTAGCCGTACAGGAAATCCGACGGCACGGCGGCATCGTCCAGCACCGCCCCGATGCGCACCTGCGCAGTCGCGCGCGTCAGCGCGACGAGCAGGCTCTTCTGTTCGTCGGCGAGCGTCTTGCGCAGCGCGAGGTCCTTCAGGCCGGTCGCGACTTCGCGGCCGCTGTCGAGCGTGCCGTAGAGACGGATGTCGACGAGGTCCTCGCCGCCGAACATCGTGTTGCGCGTGGCGAGGTTCGGCCACGTGCCCTGCTGCACGCCGGGCAGCCAGACGACCGGCCAGTGGCGGCCGGCGGCGCCGGCCGGCGTCGTCAGCGTGACGGCCTGGTCGACCGGCGCCGTCTTCGCGAGCGAGTCGGCCTGGATGTTGAGCTGGCGCACCTGCTCGATGAACGTGTCGACGTCGGGCGTGCCGGCGGCGCCCTCGGCGTAGGCGAACAGCCGCATCGCGACGTCGAGCCGGTCGTTCGCCGCGCGACCCGCCGGCGTGTTGAACAGCGCCTCCTCCTGCCAGCGTTCGGCGACACCGGCCGCCTGCCACGCCGCGAACAGCGCATACTGCGGCGCCGGATCGTCGAGCCGGCGCAGTTCGCCGGCGACGTCGCCGACCAGCTTCCACAGGTGCGCGTAGGCGTCCGCCTGCGACGCCGCCGACCGCGACCCGACGACCGCCTCGATCGCCGCGAGCACGTCGCTTTCCGGAGTGTCGGCTGCACCGCCCGCGGCACTGCCGGCTGCACTTGCACTGTCGGCTGTACCGTCGGCCGTCATGGCGCCGTCGCCTGCGGCGAGCATCAGCAGCATCGCGTCGCGGCCGAACGGCAGGTCGTTCTCCCCCGCTTCGGAGTCGATCAATGACTCGTCGACGGTCACGGTCGCGCCGTCGTTGCCCGCGTCGGCCTCGTCGCCGGCCAGCGTCGCCTTCAGGTCGTCCCATTCGCCGATGAGCTTCGGCACGAGCGCTCCTTCGGCAGTCGTCCCGGCCGCCTCTGTCGCCTGCTCGTTGCCGGCGACCAGCGACGCCAGCGCCTCGAGGGACCGCATCGTCGTGTCGATCGTCTCGGGTCGCAGCGGCGCGCCGGCGGCATGCCTCGTCGCGCCGGCGGCGACAAGCGGGCTCTCGGCGATCGCCTGCACGCGCGTGCGCACGTATTTCGCGAGCTGCCGCATCGTCATGCCGCGGTGGACGGCAGCGCCGGCAGTCCGCGCACCACCTTCGTCGGAAGAATCGTTCTTCATTGCCGGGGAACCCAGCCGGCTCGCCAGCCCGTCGTTGCGCAGCTCGGCGAGCTCGATCAGCGCGAACAGCGCGCGGACGAACGGCTCGTCGGCGAGCGGCTGCGTGACCGACGAGTAGCGCACCGGTACGCCGTCGCGCCGCAGCCGCTCGCCGAGCTCGCGAATGGCCGCGTTGTCGTGCATGACGACGGCCATGTCGTTCCACGGCGTCGCCGTCGCCGGGTCGAGATGCAGCGTCTTGCACTGCCAGACGATGTCGTCGAGCTGCTCGCGCGACGACCGGTAGAGCGCCGCCCGCACGGTGCCGTCGCGCCGGCGCGGATCGTCGTCGGCAAGCCGCGCGATCGGATAGCTGCCGGGGAACGCCGGCATCTTGCCGGGCCGGTTCGGCATCGCGACGTCGGTCGGCTCCTGCGCCGCGATCGACAGGCTGACGCGCGCCGCGACCGTCTCGAGCATCGTCGGCTCGTGCTCCTCCTCCGGCAGCACGTCCGCCGACCCCTCGCGCTCGGCCGCCTCCATCTGCCGCACCTGCTCCTTCAGGTCGTCGATGAGCAGCGTGCGGTCGGCATCTGCATTGTCTGGCACGATTCCCGCGGCGTCGGCGTTGCCCGTGGTCTCGGCCGTGGTTTCGGCGGACGAATCGTTCCCGATGCTGCCGTCGACGAGCGGCCGGTACGGCAGCCGCAGCGGCTCGGCGCGCAGGCGGCGACGCGCCTCGCGGAACAGGAAGTCGGGGTACGAGCCGCGGAATGTCTGGACCGACTCGTCCGGATTGCCGGCGAGCGCGAGCTCGACGCCGGCGTCGGCGAGCGCCTCGAGGAACGCGAGGCCGGCCAGCGTGACGTCCTGGAAGTCGTCGACGATGACGGCCTTCGGCAGCACGCTGGCGATGGTGCCGTCAGCGGTGCCGCCAATGGCGGAACCGGCGGCCGAGCCGGACGGCGCGGCACCGGCGGAGTCCTTGCCGGTGCCGTCGCCGCCGGCGGCGAGCATGCGCACGAGGTGCGCGCCCTGCGCGAGCAGCTGCGACGCGTCGAGCCGGTACTCGTGCGGGTAGCGGCGGCGCACGGCGGCGAGGTATTCGCGGCGCAGCGCGAACGCGAGCCGCCACTGGATGCGCAGCCGGTCGCCGCGCAGGCCCTGGTTGCCGACGGCGGCGAGGAACGCGTCCTCGTCGAGCCCGTCGCCGCCCGACGTCTCGTCGATGCGCGCGAGCATGTCGCGCAACTGGTCGACGAACATGTCGCTGATGCCGGCGACGAACATCGACGCCGTGTCGCGAACATGCGACGACTCGCCGGTGGCCACCGGCGTTCCGGCCATCCCGGCGGCTCCGACGGCGGCACCGGCGCCGCTCGCGGAACCGGCGGCCGCGCCGGAGACACTGCCGTCGAGGACGATGCGGCTCCAGTCGGCCGACGCGAAGTAGTCGGCCAGCAGCCGGCACGTCGCGCAGTCGCCGGCCTCGCCGCGCTCGGCCTCGGCGACGTGCGTCGCAAGCACGCGGCGCAGCATCGCGTCCTGCTCGGCGCCGTTGAGCAGGCGCGGCAGCGGCTTGCCGGTCGCCTTGCCGTAGTCGGTGACGATGCGGAACGCGAGCGCGTTGAGCGTGGTGACCGGTCGCGCCTGCGAGACGACGTGGAGGTCGCGGATCAGCCGGTCGGACAGCCGGTCGGCCGTCTGCCGGTCCGGCACGCACATGACGACGCGGCTCTCGCCGTGCCTGCCGATCTCCCCGAGCATGAGCCGGTACGCCGCCTCGGTCTTCCCGCTGCACGGCGCCCCCGTCACCAGCACCGTCGTCTGTTCCGTCGCCCGTGCCGCCTCCGGCCGCTCCGTCGTCGTCCGCTCCATGCCGGCCCCTTCCGTGAGAATCTGTCCCCCAGCCTACCGTTGCGAAGCCCCGACGCAAACCAATACAGGCGCCTTTGGGCCCCATAGCGTGGGCGAATGGACGAATCGTGGCGGAAACTGGCGGTTGTCTCACGCCAACAAGCCGCCAGCGTGAGGCAGCCGCCATCGACGCTCCCGTTTTGGCAGTCATCTCACGCTTTCGGCTTCCTTGCGTGGATTCATTGACAGGAACGATTCCTCCGTGTCAATTGCCCCACGAAAGCAGCTGCCTGGCGTGGGCGAATCGTCAACATCAATTCCGAAGTGGCAATCGCCTCACGCGACCTGGGCGGCGAACGGACTATCCAGATGCAAGCGGACCATCCAAGACGAAAGGTGCCACGAACCTGTTCCGAAGAACAGGCCCGTGGCACCTTGTCGTATCTGCCAGCCGACTACGCGGCTACCGGCTCAGACGTACCGGATCAGACGTACCGGATCAGACGTTGAAGTCGCCGAAGTCGACGTCGCCGAGGTTGCCGAGATCGTCGCCGAAGTCGCCCTGGCCGCCGTTGTCGTTCAGGAAGTCGTCCGGGTTGAAGTCGTCGCCGAGCTTCAGGTCGCCGAAGTCGAGCGACGAGAAGTCGACGTCGGACAGGTCGGCGTCCGAGAAGTCGGTGTTCAGGTCGCCGTTCTCCGTCAGGCCGAAGTTCGGGTAGATCGTGTCGCGGATCGCCTTGTCCGGCTCGACCGTCGCGTTGCGGTAGCGCGCCAGGCCGGTGCCGGCCGGGATGAGCTTGCCGATGATGACGTTCTCCTTGAGGCCCTTGAGGTCGTCTTCCTTCTCGGAGAGCGCGGCCTCGGTGAGGACTCGCGTCGTCTCCTGGAAGGAGGCGGCGGACAGCCAGGAGTCGGTCGCCAGCGACGCCTTCGTGATGCCCATCAGCTCCGGACGGCCAGCCGCCGGGCGACCGCCGTTCTTGACGGCTTCGCGCGACGCTTCCTTGAAGCGCTGCTGGTCGACGAGTTCGCCGGGCAGCAGGTCGGTGTCGCCGGAGTCGATGACGGTGATGCGGCGGAGCATCTGGTGGACGATGACCTCGATGTGCTTGTCGTGGATGTCGACGCCCTGGGAGCGGTACACGTTGTGGACCTCTTCCACGATGTTCATCTGGGCAGCGCGCGGTCCGAGGATGCGCAGGATCTTCTTCGGATCCACGGAACCCTCGATGAGCTGCGTGCCGGCGACGACGTGCTCGCCGTCCTTGACCAGCATCGGCGCGCGGCGCGTGACCGGGTACGTGATCGGCTCGACGGACTCGTCGTCCGGCGTCAGCGTCACGTGGCGGCCGCGCTCGGTGTCCTCGACCTTGATCGTGCCCGGGAACTCGGCGATCGGCGCCTCGCCCTTCGGCGTACGCGCCTCGAAGAGCTCGGTGACACGCGGAAGACCCTGCGTGATATCCGAAGCCGAGGCGACGCCGCCGGAGTGGAAGGAACGCAGCGTCAGCTGGGTACCCGGCTCGCCGATCGACTGGGCGGCGACGATGCCGACGGCCTCGCCGACGTCCACGAGCTTGTTCGTGGCCAGCGACCAGCCGTAGCACTTCGCGCACACGCCGCGCTTCGACTCGCAGGTCAGCACGGAGCGGCCCTTGACTTCCTCGACGCCGTGGGCGACGAGGTCGTTGAGGACGTCCATCGACAGCGCGTCGCCGGCGTGGTACAGGACCGTCTTGCCGTCGGCCGGGTCGATGACGTCGGAGGCGAGCAGGCGCGAGTACGGACCGCCGTCGGCGGCCTTGACCAGCACGAGGTTGCCGTTCTCGTCGCGCTCGGCGACCTTCATCGGCAGGCCGCGCTTGGTGCCGCAGTCTTCCTCGCGGACGATGACTTCCTGGGAGACGTCGACGAGTCGACGGGTCAGGTAGCCCGACTCGGCCGTACGCAGTGCCGTATCGGCCAGGCCCTTGCGTGCGCCGTGCTGCGAGATGAAGTACTCGAGCACCGACAGGCCCTCGCGGTAGTTCGACTTGACAGGACGCGGGATGATCTCGCCCTTCGGGTTGGCCACGAGGCCACGCATGCCGGCGATCTGGCGGATCTGCATCCAGTTGCCTCGTGCGCCCGACTGGACCATGATGTTCACGTTGTTGTCATCGTGGAAGTTCTCGCGCATGGCGTCGGCGACCTTGTCGGTGCACTCGGTCCACAGGTTGATGAGCTCCTGGCGACGCTCCTCCTCGGTCAGCAGGCCCAGTTCGTACTGGTTGTTGACCTTGGCGGCCTGGTCTTCGTAGCCGGAGATGATCTCCTGGCGATCCGGCGGGGCGACGATGTCGGAGAACGCCATCGTGACGCCCGACCACGGGGCGCGCGTGAAGCCGAGGTCCTTCAGGGCGTCGAGCACCGCGGCGACCTGCTGCGTGGAGTAGCGGGTGGCGATGTCGTCGACGATCTTCGAGAGCTTGCCCTTCGGCGCCTGCTCGTTGACGAACGGGTAGTCGACCGGCAGCGTCTCGTTGAACAGCAGTCGGCCGATCGACGTCGCGAACAGCACGGTGCCGTCGGTGAAGCGCTCCTCGTGGACCACGTCCGGGCTGCCCGGCTCCGGGTCGACAACGGTCACTTCCGAGGGCTTCCAGTCCTTCGGCAGCACGAAGTCTTCCGGCAGGCGGATGAGGACCTTGGCCTGCATGTCGATCTCGTGGCGGTCGAGCGCCATGTACGCCTCGTCGAGCGACGAGAACACGCGGCCCTGGCCCTTCGCGCCGTCGATGACGGTGGACAGGTAGTACAGGCCCAGGATCATGTCCTGCGACGGCATGGTCACGGTGTGGCCATCGGCCGGCTTCAGGATGTTGTCGGACGCCATCATCAGCGAGCGGGCCTCGGCCTGCGCCTCGGCGGACAGCGGCAGGTGGACTGCCATCTGGTCGCCGTCGAAGTCGGCGTTGAACGCGGCGCACGCCAGCGGCGGCAGGTGGATGGCCTTGCCCTCGACGAGGATCGGCTCGAACGCCTGGATGCCGAGTCGGTGCAGCGTAGGCGCGCGGTTCAGCAGGACCGGGTGCTCGGAGATGACTTCCTCGAGCACGCCCCAGACCTCGGCGTCGCCGCGGTCGACGAGGCGCTTGGCGCTCTTCATGTTCTGCGCGTAGTTGAGGTCCACGAGGCGCTTGATGACGAACGGCTTGAACAGCTCGAGCGCCATCGGCTTCGGCAGGCCGCACTGGTGCATGCGCAGCGACGGGCCGACGACGATGACGGAACGGCCCGAGTAGTCGACGCGCTTGCCGAGCAGGTTCTGGCGGAAACGGCCCTGCTTGCCCTTGAGCATGTCGGAGAGCGACTTGAGCGGACGGTTCGAGGCGCCGGTGACCGGGCGGCCACGGCGGCCGTTGTCGAACAGCGAGTCGACGGCTTCCTGGAGCATGCGCTTCTCGTTGTTGAGCATGATCTCCGGGGCGCCGAGCTCGATCAGTCGCTTCAGTCGGTTGTTGCGGTTGATGACGCGGCGGTACAGGTCGTTGAGGTCGGACGTCGCGAAGCGGCCGCCGTCGAGCTGCACCATCGGGCGCAGGTCCGGCGGGATGACCGGGATGACGTCGAGGACCATGGCCTCCGGCTTGTTGCCGGTGGTCAGGAACGCGTTGACGACCTTGAGGCGCTTGAGGGCGCGGGCCTTGCGCTGGCCGGTGCCGGTCTCGATCTCCTCGCGCAGCTCCTTGGCCGCGGCCTCGAGGTCGAAGTCCTGCAGGCGCTTCTTGATCGCCTCGGCGCCCATGCAGCCCTCGAAGTAATCGCCGTAGCGATCCTCCATCTCGCGCCACAGGTCGACATCGTTCTCCATGTCGCCGGGCTTGAGGGACTTGAACTTCGTGAACACGAGGTTCAGGCGGTCGATCTGGTCGTCGTAGCGCTGGCGGATGGCCGCCATGTCGCGCTCGGCGCCGTTGCGTAGCTTCGTCTTCGCGGAGCCCTTGACCTCGCCTTCGGCCTCGAGGGCCGCGAGGTCCTCCTCCACCTTCTTGGCGCGCTCCTCGATCTCGTTGTCGCGGCGACGCTCGAGGTTCTTCACCTCGGTGTCGAACTCGTCCTGCAGGTCCGGCAGGTCGTTGTGACGGGTTTCCTCGTCGACCGACGTGACCATGTAGGAAGCGAAGTAGATGACCTTCTCGAGCTCCTTCGGCGCGATGCCGAGCAGGTAGCCGAGGCGCGACGGGACACCCTTGAAGAACCAGATGTGGGTGACCGGCGCGGCCAGCTCGATGTGGCCCATGCGCTCGCGGCGCACGCGGCTACGGGTGACCTCGACGCCGCAGCGCTCGCACACGATGCCCTTGTAGCGCACGCGCTTGTACTTGCCGCAGGCGCACTCCCAGTCGCGGGTCGGTCCGAAGATCTGCTCGCCGAACAGGCCGTCCTTCTCGGGCTTCAGGGTACGGTAGTTGATGGTCTCCGGCTTCTTCACCTCGCCGTAGCTCCAGCCGCGGATGTCGTCGGCGGTAGCCAGACCAATCCTGAGTTTGTCAAATGCGTTGACGTCCAGCACTATTGTTCCTGTCTGTTAAGTTTCGAATTTCGCTACAGTTCCGGCCGGAGGAATCGTTCAATTCTTTGAAAATTTGAACGATTCCTCCACCAATGTTCACTTACTTGTATTCAGGCTCGTCCATGATCTGGTCGGCCTTCGCGGCGGCGTCCGGGCGGGCGCCGATGTTGAAGCCCAGATCGTTGGAGTTCGAAACAGGATCGTCGTCCTCGTCCTTCATGTCGATGGCCACGCCTTCCGCGTTGAGCACCTCGACGTTCAGCGACAGGGACTGCATTTCCTTGAGCAGCACCTTGAAGGATTCCGGGATGCCTGCCGGCGGCAGGTTCTCGCCCTTGACGATGGCGCCGTAGACGCGCACGCGGCCGTCGACGTCGTCCGACTTGGTGGTCATCATCTCGTGCAGCGTGTACGCCGCGCCGTAGGCCTCGAGGGCCCAGACTTCCATCTCGCCGAAGCGCTGGCCGCCGAACTGGGCCTTGCCGCCCAGCGGCTGCTGCGTGATCATCGAGTACGGACCGGTCGAACGCGCGTGGATCTTGTCGTCGACGAGGTGGTGCAGCTTCAGCATGTACATGTAGCCCACCGAGATCGGCTTCGGGTACGGTTCGCCGGTGCGGCCGTCGAACAGCGTCGCCTTGCCGTCGTCGCCGACGAGCTTGTTGCCGTCGCGGTCCGCCAGCGTGGTGGACAGCAGGCCCTTGAGGGTCTCCTGGCGCACGCCGTCGAAGACCGGCGTGGCGACCGGCGTGCCCGGCTCGCCCTTCTCGGCGCCCTTCGGCACATACTTCTTCCACTCGGCCTCGAGATCCGGATCCAGCGAGATGTCCCAGCCGGAGTGCGCGATCCAGCCGAGGTGCAGCTCGAGCACCTGGCCGAGGTTCATTCGCGACGGGACGCCCAGCGGGTTGAGCATGATGTCGACCGGCGTGCCGTCGGCGAGGAACGGCATGTCCTCTTCCGGCAGGATGCGCGAGATGACGCCCTTGTTGCCGTGGCGGCCCGAGAGCTTGTCGCCCTGGGTGATCTTGCGGTGCTGGGCGATGTAGACGCGGATCATCTGGTTAACGCCGTTCGGCAGCTCGTCGCCGTCCTCCTCGGCGTCCTCGCGCGTGATCTCCTTGACGGCGATGACGGTGCCGGTCTCGCCGTGGGGCACGCGCAGCGACGTGTCGCGGACCTCGCGGGACTTCTCGCCGAAGATGGCGCGCAGCAGGCGCTCCTCCGGGGTCAGCTCGGTCTCGCCCTTCGGCGTGACCTTGCCGACGAGGATGTCGCCGGCCTCGACCTCGGCGCCGATGCGGATGATGCCGCGCTCGTCGAGGTTGGCCACGGCGTCCTCGCCGACGTTCGGCAGGTCGCGCGTGATTTCCTCGGCGCCGAGCTTCGTCTCGCGGGCGTCGATCTCGTACTCCTCGATGTGGATCGAGGAGAGGGTGTCGTCCTGGACGAGGCGCTGGCTGATGATGACGGCGTCCTCGTAGTTGTAGCCGTTCCACGGCATGAAGGCGACGAGGAGGTTCTTGCCGAGGGCCATTTCGCCCTTCTCGGTGGCCGGGCCGTCAGCGAGGACGGTGCCTTCCTCCACGCGCTCGCCGTCGTGGATCAGCGGGACCTGGTTGTAGCAGGTCGTCTGGTTCGAACGCTGGAACTTGGCGAGCTTGTAGGAGCTCGTCGTGCCGTCGTCGTTCATGACGCGGATGATGTCGGCGGAGACGTAGGTGACGACGCCCGGCTTCTCGGCCAGGATGACGTCGCCCGAGTCGACGGCGGCGCGCCATTCGGCGCCGGTGCCGACGAGCGGACGCTCCGACTTGATCAGCGGGACGGCCTGGCGCTGCATGTTGGTACCCATCAGCGCTCGGTGGCCCTCGTCGTGCTCGAGGAACGGGATCAGCGAGGCGCCGACCGACACCATCTGGCGCGGGGAGACGTCCATGTAGTCGACCATCTCGACCGGGACATCCTCCGCCTCGCCGGCGGCGTCACGGACAAGGACCTGCTTGCCGACCAGGTTGCCGTTCTCGTCGAGCTCCTGGTTCGCCTGCGCGATGACGTGCTCGACCTCGCGGTCGGCCGTCATGTAGACGACGTCGTCGGTCACGTGGCCGTTCTCGACCTTGCGGTACGGCGTCTCGATGAAGCCGAACGGGTTGATGCGGCCGAACGTCGCCAGCGAGCCGATGAGGCCGATGTTCGGGCCTTCAGGAGACTCGATCGGGCACATGCGGCCGTAGTGGGACGGGTGCACGTCGCGGACCTCCATCGAGGCGCGGTCGCGGGACAGGCCGCCGGGGCCCAGGGCCGACAGGCGGCGCTTGTTCGTGACGCCGGCCAGCGGGTTGTTCTGGTCCATGAACTGCGACAGCTGCGAGGTGCCGAAGAATTCCTTGATCGTGGCGTTGACCGGACGGATGTTGATCAGCGACTGCGGCGTGATGGCCTCGGCGTCCTGCGTCGTCATGCGCTCGCGCACGACGCGCTCCATGCGGCTCAGGCCGGTGCGCAGCTGGTTCTGGATCAGCTCGCCGACCTGGCGGATGCGGCGGTTGCCGAAGTGATCGATGTCGTCGACGTCCACGCGCAGCTCGACGTCCTCGCCGTCGCGCTTGCCCGGGAACGTGGCCTGGCCGGCGTGCAGCGAGACGAGGTACTTGATAGTCGCGACGATGTCCTCGCGGGACAGCGAGCGGTCGTCGAAGTCGCGCTCGAGGCCGAGCTTGCGGTTGATCTTGTAGCGGCCGACGCGCGCGAGGTCGTAGCGCTTCGTGTTGAAGTAGAAGGAGTCGAGCAGGTTGCGGCCGGCTTCCGGGCTGGCCGTGTCGGCCGGGCGGATCTTGCGGTACAGGTCGGTCAGCGCGGCGTCCTGGGAGTCGATGGTCTCCTTCTCGAGGGCGTCAAGGACGAGCGGGTAGCCTTCGAAGGCCTTGGCGATCTCGGACTTCGTCATGCCGATGGCCATCAGGAAGACGATCGCGGACTGCTTGCGCTTGCGGTCCACGCGCACGCCGAGGAAGTCGCGCTTGTCGATCTCGAACTCGAGCCACGCGCCGCGGCTCGGGATGATCTTCGCGCCGAAGACTTCCTTGTCGGAGGAACGATCCGGCGTGCGGTCGAAGTAGACGCCCGGGGAACGCACGAGCTGCGAGACGATGACGCGCTCGGTGCCGCCGATGATGAACGTGCCGTGCGGGGTCTGCAGCGGGAAGTCGCCCATGAAGACGGTCTGCGACTTGATCTCGCCGGTCTCGCCGTTCTCGAACTCGGCGTTGACGTACAGCGGCGCGGAGTAGGTGTAGTCCTTCTCCTTGCACTCCTGGACCGTGTGGCGCGGCTCCTCGAAGTACGGATCGGAGAACGTCAGCGACATCGTCTGCGCGAAGTTCTCGATCGGGGAGATTTCCTGGAACACCTCGTCGAGACCGGAGACGTGCGGGACGGTGTTCGTACCGGCGGCCTCGTCTTCCTCGACGCGCTGCTTCCAGCGTTCGTTGCCGATCAGCCAGTCGAAGCTGTCGGTCTGCACGCCCAGCAGGTATGGCACATCGATGGGTTCGCGGATGGAGCCGAAGTTCACACGGTCGGAGGCCTTGTGCAGGTCAATGTCGTGCTGGTCGGCCCGTGCGATGATTTCAGTGGTGTTCGTCGTAGCTTGAGTTTCAGCCAATGGACGTTCCTTATCGCTCTCTAGGTTGATGTCTATCAGTCCTTGAGAAGCGCGTGGCCGGCCGCCATATGCCGGTCTGCGGGCGCTTCCTTCCGGTCGGCATGCCCGCTATATGACATGCGTATACGCAAAGACAAAAGTCTAGACACTATACCTGACTTTTTCAACACGTCAAGTATTTCGGCGCGTCGCGCCCACCATCCGGGCCCCGGACCGATTTTCCCGGGGCCCACTTCGCACTTTCCGGAGCGTCATTCCAAAAGTGCGAAGTCACCCGGATATTTTTCACCCGAGGAAACCCTTTACCGGCTTTTGGCGCGCCTGAAACCTTCGCACCTTCCAAATGCCCCTCTGGAAAGTGCGACGGCTCCCCCTATTCCACGCTGATCGTGACCGTGTTGCTGGTGACATCCGGACTGTCGACGAGGGTCAATTGGGCCTGATAGGTGCCGGCGCTGACGTGCGGGAGGGTCGAATCGTCCACGCAGGTGTCGCCGGTCGAGTTCGTGTTCCACGTCATCGTCTGCGAATCGACCTGATCCTTGAACATCAGCAGCGGCCGGTACGTCGCCTGGCACGCGTCCGACCGGTAAATGGTGTCGTTGCCGGACTTGATGACGAGCACGCGCGAATCGTCCGCGCCGTCAACGAAGCAGCCACCCGTCTCCTTGCCGGTGAAGTCGATTTCCGCCGTGAACGTGACGGTGCCGCCGACGGCGACCGTCGTCTTGTCGGCGGACAGCTTGAGCTGCACGTCGCTCGACGAGCAGTCCGGCACGTTGCTCGTCGCGCTCGGGCTCGGCGCCGACGATTCGCGCGAAATGGAGTACGCGCTCGCCGACGACGCGATCTCGTGCATTGCGAACGCCCCGCGGATCAACGAGTAAATGCACAGCACAGCCACGACGAGCACGACGACGACACCGATCCCGACGACGGCCCTGCGCCGCCGGTACATCGCCCGCTTCTCCTTCGACATCTTCTTCGGCCGCACCTTGCCCGGCGCCCGGCCGCCGGCCCCGGCCGGCTTGCCGGCATTCCTGCCTGCAGTCCGGGCCGCCGACTTGCCGGACATCTTGCCGGCGCCGCGGCCGGAAGCATTGCCGGACGGCCGCGCCGCCGGCTTCCGCGCCGTCCCGCGGGCGTCGTTCGTCCGCCGCCCGTCGCCGTTCTTCCGGGAGCCCCTGCCGTTGCTGCTGTTCGCCATGCTCACCAGTGTAAATCAGTCGACCGATTCTTCCATGCGCCGCACAACTCCCCGCCACGACAGTCCAGCGGAAAGGCGTTCAACAGAAAAGTGTCCAGTGGAAAACCATCCAGCGGAAGCCCCCCCCCAACACGGCGAGCTGTTTTGCCGGATGTCACAAACCCGGGATCCGGACTCGGGTTGACATCCAGCAACACAGGCCCATCGGCGAGCGGCCGAATGCCGTCAACGCTCACTGCGGCAGGCGGGCGCTCTTGCCGGGGAGGAGCTCGATCAGGCCGTCGTCGTCGAGGCTGGCGAGGCAGCGGTCGAGCTGGGACCCATCCGGTACCAGCTCGACAAACGTGGCATAGGAAACCACGCCGCCGGCCTCGGTTGCCGAGTCCGTGGCACCTGCCGCAGCCGCCAAGTCCGGGTCTCCCGCCGCGGTTGCCGCATCCGAGCCGCCGACGGCATTGCGCAACGCTTGCAGGATCTTGCCGCGCGCCTGTCGATCCGTGCCTTCGAAGCGCTGGCGCGGACGCGTGCGACGTTCCCCCAGTCCGGGCCGGCCGGCCGCGAGGAACCGGCAGCAGTCGGCAACCGGGCAGTGCTCGCAGTCGGGATTCTTCGCCGTGCAGACCAGCGCGCCGAGTTCCATCACCGTCTGGTTCCAGCGGGTCGAGGGATTCACACGCCCATCCGTTGCGGAATCCTCGGCGGCAGTCGACGAGCCGGATTGGCCATCCTTCGCGGAATGCCACCGGTCGTCTTCCCTCACCGAAATTCCGGTTTGCCCGCCGACGGAAGAATTGCGCGAACCGCCCCCATCCTCCGGCAGCAGCAGTTCGGCGAGGGACCGCTCGACGGGAGTTGTCGAGCCGCCGAGCGATTCCTTGCCGAGAAACAGGCGGCTCAGGACGCGGCGGATATTCGTGTCGATGACGGCGATGCGGCCGTGGAAGGCGAAGCTGATGACGGCGCTCGCCGTGTAGTCGCCGATTCCTGGCAGGCCGACGAGCTCGTCGTAGGAGTTGGGCAGGCGGTCGCCGTAGTCGTCGGTGACCACCCTGGCGCATTCCTGCAGCCGTAGCGCGCGGCGCGGGTAGCCGAGCCGGCCCCACATCTCGATGACGTCGGCCTTCGGCGCGGCCGCGAGCGCCGCCGCGTCCGGCCAGCGTTCCATCCACGCGAGCCAGTACGGCACGACGCGGCTCATCTGCGTCTGCTGGCTCATGACCTCGGAAACGAGCACGCCCCACGGCGTCGTCGGCTCGCCGTCCGGTTCGCCGAGATCCCGCCACGGCAAGTCGCGGGCCGCCACGTCCCACCACGCAAACAGCCTGCGCTGCACCGCCGGCCGTTCCGCCAGCGCCGCCTCGCGCTCCTCGGCGCTCAACACTGGCGTCTTGCGCGCATTTTTCCCCTTGCTGGCCATGTTCACCTCGTTCATTCGGCCAATTGTAGGGTGAGTATGGGAGCTGACCTCGCACGATTCGCATGGCCATTTGGAAAGTGCGAGGTTTCTTGTCCACCCTCAAAATGCAAATGGCGAAATTCCGCCATTCTTTCCATTCCCGGCCTGCTGGAAACTTCGCACTTTTCAAATGCCCTTTCAAATCGTGCGATGTTGAGTCGTGTATGAGCTCCAAAACGACCTCGTCTCAACTCCACATGATCCTCATTTTGGCCTTTCCACCCACATCCTGACCCCGATTTGAACTTAAGCGTTTAAGCGATTACCGTCGCAAATGACGACGGAGTCGAAGGGACTCGCTGAGGAGGGCCGATACTACTTCACTATATTGCAGCACCTTTGCAACCATTGCAATTTCAGTGAATTCAGCAGACTTTTCGATCTTCGTCGCCATTTCAGAGAGAACGCCCGAACTCAAGGAGGACGAAGGGCATCATGAGAAATTATCTGAAGCGGTTCATCTCATCGCAGTCAAATCCGTCCCAATCACCGCAGCACAATGCGCCTCAATCATCGCCATCGATCCAATTCGCCTCCGCCACCCAGCCCCGTCATCCAAAGACACCGTCCATCGCCGGCTTCGCCCTGCGTCACAGTCCAAAAAATCGCACCACCAGCTTCACGCTGCATCGCCTCCCAGAAAACCATGTCACCACCAGCTCCACGCCGCACCATCGTTCCGGCCGCGCCACCGTCAGCTCCGCGTCGCGTCGCCTCCCCGAAAATCGCATCGCCGCCACCCCGCGCCGCAGCCCGAAAAGTCTGGCCGTCGCGGCCATCGTGGCGATCGGTATGATCGTGCCCATGACGTTCACTGCCGACATCGCCAGCGCCGACGAAGCTTCCGGCACCGCCGCGGCATCCTCCGCCGCGACCACCGCCCTCGCCACAACCACCACCGCCACTACCCACACCACGACCACCCCGACCACCGCGGATCCCGACGCCACCGAGGAAACCCAGGTCCTCTTCGCCAAGCTCCAGCAGACCGGGAAGGGCGGCCTGCGCTTCGGCCAGCAGCACGCCATCGACGAATCGATCAGCAGCACCGCCACCAATGGCGACGTCTACGAAATGACCGGCAAGTATCCGGCCGTCATGGGCTGGGACGCCGGCCTCGCGCTGACCGGCGACGAGAAGCCCGGCGTCTCCGACAACACGACGGCGCAGAACGCGCAGCTCCTCGCCGACGACATCATCCAGGCCGACGCCGACGGCGCGATCGTCACGCTCTCGGCTCACTGGAACAACCCGGCGACTGGCGGCAACTACTCCGACACCACCACCGTCGTCGCCGACCTCCTGCCGGGCGGCGACTACTCCGGCACGTTCAACGCCATGCTCGACGGCATCGCCGCCGTCGCCAACGACGCCGTCCGCGCCGACGGCACCCAGATCCCGATCATCTTCCGCCCGCTGCACGAAAACAACGGCAGCTGGTTCTGGTGGGGCGCCACGCACGCGAGCAATGCCGAGTACATCGAGCTCTATCGCTACATCGTCGACTACCTGCGCGACGTGAAAGGCGTCCACAACCTGCTCTTCGCCTACTCCCCCGGCGGCACCTTCAACGGCGACGCCACCGACTACCTCGCCACCTACCCCGGCGACGACTTCGTGGACATCCTCGGCTACGACGACTACGACACGGACAACAGTTCGAACGATTCGTCCGCCTGGATCGCCACCGTCATCAAGGACCTGCAGATGATCTCGGATGTGGCCAGCGCCCGCGGCAAGGTCGTCGCGCTGACGGAATTCGGACGATCCGGCGACCGCGCGTTCCACGAATCCGGCACCGGCGACCTCGACACCGCCTTCTTCAGCGAGCTCGCCGACGCGATCGCCGAGAACGTCCCGCAAGTCGCCTACATGATGACATGGGCAAACTTCGGCGGCAGCGGATCGGGCTTCCAGGCCTACACGCCGTGGAAGGGCAGCGACGGCGAGGCCGACTTCGTGGACTTTGCCAACAGCAACGCCAACCTGATGGCCTCGGCCGCCAACGTCGACTACACGGCCGCCGCCGTCGGCCAGGACACGCTCGACAACATCGCCAACGCCGCGCGCGTCGCGTCCGCCCGCATCGTCACGCCGACCGACGGCAGTCGATTCGACGACGACAACGCCCGCGACATCACCGTCGACCCGGCCACCGGCCACCATATCCTGACGGTCCGCGTGAAGACGGAAAACATCGCCGCCGAGGACCTCGACCTCGACCCGCCCACCGTCACCGCCACGCTCCTCGACGCCACCACCAACGGCACCGGCACGGACAACACCGACATCGCCAACACGGCCGCCACGGAAGAATCGTTCGACATCACGCTCTCCTACGTCTGCAACGGCTACCTGACCGGCACGCTCGATCTCGACGCCGCCGGCATCGACCCCGACGACGGCGGCAAGCTCGCGCTCACGGCGGCCGTCGCGGACACGGAAGGCAACCAGCTTGCCGACCTCAACGGCACCGTCACCGTCAAGCTCGGCGCGGCCACCGACACCGACGTCGCCGACGTCGAGAGCTTCGACGGCTACGATTCCGACGCCGAGCTACAGGCCGCCTACTCTCCGAACAATGCCGCGAAGGCGAGCTTCACGCTGACGACGTCGCCCGACGACGGTTCGCAGGCCGGCGACCTCCACTACGACTTCGACAGCTATCCGTCCTACAACGGCTTCCAGCGTTCCTACTCGACAAAGCAGGACTGGTCGGGGTATTCGGCACTGCAGATGTACCTGAAGCCGGACGGGTCGGACCACCTGTTCGTCGTGCAGATCAACGCCGGCGGCGTCACGTTCGAGGCGTATCCCGACATCTCCGGCACCGACGGCGGCCTCGTCACGCTGAGCTTCGGCGACGCCGACGGCGACGGCTCCGACTGGACGGTCGCGTCGTGGGACACCGCGAACGCCGGCAATTCGACGTCACAGCAGCTGCTCAGCCAGGTCGGCTCGTTCGCGCTGTACGTCAACGACAACGGCGGCAACCGCCCGCGCACCGGCGACCTGATCATCGACGCCGTCACGCTGACCGGTGAGCGCGACCCGTACGTCGCCGACAGCTCGGCAACCGCAGACGACGCCAGTGACGAGTCCGACATCAGCGACTCTTCCGACGAGTCCGGCGCCGATGCGCCCTCCGCGGCTGTCGCGTCGACGACTACCCGCCCGTCGACCTACGCCGACATCACCGCCGTCGACCCGTCAACCTGCCCGATCACCACCGGCTCGACTGACTCATCCACCGGCACTGACGACTCCCTCATCGGCGGTTCCTCCACTGGAAACTCCGGCTCGACCGGCTCCTCGGCCGACGGCACCACCGACGGCTCCTCGGCCACCGGCATCACCGACGGCACCTCGGCCGACGGCACGTCCAGCGACTCCGCCACGAGCGCCGACCCGTCGACGGAGTCGACGACGCCGGCCAGCGCCCTCGCCAACACCGGCTCCCCGGTCTCGATGGTCGTCATGGCCCTCGTCATAGCCCTAGCTGCCGCAGCCGCCGGCGCCCTCCTGATCCTCAGGCTGAGGCACTGATAGGACCGACTTCGCACTTTCCAGAAGGGCATTTGGAAAATGCGAAGTTCCTCCTGTCCCGGCAAAAAGAAAAACGGCGGAATTCCGCCGTTTTTCTTTTAAAGTAGGGGTAAATCTTCGCACTTCTCAAATGCCCCTCTGGAAAGTGCGAGGTCGCCCTCCGAGACCACCCTTCCATTCACCCTCACCCGTGCGGATTTGCTCCATTTTGGGCATTCATGAGCAATCGGCGTCCCATTTTGTCACCTTCGCACCGGCTTAGGCACCGGTTAGGCGCTGAATCGGCGACAAACCAGCCCCGACTCGGCTCCGGCTCACTCGCCGCCTTCGAAACCGAGCTGTCGCCAGGCCTCATAGAGCGCAATGGAAGCGGTATTGGTGAGGTTCAGCGAGCGCAGGCTCGGGCGCATCGGCAGGCGAACCTGCTCGGCGACGTGAGGGCCGAACATGATGTCGACCGGATCGGGAATGTTGCCGGGCTCGGGACCGAACAGCAGGATGTCGGTCGGCTTGTATTCGATCTCGGTGTACAGCTTCGTCGCGTGCGCCGTGAACGCGATGATGCGCGAGTTCGGCATCGACTCGACGAGGCTCTCGAAGTTCGGGTGGAGCACGACGTGCGCCATGTCATGGTAGTCGAGGCCGGCGCGGCGGAGCTTGGTGTCGCGCAGGTTGAAGCCGAGCGGCTCGACGAGATGCAGCACGCTGCCGGTCACCGCGCACAGGCGGATGGCGGAGCCGGTGTTGCCGGGGATGCGCGGCGAGTAGTAGCACAGGTGCGGCGTCGACGTCTCCATCTTCGCGGCGTCCTCCGGCTTCATCATCGCGTCGACGACGGAAATCGGGTTGCCGTGCGCGTCGGTCACGAGCTCGTCCGGTCCGTAGTTCGACTTGCGGTAGCCGTACTCGAACATCTTCTCGACCTGCTGTTCCGGATTCTGCGCCGGCATTGTCTCTTCGCTCACTGTGCCACTTTCTAGGAAAGATTCGTTCGTCAGAATCATACCGACTGTATTGAACGATTCTTCCGCTTCCCGCGCCATCACAAGGAAAGAAGCTCCCTGGAAGGGAGCTGCCGAGCGGAGCAAGGCTGAGGGTCGACCGTCCGTCGTCGCGGAGCGACGCGGACGCGCTGGAAGTTGAAGAGTCCCGTAGAACTTGGGTCGTACGGGACTTCTCACGTTCCAGCGCGCACTCGTCGCCTTCGGCGACATCGGCGGTCGACCCTCAGACCGCTTCGCGGCCAGCTCCCTTCCAGGGAGCTTTGGCCGGGGCCTCAGTTCTTGAAGGAATGGATCGGCGCCGGAATGCGGCCCTTGCGGTTGACGAATTCCTCGCAGGAGACGGTGTTGACGGGCATGATCGGCGCGTAGCCCATCAGGCCGCCGAAGTTGGCCATGTCGCCCACGCCCTTGCCGACGACCGGGATCACGCGGACGGCGGTCGTCTTCTGGTTGACCATGCCGATCGCGGCCTCGTCGGCGATCAGGCCGGAAATCGTCGAGGCCGGGGTGTCGCCCGGGATCGCGATCATGTCGAGGCCGACCGAGCAGACGCACGTCATCGCTTCCAGCTTGGCGATCGTCAGGCATCCGGAGGCCGCCGCGTCGATCATGTTCTTGTCTTCCGAGACCGGGATGAACGCGCCGGACAGGCCGCCGACGTACGAGGACGCCATGATGCCGCCCTTCTTCACCTGGTCGTTCAACATCGCCAAAGCTGCAGTGGTGCCCGGGCAACCAACCTGCGCGAGCCCAATCTTCTCCAAAACCTCGCCGACCGAATCGCCGACGGCCGGCGTCGGCGCCAGCGACAGGTCGATAATGCCAAACGGCACGCCCAGTCGCGCCGACGCCTCCTGCGCCACCAGCTGGCCGACGCGCGTGATCTTGAACGCCGTGCGCTTGATTGTCTCGCACAGGAACTCGAAGTCCTTGCCGCGCGCCGCGTCCAGCGCCGACGACACCACGCCCGGTCCGGACACGCCGACGTTGATGACGGCGTCGCCTTCCGTCACGCCGTGGAAGCCGCCCGCCATGAACGGATTGTCGTCGGGCGCGTTGCAGAACGCCACGAACTTGACACAGCCGTACGAATCGTTATCGGCAGTTGCCTCGGCGACTTCCTTGATGACGTGACCCAGCATCGCGACGGCGTTCATGTCGATGCCGGTCTTCGTCGAGCCGACATTGACCGACGAGCAGACGATGTCGGTCTCCGACAGCGCCTGCGGCAGCGAGCGGATCAGCAGCTCCTCCGCCGGCGTCATGGACTTGGACACCAGGGCCGAGTAGCCGCCGATCAGGTCGACGCCCACCTTCTTCGCGGCGCGGTCGAGCGCGTGCGCGATCTGCACGAAGTCGGCCGACGTCTTGCAGCAGCTCGCGCCGACCAGCGCGATCGGCGTGACGGTGATGCGCTTGTTGACGATCGGAATGCCGAAGTCGCGCTCGATGGCCTCGCCGGTCGGCACCAGGTCCTTCGCGAGCCGCGTGATCTTGTCATAGATGTTCTGGCACGTGCGCTCAAGCGACTCGCTGGCGCAGTCGAGCAGGCTGATGCCCATCGTGATCGTGCGGACGTCGAGCTTCTCCTGCTCGATCATCTGGTTGGTCTCGTGGACCTCCATGATATTCAGCATCGAAAAAATTCCTCACTCAATACTTGCGAAAATTTCGAACGATTCTTCCGTCGCGAACACTCCCGCGACTCACACGCGGTGCATCTTCGTGAAGATTTCCTCGCGCTGGCAGCGGATGCGCACGCCGATGTCCTCGCCGAGCGCCTCGAGGTCGCCGACGATCGTCTCGAAGCTCACGTCCGCCTCCGAGTAATCGACGATCATCATCATGTTGAAATATCCCTGGATGATCGTCTGGGAGATGTCGAGGACGTTCGTGTTGTGACCGGACAGGTACGTGCAGACCCGCGCGATGATGCCCACGGTATCCTGACCGACGACGGTGATGATGGCCTTGTTCATGACACTCCCTTTTCAGAGGCTACGGTTCGTCCCCTCAGTATATGGAAAAAGGGGGAACGATTCTTCCCCCATACCAAAAACCCAGTTTTCAGGCGCCCTCTCCTGATGTCGCGAACCCGAGCCGGCGGCTCGGGTTCGCGACATCAAGACATCAAGAGAGGCGGTCCGGATCACTTCCTCGCCGCGTGCTTGCCGCCGCCGGTCAGGCCGGCCGCCGCCTCCGCGGCCTTCTTCAGCCGGAAGTGCCGCCGCAGGAAAATGGCCGCGACGGTGCCGCCGATGATGACGAGCGCCGCGACAATCATCGCGATGTCCTTGACGAGCGCCTGGTCGATGCCCGGGTCGGCATCGTCGGCCGTCGGCGTCGGGATCCTGTGCCCCGTGACAATCAGGCGATGCGAGTTGACGCCGTACGGCGTGCACGTGATCAGCGAGACGAGGTCCTCGCCCTCCTTGATCTCGAGGTCGGAGACGTCGGTCGGCTCGACGACGTTGATTTCGGAAACTTCGTACGTGAGCACCTCGTCGAAGACGGTGATCGTGAACGTGTCGCCTTCCTTGAGCCGGTCAAGGCCGGTGAACAGCAGCGCCGACGGCAGGCCGGTGTGGCCGGAAATGGCGGCGTGCGTGGACGGCCCTCCGACCGGCAGCGACGATCCCTCGAGGTGGCCGGCCGCGATCTGCAGCACGGTGTCGGACGTGCCGTGGTAGATCGGCACGCGCACGGAAATCTTCGGGATCGTCACGTAGCCCATGATGCCGGTGCCGGTCACGTCGAGGATCGACTCGTACTCCTCGTGCTCGGCGTCCGTCGGAATGAACCGGCTCGTGCCGCGACCGACAAGCGCCGCGTTGTACGCGTTCGCCTTGGCGAGCTGCGCGTCGCGCTCCTCGGTGCTCATGTTCTCGACGGCCTCAACGTACCCGGCCACCGCCTTCGAGGAGACGTGTCGGTTCCACGCGTCGGCGATCGACGGATAGAGAATGAGCCCGACGCCGACGAGCAGCAACAGGATCATCGCGACGATCGTCAGGTAGAAGCGCGTGTTGGAATGCTTGCGCCGCGTCGCGTCGAGCTGCTTGGACGATTCGTCCGGCACGATCTCGCCGTCGTCGCCGCCATCATGGTGGTCTCCGTCGCCGGAGTTGCCTCCGTCGGAGTTGCCGGGATCGCCGGAGCTCGGCGGCACTGTGCCATCGCCGGAGTCGCCGCCCGCGCCGCCCGTAGCGGCATCGCCGGCATCGCCGATCGCCCCGGCGCCTTCGTCGCGCGGGGCATCGTCGGAAGGATCGTGAAGAGTGTCGAAAAAGTCGTCGGTGTCGGCGGAAGGATCGTCGCCGAACAGTTCGTGTTTCAGGTCGTCGCTGCCGTTGCCCATCGTTCTCGCTTTCTGTCTGGCTTCGAGCGTACCAGCCGACGCCCGGCCGGCCGAGCGTCCCGGCCCAATCTGCACACGCTCCCGACAGTTTCATAAAAAATGATGTAAAGAACCGGCAAAATAGTGAACGATTCCCGTGCAAAAAACAGGTCGGCGAGTTTTAATGTTTCCTGCGGCGACGATCCGACCGATTCGATCACTGGCCAGATTGAGCCGCCTTGGGCAAGCCCACCGAGACTTACCATGAATGAATAACACAGAAGAAGGGAACAACCAGCCGTTTTTTCATCGGTTTTCGGCTGGCCGGAGCGGCGCCGACAGGGCGAAAACGTCGGCGCCGCTCCCCTTTCTCCCCCAATTTTTTGCAGTCAAACCTGCCCGGGGTTTCGGCCGTTTTTATCCCTGCAATTTCCCATTCCGCGGCCGGAATTGCCCCCTATTATTCCCCCAAATCCACCCGGACAGTCCCAATTTTTATCTGTCCGGTGAAATCACAGAAGATTCCCGGGAAAAGGCAACCCACCACCATGCAAAAGCCCCCTGGAAGGGGGCTGTCGCCGAAGGCGACTGAGGGTCGACGCGTCCGCAAACTCAAGTTCCGCGAACCTGCCGATCACCACGAAACCGAACCATGAAGTAGCTCCCTGGAAGGGAGCTGCCGAGCGAAGCGAGGCTGAGGGTCGACGCGTTCGGCCCCGCCGAACGCCGGATCCCGAGCGGAGGCGGCAGGCCCCCGCGAGGGATCCGATTCATTCGGCAGCCCTCCAGCAAAGAAGAAGGCCAGACCTCACACCTTCCCCGCCGCGTGCCGCGCCCCGGTTGCCCAGTTGAGCCGTCGGTCGAGCATGACCAGCGCCATCATGATTCCCGCGAGCGCCAGCGACCGGATCCACATCGACCCGTCATTGAACCACCCGGCATTCGGTAGCGTGACGTCGGCATCGTCATTGTCGCTCTTCGTGTTGGCGACCTTGAACGTGTAGCCGACACCCTCCGTGGTAGCGACTTCTTGGAGGTCAAGATCGTCAGGATCAATATCGGCCAGGGCGACGTCTTCAGCATCGGAGTCTTCCTCGGAGCCGGCGTCGAATACGGCAATCCACGGGACACCGTTCTCGTCGACATAGAGAATCCACTTCCCCGGAATCGGCTCATAGCCCTTCGGAGCGGTTTCCTCCCACAGCCAGTAGAGGCCAGGATCCAGCGACGAGAACGATCCCCATCCGGACGCTTCCGTCGTCATGCACTGTTTCTCCTGATTGTCGCCTTCGACGCAGAAGACCGCGCCTTCCAGCGTTACCGACGTGTCCGCATCGTCGACCTTGTAGACGGACAGCGGTCCGATGGGCTGGTTGGTGAGCACGAAGATATTCTCATCATCATTGTCGGAATCTGTCGTCTCCTTGTCCAAGCCATCGACCGTGGTCTCGTAGGTATATTCGTAGCTGACATTGCCGTCGCCGTCGTATATTTCCTCCGTATTCCTCGTCACGGTGACGGCGTATTCGGTACCGCTCAACAGGTATCCCGAAGGAGCACTCTGCTCCCACAGGATATAGTTGCCTGCACTGATCGAACCGAAATCAGCCAGACCATCGGCACCGGTCGTCGCGCACGAGACAGAACCGTCTGCAACAAGATCCGCGAGCGTCTTGTCTTCGCCGAGAGCCGCCGACAAGTCGGTGATCGAGGCATCGCGGATGCAGAGCGTCGCGTTCGCCAGTCTCGTCGACGTATCGGTCGAGGACACCTTCCGGATATTCAGCGCGCCCTTGTGGTTTTCCACGGCCATCGTTGCGCCGACAAACCAAGTCTCGCTGCCCGACTTATCACCGTCAGCGGTCATCTTGAAGAGGATGGGCGTCGAGTCGAGCTCGTATCCATCAGGCGCCTCAATTTCCACTAGCGCATACAACGTGTTCGCGTAGAGGTCTTCTGCGGGCCAGAGGGTGTTGACATCCTCTTCCTTCATTCCATACGACTCCGGGATGATACCGATCCAGAGGACACCGTCATCAAGAGTCGTACCGGTTGCGAGTGGTTCGCCGGTCGGATTGCCATTAGTATCCGTCTCGTACAGCGCGAACGTCGCGCCGGCCAGGCCTTCGAGGATGTCGCCGTTTTCGTATTTCAGCAGCTTCATCCACTTCGTCGCGGCCGTGCCGGACTGGCTGGAGGACACGTCGACGTCGCTCTCCGCATAGGACGATTCATACCCGAGCAGCGATGCCGTATTGGCAAAACTCATGTATGAGCCACCCTCTTTTTTCTCGGACTGGCCAATCATGCGGGCGACATAGGTAATCGTGATATGACGACTATCCGGCACCGTGAACTTGACATAACTGCTGCTTATCATGTCGACATCACTTAGCGGAGTGAGATCTTCGCCGGTCTCTGCATCGACAATCGTCACCGACGACGGGTCGAATCGCAGACCGGAGCACGCGCCTTCGTCCGTGCAGTTCCATTCCATGTCATCGTAAATGTCGATGAATCCGGTTGACCCTACAGTCAGTGCATTCGGGTTGACATCAAGCGTGAACGTCACCTGCCTGTCAGTGGTATTGCCAACGTCAGCATCCTTTGTCATCACGCCTTCCTTGAACGTGAAGTCCACCGTCGTCGAGAGGCCGTCTTCGTCATTGCCGGAAGACAATTCATTCGTGAAGACAGCGACGAAATTGTCGTTGCTGGACGCGAGGGCGCGAATCGTCTCGAGTGCATCGTCGTCAACCGGCACGAGGGCGTAGACATAGCCAACATAGAGGCCATTGCCGTCCGGCCAGCTGGACGATTCGTCCGGGAAACTCAGCTGCACGGTGCCATCTGCGTCGATGGTAATTCGTTCGCCGATGTCCGTGGCCGACGCGGACGCCGTCATTTCATACCCATCCGGCGTCGACATGAATCGATACACCGATGACAAATAATCCGGCATAGGATTGTCGTCGTCGAAATCGGCAGCTGTCAGCACCTTGAACAGGCTCGTGTCGAAGACATCGGTCAGCGTGATGCCTCCCTCGGGAATGAGCGCCTCGTTCATCATGACGCGGAAGAGCCATACGGTGGAATACTCGTCGTCCTTGGTGGTAACCGTCATTCCCTGTGCCGCCTCCGTCGACGACGTCGTGCCTCCGGCCGCCGTCGTCAGCGACTTGGCGATGGTGTCCACCTGATACGTGAATTCCACCGGCTCGTCCTCATTGAGGGTATTGGTCAAGGTCAACGTGCCGTCATTATCGGCGGCCAGTTGAATCAGCTTGTACAGTACTTCTAAGCTCTTCGGTCGAATGGCGTAGACAATGCCGGCATAGGGATACACATTATATTGACCATCCCAATAGGGCCAGACACTATTATTGCCGCTTTGGGGGAACACAATAGTCAACGTGCCAGTCTCGTCATCCATCTGGAAATACTGACTATTGGCTTCAGTAACACCCGTGCCGTCAACCCACCGTGTAGTCTGCAGGCTGGTTGTGTTGTTACCGTACCGTGAATAATCATCGTTGTAAGCGGCGGCATAAGGATAGTTCTCACCATTGATGGTATCCACTACAAGCTCGAAGTCGTCCCATGTCAGGTCAGTACCTTCCAGCAGACTGCCCAGGACATCGGCGACTTCGATCGTCTCATTGGCAAGTGCCGCCCTGTCCACCATGACGCGGAAAATCCACACCGGCATGCCGTCGGATTCCACGACGGCCGGCGAAGTACTGTCGGTAGCATTACCGCTTGCATCCACCAGCATCTTGGTGGCACTGGTATCGGCATCGCCGTCCTTTGGCGTGACCGACGCAGAGGGCTCCTTCTTGATTTCATTGTCATCGTTATCGCCGATGACCGCTTCCGCCTTGTTGACGTGGGCGCTATTGGCAGTCCATTCTCCGCCGTCCACTGTCATGGTGGTGACAGTCACGGTAACGGTGGAACCCTGCGCTTTCTGGATGCCCTCTTCGGTAAGGACAATCGTAAAGGACTGCACCGGATAATATGCATTCACTTCACCGGGCACATAGGTATAGTCCGTTCCGGCCACCAACACCGTGCCGTCGCTTAACGTCACGGTAGGAGTCTCCGCGACGACATCATAGGCTGTCACGCTCTGGAACGGCAGCGTGTCAGTGATCGTGACTGAGTTGACATTGGCCGATGGCACCTCCACCGAGATCGTCCAGACAATGGTGTCGCCATCTTGTTCGCCACTCTTCGTAGCCCAGTTATCGCTCACCGTGATATCGCTCGAGACATCGACGGAAGAAGTGGTCTGGCTGTAATCGGTTTCGATGGTGTTTTCCACCTTGACATTGCCAATGACATCCTTGACGTCGACCGTCGACGCATAGGTAATCGTATAGGTGTAGTTTCCATCGTCTTCGGGCACGTCATAGGTAAACGTGTTGCCGGAGACCGTCACGGAACTGGCATCATCGGTCCTGATTGTCGTACCGTTCTCGTCCGTGACGACAATCGTGAAATCGCTGGCAAGCGTGCCCTTGGCCAGCGTATCGGTAATCGTCGTGCCGCCAAGCGAAAGCTGCATCTCCTTGTTGACGGTGGCCTGCCATTCGATCGTGTACGTCGACCCGTCTTGCGATGCCACCGTGCCATATTTCGAAACCGACGAGGAAATATTGACATCCGGCAACCACTTTTCCGCGACATTTCCTTCATTATCGTCGGAAGTGAATGTCACTGTATTGGCATTGGCCTGTGACACTGCATACGACGACCCATCATTCTCCTGAAGAGCCTGCGCATACGCCTCCTTATCGAGAGTGGCCGTATACGTCAGCGTGAAGGTGTCGCCGTCGGACAGCGAATCCGCAGTGCAGGTAATGGTGGAAGATCCCTGATCACCGGAACAGGTAACTGCGCCAGCCGGCTCGACAGTCACGTCACCGTTGTAACTCAGCACGGTTCCCTGCATGGTGTCGACGATTTCGACATCCGTGACATCGCCCTTGACGGTCACGTCCACCGTATACGTCACCATGCCGGTCTCGGCGTCATACCACGCGTTCTTCGTACCGGTCAGCGTACCCGCTTGGGCATTGAAGGTGACGGTCTTGCCACCACCTAGGTCAATGGCGCCCCCACTACCGGACAGCGTGAAGGTGGCCTCGATGGAAAACTCGGCGTCGTTGGCTCTTTCCCAGTCGTCAAGCAACGAGCCACTTTCGTCGGCAATGGTGACTTCGAGCACCCATGTTCCATCATCCTGCTGCACAAACTGCCATGTGCTGCCATACATTGAAACCTTATCCGAAGTGACTTCCAGCGTCATGGGATGGAGGTCGGTATCAGTCGGCACGAATCCTTCCGGCAGCGCGTAGGTAAGTACAGCACCGTTCTTGAACTGATAGCTGTTACTTTCGGCAAATGTGAACTCGATCGTGACGGTTTGGCCGCTGGTGACATCGAAGGTGGCCGAATTCGTGACATCCTGTCCATTGACTTTCAACTGCGTAATCATGTTGGACAGGTCCGTCGTAGTCTCTGCCGCGTAAGCCTTCCCGTCCACCGGCAATCCGACAAGCACCGCCAGCGTCATGGCAATGACGGTGAGCACCGACACGGCATGCATTGCGGTTGGCTTGCGGAAGAAATTCCCATGGAAGAAATCGTTATCACCCCTCATCGTGACGCCTCCCCCGAGTTCAGCCCTTCACGGCACCGAACATCCGGGCGCTGCTCCCCATTGGACAGCTCTCGTCAGCCCCATCCGGCGCCGCTGTTTTCTCTACCCAAAGACACGATTGACCACGACCTCCCGTGGTCCGTGATGGTTTTCAAGATACCCCCGTTTTCACCATAAGCAAACAATTCGCGCGCCATGTGGACAACATAAGTAATACTGTCGCAACAACTCCCTCTTCAGAGGGAGTCGGCGAGCCGCAGGCGAGCCGGTGGGAGTGACCAGACTTCAGTGCATTCCACATATGGTCTGGGAACTCCCACCGAAAACGCTGCGCGTTTTCGACTCCCTCTAAAGAGGGAGTGTGATGGAACAGTTACGCCCGTACGCGCCCCGCGGCATGCCTGCCCGCGGGCTCGCCGTGCACGTAGCGTTCCAGCAGCAGGACAGTGAAGCCGATGCCGGCGAGCGCCAGCGACCTCAGCCATAGGTCGCCGCCGTTGCCGCCGGCGAACGGCAACGTGAAGGCGGCCGAGTCCGGGGTATCGGGAGTGTCGGGCGAATCGTTCCAATAATTGATGATCTGCACCGTGCCGCCGACGACATTCTCGTTGTCGACGTACCGCACGAGCGCCGACTCGTCGATCTCCGCGAACGTGTACGTGTAGTACGTCGTCGTGCCGGCGTCCTCGTCGACTTCGAGAAGCGGCAGCGTCTCGAGCAGCGTCGTCCAGCCGTGCGCCGCGTCGATCGTGATCGTCTGGCTGAACGATTCGTCCGGCTCGACGGTCTGACCACCCACATCTGGCGAATCGACCGTGACGGCGAGTTCCCCGGCCGACCAGCTACCGTCCGGAGTATAGACGAGGACCTCGGTGTCGGCCGTCAGGTCAATCGTCGCCTCCATCGTGACGAGCCCGTTGGCCGACGCGTCGAACGCACCCTCGGCGACGGTCTGGTAGCCGTTGCCGTCGTTGACGGCGATGAAGTACTGGTACGCCGAGTTCCAGCTGGGGTTGTATGTCGTCCGCGAGAAGCTGATCGTCATCGTCGACCCGGCGACAGTCGTGCCGCTGTCCACCGTCGAGACGGCGTAGCCCCGTGAATAGTAGTTGTCCGTGCTCACCGCATAGGAGACGTATTCGAGGTCGGTGACGTTGAACACCTGCTTCGTCCTGGTCACCTCCACGTCCACGCTGCCGGACGACGGCACGACCTCCACCTTCACCGGAGTGCCGTCGATGTCCGTCACGCAGGCGCCGTCGTCGTCGAGCTCGCAGGCGACCCAGAGCTTCTCGAGCCGGATGCGCGCGTTCGTGCTCGTGTTCTCGAGGTTGATGGCGGAGCCGAGGATGAGGCCGGTCGGATCATAGTCCGCGGAGGCCGTCGGCGCCGTGGCATTGTCAACGGAACTGTAGACGTAGAAATCGTACGGCGACGAACTCTTCCGGTAGCCGCTCGCCGATTCGGTCTCGACGAGCCGGTAGGCCACGCCGGTCGCGAGCCCGACCACGCTGCCGGCCTCGGCGTCCTCGGCGATGAGCATGTAGCCACTCTCGTTCGTCGTCATCGTGCCGACATAGATCCAGTCCTCCGCACCGGCGTCGTTCACGCCCCACCGGTACAGCTCGAACGTCGTGTCGGCGACCATGATCGAGTAGTCGTCGGCGTTGACCTTGTACGCGTTGACGCCCTCGATGTGCGTGCTGGCGGCCGACGTCTGCTTGACGGTCGCGCCGACCGACTCGCCGGTCGTCTCCGCCACGCCGCTGATCGAGACGCTGTTGGAGACGCGGCGGTCGTTGAGCGTGGTGATGCCGCTGCCGGACAGCACGGTGACGACGTACTGGTAGACGACCTTGAGCGCCATGTTGTCGGGCAGCTCGATGCCGATGATGTTCTGCGTGAGCTCCCACGTGTGTTCGGGATCGACCTGCCGGTAGGTGTACGCGTACTCGGTGCTGTCGAGCTCGCGAATGACATCGCCGTTCTCGTTGAGTTCATAGACGGCGAGCGATCCGGGCACGAGCGCGATGTTGAGCACCTTGATGCCGTTGCTGCCGAACGCGTAGTACGAGAGCACGTCCTCGAAGTACAGCACGTGCGTGCCTTCGACGAGCATCTCGGCGTCCGGGTTGACGATGACTTCATATGGCAGCAGGTTGTTGGCCAGCGCCGTCGAGTTGCCGGTGAACGACTTCGACAGCACGTCCCGCGTGCTCGTCGTCGATTCGGGCACGGTGACGGTCTGCGTCTGCGACGCCGACGATCCGCCTTCGCCGCTCGTCAGCGTCACGCTGTTCTCGTAGCTCGTCGCGGTTGCGATGCCGTCCGCGACCGTCGTGCCGGTCGCGCCATTGCCGGAAGAATCGTCGCCGCTCTCCAAACCCTCCGCCGAGCCGTCCGCCTCCGGCACGTCGCAAACGATGGCGATGAGCAGCGTGCCGTTGCGGTACTGCGCGGCCAGCTCGCCGGAGATGACGAACGTCAGCGTGCCGTCGTCGTTCGTCGTCAGCGTCACCGTGCCGTCGCCGAACGTGATCGTCTCGCTCGCGAGCGCCGTGCCGTCGTTCACGGTGAAGTTCACCGCGCCGCTTTCGTTGTACCGGTCCATGAAGGCGATGGAGACGAGCCGGTCGCGCAGGGCTTCCGGCAGCTGCTCGTCGACGGTGATCGCGCCGCCGTCCTCGGGATATTCGGACGGAATGGACACGACGATGCCCCACGAGAGCGTCAGGCCGTCGGCATACTCGTGCGTGGTGTCCGACGTCGAGTAGCTGCTGGCCAGGTCGACTTTCGAGACGGCCGGCGCCGTCACCGTGACCGGCTGCTCGGCCGTCGCGGAGCCGACCGTCACGCCGTTGGCGCCGACCTGCACGGTGTTGCGGAACGTCGTCGTCACCGCCGGCGCGTTCGCCGTCGTCGCGTAGGCCAGCGTGATCGTCACGCCCTGCGGCAACGATTCGTCGAACGTAATCTCGAACCAGTCGACGAGGTCGTCCTCGTCCATGTCGGCGATGTCGGTGTAGCTGCGGTAGTTCGCCGTCGCCACCTGGTAGCTGTAGGACGATTCGACCCCGTCAACCTCGAGCGCGGCCTCGAGCGCTTCCAGGAACGCCGTGAACTGCGCCTTCGTGAACGCCGATCCGCCGTGCTGGTGGCGGTCGTAGTCGGTCGAGTCGGTCAGCGTCCAGCCGGCCGGCAGCGCACCGTCGGTCGTGTCGATCGTCACGGTCCACATGATCTCGAGCGTCGATCCGTCCTCCGACGCCGTCGCGCCGCCGGCTTCCTTCGTCACGCCGACGCCGACGCCGTCCTGCGCCGTCGCCGTCGTGGTGATCGGATAGTCGGGCGCGTCGGACGGCGTGATCGTGACGGTGTTCGTCGTCGCCGACCCGACGCCCGTATTGGCCGGCGTCACGTACGTGATCGTGTAGGTGCCGGTCTCGAGGTCGCCGGGCAGTACGTAGCCGTCGAGACTGGCGATCGTGTCGTCGATCACCGCGCCGTCGGCGCCGGCCAGCACGATGGCCGACCCGTCGGCGAGTGCCGCCGACGTCAGCGCCGATCCGGCGAGCACGTCGGTGACGAGGTAGCCGGCGACGTCGCCGGTCAGCGTGATCGTCCAGACGTTGACGGCGTTGCCATCGGCGTCCGTCGTCGTGGTCGCCGTCTTGCTCACCGTCGCGTTGCGGTAGTCGAGCGTTGTCGTCGTACCGTCGGTCGCCGTCTCGGTGCCGTTGCCGCCGTCGGGATACGTGACGGTGACGGTGTTGCCGACGGTCTCGACGGTCGCCGCGTTCTCGACGCCGCCGGCGAGCGCCGCCGTGTAGGTAATTTCGTACGATTCTCCCGCGGCCAATTCTCCGAGCGTGGTCGGCATCGTGTCCTGCGTCGAGGTGGTCGTGAACGATTCGCCGGATGAATCGTCCACCCCTGTCTTGACGATGACGACCTCGCTGGCCAGCTGGAGATTATCGCTCATGATGTCGGCGATGTCGATGTCGCCGCCCGAGCCGTTCTGCGACGTGAGCTTGACCGTGTAGCTGACGGTGCCGGCGTCCTTGTCGACCGACGTGGCCGTTTTCCTGACGCTGACGTCGGTGGCCGGCTTGATGTACGTTTCGAGCGTGGCGCTGCCGATCTCGACGCCGTTGAGTTTCGAGACCGTCGTCTCGTCGACTTCGAACTCGACCGAGAAGGCGCCGCTGATGACGGCGCCGGCCGCGCTGTGGTCGGTGTAGGCGTCGTAGGTGTAGACGATCGTGACGAGGCCGTCGGTCGTCACCGAGTAGTAGCCGACCGTGATGCCGGTGCCCGAGCTGACGAGCTGCTCGTTTTCGATCGCCTCGCTCAGCTCGATCACGTCCGGCAACTGGTAGGTGAACGTGTTGTGCTCCGACGTGACGATGTCCGCCGAAACCTGGTAGGCGAGCGTCAGCACGGCGCCCGAGAAGCTCTCGACTGGGTTGTCCGGATCGAGCAGGTCCCGGCCGTCCGATGTCGTCAGCGTGACCGACGTGATGTACTGGCCAAGATCATAGGGGTCCGAAGAGACCGAACCGTCCTGGCTATCCGTGCCATCCGAACCATTCGTGTCGTCCGGGTCGCCATCCGTGATGTCCGGATCATCCGGACTGTCCGGATTGCCCGTCTGCTCGTCCACCCCGACGATATCCGCGTACGCCTGCCCCTTCTCCACCAGCGATTCCGTCATCTGTCCAAGATCCGTGTCCACTGCCGCCTCGGCAATGGTGTCCGGCCCGAGCTGCGCGCCGGCTCCCGACGCGGCCAGCGTCGGCATGCCCACTGCCACGATGACCGCCAGCACCACCAGCATGATCCCCAACCTGACCGGCACCCGCGCTGGCCACGCCACTATCTCGCCAATCCAGTTCCGCGCACTGCGCGGCTTCGCATGCCGCGCTCGAGTTCCGGCATGGGCCGGCTTGCCATCCCGCTCCGGCGGCGTGGCCGGAGTACGGAAGAAATCTTCGCCCGGGGACATCATGGGCCTCCTGATTTCAACCATGACCACCATGCCAGTCGGGTTCTCGTTCCTCGAGGTTGCTTCCGGTTTCCCCGGACTTTCCTTGGTTCCCCAAGTTTTCCTTGGCTATCCAGGCTCCTCAAGGATGCTCCTCGCCCCGATCCGGCACGGTACTTCGTCTCTTCTTCAACAAAAAAGGGCCCCGCGATCGCTCGCGGTTCCCCCATTCCTTCAACTTACCCCCTTAACCTTGTAAAACCCAATCCCCGCGCGGCGTGCCGGCCCCTTCCCGCTCACCCCGGAAGAAGGCCGGCGGCTGCATGATCGTTCACGTAGGCGGTCGGCCCCTCCCCGCTCACCCCGGAAGAAGGAGCTCCCTGGAAGGGAGCTGCCGAGCGTAGCGAGGCTGAGGGTCGACCGCCAATGCCGCCGAAGGCGGCGAGAGCGCGCTGGAACGCACGAAATCCGGTAGACCCAGTTTCCGGATGCATCATAAGACTGGACGAATCGTCCAACAGTCCCGAACAACAAGAAACCCGCCGGCCAGCGGCGGGTTGCGTACTGCGGGGAGGATTCAGAAAGCGAGCGCGCACATGCGCACGAGGATGCCGGACACGCCGACGAAGCCGGCGATGACGGCGCCGAGCCCCACTCCAAGCCAAGTCTTCATGTTGTTCATGATGTCACCTCTCGAGTCTTCATTGACTGTCGTTCGTTGTGCAGGATTCAACAGCTCCGTCGCCGCCTTATTCCTTGCCACCGGCCAGTCCGCCGGCAGCCACGCTGTGCTGTTTGCGCCGCCGACCCCGCGGAACCACGTCGTTCCGTCGCCGTCGCCGACAGTTCGATTCAACCAGACTTGTCTAGTTTTGACAACCCGGCTTCCGGAATCGGCGATCCTCGCCTCGCTTTTGCGAACTTCCCTCGAAAAAGCGTGCGGTCCGCGGGATCCTCCGGGAACCCGCCCACTAACCGCACGCAAACTGCCTCTCCAGCATGCGGTCCGCGGGATCCTCCGGGAACCCGCCCGCCAACCGCACGCAAACTGGCCCATTTGCGTGCGAAAGGCGGGAACCTTCCGGAAGGTCCCCGCCAACCGCACGCAACCAGCGATCGTCCGGGCTCAGCGAATCCGCTCGGCCTTGGCGGCGGGCTGGACCGGGAGGGCGCGCGGGGCGCCGAAGCCGTGGTCGGCGAAGGCGTCGGCGATCTTCTGGGCGACTTCCTTGCTGCGGCCGGCCGCGACGAGCGCGATGATCGAGCCGCCGAAGCCGCCGCCGGTCATGCGGGCGCCGTAGGCGCCCTCGGCACGGGCCGTGTCGACGGCGACGTCAAGCTCGGGGACGGTGACCTCGTAGTCGTAGCGCAGCGAGTCGCCGGACGCGTCGAGCAGCTGGCCGGCCGTCTCGATGTCGCCGTGGCCGAACGCGTCGACGAACTCGTCCACGCGGCCGATCTCGGTGATGACGTGGCGCACGCGCTTCGTCATGCGCTCGATCTCCTCGTCGGACATGCCGCCGACGACGCGGGCCTGCTCGGTCAGCTGCTCGAGGACGGAGTCGAGCGTCGGGGCCGCGGACGGGACAGCTTCGGACGAATCGTTCGAAGTCGAAGCGGAACCGGCGGCGCCGTTGACCTGATCGGCGACGACGCGCAGGTTGTCGACGCCGAGCAGCGCGGCGGCGCGCTCGCAGGTCGAGCGGCGCTCGGCGTACTGGCCGTCGTTGAGCTGGTGCGGCGCCTGCGTGTCGAGCACGAGCAGCTCCACGCCGGCGGCGGCGAAGTCGACCGGCTCCTGCGTGACGCTCTCGACGGCGCTCAGGCCCGGACGGCAGTCGAGCCGGATGGCGTGGCCGGCTTCGCAGCGCATCGAGGCGTTCTGGTCGAGGCCGCCGGTGGAGGCGCCGGCCATGTCGTTCTCCGACTTGATGGCCGCCTCGATCAGCTTGACGCGACCGGCGTCGGTCGAGCCGAAGCCGAGCGAGAACGCGTCGTCGAGCGCGAGCGCCGTCGAGCAGGTCATCGCCGCCGACGAGCTCAGGCCGCTGCCGAGCGGCACGCACGACGAGAACGCCGCGTCGAAGCCGCGCACCTGGTCGAAGCCCATTTCCCGCAGCGCCCACGCGACGCCGACCGGGTAGGCCGCCCAGCCCTTGACGTCGCCGGCGGCGAGCCCGGCGAGGTCGACTTCCATGATCTCCTCCGGGTTGATGTCGGACACGACGCGCACGCGGGTGTCGGCGCGCGGCGCGAGCGCGATGTACGTGCGGTGTGGCAGCGCGATCGGCAGGCACAGGCCGGCGTTGTAGTCGGTGTGCTCGCCGATGAGGTTCACGCGGCCCGGCGCCGCCCAGACGCCCATCGGCTCCTCGCTGAAGCTCTCGGTAAACAGCGTGCTCGCGCGGTCGGCTCCCGCGTCGTCGCCCATCGGCTCGATAAATTCGACTTCCTGAGACATCATTGTTCTCTTTTCTTCGGTTGGTTGTTCAGTATTGTACGATTCTTCCGCCGCTCTCGCGAACGGCTCAGTCGCCGATCCCGCTGATGTCGACCGGGCCGAGCTCGTGGAAGCGCTGGGCGATGAGCTCCGGCGTCGTGTCGGAGACCCACGCGGCCATGCCCGACTCAGAGCCGGCGAGGTACTTGATCTTGTTGGCGGCGCGGCGGAACGAGAAGAACTGCAGGTTCAGGCGGTAGTTGACGCGGCGCGGGTCGCGGACCGGCGCCTGGTGCCAGGCGGCGATGTACGGCAGGTCCATGCCCTTGCCATCGCCCTTGTCGAAGAACATGTTGCCGCGCTTGAGCAGCTGCGAGTACATGACGGCGAGGTCCCAGCGCTCCTGATCGTTCAGTTCATCCAAAGTGAGCACGTCGCGCACCGGCTGGACGTGCACCTCGAGCGGCCAGCGCGCGGCGGCCGGCACGTAGGCGACCCACGAGTGGTTGCGCATGACGACGCGCTCGCCGGCGGCCAGCTCGGCCTGCATGATGTCCTTGAGCAGGTTGGTGCCGTTGACGTCCATGTACGCCTCGGTGTGCTGCAACTCGGTCTCGAGCTTCGGCGCGATGAACGGATAGCAGTAGACCTGGCCGTGCGGGTGCGCGAGCGAAACGCCGATCTCCTGGCCGTGGTTCTCGAACGGGAACACCTGCTCGATCCCCTCGATCGCCGAATCCTCGGCGGTGCGGAACGCCCACGCCTCGACGACGGTGCGCAGTCGCCTGACCGGCAAGTCGGCCGGCAGGCCGTTCTCGTTCGGGTCAAAGCAGATGACCTCGCAGCGGCCGGACGCCGGCTTCTGCTCCCACAGGTGGTTGCCGTCGACGTAGCTGACGGTGTCCGGGACGCCCGGCACGCGGACCATCGACGGGAAGCGGTTCTCGAAGACGACGACATCGTAGTCGGTGTCCGGCACCTCGCCGTCCTGGTAGGGATCGCCCGGCTTGCGCGCGGCCAGCGGGTTGCCCTTTGCCGTGGCGCCGGGGCCGGCGGTGATCGGGCGGTTCATGCGGGCCGTCGCCATCGGGATCCAGTCGCCGGTCAGCGGGTCGCGGCGCATCTGCGGCGCGGCGTACGGCACTTCGTTACCGTCGGCGTCGAGGTGCGGGGCGAAGCGGTCGACGAGCGGCCGCGGGTCGGTCAGCTCGCGCGTCTTCGCGCCGCTGACGTACGCCGGATCGTCATCGAGATAGAAGAACTGGCGGCCGTCGGCGAGCGTCGTCGGCGTGATCCGGATGTTCTCCCTGGCGTACTCGCCCGGATGATAGTACTTGAACTGCTCGTCGGCCTGCGCCGCGGTTTCCTGTGTCATCATTGTCCACTTTCGTCGGTCTGGATGGGGTTGGTTGGTTTGATTTTGGGTACAGTTCGTCACCGCGCCGGCATGTTGCGTTTCACGCCGGCCCGTCAATACTTGGCGCGATTCCCGCGGCAGTTCGCATGCGAGCCCTGATGTTTCGCGGATTCCCGGAAGATTTTCCGAGGCTTTCGCGATGGTTCACGGTTCGCTCGCGGCCAGTTCGCTGCACGATGCCTGCCTCCGGACGGCAATCCGACGGAAGAATCGTGCAAATTCAACCGCGGTCGGGGCTACTCGCCGAGGTCGAGATTCGCTTCCTCGCCCTCGTCTTCGGTCTGGTGCGCGAGCACGAGTTCCTTGACGAGGTCGCGCGTCTTCATGACCGAGTCCGGGTCGAGGCCATCGTCGGTGATGACGGTGTCGACCTGGTCGAAGCGGGCGAACAGCGACAGCGAGGTGCTGCTCCACTTCGTGTGGTCGGTCAGGATGATCGTGCGGTCGGCAATGTCCATCATCGCCATGTCGGTCGCCGCCTCGAGCGAATTCGGCATCAGGAATCCGCGCGGGATGGAGACCGAGTGCGTGCCGAGGAATACAGTGTTGACGCGCAGCGACGCGATGACCTTGTCGGCGATCGGGCCGACCAGCGAGTTCGAACGCGTGATCACGCCGCCGGTCACGATGACCTCGACGTCCTTCGACTCGAGCGCCTGCACGAGCTCGGCGACCGGAATCGAATTGGTCAGGATCGTGACACCGCTCGACTGCTGCGATTCGAGCAGGTGCTGCGCGAACACGTAGGCCGTCGTGCCACCGCCGATCGCGATGACGTCGCCGGGCGAGACCAGGTTGATGGCCTCCTGCGCGATCGCGTCCTTGAGACCGATGTCCATCTGCGACTTGACGGAGAACAGCGGCTCGCTCAGCAGCGTCGACGTCGACACGGCACCGCCGTGAACGCGCTTGAGCAGGCCCTTGTCGGCGAGCTCGGCGATGTCGCGGCGGATGGTCATCGCGGAAACACCCAGCTCCTTGGAGAGAGCGGTGATGCGCACCGCCCCGCGAGTCCTCAATCGACTCACGATGAGATGTTGACGTTGTGACGAAATCATACGAACATTATCGCACAAAAAATTGCAGATTGCGAACTCTCATGAGCGTTTCCCGCGCAACGATGTCCTCCGAACCTCACAACCGGCAAAGCGACAGTGTTCCACCGTGGCCCAGATGTCTCATTATATGGACGCCGTATCCTAGACAGCAGTAGCCTTACTGAGCAATTGTCTCACATGTCGAACCGCCCGCGCCGCCGCCGTGCCTGATCCCTGTATAACAAAAACGGCCCGTTCAAGGGCCATGAAATTCGGTGAGAATCCGGGTGTTCCGCGTGTTGCCCTGCGCGTCGTCCCTTTCTGTGCGCCCCACAAGGGCCGGCACGGCCCGCAGGTCAACTCCAATCCGCATGTCCCGCAGGCCGAACTCCAACCAGCGCCGCCCGCAGGCCGAGCTCCGACCCGCAAGACCCGCAGGCCGAACTCCAACCAGCGCACCGCATCCCCTCAGACAGTGCAGTCTCTCCCTTTTCTGTCCAGTCTTCCCGCCCGCACAGCCTTTCCGGCATGATCTTTCCTCCTCTACGGCCTTTCCGCCCGCACGCTCCTCTCTCCATATGACTTTTTCGCCCAGTCTCCTCCAAAAATCTCACACAATCGCACACGCCCTTGGGCAACAGGGGTTGGTCAGGGTAGGCAATATCGCACTTTCGTGAAGGGCATTTGAAAAGTGCGAAGTATTCCAACGGGAAAAGGCCAATAGGAGCCAATAGGAGCCAGTAAGGGCCGGAAAAGGACCCGCAGGAAAGAAAAAACTTCGCACTTTTCAAGTGACCACTTGGAAAGTGCGAAGTCGCTCCCGCTAATGTCCCAAAGAGAATCCCAGACAGGGAGGAAATTCACGCATCCACGCCGACGGCGTCGGAGACGTGGGCGAAGCCGTCCTGCTTGAGCAGGTCGGCGAGGCCGCGCTTGAGCACGGTGATCGTCTGCGGACCGCGATACATCAGCGCGGTGATGAACATGATCAGCGAGGAGCCGGCGCGGATCTTGCGGTAGGCCTGCTCCGGCGTGAAGACGCCGCCGACACCGGCGATCGCGAACCGGTCGCCGTATTCGGCATACGTCTTGCGGATCATCGCCTCGGAATCCAGCGTGCACGGGCCGCCCGAGAGGCCGCCGAGCCAGTCGCGCGGAATCTCCAGGCCCGTGCGGTCCTTCTGCAGGTTGGCGATCGTCAGTCCCTGCACATTGTGCTCGGCCAGCACGTCGCACAGCTCCCTGAACTCGGCCCACGACTTGTTGAGCGGCATCTTGACCAGCACCGGCTGCGGCCGGTCGATCTTGTCCAGCGCCGTGAACAGCTTGTCGAGGTTCTCCGGCGACTCGTTGAACGGCTCACCGGCCGTCGTGTTCGGGCAGGAAATATTGACCTCGATCATCGCTGACCGCCCTGCCGCGCGCTCCATCGAGATGCAGTAATCGTCAATGCCCTCGGCAATGTCCCCGCAGAGCGCGTCGTTCGAACGCGCGATCGACACCGACATCTGCATGTACCGCGCGGACCGCCACGCGTCCTCGACCTTCTCGATGACAACGTCGGAGCCCTTGTTCGCGAGGCCGACGTGCACCATCATCGAATCGTATTCTGGCAGCCGGTGGAACCACGGCCGCGGGTTGCCGTCGCATGGCCGTGCCGTCGTCGAGCCGACCGTCTCGAATCCGAAGCCGATGTGATCGAGCAGGATCGGCATCTCGCAGTCCTTGTCGAGGCCGGCGGACAGGCCGAACGGGTTGGTGAAGTTGATGCCCATGACGTTCGTCTCGAGCACCGGGTCGGTGTAGTCGAGGAACCCGCGGATGGCCCACATCAGCGGCGCGATGTGCCGGGTGGTCTTGCAGAACTCGATCATCTGGTCGTGCGCGACGTCCGGCGTGTGGTTGAACACGAAGTTCGGCTTGACAATGTACTTGTAGGCCCAGGTCACCACGTCCGTCGAAAATTTGTTGACGGAATCGCGCAGGAAGTTCTCGGAAACGTAAGTCATACTGTCCATTGTGCCATGCCGGCCGCCCGGCTTGCATGGCGGGAACTCAGCTGAGGGCTGGATCGTGCACGATTCTTCCGACACTGGGAGCCCGAGTGGCTATCTTCTTTCTTGATGTCGCAAAATCACGACAGAAGAGAGCCGGACTTTTCCCCGAATGCCGCGAATCCAGGCCTGCGAACCGGTGGACAGACTTCGGGAAAGGAACCGGAAATCTTCTCCGGATGTCACAAGGCCGGGTCGGCGGCCCGGGCTTGTACCATCCGGACAAAACGGGCAATAATCGTACAGCAAGTGCGACAGCGGAACTGACGAAACCGAGACAAAGGGGATGACGAAATGAAGGAGCGGGTGTGCGTGGTCATGCCAACGTACAACGAGCGCGAGAACCTCGAGCCGACGCTCGGCGAGCTGTTCGCGCGCAATCCCGGCGTCGACGTGCTGATCGTCGACGACGGCTCGCCGGACGGCACCGGGCACCTCGCCGACCTGATCGCCGAGGCGACGGCGGTCGACCTGCTCGACGACGACGGCGCGGCGTGCCCGGTGCACACCGTCTCGAACGATTCGTCCGTCCACACCTCCGACATCGCCATCGCCAACCGCCTGCGCCGATGCATCAACGGGTCGCGGCTGTTCGTCATGCACAGGAAGGGCAAGCTGGGACTGGGGTCCGCGTACATCGACGGGTTCACGTGGGCGCTCGGGCAGGAATACGACCTGATCTGCGAGATGGACATGGACGGGTCCCACCGGCCGGAGGACCTGAGCCGCATGCTCGAGTTCATGGAGACGCATCCGGACATCGACCTGACGCTTGGCTCGCGGCGAGTCGCCGGCGGCCAGACGGAAGACTGGCCGTGGTACCGCGACTTCATCTCCCGCGCCGGCTCCATGTACGCCCGATTCATGCTGGGGCTGCACGTGAAGGACATGACGTGCGGGTTCAGGGTCTACCGCGCGCGCATCCTGCGCGCGCTGCCGCTGCGTGACATCCGCGACAACGGCTACGTCTTCCAGATCGACATGACCCGTCAGGTCGTCGGCGCCGGCGGCCGCGTCGTCGAACTCCCGATCGTCTTCCCCGAGCGCGTCCGCGGCGAAAGCAAGATGACCGGCTCCATCGTCCGCGAGGCCATGATCCAGGTCACCAAATGGGGCTTCCAGCGGCTCGTCCCCAGGAGGTGACTTCGCGCTTCCCAAGGAGGCATTAGAAAAGTGCGAAGTCGCTTCCGGAACCCACCTCCCCACAAACCCCTTGAGGACTCCTATCAGTCACTTCCCGCGCTTTCATTCCTTCGAATGTCGCACACCCGAGCTCTCTCGGCTCGGGCTTGCGACATCCGAAGGACACTTTTGAGTCAAACAGGACGGTTGTGAGTCAACAGCGGGGCTCCCGCTTGCACCGTCGGCGCAGACGCGGATTTGCGGGTAGGTTGGAAGGCACGCAAGGCATTGGGCCGGGCCGCGCGAGCGCGGCGAGCCCGTCCACTGACCCGGAAGGGAAAGCATGAGTGGCGGGGCCGCGCGAACACGGGGACCCGATGCGCGATGACGGATCGCGTGCAGGTGACGGAAGGATCGTGCAAGATGGCGAAGAACGCGAAGAAGGCGACCACGTCGCCGAAGAACGGCAAGCCGGCCGGGGACGACACGCTGCCGAAGAAGCCGAAGAAGAGCAAGAAGGAACGCAAGCTGATCGACCGGCAGCTCGAGGACATCGCCGGGCACAAGGCGCCGGCGGCCGAGCGGCGGCGGGCGAAGGCGCGGCGGAAGTCCGCCGAACTCAAGACGCTCGACAAGAGCGTCGGCGACGTGCTGCTCGCGCGCGACTACGCGTTCGGCGACAAGCTGCTGCGCAACCGCCTCGTGCTGCCGCCGATGTGCATGTACTCGGTGTACGCGCAGGACGGCCGGCCGACAAACTTCCACTACCAGCACTATGTCTCGCGCGCGAACGGCGGCTTCGGCATGGTCATCGTCGAGTCGACGGCCGTCGTGCCGGAGGGCCGCATCTCGCCGTGCGACCTCGGCCTGTGGGACGACGCGCAGGTCGACGCGTACCGCTGGATTGTCGACGGCATCAAGGAAGCCGGCGCCGTGCCGGCCATCCAGCTCAGCCACGCCGGCCGCAAGGCGTCGTCCGGCTGCCCGCATCTCGGCATCCCGGCGCACGAGTATGTGCCGAAGGAGCGCGGCGGCTGGGACATCGTCGGTCCGTCGCCGATCGCGTTCAGCCGCGACATGCCGGTGCCGCGCGAGCTGACGGTGCCGGAAATCCACGACATCGTCGCCCGCTTCCGCGACGCGGCCCGCCGCGCCGTCGAGGCCGGCTTCGAGTCGATCCAGGTGCACGCCGCGCACGGTTACCTGCTCTCCGAATTCCTCGACCCGCTCGTCAACCGCCGCACCGACGAGTACGGCGGCTCGTTCGAGAACCGCTGCCGCCTGACGCTCGAGGTCGTCGATGCCGTGCGCTCGGTCATGCCGGACGGCATGCCGCTGATGGTGCGCGTCTCGGCGACCGACTGGTCGGAAACGACCGCCGGCTGGAAGGCGATCTCGAAGAAGCTGCGGGAGGAATCGTCGAACGATTCGTCCGGCGACGTGAAACACGAGAACAAGGCCGTGAAACACGGCCATGGCAAGCACGTGGACGAGGCGCGGGCGCGCGAATCGTACAATATCGCCGTCGAGCAGGCGATGGCCGCCGGAGAGGCGGCCGCCGACGACGTGTACGGCTGGGATTGCGACCAGACGGTGCGACTCGCGAAGCTGCTCAAGGAGCACGGCGTCGACCTTATCGACGTCTCGACCGGCGGCCTGATCGACGACGTGACGATGCCGATCGGACCGAACTACCAGGTGCCGTATTCCGAGCGCATCCACCGCGAGGCCGACATCCCGACGACAGCCGTCGGGCTGATCACGAAGCCGAAGCAGGCCGAGAAGCTGCTCGAGCACGACGACTGCACGCTCGTCGAGATCGGCCGCGCCGCGCTGCGCGAGCCCTACTGGCCGCTCCGGGCCTTCCACAAGCTCGGCCTGCCGAACGACGCGATGCCCTACCCGACGCAGTACCTGCGCGGCGCCTACCCCAACCCCGCCACCGGCGGCTCCGGCCAGGGACAGCACTGAGCCTTTCCAGCTCCCTGGAAGGGAGCTGCCGAGCGTAGCGAGGCTGAGGGTCGACCGTCCGTCGCGCCGAAGGCGCGCGGACGCGCTGGAACGCAACGTGCTGGACGGAACTTGAGTTTCGTCGTTACAACCCGTTCCAGCGCGCGTTCGCCGACTTCGTCGGCATCACGCGGTCGACCCTCAGTCGCCTTCGGCGACAGCTCCCTTCCAGGGAGCTTGTGACATCCAGAAAATTACAAAATTACAAGAAGAACGAGAGGGGCTCCCGCCGGATGATCGGCGGGAGCCCCCTCGCGGATGAATCGTTCCACTACTGCGTGGTAGTCGAACTGCTCGTCGAACTACTCGAACTGCTTGTCGAACTCGACGTGCTAGTCGAGATGTATTTCTCGGCTGGTGTGCCGTAGTCGTTGTCGATCGGCAGGTTCTTCTTCTCCGCGTAGGCGTTCATGAACTTCTTCCATGCCGGCGCGGCGATCGTCGAACCATCCCAGTACGAGTGATACTCGCCGTTGATCGAGATGTTCGCGATCGGGTTGTTCGTCGGGTCCTGCACGTCGCCGACGAGCACGAACGTGGCTATCTGGTTCGGTATGAAGCCGCCGGTCGTCACGTAGGTGTCCTCGTTCGTACCGGTCTTCGCGAACGTCTTGCGGTTGTTGTCGAGCTGCGCGACGGTGGCCGCGCCGTCCGAGCGGACGACGCCCTGGTTCATCGCGTACGCGACGGTCTGGATGATGTCCTTGTCGATCGCCTGGTGGCAGTTCGCGGACGGGACGGTCAGCGCGTTGCCGTCGGCATCGGTGACCGACTTCATCGCGATCGGCGTGCACTCGACGCCGTCGGCCGCGATCGTCGCGTAGACGTTCGCCATCGTCAGCGGCGAGACGGAGGTCGTGCCGCCGATCAGCAGCGACGGGTGCATCGAGACGGAGCTGTAGACGTCCTCCTGGCCGGTGATCGCGTTGTGGTAACCCATCGCCTTCGCCGCGTCGGCGACGGCGCACAGGCCGATCTTCGTGCCGAGCGAGGCCATCGTCGTGTTATGCGAATGGACGAGGCCGAGGAACGGGCTTTCCGGCGAGACGGTGCCGTTCGTCAACGCGTTCGTGACGTGCCAGACGTCGGTGCCGCCGGTGTAGCCGTCGCAGTTGAACTCGCTCGTCACGTAGTCGGTCGGGTTGATTAGGTTCTCCATGATCGAGTGGCCCTTTTGCATCCACGCGACCAGGTTGATCGGCTTCCAGCTCGAGCCGATCGGGAAGCCCGATCCGCCGCCGTCTATCTGGTCGACGGCGTAGTTCATCGACGATTTCGTCTGGTCGGTCGCGGCCGCGTCGGTCGCGTCGTAGGTCCTGTTGAGGCCGAAGCCCAGTACCTCGCCGGTGCCCGGCTTGACCGACGCCATGACTATCTCCATGCCGGAGGCGTCGTCGGCGGGGATGGTCGCGTTCGCCGTCTCCATCAGCTCGGTGTTCGCGTCGATGTCGAGCGTCGTGACGATCTTGAGGCCGCCCTCCTGCAGCAGCTTCTCGCGCTCGGCCTCGGTGTCGCCGAACTCGGACGAATTCTCGATCTTGTGCACGACGTAGTCGCAGAAGAAGCCAGCGTCGTAGCTCGCGGCCATGCAGCCGTGCGAGACGTCCTGGATGTCGAGCGTGTCGACGAGCGGCGTGTTCTTCGCCGTCGTGTACTCGTCCTCGGTGATGTAGCCCTGCTGGTACATCAGCTCGAGCACGATGTTGCGCTGCTTCTCGGCCTCCGCCTGGTTCGCCTCGATGGAAGGATCGTACTGGCTCGGGTTCTTCGTGATGGCCGCGATCGTCGCCGCCTGGACGACGGTGAGCTTGTCGGCCGTCGTGTTGAAGTAGCGTTCGGCGGCGGCCTGCACGCCGTACAGCGAGTTGGAGCCGAACTGCGCGATGTTGAGGTAGCCCTGCAGGATTTCGGCCTTCGTGTAGGTCTTCTCCATCTGCACGGCGATCAGCATCTCGCGCATCTTGCGGGCGATCGTGTCCTCGGTCGCGTGGTATTCGGCGATCGGATCGTTATCCTCGCGCGCCTGCGTCGCGAGGACGTTCTTGACATACTGCTGGGTCAGCGACGATCCGCCCTGCTGGTCGCCTTCCTTGACATAGGTCTGCACGAAGGCGCGGAGGACACCCTGCACGTCCACGCCGGAGTGCTCGAAGAATCGCTTGTCCTCGCGGGCGACGACGGCCTGCTGCATGGCCGTCGAGATGTCCTTGAGCGGGACGACCTCGCGATTCTGCGCATAGAATTCGGCGATGACGGTGGTGCCGTCGTTCGCGTACATCGTGGACTTCTGCGGCAGGCTCGTCACGTCGAAGCTGATTCCCTCGACCTCGAGCGACGGCGTGACCGCCTTGACCACGGAGTTGGCGCCCAGAACGGCCGGCAGGAACAGGAGACTCGTCACCGCGCCGCCGGCGACGCAGAGGGTGATGAAGGCAAGAAAAAGCGCGAGCACGCGGCGCGCGGACAGAGTTTTCTTCTTGGGTGTGTTGGTGTTCTTGGGCATAGGCTCCATTCTAGGGCGGAACCCGTACCATTCCTGAGAACGGTCCACGAGTTCTTGCAAAACAATTGCAAGAATCTCCAAGCGTTCCACCAGTTCCCGGGCCTTGCGCCCCACAAGTGAAGAATCCGTGTCCGGTCGCCGATCCGCGTGTCTGTGAAACCACTGAAAAACCAGTGAAAAGAAGGGGGTTGGCAGCTGAAACCGCGCGAATCCATTCGCTTGATCAGTGCCCTTGGCCAGTTCTCTCGAGTTCTCCTGGTCACTGCCTCGTGCCTTTGTCTTTTTTCGAGTCTCGATGTTTCTCTATGTGAATATCACAATCCCGAGGTTGGATCCCGGGACTGCGACGAGCTTCCTGCCGGTCGTCGGCATCATCGTCGCATCGCAATCCCGAGGTCGGATTTCGGGATTGCAACACCAAAAAAGACCCCCTCTTTAGAGGGGGTCGAAACCGCGCAGCGGTTTCGGGGGGAGTACCCGGATCTCGTTGTTCCCGACTCTTTCCGGTTCCTTCCGGTTCTTTCCCCTCCCCGTTTCCTGCCTTTTCCTGCCGCTTTGACTGTCTTTTCCTACCTCTTTTTGACTGTCCTTTCCTACCTCTTCGACCGGCGGATCAGGGCGCCGGGCTGGTAGATGATGATCGTGCGGCCTTCGCGGGCAATCCAGCCGCGATTGGCGAAGTCGGTGAGGGCCTTGTTGACGGTCTCGCGCGAGGCGCCGACAAGCTGGGCCATCTCCTCCTGCGTCAGGTCGTGCGGCACCTCGAGACCGGCCTCGACCGGACGACCGAATCGCGAGGCCAGATCCAGCAAGGTCTTCGCAAGCCGCGCCGGCACGTCCATGAACACGAGGTCGGCGATGCGCTCGTTGTTTGCACGCATGCGATGCGCGAGGACCTGCAACATGTCGACGGCGACGCCCGGATAATCGTCCAGCCAGGCGAACAGCGCGTCACGTTCGAGCCACATGACGCGCGTGTTGTTCGTCATCGCGATCGCGTTGGCCGTGCGCGGTCCGCCTTCCGGGTCGAACACCGGAATTTCGCCGAGCACTTCGCCGCGGGACTGGATGCTCAGCAGCTGCACGCGGCGGTCGGCCGACTGGCGTGTCAGCTTGACGCGGCCGTCCTCGATCAAGTACAGGCGGTGGTCGGTGTCCCCCTCGTGGAACACGTACTCGCCCTTGCGCAGCGCGGCGCGCTTCATGTGCGGGATGAGCTTGCGTGCCTGATCCGGCGACACCTGCTTGAACAGCGCGGTGCTCAGCAGCGGGTTCTCGCCCGCCTCAACTTCGTCGTCCATCGGTCCTCCGTTCGCTGTCCCCAATACGGCATCCCATTCTACCAACCGGCCTCCGCGCAGTGTCGCGACTGCAGTGCACGCGCAATGCCTTTTGTCGCCATTGTTCCCGGATCCCGTCCTCCTCCAAGTTTCTTGCCGGCAGTTGCATGCCTACATGCCTGCAAAGGCGCGGGCCTGGCCTGGCAATGCGGCCACGAGGGCGTCGCGGGTCAATGATGTATGGGCGCAGATCGGATCGACGCGCTTTTTCGCCGAGGAGACGGCCTTGTCGACGAGCTTTTCCTTCGAGATGCGCAAGACCTGCGTCATCAGGTCGGCGTCGATATCATAGGCCAGCGTCGTGTGGTGCAGGAGGGCGCCGCCGGACTTCTCCGGCAAGCTCGACTCCGGAGCGGCCGAAGTTGCATCCGGCGAACGTCCCGGTCTCTGCGCGACAGGGTCTGCCAGTTCGCCAACAACACCGTCCGATCGCCGCGCCGAGACATCGCGAGAAGCCACTCCCGATGATCGGTGCGCGGTTGACGTGACCGACGGTCCGTGCATGGTTGACGTAGCCGACGGCTCATGCGCGGTCGACGCGATGGGTGACCCCTGTGCGGATGGCACGACGGACGAGCTATGAGCGGATGCCGTAAGCGATGACCCGTGCGCGATTGGCGTGACGGACGAACCCTGTGCGGCTGATGCAACCGATGGCTCGTGCGCGGATGCTGCGACGGCTGAACTGTGCACGGTTGGCGCGACAGACAGACCGTGTGCGGCTGGAAGATAGCGGCGTTCGGCCGAGCCCCCGAACTTGCCGACGGGGCCGGCGATGTCGTTGAGTCCTGCGAAGCGCGCAGGAATGCCGAGGCTACGCAGGGCGGCGACGAGCCACGAATCACACAGGCGGAACGTCTGCTCGACGGTCAGGCCCTCGCAGAATTCCAGCGGAACGTAGAGCGACGTCGTGATTGTGTCCTGCGGGCGGACGAACATCGCGCCGCCGCCGGTCGAGCGTCGCACGACGGCGAAGCCCTCGCGGGCGGCGGCGTCGAGGTCGACTTCGTTGGCGATAGCCTGGAAGCGGCCGACTACGACAGCCGGCGACGCCCAGTTCCAGATCCGCAGCGTCGGGCGTCGCACCCCGTCGGCGACCTCCTGCGCCCACCGATCCTCGATCTCCATCTGCTCCGCCGGCCCCCGCGGTCGGTCGACGACGATCTCGAGCCGCTCCCCCAGCCAATGCCAGCGCCGCGTTATTTCGGCGTTGTCTAGCAGCCCGTCATCATTCACGCCAGTCTTCGGCGCGGCGACGTCGGTAGCTTCCGGCGCGGCAGCCTCCAACGCCGAAGCCTCCGGTGCCATATCTTCGACGGCGCGACCAAACGCCGTCACAATGGCTCGGGCATCCACGCCGGTAATCGCTTCCGGATGTTCCGTCAGAACACCGTCAATCCGCGATGCCAACGCCGTCAATCCGCCGTCCGACGCTCCGTCCAAGCCCCCACTTGGCACACTGTCCAAGCTCTCGACCGATCCGTCGTCCAATCCGCTAGCCGATTTGCTATCCGTTTTCTCGTTCGAAACAGGCGAAACACTCGCGAATGCATCTTCGGCCGGTTGCGTGACGGCTGCAAGTACTTCATCGAGTATCCCGGTCATGGCTGCGAGCGCCGCTTCGGCTTCTTCCTCGTCCCCCACGAAGAAATCCCCGGAAATTCGGCAATGCAACACCGGATCCGGAACCTCGTCCCGGTTTCCGGACGTCAAGCCCCGATTTCCGGACGTCAACATGACACGTTTCCCTGGGCCGCCTCCAGCCGTCCAGTCGTCCCCTGTCACGCCAGTTACGGAGACACCTTCCGTTATCGAGGTCGCCGCCGCCTCGATATCCACCCGAACCATCTTGCCCCCGGCGACCTTGCATTCGCCATATCCGCATTGCTCATTTCCCATGCTCCCCAGCGTAGTGAAGCTATCAATTATTCTCGCTTCGTCACCATCCTCCGAGCCACTTCGCCTTCTATTGCCATTGCCAGGCCTCCCCGCAACGAAACACGTTGGGAATTAAGACCGCCAAGTATGGTCAGCATGCCGCTTTCGTTCCGTCGTTAGGTTCTTCCGGATGCTCTCACGCATGCCATATGGCGATGCGAGGCATCTTCGCAATTATGGAATGCGACAATTGACCGACGACCTTCGGCAAATAAGCGCATTAACTCCGATTTAATCTGCAATTTTGCCGAACCTAGTCGGCAAAAGACCACGTGAAAGCGTCTCCAAATGTGCCAATCGGCCGACCTACTCCGGCAAAAGACCATGCGAAAAGGCCTTGAAATAGGAAAATTCGCCGACGAGTCCGGCAAAAGGACTCCCCACAGCCATCTTCTGTCTTCCTCGCAAAATTTTTTTTCGCCGGAATTTCAAGCACCCGGATGAAAAAGACCCGAACGCTCTGGCGATCACCCGTACGGCGCCGCTGCCAGTCGCGATACCGGCTATGTATCTATACCTTCGATCCATTCCTGCCGAAGATCACACCGGTCCATAATCGCGTGGCACTCCCATGGATTTCAGCATTTGTTCCATGTAATCGAAATCACAGATTTGAGAGTACTTGACGCGTCGCATGGTCATAACGCCGCAACGCATCTGCAGCGCCCGCGAACGCGACTCCTGATCATTAACCACCTGCGCCAGACTACGTTGCCGCAAATAGGGTTCTTCCCTGTACTTGATCAAGCCATCAACTTCCAGCACGCAGAAGGCGTCTCCGCGAGGCCACGCAAAGTCCGTACGGTAGGTCTTGCCGTTTTCAGGATCAGTAAATGTCTTCTGCAAGATAGGCTCGGTAAAATTCAAGTCGATGATGACGGCATGAGCGAACGCTTCCGCAGCGCTCTCCAATTCCCCATGTGCATAATATCCGCATCGCAGCAGCGCATTATTGTCAACTCGCCACTGCTCTCCAGCCATCAAGACTTCCTTGATCGAGCAGTGACCCATATGAAGGGCAGCATCGAGCACGGGCTTGGCGAAGACGAATGGATATCTGCGTATGCAATCCGCAATCACGAACTCAATCGGCGGAACACGCACGCCATCGGCCATGAGGATGTCAGTCGGCATGTTGTGGCATTCAACGAATTCAAGCCCCGCCTGTTTCCTATTTCTGTGATGTGTTTGCGTCATCACGATCATCGGTTCGGCCAGCAGGTCCGTATGCACCCACAATCCATAGGCCAGTGCCGCAACGAATCCAACAAAAACCCAATTGGGATGCATCACCGTGAGCGTCCGGGCCACATATAGCCGTTGCTCCCATGGCGCCAGCTTGCTCCACACCGTCTTGGAAATGTACATTCCCGGAAAAGGCCGCACCAGATTCCTGTGAATCCGCCGATGTTGCTTTTTCCTGACGTCTCCAGCCTCCTCGCTCGACGAGCGACCGCATTCGTCACCGCCCGGCTGCGTCCGCGCCGAAATCTTCCCGTCAGCGCCGCGCGGGCCGCCGACTACGCGGCGCTCGCAGGCGTCACGCAGCGCCCTGGTAGTCACAAACGCGCATCGTTGCTGGGATTCGGCTTCAGTTATGAGGCACGCGACTTCTTCGTTCATCGTCATGCGGCGACGGTACGTCGGCAACGGCGCGGCAGGCAAGCCGGACGAGGGGCTGTGGACGAGTGGAAAAGTTTCCCGAGGGATTTTGCACATGTGGAAAACTTTTTCGTCGATTCTCCCCCGATTTTTCCCCGACTGGGGACAACGAAGGAGGGGAAGCTCCGCAGTGCGGAACTTCCCCTCCGAGCAAAAGCCAGAAGCTCGGCGCCAATCAGGCGACGTAGACCGGGCCGAACTCGCCCGGGACATGCTCGGAAGCGATGTACGGACCGAAGGACGGGTTCGCGTAGGACTGCTTGCCGGTCGAGCAGTGCAGGTAGTTGGCGTTCGAGTTATCGTCGCAGGCGCAGTTGTCGCCGCAGTTGCAAGGATTGCAGTTGCACATAATTACCTCGTTTCGTTGGGACCCGCCGGCATTCCGAGGCCGCCGGATCGACAGTTTCAATCTAGCCGACCGCCCGTTCCCCGTCCAGAGCCGCCGGAAAATCGGCTCTTGGAAAACGTCGCGTTCCGCACAGATTCCGCCACTCAGTTTACGGAACGTCACAGACGGCCGTTCACTTCCTTTTTCTTTTCGAACGATTCGTCCCTCATTCGCACAGCCTCGTCTCACAGCCGGTCGAGAATGTCCCGACCCACCTGGTCGGTCGAGCGCACGGTGGAGCCGAGTTCCTCGATGTCGGCCTCGACGGCGGCGTCGATCGCGGCGGCCTGCTCGTCGAACCCGAGGTGGCGCAGCAGCATCGCGGCCGAGAGGATCGCGGCCGTCGGGTTCGCCTTGCCCTGACCGGCGATGTCCGGCGCGGAGCCGTGGATCGGCTCGAACATTGACGGATATTCGTTCGCCGCGTTGATGCACCCGGACGCCGAGTATCCGACGCCGCCGACGACGGCGCCCGCCTCATCGGTCAGGATGTCGCCGAACAGGTTGTCGGTGAGGATGACGTCGAACCGGCCCGGATCCGAAACCAGGTAAATGGTCGCCGCGTCGATGTGGCAGTAGTCGTGCTCGACCTCCGGATACTCCCCGGCCACGCGGTCGACGATGCGCTGCCACATGTCGCCGGCGTTGACGAGCACGTTCTTCTTGTGCACGAGCGTGACCTTCTTGCGGCGCTTCATCGCGAGGTCGAACGCGTAGCGCACCACGCGCTCGGCGCCGTACGCCGTGTTGATCGAGACTTCCGTCGCGACTTCTTCCGGCGTGTCGACGCGCACGGCGCCGCCGGAGCCGCAGTACAGTCCCTCGGTGCCCTCGCGCACGACGACGAAGTCGATGTCGCCGGGGTTCGCGAGCGGCGACTCGACGCCCTTGTACAGCTTCGACGGCCGCAGGTTGACATACTGGTCGAGCGCGAAGCGAAGCTTGAGCAGCAGGCCGCGCTCGAGAATGCCCGCCTTGATCCGCGGGTCGCCGACGGCGCCGAGCAGGATCGCGTCGGTCTCCTTGATGTCCTCGAGGTCCTCGTCGGGCAGGATCGCGCCGTCGCGCAGGTACCGCTCGGCGCCGAGGTCGAACTCGACGTAGTCGAAATCGGCAACGCTGCCGGCCGCCTTCTCGAGCGCCCGCCGCGCCCACGGCGTCACTTCCTTGCCGATGCCGTCGCCGGGGATGACGGCGATCGTGTACTTCTTCTTGATGTCGGGAAAATCAGTGCTCATGCCGGCGAGCCTACCGGGTTTCGCTTGGGCTTCGTCGTCTCCACTCACCAGTTGGAACGATTCTTCCGAACCGTCCATATTTCGAGATCAGCAGTCAATTCCTCCCAATTTTGCAACGATTCTTCCATCCAAATAGTGAGAAAAGAGAGCGAAACAACCACAATGAGCTCCCTGGAAGGGAGCTGCCGAGCGTAGCGAGGCTGAGGGTCGACCGTCCGTCGCGCCGAAGGCGCGCGGACGCGCTGGAACGCAACGTGCCATACGGAACTTGAGTCCTATTGTTGCCACGCATTCCAGCGCGCACTCGTCGCTACGCGACGTCGTGCGGTCGACCCTCAGGCCGCTTCGCGGCCAGCTCCCTTCCAGGGAGCTTCTACTTTGATGTCATGAACCCGAGCCGCCAGCTCGGGTTCATGACATCAAAAAGAATCTTCGAACAGAGGAACAACGGGACGGACGGCTGCTATTCGGTGATGCCCATCGTGGCGAGGCACCAGGCGTTTTCGTAGCTGATCTGCTCCCACTGGCGGTAGCGGCCGCTGGTGCCGCCGTGGCCGGCTTCGCCCTCGATGCGGATGACGGCGTCCACGCCGGCGGCCTGCAGCCTGGCGATCCACTTGAGCGGCTCGACGACCATCACGCGCGTGTCATTCATCGACGTCGTTACGAAGATCTTCGGGAATGCGTGCGTCACGCGGCCGTCCGGCCAGCGATACGACGGCTCGCCGTCCGCCACGCGGTCCTCGCCGTTCGGGCATTCCGAGCATTCCGCGCATTCCGGCACGCCACCGTCGCTCACGTCCGCTTCCTCGACAGTTCGCGGCGCCGGCGCATTTTCGTACGGCGAATACGTTTTCATGTAGCGGTAGACCTCGGCGTCGTGCAGCGGGTCGCCCCATTCGTCCCATTCGGTGATGGTCAGCGGTAGCGACGGGTCGAGGATTGTCGTCAGCGCATCGACGAACGGCACGTCGGCCTCGATTCCCGCGTATCGGTCCGGCGCCATGTTCGCGATGGCGCCCATCAGCAGGCCGCCGGCCGAGCCGCCGTTCGCCACCGTCCGGCCCGCGTCCGCCAGCCCGCAATTCTGCAACGCGGCCGTCACGTCGACGAAGTCCGCAAACGTATTCTTCTTGTTGAGTCGCCTGCCCTGCTCGTACCAGGCACGACCCATCTCGCCGCCGCCCCTGACGTGCGGCAGCGCGTACAGCACGCCGCGGTCGAGCAGGCTCAGGCGCGCGACCGAGAAGCCCGGATCGGAGCTGATCTCGTACGCGCCGTAGCCGAGGATGAACATCGGCATGTCGCGCAGCACGGCGCCCTTGCGCCAGACAAGCGAAACGGGGATGCGCTCGCCGTCGCGGGCGGTCACCCACGCGCGCGCCTCGCGGTAGTCGCGCGCGTCGAAGCCGCCGAGCACGTTCGCGACCTTGAGCAGCGTGTCGGCATCGGTCGCGACGTCGAGCTCGTGCAGCTCCGCCGGCCGCGTAAACGAGCTGAACGAGTACCGCAGCCGCGGCGCGTCGTACGACGGGTTGCCGCCGTTGCCAATCGAGTAAAGTCGGCCGACTGTCGCCTCGAGTTGCGCCGGCAGAATTTGACACGATTCGTCCGCGCACATGCCATCCGGGGAGTCCGGTGCAGCGGATCGAGCCGCTTCGTGGCCGTCCGCTTCCCGCGTCGCCGTCACCCCGCCCGGCTCCACGCCCTCGCCCGGCGCCACGGCCTCCTCGGCCTCGGCAGCCTCCGCGGTCTCCGACAGCGGGGATTGGGCAGGAGCCAGCTCCGGCGGCACGAGTTCACGGAATTCCCACGGACGACCGGCGAGGAAATCCTCGCGGGCGACGGATTTCGGCATCACGGCCAGGCGCGGCAGGCCGTCGGCGCGGTAGGACATCGCGACGTAATGACGATGCATCGCGATCCCCTCGATCGCGAGACCCGTGCAGCCCTGCAAGATCGCCGGGTTGACGGGATCATTGACCGGCGTCGAGATCGGCCTGGCCGACGCGCCCGGCTCGCACCGGTCACCCTCCTCGCAGCCATACGGCGACCCGGCCACGACCCGCACGCCCTCGCCAAGCCTGAACGGCGGCTGGTGATCGCGCAGGTCAATGACGTCGATTTCGAAGTTCGGGTTCGTCGCGTTGTGATAGACAATCGCCACGGGGATGTCATCGGAATGCTCGGCGGCAGTCGCGGTCACGCCGGTCGCACTGCCGGAGATTGCACCGGCAACCGCGCCATCGCCACCGCGAGCGCCACCCGCGCCCGCTCCCGCATTCACGCTCGCTCCCGCGCCTGCACGCTCGCCTTCGTCGCGCAAATCGTTGCCATCGCGCGCATCGTTCCCGCCGTCGCCGCCCTCGAAGCAGGCGAAGCTGACGTCGTACTCGACGCCTTCCTGGCGCGGAATGAAGACGCTGAAGTCGCCTTCCGGGTCGGCAACCGGCAGCATCAGGACTTCCGTCGTCGTTTTCGAGCCGGTGCCGATGACGACGCTGCGCTCGTCGAACGACATGCCGACGCCGGCCCAGAAATGCTCGTCGTCTTCGGTGAACACGATTGCATCCTCGTCCGCCGGCGTGCCGGAACCGACGCGGTGACGCCGGATTCGCCACGGCCGCCACGCGTCGTCGAGCTCGGTGTAGAAGACGTAGCGGCCGTCGGGCGTGAAGCAGGCGCCGGAGATGCCGTCGAACCGCTCATCCAGCTCGCGACCAGTCGCCAGGTCGCGGATGCGGTAGTCGTAGCGCTCGTCGCCGTCCGTGTCGACGCCGTAGAGCAGCCAGCGGCCGTCCTTCGTCAGGTCCATGCCGCCAACGCGGAAGAACTCGTGCCCCTCCGCCTCACGATTGGCGTCGAAGACGATCTCCTCGCCGGGCATCGATCCGGGCGCGTCCGAAGCAGACACGGCCGGCGGCGTCCAGTCGTCGGGGCCGGCGATCGGCAGGCGGCACTGCACGGCGTACTGCTTGCCTTCCTGCGTGCGCGTGAAATACCAGTAGTCGTCCATGCGCGTCGGCACCGACATGTCGGTTTCCTGCACGTGCGACCGGAACTCGTCGAACAGCGTGCGCTGCAGCCCCGCGAGCGGCGCCATGCGCGACTCGCAGTACCGGTTCTCCTCGTCGACGAACCTCTTCGTTTCCGCGGCATTCTTGTCCCGCAGCCACTCGTAGTCGTCGACGAACACGTCGCCATGGAACCGCCGCTCGCTCGGCCTGCGCACCGCCGTCGGCACGGCAATATTGTCAAACGATTCGCCCTGCTCGAACGATTCTTCCGTCATCTGTCTTTCACTCGCCTTCGTCACCGCCGGCCCAAGCAGTCCCCGGGCCAACCCGAATTTTCTGGCAGCGATTATACGCGAAGTACTACTTGGTCCGGAACTGCTCGAGGTACGGCAGCATCGTCTTCATCATGTTGGCGCCGGTGGTGCCGGTGAAGACGGGGACGTCGACGTCGGGAATCGGCTGGGTCATCGACAGGCCGGCGACAGTGCCGAAGCCGCCGGAGGCTTCGCGCGGGGACAGCTGCCGGATGCCGATCGCCAGCACGCGGCCCGGGAAACGGCGGCAGATCGTCGCGTAGGTCGTCGGATCCTTCTGGCCGTCGTCACCGATCAGGATGAACTTCATGTCGGGGAAATCGCCCATGAGCTGCTCGGCGTACTCGAGCTTGTGCTGCACGCCGGACGGCACGAACGTCTTCGGGCGCGGGTCGAGATCGCGCAGCAGCAGCGGCCCATCGGGGAAGCCGTAGTCGCGGATGAACCCGCGCACCGAGCTCTCGATGTTCCACGGCGACGTCGACAGGTAGAAGAACGGCGACTCGGGGAACATTTCGCGGATCTTGTTGTACATCACCGCCATGCCGGGCACCGACGCGCGCTTGCGCGGCGACAGCAGCAGCATGTTGTAGGCGGCCTTCCAGACCGTCGGCACCTGCGTGACCATGATCGTGTCGTCGATGTCGGAAATGACGCCGACGGGGCAGTTGTCGGGAATCGTGAACAGCTCGGCGTCGACCGGCGGCCGCGCTGGCACGCGGCACGTCACCGAGTGGGTGCCGGGCAGCAGGTGATGCTCGGCGAGCAGGTCGAGGTAGCCGGACGAGTCGGAAACGGCGTAGTCGGAGGTCTTCGAGCGCGCGGAATCCTGCCGGTTGTAGATCTCCATCGTGCCGACCTGCACGGTGCGCAGCGGCACGCCGTCGATCTCGATCCGCACGCGCTGCCCGGCCGCCGGCACTTCCAGCATCGCCTGGATGCCGCGCACCGGCCCGATCGTCGACTTGCGCGGCTCGTAGATCGTGCGGCAGATTAGCCTCGAATATTCCTCCGTGCCGTAGCCGACATACGGTTTCACGCACGGGTACCAGCCGAGCACGCGGCACAGCGTCGTCGAGATCGTCAGCCAGAAATTGAACAGCTCGACGGTCAGCCGGCGAATGACGTCCTTCACGCGGCGGACGAGGCCACGATGCTTGCGCAGCCTGCCGAACGGCTTCCGGTCCCGCGACTCTCGCGTCACCCGCGGTGCTGCCTTGCCGCCGAGCGGCACGGCGACGGTCGGCATGTCGTCGGGCGACGTCGCCGCCGACTGCGTCGGCAGGGCGACCGCCGGCCCGACGATCGGCGGAATGTCGTCCGGCAGCAGCTCCTCGTCGACGGCATTGATCGCGCCGTCGTCGCCAGTATGAACGATTCCCACGTCCGAATCTTCGCCCGACCTCCACGCCTCGCGCGCACTCGGCACGCCGGAAGCCGAGTCCGCGAAAGACCCGGTACCGGCGCCGGTCGCCGCAACGCTTTCGCCCGCGACTTCGGCCAACCCCTTACCGGCACCTTCGCGAACATTCTCACCCGTGCCTTCACGCACGTCCCCGTCGACGCCTTCGCGAGCGCCCTCGCCAGTACCGTCGCCGTCCGCCCCCGCGCCCGAGCGCACGATGCGCGATGTCCACGGACCGCCGCCCGCGCGCAACCGCTGCATCGCCTTGCCGCCGCGCACGCCGCCGTCGGGCTCGATCTTCGTGTTCGCCGCGCCATTACGGTGATGGATTACCACACCGTGATGGTTCGAGCTGCCGCTCGCGGTTCGCTTGCGGATCTCGATCGTCTCGCGTTCGACGTCCTCGAGCGCGCGTCCGAGGATCTTCTTGACATTGCGCAGTTCGCGTTCGGAAGCGTTGTCGTCCATGCAGGTCATCCCGTCGTCAGGTCGGTGGCGTGAATCGTTGGAATTCCCGCGAACCAACCCTGCGCGGGAATCGTGCCGAATTTACTTGATGAGGTCTTCGTACTGTTCGGCGGCGAGCAGCTCGGGCTCCTCGTCGTCGAGCTCGATCTTGACGATCCAGCCTTCGCCGTACGGATCGTCGTTGACGATGCTGGCGTCGTCCTCGAGCGCCGAGTTGACGTACCTGACGGTGCCGGAGACCGGCGAGATCATCGGCTCGACCGACTTCGCCGACTCGAGTTCCAGCATTTCGTCGCCGGCTTCCACGCGCGACCCGACCGCCGGCAGGTCGACGAAGACGAGCTCGCCGAGCTGGTCGGCCGCGTACTCGGTGATGCCGAGCACCGCCGGCTCGACCGAATCGTCCACCCACACGTGTTCCTGCGAATACCACAGATGCCTCGGCACGTCGAGATTGAGCTTGCTGTTGTCGGCCATCGTGGCCCCCTTTCATTCGTCAGCTTCCAGCCTAACCAACATCCGGCACGATTCCCCCGCATTGCCCAACCAGCCGAAGGTCGTCTAAATACTTGACATGACATCAAAGGAAGAGCCTCTCAGCCCCCCCTGGCGCCCGCCGCCGAAATATGCAAACGCGAGCTAGCGAGCGTTTGCGGCCTCTCCGGGAGCTGCCATGCCTGATGTGCATCCCGGCTACGCATCGGATCCACAGGAGCCCCCTGGAAGGGGGCTGCCGAGCGGCGAAGCCGCGAGGCTGAGGGTCGACGCGTTCGGCGCAGCCGAACGCCGGTTTTCGAGCGGAGGGCGAAGCCCCCCGCGAGAAAACCCTATTCAGATCAGAGCTCCCGCCCGTACCACTCCTCGATCATCGTGCGGGCGATCGTGGCCTTGCCGGGGGCGGTGATCTGTCCGGCGATCAGCAGGTCGCGGTATTCGTCACGGGTCACCCAGCGGGCGTCGGACGTCTCCTGGCCGTCGACGCGGATGTCGGTCGTCAGCGCGCGGGCCTTGAACGCCATCATCAGCGACGCGCGGTACGGCCACGGCTGCGATCCGAGGTATTTCACCTCGCCGAGCCGCACGCCGGTCTCCTCCATCGCCTCGCGCCTGCACGCGTGCTCGAGGTTTTCGCCGGCCTCGACGAATCCGGCCGAGACGGAGTACAGGGTGGGATTGTCCCACGCACGGTTGTGCTGGATGAGCAGCCTGTCGTCGGCGTCGACGATCGACGCGATGACGGCCGGCTCGATCCGCGGGAACAGTTCGCGGAACCCGTCGGCCTCGTTCGTGCACCGCTGCGCCCAGCCCGCGAGCGCCGGCTTGGTCGGCGCACCGCACGCCGGGCAGTGGTGCTGTACTTCGTGCCAGCCGCCGAGCGAGACGGCCGTGGTCGCCTGGCCGACCTCGCGCGCCGACGCGTGCGGCGCGAAGCCGCGCAGGTCGACCCAGTCGAATCGTTCTGTCGCTGTTTCCAGCAACGATTCGTACCGTCCGGCGCTCCGCCCCGCCCTGGAACCGGCCGCGCCGGGCGCACCCGCACCGGCGCCAACGGCACCGGCACCCGCCGGCACGCCGCCCTCGAACGACGCGCTGCCCTCGATGGCGCCGGCGATGTCCGAGTCGTCGAATCGCGCGTCGACCGAGAAGGAAGAATCGCGGGACAGCGGGCGGATGTCGGTGATGTCGACGGCGACGACTTCCTCGTTGCGCGCGCCGCCGTAGCTGCCGAGGAACATCGCGACGACTTCGGGGTGGCGGCGCAATTCGGCGGCGACGTACGCGCCGGGCAGCGCTGCGAGCCGCATCTTGACGGCGGCGTGGTTGACGATGTTCGACTGGCCAAACGGCACGGCGAGCAGCCCGTCACGCACGAGAATGACCTTCGTCGCCGGGTTGAGCAGTACCGTCTCGATCAAGTCGGGCTCGCCGCGGCGCTCGACCTGATAGTCAATGTCGCCCTGCGCAAGCGGCAAGAACGGCAGCGCCTGCGTGAGCGCAAGGGAAGAAAACTGAGCCATGCGTCCATAGTAGTCACGACGGACTGAAGATGTCACAAACCCGAGCTGACAGCTCGGGTTTGTGACATCTTCAGGGAACTACAGCATCAGGAACGCCGCTCCACCCGCATGCGCAGGTTGTGCAGGGCCTGCGCGACGGCTTCCGGACGCTCCCAGGCGCTGAAGTGGCCGCAGTCCTCGATTTCGGTGACGACGGCGCCGGAGCGGATCTGCGCGGCGATCGGCTCCATGACGGCCGGCGGGGAGGACGGATCGTTCAGGCCGCACACGACGGCGGCCGGTTCGGCGATCGTCCCGAAGACGTCATTCAGGTCGGGTCGGCCGGCAGCCATGCGCTCGCGCCACGCGATGCCCTCCGGCTCCTGCTCGCGGATCCACTCGCCGAACTGCTCGATGTACGCGGCCGACTTCTTCACGGACGAATCGTTCGGGGCGACGTCGACGAAGAACATCACCGGCTGCGTCGTGCGGTCGCGCTCGCACTCGGCGGCGATCCTGATACGATTCGCGCGACTCTTCGCCGAGTCCGCGTCGCCCTTCGTGTCCAGCAGCGCGATGCCGGCGACGGCGTCCGGGTGGCGGCGCTGGATGTCGAGCACGAGGTAGCCACCCATCGACAGGCCGGCCCAGATCGCCCGGTCGTACCCGGCGGCGTGCAGCATGTCGACGTAGGCGTCGGCCATCAGGTCGAGCGCGTCGAAATACGCGCCGTCGTCGGCGATCCGGCCGACCTCCGCGGCGGGCACCGCCGGCGAATCACCGGCGCCGGGCATGTCCGGCGCCCAGATCGGATACTGCACGGCGCCGTTCGCGTCCGACAGCTCCATCAGCGCCGTCGCGCACCGGTCCCACATCCGGTGGTCCACCGGAAACCCGTGGCACAGCACCAGCGGCAGCCCCTCGCCGTCGCGATAGACATGATTGACAATGTCGAATGTCATAAGAATCCTTCCATATAATCCCCTTCCATATAATTCCCCGGAAGGGGATCGCCGAGCGGCGTAGCCGCGAAGCGAGGGATCGACTTGCGGAACGCAAGCTTGCGATCACAGGTCAATCCACGCGAGCGCCTGACGGACAATCGTTCCATGGCCGTTGCTCATCTGGGCAATCGCGTTCTCGACGTCGGCGCCGCGCGGCGTCACCCATTCGACGTCCAGCGTTTCGTCCTGCGGGTTGCAGTCGCCGGCGATCGGGATGACGTAGCACAGCGCGATCGAATGCTGGCGGGGATCGTAATATTCGGAGACTCCCGGCGTCGGGAAGAACTCGGCGACGCCGAACGGCTGCAGGCACTGCGGAATCATCGGCAACGCGAGGTCGCCGAGGTCCTTCGCGACGTTGCGGGCGATCGCCTCGCGGATCGACTCGTGGTAGAGGATGCGGCCGGTGATGACGGTGCGGTCGACGATCGAGCCGTCGTCGCTGATGCGCAGCAGCGTGCCGATCTCCTCGACGCGCCCGAGCTGGTCAATGCGCACCGGCACGATCTCGACGTACGCCATCGGCACCTGTCGCCGGTTGCGTTCGAGATCCTCGCGCCCCAGCCATCCCGGCGGATTGCCGCGGCCGTTCCCGTGGCCGTCGATGAAATCCTCCGGGCGGATATTGTCGAACTCCCCGCGACGGCGGCCGGCATCGAAATCCCCGTCGTCCGGCACCTCATCATTCAAAACTGGCATGGGCCCATTATAGAGCAGTCGGGGGCAAGCGCGGCTGTCCGGATGCGCGCCCGTTCCACGTATTCCGGAAGGACTCCAGCTCGGCCCTTCCGGAATCCACGCAAACCCGCCTCCCGGCACATATTCCGGAAGGGTTCCAGCCCAGGCCTTCCAGAATCCACGCAAACTCGCCTCCCAGCAAGAATTTCCGAAGGATTCCAGTCCACTCCTCCCGAAATCCACGGAACCACCCCGTTTCCGCGAAAAACGGAAGGGCTCCAGCCGAGCCCTTCCGAAATCCACGGAACAGAAAAACCCCGAAACAGAAAAACCACGGAACAGAAAACCCCGAAACAGAAAAACCGCGGAACGAAAGATCCCCGCCGGCGGCCGGTGCCGCGAGCGGGGATCAGGTCAGCAGTTCGGTAGTTGCCGATCAGTAGCAGTGGTTCGCCAGCCAGTAGCTGTACGCGCCCTGGATGGAGCCGTAGCGCGATTCGCAGTAGCTCCAGAACCACTTGAGCTGCGTCTGGTAGTTCGTCGCCCAGTCGCTGCCGGCCGACGCCATCTTCGAGCCGGGCAGCGCCTGCGGCAGGCCGTACGCGCCGGAGCTCGGGTTCGTCGCCGTGACCGACCAGCCGGACTCGTGCGAGATGATGTAGACGGTCGCCGTGAAGTCGGCCTCGGTGTAGCCGTTGGCGATCAGGTAGTCGTGCGCCCACTGCTGCATGTCGCCGACCGGCGTCGTCGTGCCGATCGAGGACGCCGCCGAGCTCGACGACGAGGAGCTCGAGGACGACGAGCTGGACGAAGACGACGAGGAGCCGGACGAGGACGTCGTGGCCTCGGCCTTCTTCGTACCGACGAGGATGACCTTGTCGACCGGCGCCTTCTTGACGTAGGAGGTCAGCGTGTTCGAGGAGACGACGGTGTCGCCGGACTTCGTCACGAGGTTCGTCGACTCGAGGACGCCGTTCTCGCCTTCGGTCTCGACCTTCTCGGTGCCCTCGGCGAGGTTCGGATCTTCCTTGCGGACGGTGTTGAACGCGATGTCGGTGTCGACGGTCTCGATCTGCGCGCCGGCGCGGTTGATCGTGATCGTCGTCGACTCGTCGACCGGCGTCGTCAGCGACGGCGACACGGTGTCATCGGGCTGCAGCGTGATGTCGGCGGCCTCGAGCACCGACTTGACATCGGTGAAGTCGGTGCCGAGCACCGTCTGCGATGCGCCGTTCACGACGACCTTGACAGTCGCCGTGTCGCCGCCGAGCGCGTCACGCGCGTTGCCGCGGCTCGCGGCCGTCGGATCGGTCGCCGAATACGCCGTCGCCGTGCTCGTCGGCTCGGCCGACGCCTTGGAATAGAAAGAACTCGTTACCACGCCGCCGGTCGCCACGAGTGCGACTGCCGCGATCGCCGTGCAAATCTTGATCCACTGACGCTTGCTCAACGAGCGCAGCGTCGGGACGCTTGCCTTGCGATGGTTGGCCATTCTGCTCCTCAAAGTTGCCTACAGTTCCGTCGGCTCTTCGCGCGGCCTCTCGTTGTCGGGTCACACTTCTCTACTGAACGATTCCTCCGCTCTCTCGAACGATTCTTCCGTCCGTCTCCCGACGCCGCGCTGCGCCGTGTCCGCCGGTCCTCCGGGAGGTCCCATAACGAGGCCGCGTCCACGTGCCGAAGCGCATACTGGTTCAGATTGTACTTCCGGTTCTGAACGTTTGCTGTTCCCAACCCCGCTCAGGGCAAAATAATTACCCAATCCCACACAATCTTCACTCAAAATGCCATTTCCAAACAAACATGAGCTCCCTGGAAGGGAGCTGCCGAGCGAAGCGAGGCCGAGAGCCGACCGCCGACCTGCCGAAGGCAGCGAGAGCGCGCCGGAAAGCGCCCTACCCGTTATACGTATACGGACGTCACAATCCCGAGATCCGTTCTCAGGATCATGACATTGTATTTTCCGCTACCCCTAGGGGAATCGGTTCGCCGCGGGCCGGGCTTCGCCCTACCCTTGCGAACCGACGGTCGCCTGCTGGCGACCGAAAATTTTTTTTCGATGAACCTACGCAAACCCTTGTAGGGAGTCCTTTTGCCGAGGCGCTCGGCCAGCTGTCCTCTTTCAGGCCCGTTTCGCATGTCATTTTGCCGAACACCTTTAGTAACACGCCACGCGGGAGCGCCTCGAAACGAACCATTTCGCCGAAGCAGGTCGGCAAAACGGCAGATTAAATCCAATTTAATCTGCCATCTGGCCGAACGCCTCCGGCTAATTGCCACGCGGAGCCCGGCGCAAGACCTATCAATACTCGCCCAAGACCATCCAGAACCCATCCGAGACCCATCCAAGACTCATTCACGCCTCAGCGCGGAGAAAGTTCAAGAAAAGAGCAGCTCGACACACACGTCGCTCTTCACGCGATGAGTCTTCATGGCCGGCATCGCCACCATTTGACGTCGTTCATGCACGTTGCCCCAGCACGATGGGTTTCCGTGTTTCCCTAACGACAGTTACACGATCATAGATCCCCATCCCCATGGGCAAACGTAGTTGCGTAACGCCCGTTACACGCATATAAATCACCCGCGCCAAGGGAAAATATATGCGCGTAACTGCCGTTAAGCATATACGTTTTCCCCTCGCGGAGGGGGGGGTTCCATATGCAGGTAAGTGCCGTTAAGCGCATATAGAACCCCATGAGTCCGAGGAGAAACATGCTTTACAGGACTTTTCGGAGCTTTCTCCAAAATAGATTTTTGCGACCAATACGCTCTTCATCGACCGATCCAACGTCGGCGCCTGTACGCATCGGCATTGCCCGTCACAGTCATGCTTCCAACGCAAGAAGGCTTCCTCCGAAACATTCCGGAGGAAGCCCCATGGTTGCGTGAGTCAGGTTAAAGAGTAGAAGATTGATCGGCGACAGTTACTTCTGCTGCGCGGCCGCCTCGGCGAGGGCGGCGTCGACGTCGAGCTTCTTGGCCTGGTCGATGATCGAATCGAGATCGGCCTCGCGCAGCGCGCCGGCCTGCTGGTAGACGATGTGACCCTTCTTGGCGATCATCAGCGTCGGCACGGCCTGGATGCCGGCCGAGTTGGCAAGATCCTGGTTCTTGTCAATGTCGACCTTGCCGAAGTAGATGTCCGGGTTCGCATCGGCGGCCTTCTCGAAGATCGGGCCGAACGCGCGGCACGGGCCGCACCAGCTCGCCCAGAAATCGATGAAGACAAGTTCGTTGTCGGCAATGACCTTCTCGAAGTCCGCGGACGTAATTTCGTGAGCTGCCATCTGTTGCTCCTTCGTATTGCCGAAGCTGCGGTTTGCAGCCTCTGTTCGAAAGCTGCGGATTGCAGCTCCCGTCAAGACGGCGTCGCCGGCCCGTTGATCCCCGCCGGCCCGGCCGTCATCCCTTGCAACCGAACTTAGCGTAATTTGTTCCGGATTCCCCCGAAGTAAGCCGGGAGTGGAAAGCTCGATCCATACAAATTGATGTCGCGAACCCGGGCTCGCAGCCCGGATTCGCGACATCACAACAGTGCGGCAACAAGGCAGTGACGGAAAGCCGCCTCATATACCTATATATAAAAGGAACCGCCAGCAGAACCGGCAGGAAGACCTGCCGGTCAGAGCGAGGCCTTCTTGCGGCCGCGCTTCTTCATCACGCCGTAGTTCGGTTCCTTGGCGTCGAAGACGAGCGTGTCGTCATCGACCTTCGTGCCGTGCAGCGACGCGTACGCGATCTCGCCCTCCGGCGCGTCCTCGAACGTGAAGTACGGCAGCACGGCGTCCATCAGCACCGGCGTCTTGAGCGTGACCGACTTGCGCGTGCTCGATTCCTTGAAGAACGGCAGCGAGTTCGGATCCTCGGCGCCGCACACCTGCACGGCGAACTGCTTCGTCTTCGGGTTGATCAGGAACTTGACGTGCTCGGGGCCGCCCAGCGCCTCGACCGCGCTCTTGTTGAAATGGACACTGGTTTTCGTGATCGTCAGCACGGCCTTGCCGCCGCCATTCGACGTGCTCACAGCTTCAAAACCCTGCAGTAACGACATCGCACACATCCTTTCGTCGTCTCTCTGAAGATTGAATTCAAGTATATATTAATAGAATTCAACCTGCCAATAATTACACCCCATTACGACATTAATTAAGACTATCTTCCTGAAAATAATCTGGGAATCGGTCATCTTCGGACAAGCTTCGCCAGCCATCTTTACAAAAAAGTTCCATCAAACGGCTTTAAATTACTACGATTCATCCCAACCACCCCCGACCGCCCTTCGATGAAACGTTTTATCCATAACGATTCACAAGCATGACCAATCTCACATTTCATCGGCGTTTCATATCCGGAATTAGCAAAATCGATCCGCGACTTTCAATAATCGCCCTTGCAAAACTCGTCTGTTCAAATGATTGTTTTTGTGAGACAATTTTTATCAATGTCCACTTTTTGATCTTCTCCGCATGGCAATCCAAAATTTCGACTCGCTTCTCTTCGGAACAAGAAATGAATTTGACTTCAAATAATGATCATCAATTGCGAAGTAAGCATTGGTTTGCGCACATTTAATTAATTTTATTTACATAAAAATAAGGCCGTCTTTCTCGCGGAGAAAGGCTCCCTGGCGCCCGCCGCTGAACCATGCAAACGCGAGCCAGCGAACGCTTGCGGCCTTTCCAGGAGCTGCCGAGCGAAACGAGGCTGAGGGTCGACGCGATCGACGCAGTCGATCGCTGCCTCACAAGGATAGGCCGCAGGCCTGCCCGCAGCGAGGCAATCCCACTCCAAACCTCCACCCCAGCCCCCTACCGCCGGTACAGCCGACCCGATATATTGCAGGAAGCTAACAATATTGAACGTTCGAAGGTGACCGCCAACGGAGGAATAGAGGAAGAATGAAAGTCTTGTTTGTCTGCACCGGCAACATCTGCCGCTCCCCGATGGGCGAGCTGCTGTTCCCGAAGTTCTTCGACGGCGAGGATCTCGTCGTCGACAGCGCCGGCACGCAGGGCCTCATCGATCACGAGATCGATCCGTCGAGCCGCAAGCTGCTCGAAAGCGACGGCATCGACTCGTCGAAGTTCCGCTCGAAGCGCCTGACGCCGCAGCTCGCGAAGGACAGCGACCTGATCCTGTGCTTCACGAAGAACCAGCAGCGCCAGATCGCGTCGGTCGCGCCGACCGCTGCGAAGCGCACGGCCACCGTCAGCGACTTCGCGGCGATGTGCGACTACTGCGCCAAGGAAGGCATGATCAGCGGATCGACGCTCGACGAGCGCATCGCCAGCGTCCTCGACAACGCGTCGATGATCCGTCCGATGCTCCCGCCCTCCGCCGACATCAAGGATCCATACCGCAAGGAATTCGAAGTCTTCGAGCAGGCTCACGAGGAACTCGGCGCTGCCATCGCCACGATCGCCGACAGCGTCCTCCCGAAAAAGGGCCACCACCGCGCCGCGTGACCGATCATAATCCCCTGGAAGGGGATCGCTGAGCGGCAACGCCGCGAAGCGAGGGGTCGACGACGAAACGCAAACGGCTCCCCTGCCGAGGGGAGCCGTTTGCGTAGGTAATCATTGAGCGCTATTCGCCAGCGACCTATACCAGATTTCCAGCATCTTGGCGTTGGTGCGGATGTCGTAGCCCTGGGCGGCCAGGTCGGCGGTTCGGCTGCGTCGGGTGCCGACGGTTCGCAGGGATGCTTGGGTTTCGAGGGTCTTGCTCCACACGTCCACGCTCTCGGACAAATCCAGATGTCGCACCAGCTCGGGAACCAGATCCGCTTCGGACGGGACGGACGAGCTCGCCAGCACTGGCAGGTCGCTCGCCTGAGCTTCAATACTGGCAATCCCGAAGCCCTCGTACTGCGACGGGAACATCAGCACGTCGAACGCGCTGTAAAAATCAGCGACGTCGTCGCGCACTCCCAGCACATTCACATGCCCCGTCAGCCCCAGCGATTCGATCCGCGAAGCGACGTCGCTGTTGTACTGCTCGCCAATCAGCGTCAGCCTGGCGTCCGGACGGCGGCGCAGCAGGTCGGCGAAGATCTCGAGCGTGAATCGCTGGTTCTTCTGGTGACTGATGCGCCCGATCTGCCCGACGTGCAGCTGCCCCTCCGCCAGCGAAAGTTCCGCGCGCAGCATCCGGCGGCGCGAATCGCTGAAGCAGAAACGATCCAGGTCGATGGCGTTGCGCATGAAGAAGACGTCGCCGCCGATCTCGTGGCGCTTGCCGAACAGCCAGTCGGACGCGTGGCGCGAGCAGGCAGCGAAGTGGGTCGGGAAGACGGAGGCGAACGGCCGCAGGATTTGCTTCGTGACGTGCCGCAGCAGCTCCGTCCGCGTCGTCGTCGAATGGCTGTGCGCAATCCTCACCGGAATGCCGGCCCGCGCGGCCGCCGACAGCGGGAAGACACTGAGCGTGTTGACATGCGAATGGACGATGTCGGGCCGCGCGCTCGCGAAGACGCGCTCGCAGGCGCGCAGATACGACGGCAGCTGGTGGATCGGCGGGACAGTGTAGATTCGGCCGCCGCGCCGCTCGATCTCGTCGACGGGCACGATTTTCGAATCCTCCTCGACGAGGAAATCAAAGACGACCCGGTCGGTATCGATGTACTGGAAATGGTTGAGAATCGTCGACTCCACCCCGCCGGCAAACATCGACCCGACGACATGGAGGACTCGCAGCGGACGTCCGATCGGCACGTCGACGGACGCGGCGGACGGCACGGCAAGGGCAGCGGCCGGCAAGCCGGCGTCAAGAACGGCAGTCGGCGCGGCAAGCCCGGCGGCACGTCCCGCCGGATTGGCGGCATTCGGGTACGGCAGAGTCGTCAAGGCCCACCCCCTTCCGCGGACATCGGTCGTCCGGCACTCGCATCGGTTGCGTTCAGTGTAAAAAAATTCGGCACTCGAGGTAAGGCTGTGTCAACAAAGTTTGCAGTATTCGCAAAAGCAGGCTGCAGGAATTGTGCACGATTCGACCGGCGTCATGACATTGCCGGGCATCACCCTAGTCCGTGGCACCCAGCGCAACAACAGCACGATGCGAAACGGATTCCATGAGCAAGCCGCACCGCTGGCCGGCCAGGGCAAGACCGACGGCCATGAATACCAGCATGATATTGGGCGGATAGTCGAAGGCGAGATCCACGCAGAACGTGGCCAGCACCACGCCAAGGCACCAAGCCATCGGGCGCGTGACCGGACGCCGGAAGAAATGGACTATCGGAGCGGCAAAGAGTCCCAGGAAAGCAAGCGTGGCCGGCAGGCCCATCTGGACCAGGAGGGCCGGTAATCCCTCGCTGCCGAGATTGTAGTGGCTACCGTTGCCGAGGAGCAGGACAATGATCATGTCAGACAGGGAAAGATCCCGAAAACGGGACCACAAGCCAGACCACTGTCCGGTGCGACCGCTGGCGGTGGAATCGTTGAGCGTCTCGACAATGTTGCGGGAGACGAAGCTCGAGATGATCTCCTGCTGGAACACGAGCAGGTACAGGACAAGCAAGCCTCCGCCAATGAGCAACGCCACGAAATTGCGACGCAGTGTCCGGGAAGGCCAAACGCGAATGCGGCCAAGCAGGATGGCAATCCCGGCGACGGCGAACGGAAGCAGCACGGCACGGGCTCCGCAAAGTAGCAAGCCGACCAATGCGGCAATGATGGCGGCCACTCTGATCACTTTCCATCGCGCCGAACGTGACAGCATAGGCCGCCAGATCAGCATGAGACCCATGCCGAGCACGCAGAAGATGCCGAAATACGTACCGCTCTGGAACGTTGACGGGATTTTCTTGGCAGTGTCGCCGCTCGACGAATACCCGATCGTCTTCTGCTCGATAGCCTGGCCGTATGTGGTGGTCAGTCCCTCGACGGTAACGTTGCTGACGCCCATGAAATATTGCAGCAGTCCGTACGCATTGACAATCAGCAATGCGACAGCCACCAGCTGGAACGCCCGCTGCGTGGCGCGAATTGCGCGAGCGCCCGGTTTCGGTAGCGAGTTCCTGCGTTCTGCATGATCGACTTCCGGCAAGCGGCGCGTTGTCGCGACAATGGCCAGCGGCGATGCGACGACAATAATGACCTGCGCCAGCTTCAATGGTTCGACGCCGCTACTGATCATCCCGAGCGTGAACGTCACCATTCCGAAAGCCAGCAATGGCACATAGCAAATGCCTATCCAGCGAAGGAGCTGAAGCGAGCGCACTGTCTGGTTGGGGTCACGGATCACGATAACGGCGAACAAGACAAGGTTCAGCGTCAGCGAGAGAGCGCCGACGACAATTCCCGACTTGGGAATAACCATCGTGACGAATTGGAAGAGAGTATCCAGCATGGCAACTCCTTCCTTCCCGTTCTTCGACCAGCCCGTCAGTTCATCCTACGGATAGCCGCCGTTCCCCCGCATGCGCAAGCCGCGCACTTGTGCAACTTTTCCAAAATTCCGCCATCACGCATGGCCTGCGCACCCTGTTTCCCGTACGATGAGAGACCGGTTTCATGACAGGGGCCAGTACTCTTTCGTCACGTGAAACAACCGGGAGAAGACCGGCAAGTAACCGAGCATGACCGTGCACCGAAGGAGGCGACATGATCATCAGTATTCCGGCCATGGAGCGGCAGACGACGTCGTCGAACTCCGACCATGCCGGCACTCGTCGACCGCAGGTAGCCATCATCAATTCCGGCTATCTGCCGATTCCTGCTGTCAGTGGCGGTGCCGTCGAGTCGCTCGTCACGATGCTCATCGACGACAACGACCACACCGGAGCGCTCGATCTCACGATCTTCTCGATCTGGACAGCAGAAGTCGAACGATTCGTCCGCGATCGTCAGTACCGTCACACTTCTGTCGTGCTGCTCAAGCCGCCGTCACCGGTAACGATGGCCGATCGCGTGATCTTTCGCGTAGCCACCGCCGCTATTCGCCGCCGTCGCACGGTCACGTTTCGATTCCTGATGCAGCGTCTGTGGTTCGTTGACCAGGTCGGCCGATTGCTTGCCGCCAGCGAGGGCCGCGGCCGGTTGCGATCGTCGGTGGCATTGCCCCGATTCGACCGTATTGTCCTCGAAGACCACTGCTCGTTGTTCTGGGCATTGAAGATACACGGCAACCGCCGCCAGTTTGACGGCCGCGTGTTCCTGCATTTGCACTCGGAAACCCATAGCTGTTTCGGCTGCAATGACGAAGTACACCACTCGGCCAAGGTGCTTGGCGTGAGCCAGTTTGTTGTGGACACGATGGACCGCTACCTACAGGACGCGGATGGCGAAGGCCTCCCCACGAGCAAGCGGGCCGTCTGGCGAAACGGCGTGGATGGTGCACGTTTTCGACCGGCCACTACAGACGAACGCCGGTTGGCGCGAGCACGATTCGGGCTGGATGAAAGCAATGTGGTGCTTCTATTTACCGGTCGACTGATTCCGGAAAAGGGAGCGGTTCATCTGGTCGACGCTTTTGCATCCATGGCTCCCCATGTTCCGGAAGCAGTGCTGCTCATTGCCGGCGAACCGTTTTCCATGGGTGATAACACCAGGGATCCGGTTCGGAAACGCCTGCACGAAGCCATTGCGGATCACGGCCTGGAAGATCGTGTCCGTTTTGCCGGATTCGTGGACTATGAAGACATCCATTATCTATATCACGCCGCGGATATTAGCGTATTGCCATCCATCATGGAGGATCCGGCTCCGCTGACCGTCATTGAATCATTGGCTTCCGGGAAACCGATCATTACGACGAATTCCGGCGGCATTCCCGAATATGTCGACGAGGAGTGCGCCATCTTGCTGCAGCGGGACAAGGATCTGACGGACAGGCTGGCGCAGTCGATGATCGAACTGGCTCGTAACGAATCACGCAGGATGGCAATGGGCCAAGCGGCGTTGTTGCGCGGAACCACATTCAACCGCGAATACTACGCAGTCCAGTTCGGCGACTTGGTCGGCTGTCCAGGCATCTCCGTGGTCGACGAGGAGCTAAACGGCCACGAGAAAAACGACGAGCATGAGGAGAGGATGCGATGACAGGCACAAATGGCGTCTATGGCGTGACAGACCAGGCATTGACGCTCGCTGACATCTTGACGATGATTCGCAAGCATGTGACGACGCTCATGGTGACGCTGGTCGTGGTAGTGCTGGCAGCTGTTGCGTTCCTTGCCGTGTCACCGAAGCAGTATCAGGCCACGGCAGAGTTGTTTGCCTCGTTCAGTGAGATGGACACCGAGGACAACGAAGAACAGTCGACCTCAATTGGCACATTATCGACTGGCAGCTCCTACATCAGTTCGCAGGTGAAGTCATATCCCCGCCTAGCCACAACGAAGGTAGTGCTGGAACCGGTAATCGAGGAGCTCGATCTGGACATGACGGCAGCGCAGCTTGCCAAGCACCTGACCGTCGAAAATCCTTCCAACACGACGTTCATCACGATTACGGCGGAAGCGGAAGATCCTCAGTGGACATACGATGTAGCCAATGCCGTAGCGACAAGCTTGCAGAACACGGTGGAAATGGATCTGTACGGGGATAATCGACGATCACCTGTCGACATTGCCGTGGTTCAGTCCGCTGACCTGCCGACATCACCGAGCTCGCCGAAATCGAAGATGATCATGCTGTTTGCCGTGGTCCTTGGCCTGATTGCCGGCGTGGTCGCAGCGCTGTTGAAGGACCTGTTCAGCAGATCGGTGCAGGACGAACAGGAACTGCAGGAACTGACTCAGGCGCCGATTTTAGGCCGTATTCCACAAGACGAATTACTGGAACACCGTAGGCCGGTTGTTGTTTCCGAGCCTTCCTCGGCCATTGCCGAAGATATCCGGCGTATATGTTCCAATCTGGAATTCAGTATTCCAGTGAGTGGAACGAATTCACGCCTGATCGTAGTCTCGTCCACTAATACCGGCGAAGGCAAGACGACGACTGCCATCAATATTGCCACTGCGCTGGCAGAGCACGGGGCACACGTCTTGCTCATCGATGCCGATCTGCGCCATCCTTCCGTCGCGACAGCCCTCGGCATGGATGCCGCAGCATTCGGGACCGGTCTGAGCCATGTCCTGTCGGGCCGGGCGGCCTTAAGCGATGTAATCATGCCCTACTGGCGGAACAATCTCCATGTGTTGACGGCAGGACCGACACCTCCGAATGTCGCCTCACTCATGAAAAGCGACGCCATGGATGAAATCATGACACAGGCGGTGCAGCATTACGATTTCGTAGTGATGGACACGGCGCCGCTGGTCATTGTCAACGAGGCGGCATTGCTCGCGCGACGTGGCGATGGGCTGGTGTTGGTCAGTCGAAGAAATGTCACGCTGAAGCGGGACCTGAAGACAATTGTCGCCGAAATGGAGACGCTAGGCATTCGCATGCTGGGCACCATTATCAATTCCGACAAGCGAAGTCGCGACACACATTACGGCAATCATGCTTACTACTACCGCACAACACCGCAGACAGATCGGGTGGATTGACAGGGGTCCACGGTGCTTGTCACCGTGGACTTTCTACTCCAGCACGCTATCGATAATCCGACGGTAATAGGCCGCAGCCGAATAGCGTGATGCCCGGGTTTTTCCCCGACGCCCCAGTCGAGTCCTGAAATCCGGATCAGTGGCCAGCCGCAGCATGGCATCCGTCAACGAACTCCGCAAGTCGTCATTGCAATCGATCAGAATGGCCGAACTGTCATCAACATATTCGGGAATGCCACCGGAACGCGTGGTGATCAACGGCTTGCCGGCCGCCAATGATTCGATTATCGTCAAGCCGGCAGGCTCCTGCCAAGTCGACGGCATGACACAGATATCGGCCATGGCGTAGGCGGCAGGAATGTCGTCATGGTCAATGTACCCGGTAAAAGTGATACGATTCCTAACCTGCGGATTAGAAGCCAGCTTGCGGAGTTCTTCCTGATAGGCACTGCTCATGGAAGTATCGAAAAAGAACGCTCCGGCAACGACCAGACGGGCCTCGGGAACACTACGGGCCACCTCAATAAAGGCTTCCACCAGTTCCTTGGCACCCTTGTCTTCCGTAAGGCGGCCAGCAAAAAAGAACACGAGCTCATCTTCCGCGATGCCATGCCTGGCACGAAGATTCCTGGCTTCCCGGATTGCCTTGGCAGTGCCGAACCCTGCAGTGTCAATTCCGTTATGGCAGACTCCTCGTTGCTTCTCAAGCAGCCCTCGCCCTCCTTGGGACAGCAAATAATTATGGAAATTGTCCGTAATGTACTTCGAGACGCCAAGGACCTTGCGAATCTCCTGTAGTTCCCGGAGACAACCAAACGCGTGGAAGACTTCGTTGTGCAAATGGAAATACGTATTGCCGAGATATTGAGCTCCGTTGCCATGTCTCTTGAAGATGCGAAACGAGGCAGCGCTGTTTTCAATGATCACCTTGTGGAATTCAGCATTCGCCCTGGCCAAATGAAGACTGACCTGACGCAGAAACCAGAGTCGTTGCAGAATGTACTTGTACCCCATCAAGTTGGCACGATGAGCGGCCTTTGCCAGCCTGTACATGACGTGGTCTCCCACATGAAAGAGTCTGGGAGTCTTGATGAAAACGAATGAAGTGTGGCGATATGGACCTCGGTCCCGAAGGAATTGCTCAATGGCGGGATTCCAAACGGAGAAAACAGTGAAGTGGCATACAGCTTGCTTTTCATTTTCTTCAATGAGCAGCATGTCCAACGACTCGATGGCGCCACCCTGCACATTCGGCACCGGCAATGTGCCACCAGTAATAAGGGCTACCTGCGGTAACGTTCCCATCTGATGATCCCGAGTTTTCATTAAGGTCTTCTCCTAGGTGACAAGCAATGATTCATACCACTGCATCAGCGATTCGGCATTGGCCTGGATGCCATATCCCCGCTCAGCAACAGTCGCAGCATATGCCGCATCATCACGGTTGCCGACGTGATCATAAGCGAGTTTTTCGAGCGTCTGACTCCACAGAGTGACGTCGGCCTCCAAGGGTAGGTGCTTGACAAGGCCAGGGACTAAATCGGCATCCATGGAAATATTGGAACTCATGAGGACGGGCAGCCCATTGGCCTGCGCCTCCACGCCAACCATGCCGAAACCCTCGTAATGCGAGGGAAAGAGCAACGCATCAAACGCACTATAGTAGGCGGAAACATCATTGCGGAATCCCACAACAGTGACATGGCGTTCAAGATTCCGTTCCCGAATGAGGGCAGGGACGTCCACGTCATTCTGCTCACCGACAAGAGTCAGATGCGCATCTGGTCTGCAGCGGAGCAGATCGGCAAACACATCCAGGATAAAGGGATGATTCTTCGGATAGGAAAAACGACCTACATGGCCAATATGCAATTGGCCATCCGTAAGGCCAAGTTCACGACGTACCGTTTTCCGCGCATGTGCATCGAAGGCAAAACGACCAGGTTCGACTGCATTGCGCATGAGAAACACCTGCGACAGATGATGTGCACCGAAAAGCCACGAAGCTGCCTGCGCAGTGCAAGCCGCATAATGAGTGGCATGGGAACGAGACCAAGGTTTCGTTATTAAAGACTTGATCATGCTCCTCGCGGATCCCGTAGCGTTGCTTGTAGTATGACTATGGGCAACACGGATAGGCACTCCAGCTACATGTGCCATTCCTAATGACAACACATTCCACGCATTCATATGGGCATGAACGATATCGGGATGCTCCCGACGGAAGATGCGCTCGCATTCGCGTAAATACTGGACAGGGTACCTGTCATAAGACGGAACGGTAAAGATTCGGCCGCCATGAATTGTCATGTCCCGGACCGGCAAAACCGGAGAATGGTCGTGGACAAGGAAGTCGAACACCACCCTTCGAGGATCCATGTGGCGGCAATAGTTGAGGACGACGGATTCGATTCCTCCGCCGGTCATGCCTCCCATGACATGCATGACATGAATGGGCTGACTGTGCATGATAATGATATCCGCCTTCTTTGGTGAAATCGTCGCCGAGATCTTCTGGTTCGGTTTTCCATCGTAAAGGGCTGAAAGCGAACAGAAAAAGCATTACAACAAGCATTTGCAGAGTCCGCAAATATCGTGGGCGAATCCCCATTACAGCAACTTGCACCGGTACGATGGTGCCGATGAGGGTGAGGAGTAATGGTGCAGTCAACCCAGTGCAAGCCAAAAATTCGGTCGGTCAGATACAACGTCGCCATGAACCTCATCCTGACGACGTCATCGTTCGTTTTCCCGCTCATCACCACGCCGTATGTAGCACGCATCCTTTCTCCGGAAGGGCTGGGCATGGTGGCATGGGCCGTGTCCTTCGCCTCGTATTTTTCCGTAATTGCCGGTCTGGGCTTTTCGCTGTATGGCCAACGGGAATGCGCCAAGATTCGGGACAATTCGCGATTGCTAAACCGGACCATGGTCGAGCTCGCCCTATTACAGATATGCGCAATGACAATGGCGCTCGCATTGTACGTTGCCGCAGTCGCTTTGGTCCCACAAGCTCGGGAGAACATATGGATCTCTCTTATCTTCGGCGTGAATATCATGCTGACGTCATGCGGATACGAATGGTTCTACCAATCCATTGAGCAATACGGGTACATCACCGCCCGTAGTATCCTGTGCAAGCTGGTGTCGCTGATATTGATGTTCGCTCTGGTCCGGCACGCTAATGACGCGGTGCAGTATGCCATCGTGCTGTGCACCGGCACAGTCGGCACCAACATCTTCAATATTGCACGCCTCCACAAGTATGTCAGCTTCCAGAACCTCTCCGGTTTCAACTGCGTACGGCACCTCAGGCCCATGGTATGGTATTCAATCAACCGCATGGCCAGTGGCATGCGAAGTAACGCGGACATGCTTGTTTGCGGCTTCTTCCTGCCGGATGCCCTTGTCGGCTGTTATTCCATAGTTCTCAAGGTACGTAGCTTCTCATTTGCCGCCGTCGATTCCGTAGGCGGTGTCATGCTCCCCCGATTCTCCTACCATGAGGGTCACGGAGAACGGAGGAAAACACTGGACCTCCTCGCCAAGAATTTCAATTTACTCATCATGATGGCACTTGCGGCAGGAGTCATGTTGACAGTGTGCGCAAATCCCATCATCCTGTTTCTCGGGGGTGCCGACTACCTCGCTGGTCGCCCAGCACTCATCGTCACCGCGTGGGTTCCCTTGTTGTCAGCCTCGGCCGCGACGCTGACCAACTATCTTGTGTCGACCAATCGGGACAAGACAGCCGCCACGCTCAACGTTGTCGGCCTCGTGGTGCAGATCGTGTTCGCCCTCATACTCATTCCAACGTTCGGTATTCTCGGAGCCGCCGTGTCAGTGTTGCTGTATGAAACCGTTTCATTGTCAATGCGTCTGGTCGTTCTACGAAAAGAACTGCGTGTCATCCTTGCGTGGCTTGATCCGTGGAAGAGCGTGATCAGTGCCGGATTGGCCATGTGCTGCGGTCTTTTCATCGATGGATACCTCGGAGGCTGTCACTATCTTCTGGAGATCGTCATTGACGGCGCCGTCATTGCTGCTGTTTATGGCATGTCACTGGTCATTATGCGCGAGCGTTTCGTCATGGGACTGCTTCGTACCGTATCCACACGTTTGCGCAGGCAGGTGACCGCGGCACGATTCATCTTCCGGAAGGAGGAATCGCGCCCGCATGATTTCGCAGACACGACTTCGCGAGAGCTCGCACTGGAGGAGGAGAAAGTTGACCAAGCGTACTGATGGACCATTGGTGACGGTGATCGCGCCGGTGTACAACGTCGAGCGATTTCTCGACTATTTCCTCAAGACAGTGACGGAACAGACGTACCGCAACCTCGAGATCCTGTTGGTCAATGACGGTTCACCTGACGCCAGCGGAGACATTTGCCGTCAATGGGCGCAGCACGATAATCGGATTATCGTTGTCGACAAACCCAACGGCGGGTCCGCCAGCGCCAGAAATGTCGCAGCGCAATGTGCGAGAGGAGAATATCTCATCTTCGTCGATCCCGATGACTGGCTGGAATCGACGATGATCGAAACCATGGTGGCTAATGCCCTGCGGGAAGATGCACAATTATCTGTCATCGCGAGTTGGGATGAATTTGACGACGGAAACCGATATTCGCAGTTTCCGTTGGGCGAATACAGCGTCATGGATTCGGCGGCCGCGTTCCGCGAGATCAATGTCGGACGACTAGGCGTGGCCATGTGGAACAAACTGGTTCGACGCGACCTGTTCTTCACAGGCGATACCGGGCCTATCGAACCGCTTTTCCATTTCAACGAAGAATGGCGTGGCGGCGAGGATGTGGAAGCATCCTACTGGGCAATCGACGCCGCCACGACGATCGTTTATGATACGCAGCGGCTATATCATTACCGGATCCGTAGCGATAGCCTATCCGAGAGCCCGCATGTGTCATTATCGGGAGCCTTGGCCGCCCAAAAGATGCTGGACTTAGTGAACATCAAGTATCCGTCATCCGTACCGTATGCGCAATACGGGTACATGAAGGCGGTCGGCGGAGCGCTGAATCAGTGGAAGCGCGGAGCTACGGCAACCGAGAAAGAAGACCGGCTGCTTCGCAAGCTGGAGACGGAACTCCGCCCGTTTATTCGGGCCAATTTCAAGAAGGTACGGTTGGCGCTTGCCCAGGCAGGAGCACCCATGCCGAAGGAACGATGCATCCAGTTTCTAGCGCTCGGCTGGTGCACACCCGCCTATACTGCCATGCTCCGGTTTTACCGGTGGTGCAGACCGGGAAGGACTCGGCGCGGAGCAGGAATATGAGGCAAGGCGATTCCCCCAGTGCCCTGCATGCTACGACCTAGATCTGACGAGGAATTTCAATACTCTGAACATTCCCAACCGAAGCATGGCTGCAAATGCCAGCGTAGAAGCTGGGCTTGCAGTGATCTTCAGGGAACGAAGAGACGTGCTATACGGTTCTCTTGCGACAAGGCTCCTCAGTTTTTTCTTCTGGGCTACGAACGAGTCCGGATTGTCCGGATGAAACATGTCGAGTTCCAGACACAAGCGAATGCCCTGGACCGTTTTAATCTTGAGCGCATGTTGTAAGGTGGCCTGCTCGTCTGGTGTTCTTGTCGAGATGGTCTCCGCCAAGAAATGGGTCGACGCCACGAGGACCTTTTCAAGATGCCCGGCGAAGTTTTCCGAGTATTCGCCCCTTTTGCCAGGTTGGAACCGGCGAAAGTGATACAGTGCTTCCGGAAAATAGGTGACTCTCTCGGCATAGTGAAACGCATAGAGATTGAAAATATTGTCCTGCATGCGCAGGAGCTCGGGGAGAAAAGTCAGGCTATTCCGGCGCAAGAAGTCGGCGTTGTACAACTTGGCCCAGGGAACGCCGATATTCATGACCTCGGGGTTATGGAACTTGTTCTTGCCGAACAGCTGGAGAAGAGCGTGCAACTTTGTTGTCTCATCCCAGCAGAAAGTCGGCTGTCCAGAGCTTGTCGGGCAATCCGGTATCGGGAAAAAGTGATTGACAATGACCTGATCTTCATCCTCGATGAGGGCATTGCATACGATGACATCGGGAGTCGGGGCACCGATTTCTCCCTGCCGCACCAGGGTCTCGAACATGGTAGCCTCGCACCAGTCGTCGGCGTCGACAAAAGCAATCCATTGTCCGCGAGCACGGGTCATGCCAGTATTTCGTGCAACCGAAACACCCTGATTAGGCTGCTGAATCACGCATAAAGCACCATCGGTTTCCACGGCTGACTTTTCATACCGCTTGCAGATCTCGATGGTCCGGGGATTTGGCGTACCGTCGATGACGACAATGATTTCCATGGCGTTCTCGCGATAGAGAGTCTGGCTGATCAGACTGTCCAGGCACGTGGCGAGATAGTCGTCCCTGATGCGATAGACAGGAACAATGACGGAAAGGCGTGGATTGGAAGGCATAAGCGGTCTTTCTATCAGTGATTTCAAGTGATCATCGATTTGCGGTTGGCTCGCCATTCATCACGTCGCATGGCGAGATATCCCCTTGGATGCTTGAGCACATACTGTGCAATGGGCCGCCAGTGATTCTTGACGGAGACCGGGGCGACGGCACCATGAGATTGCCGTGCATAGCGTCGCTGCATCAAGGCGACGTGCCCCCAAGCCATTGGAACCATCCCATACACATCTCGATGAATGGCGAGGATTTGCGCATAAGCGCGAGCCCGATCGCCGGCAAAACCTGTCACATGCTCTCCGGCATGCCGGGAGCGGACGAAAGTGTATTCCGGCAATCTAATAAAGGTGCCACATTGACGAAGTCGTACCCATAGTTCGTAGTCGTCTTGAACAGGAAGGCTGGTGTTGAATCCTCCTGTTCGGTCCAATGCGGTTTTGCGAATCAGTACTTGGGAGGGGGTACCGACGCAGTCGTTTTCCAGCATGTCGGCCAGCGTAGGCTGTGAGGACTGGAATGAGACAGTAAAGTAAGGCGTCCTGTCGCCATCGTCCTCCTCATAATATCCATGAGAAAATGTCAGGACCGCTTCCTCATCAACTTCGAGAGCCGCCACCTGTTTGGCGAGCTTGTCTTCGTCTATCCAGTAATCATCATCGTCAAGAAAGGCGATGTACTTTCCCCGAGTTTTCCCCGCAAGGGCAAGATTGCGAGCGCGAGCGGCACCGTTGATTCCATCGTTGACGAGCAGCATAACACGGAAACGATCGTCAATGTCAATAGAAGTGACGAAATCTGCAACAGAGGACGCAAACTCGTCGCCGTGGTTGTCGTCGACGATGATCAATTCCATCGGCCCGTCATAGCGTTGCATCAGCACCGAATCCACCGCCCGTTGGAGGAGCGACAATGAACGCCGATACGTGGGAATGACGATAGTGACACTTGGCGATGAGCCACATGTTGAGAAAGCGTTGGGAACAGTTATGTTGTCGGACATTACAAGATCCTTTCTGACGGCCGGGAGAGCGAGTTACTTCGCCGCCGACGGCAGCGGGAGAAGAATTCGAAAAGCGGCAGTATCAGGACCGGGCACCTCAGCATCACGTACTGGAGTTGCTGACGTTTGCCAAGTGACCTGATGTCGATGGACGCAAGAATATCGGCAACGTCTTTGGAGTAGCGGCGTCCATGACTGATCATTGCGATCATGCCAGAATACCGCTCTTCGTCCATCAGCAACCTAAGTTCGCGGAATGTTGACTGAACGACCAACTCCGACCAGCTTCGGCGGATGCACGGATGGCCAAGCAACTTCCATTCTCGCAGCAGCCGAAGCTCCTCACGCAACGCTCTCAGGTACAGTCCGTGATGCACGGCATTGGTAATGCGGGAGGATATGCCGTCAAGACGGTAGTGGTATCCGGCGTAGCTGTGATGGACAAACTCTCGACACCGATACAGGACCTTGGTATTCAACACCAAATCCTGCTTGCGAAGCAAGAACGGGTCGTCTCGCAGACCGAACTTGTTGAGGAAGTCGCGACGGTATAGTTTGGCCCAGGTCACCGCAAAACCACAGCGCGGCACAACGCCATTGACTGACCGAGTGACCAATAGGTTCGCGAACAACGGCACTTTCCAGGTATCGCCGGAGGCGGAGGCATCGAAGTGGACGGGACCAGATAAGAAATGCTCCCGTCGAACCACTCCATTGTCATCGCTGAAGGCATCGGTAGAAATGATGTCAGCTGTCGGCGCTTCGACGGCAAAATCCGCAAGATGTTCAAGATAGTCGTCGACAACGTAGTCATCGGGATCAATGAACGTAATCCAGTCGCCGCGCGCACGGTCAATACCGGAATTCCGGGCTGTCGGCAAACCCTGATTCGTCGAATGGCTGAGAAGAATAAACTGCTCATGCATATCGGCGAAATGACGAATAATCTCAGCGGAACCATCTGTCGACCCGTCGTCAACGACAATCACTTCGAAATTCTGAAACGTCTGATTCAGGATACTGACGAGGATGTCAGGAAGATAGCGTTCCTGGTTGTAGACCGGCACGATGATTGATAACAATGGCCGATGAGCATGGCTGCGCTCCGCAGCCATATTCAGGTAGCTCACGTGTTCGTCTCCTGTCCATCAGAAACGAGGCGAAGCTCCCTCACGCGCACACGCAACGGAGGACGTCGGAAACGCCACAAGACAACGCCGATCATGTCGCATGCCCCCTGCCCTGTTGTTCGCAGGCGGCAACATACCATTGGACGAATGCTTCCAGCCCGTCTTTCAGCGACGTGGATGGACAGTAACTAAAGTCACGTTCGAACGGCACTGTATCCGCAAATGTAACGGGGACATCGCCGGGTTGCGCATCAAGAAACTCCAAGTGCGCAGACGCATCAAAACAGGGCGCGACCGCTCCGGCCCGCTTAAGCTCATCAGCCAGCAGAATGATAAACTTCACCAGCTTGTCGGGATGTCCCTTCCCGATGTTGTATATCGCAAAGGGTGAACGACTTATCGTGATGACTGGAGCTGCAGCAAGCACACGCACGATTCCTTCCACAACGTCGTCGATGTAGGTGAAATCGCGCTCGCAGTCGCCGTAGTTGAACACCTGGATCTTTTCGCCGCGCGTTAGCTTGTCGGCGAACGAAAAGTAGGCCATGTCTGGCCGGCCAGCCGGGCCATACACGGTGAAGAATCGAAGTCCCGTAGTTGGGATGTCGTACAGTTCGCTGTACGAATACGCGAGAAGTTCGTTGCTCTTCTTGGTAGCCGCGTAGAGGCTGACCGGCTGGTCGGTGCAATGTTCGGTCGAGAACGGAACAACACGATTCTTGCCATATACCGACGAGCTCGAGGCAAAGACGAAATGATCTACCGGATGGTTTCGCACAGCCTCGAGCACATTGAAGAAGCCAACGATATTCGACTCGACATAGCGTTCCGGCTGGTCGATCGAGTTGCGCACGCCAGCCTGGGCAGCAAGATTAACGACGATAGAGGGTCTTGTCTCATCGAATACAGCATTCACAAAGTCCCGATCAGCGATGTTCCCTCGACGGAGTTCAAACCGTGCATCTGCATCATTATCTTCCACAGCGAGGCATCGACGAGCATCAACTGCACATTCAATGTCGAGGACACGGGATTCCTTCAATGAGACGTCGTAATAATCATTGAAGTTGTCAACACCGACGACAGTAATATCGTCAAACTGCTCAACGAGCCGACGGCATAGCGCAGCACCGATGAAGCCGGCCGCGCCCGTTACGAGAACAGTGCGACCCGCAAGATCAAGATGATGCTTAACGGTGGCCGTCGTCGTTGATGTGGTCTCCATGACAATCAAGCGTAAAGGTCCAGCGATCGTAACGGAAAGCTGCAGCGCAATTTTTACCGGAGTTCCAAATACCAAATAAATGCTGAGCGTTATAAACCCGAGCTGCCAGCTCGGGTTTATAACGCTCAGGAGGAAGAAAGCTCTAGAGGCCCTTCACTTCCCGCTCGCCACCGCGCACGTCTTCCCTTCGTAAGTGACATTGGTCTCGGTAGAGTTGAGTGGCGTCTGGTCCACCGCCAGCACGGAAGTGGCGGAAGAAGACACCCTCACGTCAAACGAAATCGTCATCGTCTGTCCCGGCTTGAGCGTGATCGTGGACATATACGGCTCGGAGCCGTCCATCGAGACCTGCGTCGGCGTGGTCGCGGAGCCACTGCCGGTGATCGTCAGTCCGGAGATCGCGCCGTCGACGGGTCCGTAGATCAGCGTCTTCTCCAGCAGCCATCCTTCCTGTCCCTTCGTGGTGCCGGTAATGTACGTCGGCAGCGACGCGGCTTCCTCGGTCGTCATCGTATTCGTCAGCACATAGTCGACGTGGTAGGACGCGCCGGCGGTCGTGTTGTCGGAACCGCACGAGTTCGTCGTGATCGTCGCCTTGCGCTCGAGGTACCAGCCCATCTTCGAGCCCTGCTGCTCGTTGAGATATACGCCGATTGTCGGCGACGAAGCCGACGACGGTACCGTCGCGGTGAATCCGGCGGCCGCGATGTTCTGCTCAATGTCCTCGTTAAACGAATACATCGAGAAGTGCCGCTGCTCGGCCATCTCGGCCAGCGCATTGCCGGTCTTGATGAGCTTGGCGACGTTCATGTTGTCGAACATCTCGGCAATGGCAGCCTCCGCCGTCTCGGCGAAGATGGCATTGTGAGCGGCATTGTTGTTGCCGTAATCGACATAGACAGTATTGAGCAGGTATTCGGCGGTATTCTCGCCGGTCAGCACGGTGCCGTTGGACAACGTCACGTTGCCATTGATGCCAATGAGTTCCTGCAGGAAGACAGGATCCAGCACTAGCACGCCGTCGAGCGTGGTGCCGGCACCCCAGCTCGTCTTGTTCCAGATGGACCGCATTGCCGATGCGACGTCGGCGGTATTCGGCAGCGCCGCAATGTCGCGGATGTCGAACGACATCTTCATCGGCCCGGTCTCCTTGAAGACCTTCGCCGCGTCGTTGGATAGGTCGGCAGATCCGCTGTACTGAGCCATGTAATCGCTATTGGAATGGAAGTCACCGACGGTAATCTGTCCGTCATCAGTCGTCATCAGTCCGACCGACCCGACCAGGCCGCCCGACGACCTAAGTTCCGACTGCGTGACGGCCATGACGGCGTAGTCCTGCTGGCCGTCGCTGCCCAGCAGCCCCGGCAGCATGGCGAACGTATTCGACAACCGGTTAATCGTCGTCGCCAGCGAGTTCAGCTCGGTTTGTCCAGCTTCGTAGGCCTTCGTCACCGTCGAGATATGCGTCGTCGGCAGCGAATTGTATTCGTCGACCTGCGTCTGTAGCACGGAGTTGGCGGCCTTCATATTGGCTTGGCTGTCGATAATTGGTTGCAAGTTCAACGATCCATCCGCCGTCGTCAGCGAGGACGATTCAAGCGTCTTGACGACGTCGATGAACTGCGGTACGGCCCCATTAGCGATCGTGTCCACGGCATCGGTCATGCCCTGGACCGTCGTGACATCGTCACCGATCCAGAGCAGCTTCGCCATGAAATTCCATAACGATCCATGCGCAATATCCTTCGCCTGTGATGTCTCGCTCTGCACGTCAGAAATCTTCGATGACAGGCTGGAAAGGTTGTCGAGGTCAGACGCCGACGAGATATTCCCGATCAGCGAGATCGCCTTCTCCTCGTGCGCCTTGACTTCCTGCGCTTCTTTGTAGAACTTCAACCCGAAGTATCCGCCTACGGCAGCCAACGCCAAGATCAACACAATGACAATGCCGAGCACCCAAGGCCAGACCTTGCGCTTGTTGCGCTTCTTGGCCGCCTTGCGCCGCTCCTTCCGGCTCATCGGCCGATGATGGTCGTGCCCATGGCCGTCGCCACTTCTATTTGTCGACTCATGATGATGGTGATGATGCTTCCGCGGCTTCGCCCACTGGACATCGTCGATCCAGTCGCTATTCGATTCATTGCGTTCCGTATTGGCAGACTGATCCATCGGGTCCATATCTGCGCACCTTCCCAACCTTGTATTCTGCAAATACCTGTTACGTCACATGGAAGAAGGCCGTTGAAGCGAGCCTCAACGGCCTTGGAGTACCGAGCGTTAATCTACGACCTTGTGACTGCTGCTCGAACTGCGGTGCTCATGATGGTGCTCGTGCGATCCATCAGCGCTCGTGTAGTAGTAATAGCTGCTACCAGCCAAAGCCTTCTTATCGGCCTTAGCCCAAGTAAACACAAAACCCGTAACAGATACGTCTAAATTGCGCAATTCGTCTGCCGTCTCCACGAATTGCTTCTTCAAAGTCATTCCGCGACGTGAAATCAACACTAAGCCGCCGCCCTGCTTGGCAAATAAGGCCGCTTCATTAGCCACGATCATCGGAGCCGTATCCACAATGACATAGTCATACTGATGCAGCGCATGGTTGAGCAGCTCCGTCATGATCGGCGAATTGAGCAGCGTAGCCGCGTTCGGCGGTTTTGGCCCAGCCGGCATGATATGCAGATTCGGCTTCCAATACCGCTGCACCACGTCCTTGACGGCCGCCTGTCCCGACAAAACATGCGCCAAACCTGCAGAACCATCAATCTCAAGCTTTTTAGCAACCGAAGGATGACGAAGATCGGCATCAATTAGCAGAACCGTTGAACCACTCTCCGCTAGTGCTGCCGCAATATTGACGGAGGTCGTTGTTTTTCCTTCATTCGTGCCGACTGCCGAAATTACAATAAGGCGAGAATTCGTGCCAGAAACGGGTGCGATGAAAGACAAATTCGTACAAATACGACGATAATCTTCAGCAATAGGGCCACCCGGTTCTTCAATGACAATAGGCATGGAATCCAGTAATAATCCACTCTCAGGAATACGACCAAGCACCGGAGCGTCAATATAGCTGATCAACTCATTTTCATTCTGAATTTTAGTGCTAAGAAGATCACGTAAAAGCGCGACAAGAACGCCTAAAACTATTCCCGCAAAAATGCCGAAAGCTATATTCAATTTAACATTCGGGAAACTGGCAACCGTGGGGATCTGAGCAGATTCAACCGTCGTAATCTTAATTGGTGATTGCGATCCTGAGGAATACAGCGACTGCTGAATAACAGTACTTAGGGATTCAGCTACCGCATTTGCGATGGCAGCAGATTCAGCCGCATTCTCATCGGTAACAGTAATATCAATGAACGCTGTATTGGAAGGATTCGTCGCCTCGATCTGCTTCGCTAAGTCCGAGGCAGTCGTATCAAGTCCGAGCTTGGTGATTACCGGATCAAGAACGGCGGACGTAGTGACCAAGGAAGGGTACGACTTAATCTGACTGCTAATATACGTGCCCGCATTATTTAAATTTGAGTAATTATCTGAACCATTTCCAGACACATCGCTATACGTTGCGAACATTTTCACCGTAGCGGAATACTTAGTAGGGACAAGAAAAGTATAGAGGCATGTCCCTATTAGGACAATGGCGAAAGTAATACAAGCAATTACGATATGCTTATACACCATATGGAAAAAACTCATAAGACTTACGTCTGCATTATTCTGTTTCAAAGCGACACCATATTCCCTACTTAGATAATAGTTTCACGAAATCCTAAACAATTATAAAACTGATACGAATATCTTCGAAAAGTTATTTATGGTTTATAAAAAAACGGTTTTGTGCCACATCATGAAGATGCTTCCCATAAGGACTTTTCCCGTATTTTTCAGCAGCCTCTTCTAGACATTTTTTATCAATCCAACCATTTTCAAACGCAATTTCTTCGAGAACAGATATGGGTAATCCCTGAGCTCGTTCAATCGTGCGCACAAATTCTCCCGCTTCGAACAAGCTATCCATCGTGCCCGTGTCCAACCAGGCGTAGCCCCTTCCTAACGTTTGAACCGTAAGAGACCCGTCCTTCAGATACATCTCATTAAGATCGGTGATTTCCAACTCTCCGCGAGGAGAAGGCTTGACTTGCTTTGCAAATTCGCAGACTCTCTCATCATAAAAATAGAGACCAGTTACCGCATAATTTGAGGCCGGCTTCTTAGGTTTTTCAACAATATTGACAGCCTTATGATTTTCGTCGAATTCCACTACGCCATAACGTTCCGGATCATCAACGTAATAACCAAAAATAGTTGCGCCACGACCTGACGTCGCGGCTTTTCGAAGCAAGCAACCTAAGCCGTTACCATAAAAAATATTGTCACCAAGCACCAGTGCACACGGTTCACCGGCGATAAAATCTTCACCCAGAATAAAAGCCTGCGCAAGACCGTCAGGATTTGGTTGTTCCAAATATGAAAGGTTTAAGCCGTAACGCGTACCATCTCCAAGCAAACGCTTAAAATTAGGCAAATCGGCAGGCGTCGAAATAATCAATATTTCGCGAATGCCAGCCATCATTAGCACGCTTAGCGGGTAAAAAATCATTGGCTTGTCATACACCGGTAGCAACTGCTTTGAGGTGACCGTCGTCAAAGGATACAGTCGCGTGCCCGAGCCACCGGCAAGAACAATTCCCTTCATGGCACTTCTTTCTTCGGAAAAACTAATGAAAGAAAGCGTATCAAGATAATACAGCCTTCTTTCATTCATCCTCATCTTCTTTGCAATTAATTCAGGTCAGGCCATGACCATATTTTTCCAACCTTTTATTTCGCTCAATTACATATTTAATAATATATTCCACCAAGACATTTATCGCAGCAAAGAAAGATAATTTCCGTACAGCTGTCAGACATCGCCAATGGAAGAAGCCATGCCAGTCCAAACAGAATATCGACCAATTAAATCCATGACGAATCAATAATTCATACATATTGGTCGTAGTACAAAAATTTCCATAAGAAAATATGAAGGTACTTCGTTTATGACCCAGACGCACGATTTTGAAGAAAAAGAATCCTAGAGGAAAAGTAAATATGACGGCAATCTGGTTTAATCAGCATTAGAATATTTCGAAGACGATCACGCAACTTTATAATTTGCAATTTGAGAGGAACGTAATGACTCAGGCTCCGCAAGAAACGACAATGTTCATTGTTGCCCATCGAGACATTATCGTTCAACCCCAAGAAGGCTATTTTCCCATCTTGGCCGGAGCCTCAAAAAATAATGCCAAGATATTGTTAAAAGATAATGTGGGAACTAATATTTCCGACAAGAATAAGGAATACTGCGAGTTAACAGCACAATATTGGGTTTGGAAAAATTACAACATTAAAAACCACAATATAGGATTTGTGCACTACCGCCGGTTTTTCTATACGTCCACGACAAAGAAGAGCATCGTTTCAATCAGACAATTGTCAAGGGACCTTCAAACGTATGATGCCGTTCTGCCTGAGCCGTGGATTCTACGTCAGTCAGTGCAAGAACAATTTTGCGAATACCATTACGCCGAGGATTTGGCCCTGACTAAGAGAATCATAGATCAGCTATATCCTGAATTCGTTCCCTCATTTGAAAAGGTAATGAAAGGGCATGCTTTGTGCTGCTACAACATGTTTGTTCTGCCCTCTTGCCTATTTTCCGAATACATGCAGTGGCTCTTTGATATTTTAAGCCATGTTGAAGCAGAAGTAGATGTGGAAAAATATTCCGATTACAATCGCCGCCTATTCGGTTTTCTATCTGAGAGATTGTTGAATGTCTGGGTCGACGCTAAAAAGTTAAAATGCAAATATTACCCAGTATATAAAAATGACGACACATGGTGGGCTGAAGCAATAAAGAGAAAAGTAAAAGAAATACTAATTGAGCATAGGATTTAAATATGATTTGCGCTGGTATCGTAACCTTCAATCCGGAAATCAAGCGCCTTAAGGCAAATCTTGAGGCAATTAAACCTCAAGTGTCAAAGATCTATGTCTTCGATAACGGGTCAAAAAATGCAAAAGAAATTTCACGCCTTTTAACAGACTTTGACCCCGCCGAAGTGATATGGTCAGACGACAATAAGGGGATTGCCGCGGCCCTCAACTCACTTTTGAAATATTCGCGCCGGTCGGGATTCAGTCAGATTCTATTTTTGGATCAGGACAGCGTAGCATCTGATGGCATGGTTGATATTCTCACGAGGCATCTCTCTGACTCGACTGCGATTGTTTGCCCATATATCCTCGATCGTAATCGAACAACACAGGAAGAATACCGAAGGAAAAATTTACCCCCTATTGAAAATGTCCAGCATGGTGCTCATCACGGGGCTATTACTTCCGGATCGTTAGTGAATATTGCTGATGGAATTGCAGCTGGCGGTTTTGATGAAGCCCTTTTCATCGATTATGTTGATTTCGATTTCGATGAGCGAATGCTCTTACACGGTAAGAAAATAATTCGGACCAATGAGACGTATCTTATCCATGAAAAAGGAAAGTCGGAGAAGACCCCGATAAAGTTGCCCAGAAGAAGGCAAGGTAAGGTGCAGTGGGAACCGGTGTTTAGGCTGGGATATTCTCCGCAACGGTGTTATTACCAAACAAAAAACCGTATTATCTATGCTCGCAAATATTGGCATCATACCCATTTCGAATCATTAATAGAGATACCGCCACTCATGCTCCTCTCTTTATTATTTGAAAATAATAAATGGGCAAAGATGCGAGCATATTGCCAAGGAATCAGAGACGGTCTGAAAGCAAAAATAAAGCCAGTCCAGGAATAACCTTGTCAGGATTGTACATGACTTTAGATAAGAGCAACACCAAAAAAGTTGGTTTTCCGCTATCAATAATCATTACTTTATGTGATTATTTATTAATTATTGCAATAGTATTCAACGCCAACAGCGTTTATGCTTTGGGATACGGAAAATTCGCCGCATCCTGCTTCGCACTTGCAATTTCTAGTGGATTATATTTCCTTTTGGGTTTGCTTCTCCATCGCGATGTCTGGCAAAGGACAACACTAATTGTCATCCTACTTGCTAGTTGCACTCTTGTAATTCAGCTTCTCTTGGCAGCCGTTCATAGTGATGGCAGCTTTTCCTCCGGTATTTGGATACAATATACCGTAGCACTCCCCTTAATGGCTGGAGGATTCATTTGTCGTGGTTATGACATTGTCCGCCGAGGCATACTTGTCTCTTTGACTTGGTTCGGTACTCTTATTGCACTTATCTCCCTAGTATTCTGGAGCCTCAGTAATTTTGCTGGATTGCAGGCATCGAAAACTCTTCCGATGCTTTGGGCAGATAATGGCACCATCTACTCTTACTACAATCTCTATTACAATGTGCAGCAGATGTACGTTGGTTCTACGCTATTCTGGCGGAATTGTGGCGTCTTTTCTGAACCCCCTATGTATGCCGCTTTTTTAGGAATTATTCTGGCGTTAAATATTTATATCCGCGAAAAGGAGAACCGCTTCTGCAGCATCATTGTTTCCATTACTTTGCTGACAACTCTATCTACCGGTTCGCTGATATACCTAGCGATGCTTTGGTTGCCTAAAATATATCAAAATACAATTCAAAAACGAAAAACCGTCATTCGATATTTTTGGCTCTTTTTAGCAACTATTATTGTTTTCTTCGCTGTCATTTATTTGACTTCTGCAATAAATGAGAAGATCTCTGATACACATTCAGGTAAAACCCATTTCGCAGATTTGATTTACGGGACACAAATATGGCTTGACAATCCATTTTTTGGTCATGGCCTGAATTCCGATGATTTCATTTGGTCGAATTATATGATCTTTTTCCGAGCCGGATTGGGCTATACAAGCGGAATCCTGTATCTGCTCATTCACGGTGGGATCTTGTTGGGATTATGCGCAATCATCCCCCTAATCTTAGGTATCGCCAAAAGCCGTAATTGGCAAGATCGCTATTTTATTTTATTTGTCGTCTTTGTTTTCATCTTTGCAGTAGTACAAACCGACGCAATATTCATTTTCTCCCTCGCTTTTTGTTATTTAATAACCTTCGAAAAAAAGGCAAAAAATTCAATTGCAGCAATGCAGACTGGAAATATTTAATTATGACCAAGGTCTCGATAATTATCCCTCTATACAATCAAGAAGAATATGTGGAAAAGTGCCTTTCTTCCTTACGTAGACAAACATTCCCGCATTTCGAAGCGATTATAATCGATGACGGCTCAACGGATAATTCCGCAAAGGTCGCCTCTGCCTTTCTCAACGATTCTCGCTTTCGCCTAATACATCAGGAAAATGCTGGCGTGTCCGCTGCCAGAAATAATGGAATGAATCATGCAAATGGCGAATGGTTATGCTTCGTTGACCCAGACGATTATGTCAAACCAGATTATTTAGAGACTCTAGTAAAGGCGACATACTCAAAAAAATCCGCCCAAATCATTATGAGTTCATGCCTTCTAGACAAAAACGACGGTAAACTCACGCCGGAATTTTTCTTCCCTAGCTCGTTTTCAGCACACAACGTTTCAGAGAAAACTCCTCTTTTTCATCAATTAATGGATGGACATTATCAGCAAAAAGAAAATGCAGTGACAGCGATCGGCGTTCCTTGGGGAAAACTATACAATCGCAAATGGGTAGAATCGGAGCATTTATCATTTGATCCCGCCCTGAAAAGAATGCAGGACAATATTTTTAACATGGAAGCCTTTTTTTTGGCAGATTCCCTGCAGTATCTTGATTACGCTGGATATATTTATCGCGTTGAATCACTCACTTCACGTGCTTATGAAAAAATCGCTCAAGGAGCATATCATCCAGCATTAATTAAGCGCATAGAACTCATGAATAAATATAAGTTACTTTCAAATGAAGAATTATCTCGCGCTTGCGACGAAGAAAGAACTAATATCTTGTTTCAAGAATATAAGGCAAATACTCTTCTTTCTGACATTCAGCCTTTATATTTAGCAAAGAGCTTGAAAAAAAGCGTTTCGATACTATTGCAAACAATAACGGTAAAACAGCTTACATTTGGAGGAAAAATACGATATTATCTCATGAGATATCCGATTCTTTTTGCTTTTTTTGCTAATTTCACTTTCAAGAAGCATGCAAAATAAATTTTCTAGAGCAAATACAGATAAGATGAAAACCATGCAAGGCAATCTTCCTAAAAACATTATTGTGACAGGCGGCTGTGGCTTTATTGGCTCCAATTTCGTACACTACGTCTATAACAATCATCCCGACGTACACATCACGGTGTTGGACGCCCTAACCTATGCCGGAAACATAGAAAATATTCGCCCTTTACTTGGCGACCAAGTGGAGTTCGTGCATGGGAACATCTGTGACGCTCAACTACTTGATGAGCTAGTTCCCGGTCATGACGCGATTGTTCATTACGCTGCAGAGTCCCATAATGATAACAGCATCGCCAATCCGGAACCTTTCCTAAAGACGAATGTCGAAGGAACGTTCCGACTGATCGAAGCTGCTCGCAAGTATGATGTGCGCTTCCATCATGTGAGTACTGACGAGGTCTACGGCGACCTTGCTTTGGATGATCCGGCCAAGTTCACCGAAGAGACTCCCTATCATCCCTCGAGCCCGTATTCTTCGACCAAGGCGAGTTCGGACATGCTTGTCCGCGCATGGCATCGTACCTATGGTCTGCGCATGACGATCTCGAACTGCAGTAATAACTATGGTCCGTACCAGCACGTGGAGAAGTTCATTCCGCGTCAGATTACGAACATTATTGAAGGCATTCGTCCGAAGCTGTACGGTGACGGTCTGAATGTGCGTGATTGGATTCATACTGAAGACCATTCTTCTGCTGTGTGGACGATTCTGACCCGTGGCCGTATTGGCGAGACCTATCTCATTGGCGCAAACGGCGAACGCAACAATCTGACTGTTCTGCAGGATATTCTGCGTGTGATGGGCCAGCCTGAGGATGCATTCGATTGGGTCAGGGATCGCCCTGGACATGATCGCCGTTATGCCATTGACTCAACGAAACTGCAAACTGAGCTTAGTTGGCGACCGACGCACACCGATTTCGAGTCTGGCTTGCGTCAGACCGTCAAGTGGTATATCGACAACCAGCAGTGGTGGGAGCCGGCGAAGGCAGCGACCGAGGCGAAGTATAAGGCTCAAGGACAGTGAACGATAAGCCACCGCGACTAAGTCGGTGGCTTTCGCATGTCGGTTTGGCGTTAATCGGAATAGGAAAACAAATGGAATTCGAGAAGGAACTGAAAGTCACTGAGACCAACATCCCCGGGCTGCTGGTCTTCGATCTGCCAGTGTATGGAGATAACCGTGGCTGGTTTAAGGAAAACTGGCAGCGCGCGAAGATGATGGAATTGGGTTTACCGGATTTTGGTCCGGTCCAGAACAACATCAGCTTCAATGCGACGAGGGGCGTCACTCGTGGCATCCACGCCGAGCCTTGGGATAAGTTTATTTCGGTTGCGACCGGTGAAATTTTTGGAGCATGGGTGGATCTGCGTCCCGGCAATACGTTCGGCCAAGTATTTACAACGCGACTGGATCCGTCGCGCGCAATCTATGTACCACGCGGTGTAGGTAACAGTTTCCAAGCTCTCGAAGACGGCACTGCTTATACCTATCTGGTGAACGCCCACTGGTCGTTTGAACAGAAGAAAACGTACACATTCGTCAATTTGGCCGATCCGGAACTTGGTATTCAGTGGCCGATTCCGCTGGATCAGTGCGAGCTGAGCGAAGCTGACCTACATCATCCGATGCTCAAGGATGCTAAGCCAATGGAACAAAAGCGTACGCTGGTTACCGGCGCGAATGGCCAGCTTGGCCATGCAATACGCAAATATGTTGCTGACCATGATCGCAAGGGCTTCGAATTCACCGATATTGATGAATTCGATTTCTCCAATCCGGCTGCATATGAACAGTATGACTGGAGCCTGTACGGCACAATCATTAACGCTGGTGCCTTCACCGCTGTCGACAAAGCGGAAACTGAAGAAGGTCGCAAGCTTGCCTGGAAGGCCAATGCTCAGGGACCAGCACTGCTTGCTCGTGTAGCGCAGGAGCATCATATTACGCTGGTGCATGTCAGTTCCGACTATGTGTTTGATGGTACCGTTGACGAGCACAAAGAAACGGAAGAATTCTCGCCGCTGGGAGTTTATGGGCAGACAAAGGCTGCTGGCGACATTGCTGTGGCAAATACGGCGAAACATTACATTCTTCGCTCCAGCTGGGTTATTGGTGATGGTCATAATTTTGTCAAGACGATGATGAACCTGTCGAAGCGAGTTGCTGATCCTGATGACAATCTGGATCAGGTGACGGTCGTCGACGATCAGTTTGGTCGGTTGACGTTTACTGATGAAATGACCCGTGCCATTTTCCACCTGCTTGATTCGAATGCTCCGTACGGTACTTACAATCTCACAGGTTCCGGTTCCATTGCCAACTGGGCGGATATTGCTGCCAAGGTCTTCGATGCAACCAATGGCAATGGTGATGCCGTCAAGCCGATCAGTACTTCGGAATATTTCCTCAATGCCAACGACCCGATCAGCCCGCGACCAATACATAGTGCACTTGATCTAAGCAAAATTCGGGAGACAAATTTCATGCCTAAAAACTGGGAAGCAGAATTAGTCAAATACATTTCTACAGCAAATATTTAAGAGATTCAAATTATCAATAAATATTTATTTTGCAACGATATTAATCTTAGATCATTCCCAATCGTCCATCACAGCAGATCTTCCTTAATCATAAGGTTTTAAAATGACTCAACTAAGCGCATCAATCGTCATTTACAAGAACTATAATGACGTAATTATCGCAGCTCATTCTTTGCTAGACGATATAAGATCTGAAAAAATGACATGCAAACTCTTCCTGATCGACAATAGCGCATCACTTTCCGACCGGGAGGTAATACAGGGCCGTAGAATGCTACGCCATGAATTTGCAAATTATTCAGAAATAGAATTTATCGATCTGAAAAAAAATATCGGATTCGGTGCAGCACATAATGTCGTTTTGCCAAAGATTAATTCAGATTTTCATCTGATAGTTAACCCCGACATCGAAGTAAAGGCAGGCGCTATCAGTGCACTTGTAAACGCTGCTCAAACCATAGAAAACGTAGCAATTGCAGCCCCAAAACTTGTAGGCCCCAGCATGGAGATGCTGCCCGCTTATCGTAGAGAAATTACTCTTCTAGACGTGTTGGCACGAAATGCGCCGAACTCATTACTATCCAAGAGAAGAGCCTACCATGAAATGAGCGATAAGGACTTCTCTCAAATTCAGGATATCCCTTTCATCCAAGGAAGTTTTCTGCTTATCCGTACTGCCGTTTTCAAGAATTTGCAAGGATTTGACGAGTCTTTTTTCATGTATCTAGAGGATGCCGATCTCTGTAAGCGAGCCAGCAGTTATGGACGAATCGTCTATGTCCCATCGGCCACAGTAATCCATAAATGGGAAAAAGGATCACATCATAACAAAAAATTATTAAAATATCACCTTCAATCTTTTATGGTTTACTTTAGAAAATGGGGTATTCGATGGAAGTGATTTCATAAACAAGAACATTGCAAACATAATTGATTTATTATCTCACAATCTTTCTAATACAGCCGACTTATGATTAAAAAATTATTTTCTATGTTTAAAAAAATGTCTCTCAGAATAAGAAAGAGTTTTTCTTATTTTCTCGAAGCCAAGAAGATATTGACAACAAAAACTGCTTTTTTTGGTCTCATGTATCATATTTGCGGCTTATTGAGAAAAAAATATTATCAATCTCTATATCAAGTAATCCCAAAAAAGACCCCGGAGTTGTGCGAGGTGGATTGCACGCAATTTTGCAATGCTTTCTATGAAACAGAAACTAAAAATAATGGCCCAATTTGGACAATGTGGTGGCAAGGCGCTGATGATAGCAACACCCCTCCCCTAATTCGCGCTTGCATAGAAAGCATCCAAAGCCACGCAAACGGCCGAAAAGTGAACGTAATCACTCAGGACAACTTTTCACAATTTGTTACCATACCTCCCGAAATCGTCAAAAAGGTACAGCAAGGAGAAATTGGCCTTACGGAATTCTCCGACCTTATCCGCTGCGAACTTTTATATCAACAAGGAGGAATTTGGATCGATTCTACTTGTTATCTGACAAAAGATTTACCAACCAATATTAGCGATTATCCGTTCTTCTCTATCCCGGTGGGGAGAAAAGATCCGATCCGTAACTGGACAAGTTATTATCTCGCCTCCGCCAAAGGAAATCCTTTATTCTATGCGATGAGTAAGTACCTTTCTTCATATTACGGAAAAGGCTATAAACTGTACGACTATTTTGTAACAGACATCACTCTTTCGATTATTTATCAAAATAATAAATCAGTTAGAGAGATGATTGATAATGCACCACTAAATAACAAGAACGTTTACGCGCTTATACATCGACTCGATGAGCCGATTAATGATCAAAAAAATATATTTCTATCTGATAATACCTATTTATATAAGCTGACATATAAACTAAATTTTAAAACAATATCATCAGATGGCACTCCAACCCTTTACTCACAAATTATCAACAGTAGACTAAATAAACGTTCATATACGGAGAGAAAAGATCATGCAAAGGCGCAAAGCAACGAGTAAAACACTATTCGCTGTAGGAGATCTAACCCTAGGCGGAATCCAAAGAGTCAACACTGTTGTGGCCAATGAATTAGATTCTTTGGGATTCGATATTACCCTTCTAACCGCCGTAGACCGTCCGGATAAATATGAAGTGACCTGCACCTTTAAGCGGGGCACAAAGAAATATACTAAATTTACAAACTTCAAATTACGACTTGGCTCGCGCCTAACCAAAAGACGCCGAGGCGGTATTTACAAACACGCATTACTTAACGAACTCCATCAAACGGATTATGACACCATAGTCCTTAATCCTGATTTTTATTTCTTCGTTCCAGACATAAAAAAATCTTTTCCAAAGTTAAAAATATACTTATGGATGCACAATAATTACGACATATACGTTAATCTGTACTATAAACGTTATACTGCACAATTATTTAAATGCGCGGCCCTAGCGGATGGAATTATTTGCCTAGAACATTATTCTCAAAATAAATGGCTTGCACACAATCCGAATTCTTTCGTCATCTATAATCCGTGCACTATAGAAACTAAAGGCCAGGTTTCCAATCTGTCTAACCATACCATTTCTGTCACTTCTCGTATTTCGATTATGATGAAGGGACTGGATTATCTTCTCGATATTGCAAGAACGATCCCAGAAGATTGGACTATACAAATTGCCGGCGACGGTGATGATACTTTGTCGCTTCAAAAGCTGATCAAAAACGCAAATCTAGAGAAAAAAATAATATTGCGTGGAGCCTTGTATGGAAACGAGCTACTTCAGCATTATCTCAATTCCAGTATCTTTATTTCTACAAGTCGGTGGGAAGGCTTTGCCTTGGCTCCACTAGAAGCCATGAAGTGCGGATTACCCATATGCACTTTTGATCTCCCCTGTTTTGAAGAATTATCCCAGCATGGCAAATATTTCCCTATTGCCCCTCTGGATGATATTTCTAAATTTGAAACAAACTTGTTAGAATTCATAAACGATTCTCATACAAGAAGAGAATATTCAAAACTTAGCCTCAAGCGTATTGATGATTTTTCTGTTGAGACAATTTGTCAGCAATGGATCAATAAAGTAATTCAATAATTTTTTTTGGGAGGGGTATGAAGCCCCCCCCCCAAAAAAAATCACTTCTTTCGTTTTATAATAGCAAGTAGATATTTTAATTGTCCAAATAATAAATATCCAATAAACATTATTGAACAAACTAGTAGCATTTTTATTGAGAATTGCAGAATTAAACCACCGTTAATTAGGGAACCGGTAAAAATCGCTACAACTACAGCCACAGCGGCAATAATAATCTCAGGGATAAAACGAACAACTACACTAAACGTTCCGCCGAAGGCTCGCTTTATCAAGTAGAAAAATGTAGTAAAAATTTGGATAATATATGCTGCTGCGATTAGTGCAGCCACATATAGCATTTTTCCTGTGCAGAGTCCTAGCACTAGGCAACCCACCGTCACAACTGTATTGATCAAACCTACTCGGAACTGCAGATCCGTACGTCCAAGGCTCTGGAAAAATGCCCCACTCGTATTTCCCAACATCTGAAAATATACAGAAAAGGCCAAAAGAGTGAACAGGGGTATCGAAGCGCTCCATTGCGAACCGTAAAAGAGTAAAACGACCTCGCGCGAGCAAGCAACAAAGATTGCCGTAATTACTGCGCCTACGAGACTGACCAGTTTTTCAATTCGAAACCAGAAATCCCAAATTATTTTCTTATGGTCTTGATGCTCTGCCATAAAAGGTTGCACAATCGAGGAAACGACCGATGTAAATGAAGAAAGAGGATATGTGGTGAGCTTATATGCTTTGTCATAATAGCCTAATTGCACATCACCAAAGAACTTTCCAATCAATAGATTGTCTAAATTCCGAGAAAAATAATTAATCGTGCTGAAGCCAAATTGAAAGGAAGAATATGAGAAAATAAGTTTTAGTGGCTCCACAAAATGGAAATTTGGTTTGCGTACTGATAACGACAAAAAGTTCCAGATAAAAACCGAAAATGCAGATAAACCTGTTTGTAAAATCAACGCATAAGCGCCCATACCAAGGGCAGCAGAAAAAACGGCAACAACACCCGAAATCAATGTAGTTACAATTAAGCGAAGTCCTATGGCCTTAAATCTCTTACCTCGTAGCATCAATCCATTAGGGACCATGTTTAAAGTGTTGAAGAAAAGCGTAGGAGTTGCAGCAAGAAATAAAGGTATTAGCCCCATATCGGAATAGAAGAGAGCAAATGGATAAGACATCATTGCAAATACGATTGTCAATACTGTGCTAAGCACAATAGAGAAGGCAAAAAGCTTCTCAAAGTCTTTTTGTTCCAGTTGCCTAAACTGAATAATTGCGGCACCGACGCCCATATCCGAAAAAATATTAAAGAAACTTGTAAAAACAGTAACAATTGCCACTTCGCCAAACTGATCTGGCGTCAACAATCTCGCAAGTATTGCCGTAAGGACAAGTTGAATGACTATAGTCGCGTATTTTGCTACAAATTGAATCACTGCAGCTTTTTTAGGACTTACTGTTTCGTTTCTCTTCATATGTCTTTACTCTCGTCATTTAATCCGATTACACATCACTAGACAAAAACAAAATTACGCTATCATGAGCTCACTAAAACTACTGGATACAAAACAAGTCGACATAAAACGGACTGCTATTACTCTTCTTATTATTCTTAATACTTTTTGGTTTATTTCATTTCCTACTTAATCCATATATAGTTATATTTATCAAACTTCAATTACATTGAATACGACAATTGAATGGAGTTTTACATGAAGGTTGCTGTGGCGGGGACTGGTTATGTAGGTCTTTCTGTGGCATTGCTTTTGGCTCAGCATAACGAAGTGCATGCGCTTGACATCGTTCCCGAAAAGGTCGCGATGCTCAATGACAACGTCAGCCCGATCGTGGATAGTGAGATCACGCGGTTCCTCGACGGCAAGAGCGACGGGACGATGAACTTGGACTTCCAGGCCACGACGGACCCGAAGCTGGCATACGAGGATGCTGAGTTCGCCGTGGTAGCAACCCCGACGAACTACGATCCGAAGAAGAATTACTTCAACACCTCCAGCGTCGAGGACGCCATCCGCGCTATCCGCGAGATCAACAAGGACGCGTGGATCGTCATCAAGTCAACCATTCCCGTCGGCTACACCGACCGCGTCCGCCAGGAAATGAACGATTCGAAGATCATCTTCTCCCCCGAATTCCTGCGCGAGGGCCATGCGCTGTACGACAACCTACACCCGAGCCGCATTGTGGCCGGAGCGCCGACCGACGGCGAAGAAGCCGTCAAGGCCGCCGAAACGTTCATCGACCTGCTGGCACAGGGCGCCGATCCAACCGAGCTGGAACGCGTGAACAACGACGGTACCGTTGGCATTCCCGAGCTCGTGTGCGGCACGACCGAGGCCGAGGCAATCAAGCTGTTCGCCAACACCTTCCTGGCGCTGCGCGTGGCCTACTTCAACGAGCTGGACACCTACGCCGAGTCCCGCGGCCTGGATGCCGCCGAGATCATCAAGGGCGTGTGCCTCGACCCGCGCATCGGCAGCCACTACAACAACCCGTCGTTCGGTTACGGCGGCTACTGCCTGCCGAAGGATTCCAAGCAGCTGCTCGCCAACTATGCCGACGTGCCACAGAACCTCATCGGTGCGATCGTGGAATCCAACCGTACCCGCAAGGACTTCATCGCCGACCAGATCGTGTCCAGACTCGAGGGCGTCGATCATCCGGTCGTGGGCGTCTATCGCCTGACGATGAAGAGCGGTTCCGACAACTTCCGCCAGTCCTCGATCCAAGGCATCATGAAACGCGTCAAGGCCAGGGGTATCCCGGTCGTCGTCTACGAGCCCACGATGAAGGACGACGAGTTCTTCGGCAGCGAAGTCACCAAGGACCTCGACCACTTCAAGCAAGTCAGTGACATCATCGTTGCCAACCGTTGGAACGATGACCTCGCCGACGTGAGCGAGAAGGTGTATACGAGGGACCTCTTCAAGAGAGACTAACTTCTGATTGTTGTGTGAAGGCGGCGCCGAATGTTACTCGGCGCCGCCTTCACACATTTACGCGGTCAAATCATTACAATCTCAGCAGGCACCGTCGCCCGTGAAAATCGACTTGATGGTCTTGAACATCAGCTTGAAATCGTAGAGCAAACCGCTGTTCTTGATGTATTCGGCGTCGAGGTCAGTCATTTCCTTGAACGTGGAGTTGGAACGGCTCGTGGCTTGCCACAGGCCTCCACAGCCGGGCTTCACGCGGAGTCGTTCGATGTCCTCTTCGTCGTAGGACAACACCTCCTTAGGCAGGGCCGGACGCGGTCCGATCAGGGCCATGTTGCCGATGAAGACATCCCACAACTGCGGGATCTCGTCGATCGAGTGCGCACGGATGAAGTTGCCGAGACCGGGGATAATGCGGGGATCGCGCTTGATCTTGAACAGCGGGCCGTCGGCCTGGTTCTCCTGCTGAAGCTGTTTGACCATCGCATGGGCATTTGGCACCATCGAGCGGAACTTGTGCATCTTGAAAATGCGGAAGGTACCGTCCTTGTTGAGTCGGCCAACGCGATACTGCGTATAAATAGGGCTTGCTCCAGGCGACTTGATGCAGATCGCGGCACACAGTATGGCACCCGGAATGCAAAGCACCACGAGGGCGGCGCCGCTGGCAATAAGATCAAACAGACGCTTTACAGTGCGATAGCCGCGACGGTTCAGATTCGGGCGAATCGTCAACCTCATCTGATCGAGATAGGCGATGGCTTCCTTATCGGTAACGAATTGCGGACGACTGTCTTCTGCAAAATCGTCGCTGTACGAAGAGGCAACCGGCGACTGTGTAGTGTCCGGAACCGAAATGATACCGGAGGTCTCGTCGATATTAACGGTGATGGGACTCGTGACTTCGCTGAGATTATCCTGAGACGAATCGTCCAAGTCGACGGCAGTACCGTCCGTAGACTCCGGACGACCAGCGATGGCCGCTTTCGCTTCCTTCACGACATCCGCCACGCTCAACGAGCCCGTGTCCACCTGCGCGACGGCCTGGGCAACTTTTCGTTGAATACGCGAACTGCGCATGAAGTCGCTCCTCCTCGTCACTGCTCAACTCTGCTTGTCGTCCCGTTGAATGGCAGTGCACAACTTCGTCTACCATGCGCGGCCGGCGAGCAAGCAGTCATACTCACCGACATGTTTTTACAGCCGAAGGAATCTATTGAATAGATTCCTTTAGTCTCTGTGAAAATACTAACAATTATTCAGAATATTTCCAGCGGCTTTTCCAATTCGGTACACGGAGATTTCGCGGAAATGTATAGGCGTTTCGGCGTTGAGGAGTTTGGCGGAACGCTTTTCAGATGCGATTGATAGTGCCAGCAGAAATGGCGAAGTGGCACTGCTTGCTTCAGTTTAACTGCAAACCGCAGTCCGCATTTCCTACGTAAAAAGATGCAATTTCGACGCAATGATGACAGCTGCGAGCGCCACGGATTTATCTAAGGGCGAGGAAATTTTTTATAGAAGACTGATAAAAACATACCGGCGAAAATGGGAACAGGCAACGACGAGCACGGCAATATTACTAGCACAATTCAAGACTGCAAGAAGTCGCTTACCTACTACGCGCGATTAATTAACTTTCGTCGTCGTTGCCCTCCCGGAGCATGTCGTTAGTCTATTCCGAGATCCGAATAGACAGAGGATCGATAGCAGAAGGGACCACTCTTGCCCCTCCTTCGATATTCCTTATCCGAATCCGGCCAATTATCCATAGCGTATTTCAAAAGAGCTTTCTTATACGGTATATGGATCGCGAGTGACTCCCGAAGGATCTTCGGGCATCTGTTTGGATCCATTGCCCTTTTCCCGTTGAGGTTCACTACAATGATTGGGAGTTTCCGAGCTAATGCCTGTTTAATCTCCCATGGAAGAAATTTCCTCAAGGCCGCTGTATGCTCTCCTAACAGTAAAATGAACATTTTACTGTTATCAAATCGTTTCAGCAGCTGTCGCTTGATGCTCTCCTCTGAACTTGTGTCTCTGGCATTATTCACATCATGCGCATCATAAAAATCAAATCCGCCGTTCGCTGCCCATGCTTTAAGCAGCCAATACCAAGCGATATCAACATCGCCATCAAAGGCCACGTATGTCTTGTTTCTATAAGCCATTATTTATCTCCTCCACACTAAGCTAATTGATTCATGAAGTTTTGCATCGCCACCCGGTCGATTGACTCATAACTATTTTCAGGTAGCACTATCCGCAAATTATTGGAAATGATCGTCGACCTCGATGAAAAAACGAAGGACGTGATAATAAGCCTGATCGAATCTTCTAAAGTCAAAAACGGCTTCAGCCGCGACATGCCCTGGCCAATGGCAGGAATAGCAATAGGTTCGCCATTCTCATTTTGCTGCACTTTTTCCCATAAAGAAGACAACGAGTTCCAAAGATAATCGATGCGAGAAGCAGCCGTGTTCGTTTCTGACATCTCAGTATATGCCACGAAATAAATGCGGCTATCCAGTCTCTTGGGACGAAGAACAGCTACAGTTCCGATAGGATATCGTTTTGTTTTACCTTCCTTTGCGATCTCCCCCACAGGGTCTTCGTTGCTTAGGGCTATTTCAATATCCTCATCCAAGCTTTGCAAATCATTGCTGTAAACCTTAGAGAGTACTTGTCCCTGAATACTGCTGGAAGCAATGATGCGGCTTTCTACATCGGTATCAAATGTCGTACAGGTTCCGACAACAATGCTGCAGTCTTGATCGAATAAATCACCCGAAACAATCTCGACTGTTGATCCGAACGAATATTCCTTCTTTGGAGGACGCTCCCGCGTAAGAAAAGCAGCAGCACCTAACGCAATAACAATAAAGACAAGAGTCAGTTTCCATCCCCTGAGAGGAAGAGAATCCCATACAAAGGACGCAAAATCCAGCACCAAACAAAGAGAACCAAATACACTAAAAAGCGCTGCTATGAACTTCTTCCAATAATTCCAGTGCTTTCTATACGAAATGAAGCGCTGTACTTTTCCAGTCATGCGAATTCCCTTCTTTCTTATGACACGTGTCTTCTCTCGGGGGTTCATTATTGCATACAAACGAATTGAATAAGGACCGCCCCATTCCAACTGGATTGACCACACAAATCCCACCACTACTGAAGCTGCTGGGGAATCGTTCCCAGTTAAACTACCGACCGATCGCCGTCTGTCCCATCCGGATCAACAAGACCACCGGCGAGCTGGAAGCCGAGCCCGACTACGATCTCATGCTGTCCGAAGTCCGCAAGAACTGGGACGAAAAGCTGCCGATCATGCGCTACGACGACAACCTGGTCTCGCGAATCGCGACGATGGGCGGACAGACCGTCATGATCACCGACATCCTCGAACGCTTCTCCGACAATCTCAACACGTTCGCGCTGCGGATGGAGACGATGAATCTGGAGATCGCGCTGACGACGTCGGCCGCCGACATTGCCGGCCATGTCACGACACTGCGCAACCTGCAGGGACTGTCCGTCATGACGATCACGCTGCCGCAATACTCGCCGGCGGCGATGGTGAAGAAGCGGGTGTTCGATATCATCGTCTCGACGATCGCGATCATCTGCTCGTCGCCGTTCATGCTCGTCATCGCGCTGGCGATCAAGATCGAGGACGGCGGACCGATCTTCTACAAGCAGGAACGCATCGGCAAGAACGGCAAGCCCTTCTACATCCACAAGTTCCGCTCCATGCGCGTCAACGCCGACGCCTACCTCGAACAGCTGCTCAAGGAGCAGGGCCAGGAAATGGGCGCCCGCTACAAGCTCAAGACCGACCCGCGCATCACGCGGGTCGGCAACTTCATCCGCAAGACCAGCCTCGACGAGCTGCCGCAGTTCTTCGACTCGTTCATCGGCACCATGTCCGTCGTCGGGCCCCGGCCGCAGCGCCAGTTCGAGGTCGACGAATACGACCAGGTGTACGCAACGCGGCTTTTGGTCAAGCCGGGAATTACCGGGCCGTGGCAGACCTCGGGACGCTCCGACCTCAACGAGGAGGAAAGCCGCCAGCTCGACGTCGCCTACGTGCAGTACTGGTCGATACTCGGGGACATCAACTACATCCTGCGGACGGTGGGAGTGATGCTCAACCCGAGGGGAGCGTACTGAGGAAGGCCGGTTCTTGTCGATTCGCGAAGGTAAAGTCCGATTCCTGCGGGACTTTACTCGCTGGCTGGTGCTCCTACCGCTTCGCGGCTGCACCGCTTAGCGACTCCCTATGAAGAGGGAAGTCTAGACTCTGGATACCAGTACCAATATTCGAACATTTGTTCTATAATGAAAGGGCCGAATTCGTCGCCGTGGCGAGTTCGGCTCTTGCGCTTACGATGGTGAACATGAGGAAAGGCGGCGAGGATGGATCAACGCACATTGCGCGATGAAAACGTCGCGCTGCTCGCCCTGCTTCAGGGATACGGCAAGAATCGTTCATGGAGCGCACTGGCCGGCGAATGCCTGCTTGAAGGCAGCGCAATGAGCGTGCTGAATCGTTACGCCAATCCCCAACGCAGCGATACCGAACCCATTTTCCAGCCATCACTCTTCGACGACGATGCCCCAACCGAACCTGTCAATCTGACCGACATGTTGAATACAGCAGCACGGCAGTGGAACGAATGGCAGCAGCAGGGGCTGCAAGCCGTCACCATTTTCGACGACGACTACCCCACGCCAATACGTTCCGTGATCGACGCTCCTCCCCTGCTGTTCTACCGTGGAACACTGCGTCAGGACGATCCGGGCGTAAGCGTGGTCGGATCGCGCAACTGCACGCCCGAAGGCATGGCGTTCGCCCGCGAAACCGCACGATTGCTCGTCTCGCGAGGGCTGACTGTCATTGCCGGTCTTGCCAAGGGAATCGACACCTTCGCCCACCAAACTGCACTGCAAGAGGGCGGCCGAACTGTCGCGTTCATAGGCACCGGCATCGATCGGTACTATCCGAAGACCAATCAGGAGCTGCAGGACGAGATCGCCGACAAGGGGCTGGTGCTGTCGCAGTTCCTTCCGGGGAGTCCGGCGACGCGCTTCTCGTTCCCGATGCGCAACGCGCTGATCTCCGGGTACGGCATCGCCAGCGTCATCGTCGAGGCTTCCGAACGCTCGGGCACACGCATTCAGGCACGGCAGGCAATGCGTCATGGGCGCCCGATCATCCTGCGCGACGCCGTGGTCGAGAATACCAAGTGGGCGAAGGAATACGTCGGCAAGCCTGGCGTCTTCGTCGTCTCGTCGCCCGCTGAGGTGGGGCGGACACTCGATACCCTAGAGCAAAGCGAACAGTATCTTGACAACGTAATTAACCAGCTGCTTCCAGACGGAGCGGTGCGATGATGCTGCCCACGCCGGAGGAGCGCGGAGCGTACGAAGAAACGCTTTGGCGTCAAATCGGCAACATCTGCAAGCCGGTGCATTATCACAGCAAGCACTCGCTCCGCTGCCCCACCTGCGGCGGTCCGAAAGAGGGAGGAGCTGTCGAATGCAACGGATGCGCCGCACTCAGTAGGCAATGCATGCAGTTCTCCGGTTCGAATGACGCCTCGTTGCTGGCCGATAGGGTGCGTATTGCCAATTATGCACTGAACAGCAATTCTGGCAACAATCCGAATTGGGCGCCGGGATATTCGCAGATGCTCCGCATCATGTATGACTACAAGACACATGACGACAAGGAAGCGGCGCGGCGCGAATCAACGAAGTCTCAACGCATACTTCAGTGGCTGCTGGTAGATGCTTTCATCATGCACTGGGACTGCCTGACTTCAATCGCCAATGGCGTTTATCCGACGGCATGGGCGACCGTACCGTCTTCCAAGAGCAGCCCCCGATACGGACATCCTCATCCTCTCAACCTGCTCGTCCGTTCCCTGTTCGCTCCTACGGGAATACCCGAGTTGGCCATTCCCGAAATCCAACTTCAAGCGACACAGGTGAAGCAGCATCGGTCGTTCAATCCGGACGCATTTGCCATTGCCGATTCGCCTACGCCAGATAAGCTGAACCACGTTATTCTCATCGAAGATACGTGGACATCGGGCGCAAGCGTGCAGTCAGCGGCAGCCCAGTTAAAATTGCACGGAGCACGGGAAGTCACGATCTTTTGCCTCGCGCGCATTGTCAACCAGACGTATGCCGACAGTATTGATCCACATATCTTCGATGCAATTGCAAATTCCTCGTGTGGCACAACCTTCTGCCCATGGGATCCGAAACGACACGGGATGAGGTGAACTTTCACCGGGGCCACGAGCACAACGGTAGTAGTTGACTGGTGTATTGCTGCGACTGCTGGAGACAAGACGGATAACGAAAGATTACTCAGTCGTCACATGGGAAGGAGCGGAACCTTGAAGGCGCTCGATGTTGCCAATTGTCTCATCGACCATTACGGACAGGGCGGCGACATGACCAGCTTGCGGATCAATAGGCTGGTGTATTTCGCGCAGGCGGTTTCCCTCCAGCAGTTCCACCAGCCTCTCTTCGACGACGCTATTCAGGCGTGGCAAGACGGACCCGTGCAGCCCGATGTCTATCATGCGTTCCAGCGGTACGGGAGGGGTTGCGTTCGGGCGACGGAAGAATCGTACACGGTGACGCCGCTGCTGGAAGACGTTGCTGAAACGCTGATGAATTCCTATGGCCAGCTGTCAACGTTTGACTTGGTGCGGCTGGCGCACGGCGACGGAAGCGCGTGGAGCAATGTCTACGACGGCAGCCGCGACGTCGCTGTCATCACTGACCGCGACATTCTCGATTCTGTTGACGGCAAGCCCAACGACCGCCTGCGCAGCCACACGCTGACGGAGGGGTTCGAGCATGCCATGCAGAAGTGGCCCAATACGATGAAGCTGCTGGAGGACGACTAGAATCTCCCCGCGAACGTAGGTGCTTTCTTTTTCCTGTATGGCAGCGCTGCCCTCTTTAGGCAATTGACTTCATGGCTGGTTACTCTCACTGACTCGCAGCTGCGCCGCTCGCCGACTCCCTCTGAAGAGGGAGTCTTGTACTCAATATCGCGCACAAGGGTCCGAGAAAATCCGGCTACCGCTCGCTGTTCTGTCGCAGCCACATCACGCGGTGAGATTCAGAGGTTGTCGCGCACGGTGGCGATAACGTAATGGTTGCGCTGGTTGATGACCGGATCGGCAAGCATGGCGTCGAGGGTCATCCAGCGGCAGCGATGACCGGCAACTTCAAATTCAGTGTCCGACGATTCCCAGGACGACGGCATGGACGACAGATTGCCTTCGTAGAAGCGATAGGCGTAGTGGCGCAGTTCGCCACCGTGTTCCGTCGATTTCTTGGATTCCTCGCCGGTTGTCTTGAGATGCAGCGTGCAATCACCGACCGGGACGTCGAATTGAGTGTTCAGGTAGTTGATCAGGTCGCGGGAATCGTCCTCGATATCCGGCGTCGACCGGCGATTCGGGAAGAACCAGCAGCCCCATCCTTCATCCCAGTACACGAAGAGCTCGTTGGATCGGCCGGCCAATGGCTTGCGCATGGCGACAATCGAGCTGCTCACAATATTCATGGCGGCGATCTCCTTATACAGCGTTTTTGTGGTGTACCGACAACAGCAGAGGCCGATAACCCCGTATCCCACAACGATAACCCCAACCGCAAACAGTACAATGCGCCATACGCAGTTCTCTACTGCCAATGCCTCGGGAAGATAGAAGATACCCGCTATGATCGTCAGCACGTTCTCCCACACCGGCTTCAACCCGATCATGTTCTTGCGGTTGGCAAGCACCAGTTTCAGGTCATGTTCCCGAATCGTCAACATCGCCGTCTCCCTTCATCACCATTAACATCGAGATACCGACGGGTCGTCATCCCCATTGACACCCAACAGTCTTTCCACCCTTAAACCACGACGTTCAGCGAGCGCGGGGATTCTGATTGTACCGGACAAAAAATCGACCAACTGCAGACATCGCCGTCATGCCGCGGCATTGCTGCGAACTGAAGCGTTTCCCGATGTGCACGATCTCGCATACGCTCGCACATGAAGGCCCGACTTCAGTTCTTCACCTCAGCGGAACCAGAAACGCGCAGAACTTTTCGAAGACTTCTCGCCTGCACATAGGGCACAATCATGGCTGCGAAGGCAATGCGCGAGGCTTTTTGCCGACAGCGTCGGTCAAACGGTAGATTAGAAGGGCTTTTGGCATGCCTATTAACCGACGACGTCGGCAAATAGGCGCATTTCAAGGCGTTTTCGCGCGGCATTTTACCGATGCAGTCCGGTCATTTGACACGTATAACGGTCGTTTAATCTACCGATTGACCGTAGCTCGTCGGCAAAAGACCTCTCTACAAGGATTCGGGGCGTATTGACGAAAAAATTTTTCATAGCGGCAGCAGATGGCACCTTACGGTGTACGACGTCTTCCCTACCGGACTTCTGAGCGATATATGATCCAATTTGGGCTGATTGACTCCCACCTGCTCGCGGCTTTGCCGCTCGCCGACTCCCTTCAGGGAGGGAGCTTGAACTGGCATCGGTCACTGCCCCCGTTCGGCGTATTGGCGTTCGGTGGCGGCCTTGTCGGGGCGCCACCAGGATTCGTGGGTGGTGTACCACTGGATGGTGTCGGTCAGGCCGGCGAGGAAGTCGGTGTGCCGCGGTTGCCAGCCGAGCTCGGTGCGGAGCTTCGTGGGGTCGATGGCGTAGCGGCGATCGTGACCGGGGCGGTCGCGAACCCAGTCGAAATCATCCTCGGGCCGGCCCATCGCGCGCAGGATCGCGCGGAGAACCGACAGGTTGTCGCGCTCGCCGTCGGCGCCGACGAGGTACGTCTCCCCCGGCATCCCCTTCGTCAGCACCGTCCAGACGGCAGACGAGTGGTCGTCGGTGTGGATCCAGTCGCGCACGTTGCGGCCGTCGCCGTACAGCTTGGGCCGGCGCCCATCGAGCAGGTTGGTGATCTGGCGCGGAATGAATTTCTCGACGTGCTGAAACGGCCCGTAGTTGTTCGAGCAGTTCGAAATCGTGACGTCGAGGCCGTACGTGCGGTGCCACGCGCGCACGAGCATGTCACTCGACGCCTTCGTCGACGAGTACGGACTCGACGGGCGGTACGGCGAACTTTCAGTGAACCGCTCGGGGCTGTCGAGCGGCAGGTCGCCGAACACCTCGTCGGTGCTGACGTGGTGGAAGCGGATGTTGGCCGCTCTTGCAGCCTCCAGTAACGCGACGGTGCCGTCGACGTTCGTGTGGACGAACGGCCGCGGATCGGCGATCGAGTTGTCGTTGTGCGATTCGGCCGCGAAGTGGACAATCGCGTCATGGCCGGGAACGATGCGCTCCAACAGGGCGGTGTCGCAGATGTCGCCGCGGACGAAGGCGACTTGCTTGTCATCGTCCAGCAGCGGCTGGATGTTCGCGAGATTGCCGGCGTAGGTGAGCTTGTCGAGCACCGTGATGTGCACGTCGGGATGGTGCCGATGCACATAGTGCACAAAGTTCGACCCGATGAATCCGCAGCCACCGGTCACGAGAATATTGCGCGGCCGAAACTCGACCTCGCGCGTGCGCGTACCGTCCATCTCGCGTCTCCCCCTGTCGTCCTTGTCAGCCTGAAACCAAGAGTAGCCGGGCTGCTGGAACGGTTTTCGAGTGGAGGGGCCTGCTAACGCAGGCCCCTCCACTCGAAAACCGCTTGCGCTCGCGAGGAATGCTCGCTATGCGTTGTAGTCCAGGCTCAGGAAGCCGGTGTCGGCGAGGTAGAGCTTGCCGACGGCCAGGTCGTACTGGACCAGGCGGTAGTCGTCCAGCAGTTCCAGCGCGCGCTCGGACAGCTCGTCCTCCGGAATCACCTCGCCGTCGGAGCCGACGATCGTCAGCTTGTCGCTGGCGCCCCACTGGCCGTGACCGACCGAGATGCGCGCCATCGCCGGCACCTCCTCATGCAGGGCCGTCAGCAGCGCCAGATACGGGGACACATAGGCGTCCATGTGCTCGGCGGCCTGGGCCATGAAGAAGTTGGACGACGTGATGGCGGACGAATCGTCAGAATTCTTGGCGTTTGCCGACGACGACGCCTCGTTCGACCAGATGAAATATTCGGTCTCGTGCAGCAGCAGGTCGTTCTCCTCGTCGGCGGCGGCCGTCGAGTAGATGCCCGGCAGGTGGTCGCCGTAGAAGACGACGGTGATCGGCTTGTCGATGGCGTCGAGCTCGTCGAGGAACCAGGCCGTCGCGTCGTCGGTCAGCTGCATGCCCTTCGTGAACGTCTCGATGTTCGTGCGCTCGCCGTCGGTCGTGATGCCGGTCGACGTGTTGCCGTCGCCGGCGAACTGGTTGTCGTCGTACCAGTCGCTGTACGGCATGTGGTTCTGCATCGTGATGAGCTCGATGAACTGGTTCGTCTCGAGGTCGGTGTTCTTCAGCCCCTCGATGACCTCCTCGTAGATTGCGAGGTCGGAGACGTTCTCGGCGCGGTCGATCTGGCCCTCGTTCGCGATCGGGTCGTCGGTCGAGTCGAGCGTGCGCAGGCTGGAGAAGCCGAACGTGTTGTAGTTCGTGTTGCGCAGGTAGAAGTTCTGGTAGTACGGGTGGTACGCGATCGAGACCTCGTCGGTGCCGTACGCCTCGTTCCACATCTGGTTGAACGAGAAGAACTCGCTGCCGTTCGGCAGCAGCTGCTGATACGGCGACAGCAGGCTCTCGTTGAAGTTCGAGAGGTTGAGGCCAGTCATCTGCTGGAACTCGATGTTCGCCGTGCCGCCGCCGTACGTCGGCGCGACCATCAGGCCGGACGTCGTCTCGTCCATCACCTCGCGGATGTCGTCGATCGGATCTTCCGTGAAGGAGATGCCGGGGACGCGCGTCGGATCGGCGAACGATTCGGACAGGATGAAGATGACCGTGCTGTCGGTCAGGACCGCGCTGCGGCCGGCGTTGATCTCGTCGGCGGCGGCCGCGTACTTGTCGGCGAGCGCCGTCATCGCGGCCTGCGAGTAGCCTTCGGGCTTGTCCATCGCGTCGACGTCGAGCAGCGACAGGAACGTCGTCAGCGAGCCGTTGCGGCCGGCGTCGTTGACAGTGTCCCACAGCGCCGGCGAGTAGCCGAAGCTGTCCTCGACGAACGTGCGCAGCTTCGAGTTGACGTCGGCGAGGCCGGCGGCGTAGCCGAGCAGCAGGCCGACGGCGACGATCGGCGCGACGATTCGCGCGACCAGGCCGGCCAGCGCGCGACGGCCGCGGGACGTCTGGAGGGCGCGCTTGCGCGGCGCCGGGGTCTCGGCGATGTGCTTGCCGGCGGCGACGTTGGCGGTGCCGGCGACGCTGGCGGTGGCGTTGCTGCCGGCCGGATCGTCCGCACCGGCGGAGCCGGACGCGGCGGCGAGGTGCTTCCTGCCGCCGAGCGGGTGGATCCAGCTGCAGGGGATGACGCCGCGACGGCGATCCAGGAACTGCAGCACGAGGCAGATCGCGACGAAGACGACGAGGCGCTTGACAGCGACGCCGATCATGGCTTCGGCGTCTTCGGGGATGAACGACATGATGCTGTCGCTCACTTCGCCGCCCGATCCCATCATCATCAGGTCGCTCGGGATGACCGGCTCGTTGCGCAGGCCGATCTTGATCTTGTTGGCGAGCGCGAGCACGCTCATCAGCGTGCCGAACACGGCCGTCGAGATCCAGAACCGGTTGATCAGCGTCGCGATGACGAGGTAGACGAGCGCGAGCGCGATGAAGTTCAGGCAGTACGCGCCGCCCGGAATGTCCTCGTAGACGGCCTGCCACACCTGCGTGAAGAAGCCGAGGCCGGCGCTCGGATCGTACTGCGCCGACGTGCGCACGCTCCAGATCTGCAGCATGTCCATCGTCGCGATCATCGCGACGGCCACGAGCAGGTACAGGCCGATCGACAGCTTCGGTCGCCTCGACCAGAGCTGGTAGAACTTCGTCGCCGTGTAGCGATCCCACTGCGTGCGGACGGCGGCGGTCGCCGTGCGGAACGGCTTCGTCGCGGTGCCGACGGCCGTACGGAAGCGGCCGCCCGTCGCGCCGGCAGCGCCGGCCGCTGACGCGGCCGGGTCGACCCCCAGCCTCGCTTCGCTCGGCAGCTCCCTTCCGGGGAGCTCGGCACCGGTTGCGTCCACGGGCTGCGTTTCGGCGGCGACGAACTCGTCGTCTTCGGCGTAGGCCAGGTCGTCGGCGGAGACGGGCGAATCGTACGAATTGGAGGAATCGTACGCGGAAGAAGAATGAATGCCGTCGTTGTTGGCGAACGGCTGGCCGGCAGCCTGCTTGCTGTCCGGCTTCGGATCGGTGGACCGATCGTCGAGACGACGGTTGGTACCGGTCTGCATGACTGGCTCCCCTTTCGAGCGTGCGGCCGGCGTCCGGCGCACCTGCTGCGCCGCCGTGTCGGCGAGTTCGACTATTGAACGACTCATCCAATACGCCGCGCAACGGGGGTATTCCAGTCTCCACAAGACCTTCGTGAAGTGCAGGGAAAGTACAAAAACAAGATGTCACAAAAGGAAAAAGCTCCCTGGAAGGGAGCTGCCGAGCGAAGCGAGGCTGAGGGTCGACTTACGGAACGCGACCGGTTGCGTTCCGTAAGTCGACCCCTCGCTTCGGCTTCGCCTCAGCGATCCCCTTCCAGGGGATTACTACCTCATCAAGCGCCCTAGCTCCCGCCGCTGAAATATGCAACGCGAGCTAGCGAGCGTTTGCAGCCTTTCCGGGAGCTCAATGGGATCTCAATCCCCTTCCAGGGGATTACGACCCTATTGGGTTCCCTGAAAGGGGGTTGGGAGCGGAGGTCAGGCGTCGCGACGGCGGAGGGTCATCGCGATGAGGCCGGCGAGGGCGGCGAGGACCAGCGCGATGCCGAGCGCGTAGAGGACCTTGGTGCCGGCGGCGCCGGTGCTCGGGAGCTTGGTGCCCTGCTCGTTGACGACGGTCGTCGTGGCGGTGCCGGCGGCGGAGTCGACGGTGAACGAGGTCAGCTCCTGCGTGCCGTCCTCGCTCATCACCTTGAGGCCGGTGAGCTGCGGATCGTCGCTGTCGGTGTCGTACGTGCCGACGACCTTGAAGACGATCGGCGACGCGGTGTTGTAGCCGGACGGCGTCGTCGACTCGGTCAGGCGGTAGGTGCCGGAATCGAGGCCGGAGTAGGTGAACGTCGTCGCGTCGCCGGCGGCGATCGTCTGGACGGTGTTCCACGTGGAATTAACAGCATCGTACTTCTCGAGCGTGAAGCCAGCGCCCTTGAGCGGATTGCCGTGACCGTCGGTCTTGTTGACGACGGCCTTGAACGTGAAAACCGTCACCTTGTCCTTCGGCGTCTTGCCGGTCGGGTTCGTCGTGGAGTTCGGCACGTTCGAGAACTCGAGCAGCGCCTCGTTCGGGTTGCCGGTCGAGCCGATGACGGCGCCGGAGTTCAGCGTCGACGTGTAGTTGACGACGACCGCGTCGCCGGCGTTGACGACGACCGACGAACCGTCGGCGGCGGTCAGCGACTTGACGTCGGACAGCGCGACCTCGAACGTGCAGCCGTCGGCGAGCGCCGATCCGTCGCTGTTCGACGTGACGGTGTAGTTGACGTGGCCGTTGGCGTCGGTCGCCGGAATCGTCGTGCCGTTGACGGAGACGGCGACGGAGTCGGCGTTGAAGGTCAGGCCGGCCGACTGCGTGTCGTGGAACGTCAGCGCGTAGGTCTGGTAGGCGGCGAAGGCGGACTCGCTCGACGGCAGCGTCGCCGTGAGCTGGTACGGCACGGCGTCGCCGATGTCGTAGTCGGCGCCGTCCTGCCAGCCCGTCGGGTTCGTGGTGCCGGTGGCGGCCGAATCGTTCTTCTCCTGCACCTTCTTGACGAGCGTCGGCGTGTCCTTCTTCGGCGAGACGGTGACGCCGGCGTTGCCGGCCGTGCTGACGATCGTCGCCGACGCGGCGTCGCCGTCGGCCGGCGAGCTCGTCTGGACGACGAGGTAGTAGCCCGGTTCGACGGCGATGACGGCGTCGTCGCCGCTCGCCTCGGACTGGGTGCCGGTCGCGTCAGCCGGGAGGTTCTGCGTGACGGTGCGCGCGAACGTCGTCATCGCCGACGAGTCGAGGCCAGCGATGGCCGCCTGGATCGTCGCGCTGTCGGCGTCGTCGGCGACGCTCGCGCCGGCGGCATCGAGTCCGGCGATGATGGCGCTGCGGAACGATTCGTTGATCGTGTACGAGTACAGGTCGGAGCCGAGGTCGGTCGCGCTGAACAGCTCGTAGGCCGTGTACGTGTCGGCCGCGCCGCCGGTGACGGTGATCGTCGTCGTGGCGGAAGCCTTCACGGCCGGCACGACTTCGGCGGCCTTCGCCGGGCGGCTGAACAGCGCGCCGCCGGTCATGCCGGCGACGATGAACGCGACGCCGGCGACGAGCGCGGCGACGACGCGCGCTAATCGACGTAACTGGTTGGTGGTCATCGTGGTTCCCCCTTCGGGTGGACTTCTCTGGTTGTTCTCTTTGGTTCTCCATGGTTCCCGGTGTCTGGCCGGGAGCGTCTCCCCGAACAGGCGGAGGCGAAGCTTGGTGTTGTGCGGTGTTGTGCGGCGGTTGCGGCGATTCGCGGCGGTGCCGCCGGACGAATCGCTACAGGTGCCGGCGCAGCGCGAGCAGCAATCCGGCGAGCGCGACGGCGACGGCGACGAAGCCGGCGACGAGCACCCAGGCCGATCCGGCCCCGCCGGTGCCCGGCAGCGCGACCGATATCAACGTCGGGTTGTCGGGCTTGTCCGGAGTGTCGCCGGTGTCGGCGGAGGCGCCGGAATCGAAAACATGGACGGTGGAGATGTCGGTCAGCGAGCCGATGCCGGTCAGCTCGGCGCTGTTCGACAGCTTCGTCCACGTGTTGTCCTGGCCGGTGACGCGGTACTTGTACTGGATGACGAGCGGCGTGCTGTCCGGCAGCGTGAACGTCAGCGTGTCGTTGAGCGTGACGATCTGCTGCTCGCTGCCGTGCGCCTGCGCCGCGTACTGGAACGTGTAGCCGGTGCCGACGGCGAGCTGCTCGCCGGTGGTGCACTGCCACGCGGCGTTCGCCGAGTTCGATTCGTTGCGGTGGATGTAGTCGGAACCGCCCGTGGCCGTGCAGTCGGTCGCGCGATAGACCTTGATCGAGTTCGGCACGATGGCGACCTTGTACTTGCCGTACCAGGGGTCGTACTTGTAGGTCAGCGTGTCCTTGAGCGTCAGCGTCGCGCCGTTGGCGACGAGGTCGTCGCCGTTCGGGTTGACGACGACGGTGTAGAGCACGGCGTTGCCGTCGTATTCGCCGTTGCCCGGCGACGATTCGCCCGAATGGGACTTCGACAGCACCTCGCGGGCCGGTTCCTCGGGGTCCGGAGTGGGCTCGACCGGCTCGGTGGGCTCCGTGGGCTCGGTCGGTTCCGTGGGCTCGGTGGGATTGGTGGGCTCGGTGGGATTGGTGGGATCCGTCGGCGTCGTGGGGTCGGTCGGCGTTGTCGGCTCGGTCGGGTCGGCCGGCTTGGAGTAGGTCGTCGACGTCGACGACTTCGACGTGATCTCGTTGCCGTTGTGGTCCTTCGACGTCCCCGTGATCTCGTTCGTCGCGTTGACGTCGCGCTCCCCCACGCCGTCGGCCTGCGCCTTGTACGTGATGACATAGGTGTCGCCGGCCGCCATCTGCGGCAATGTCCCGGTGAATCCGGCGCCGTCCGCGGCCACGGTGATGCCGTACGAATCGTTCGATGCCGAACCGTCCGCCGGACCGACTTCGTCGGCGGAGAGCGGGGTGGACGAATCGAGCAGGAAATTGTTGTTTTTCCTGACGGTGACGAGGCCGGCGATGGCGTTCGCCGACATGACGTCGGTCAGCTGGACGTCGGTGGCGGTGCCCTGCTTGCTGGACACGACGATCGTGTACGAGATCGTGCCGTCGTCGCCGACTTTCGCCGCCGTCTTCTGGACGGTCAGGTCGGCGGCCGCGCGGATGCGGAACGTCAGCGTCGACGAATCGTTGAACTGGACGCTGCCGCCGTCGCCGCCGGCGATGTCGTCGACCGACGCCTTGAACATGACCGAGCCGTCGACCGGCGCGCCGGCGGCGTTTTTCGCGACGAACTCGTCGTTGAAGACGATCGTGACGATGCCGTCGGTGCCGATCACGTACCGGCCCGATTCGCTGCCGTCGCTCGCGAAGACGGTGCCCGAGCTGCCCTGCGAGAGCTTGATCGCGGCGGGGATGCGGTAGGTGATCGTGTTGCGGCCGGTCGCGAGCGTGCCGCCGGGCAGCGAGTAGCGCACGGTGAACCGCACGCTGCCGCCCGAGTCCATGACGGTGTCGTCGCCGACCGTCTGCCAGTCGCTCCAGTCGTTCGGCCGGTACTGTGCCGTCACCGACGTGATGAACGGCGAGAAGTCGACGGAAGTGTCGATGACGTCGGAGGACGTATTGCCGGAGGATGTATTGGACGTATTGGAAGCACTAGTGGTGTCGGTGGCGTCGGTGCCGGACGTACTGGAAGACGTGGCGTCCTGGGCATCGGCGGCCGACGACGATTCCTGCTGGTCGTCGGCCAAGGCGACGTTGCCCGGCACGGCGAACAGCAACACGGCCAGCAGGCTGCAGACGGCCGCGATGACGCGGCGGATGCTGCGGATGATGCCGACGGCGCGCCGGTCGGCGGCCGCGCTGACGCGAGGTTCAGTCATCGGACGGCTGCCCCTTCTTCTCGGTTCCTTGCTCTCCCTGAGAGGAACGGCGGCCTGCACGGCGGCCCCCGTTCCTGAACGAAGACTGGGAGAACCGTGGCAAAACCATGGTTTTCAGCTTCGTGATTGCCGAGTGTAGAAAAACGATTCGCGCGAAAAAATAGACGTTCGCGGCGGGCTATCATTCGCGGCGTGTCCAATGCACGACCACGAAACCTGTCCGTTTAGCCACCCGAGAGCGAAACCGCTTGCATCCGTCCCCCGTAAGCCTCGCCGCTCCCCCGAAATGTCACAAACCCGAGCTGGCAGCTCGGGTTTGTGACATCAAGACGTATTCAAGGACTTGCTCAGGAGAGGCGCCGGGAGGCCGGGCGCATGGCGGAGGCCAGGGCGACCAACGAGACGGCGGTGACGGCCAGGCCAGCGAGCATGAGGGGCAGCGCCATCGAGCCCGAGCCGCCAGTGGACGGCAGGGCGTATTCGTCGTCCGGGGCGGCACCGTCGCTGTCGTCGGGATTGCCATCGGTGTCGGAATCGTCGGGCATTGCCTCGTCGTCGTCCGGCTCGTCCGGGTTTTCCGAATCATCCGGGTCTTCCGATTCATCCGGATTTTCCGGTTCTTCCGAATCCTCCGGTCCGTCCGGGTCCTCCGACTCGTCGCCGTCGCCAGTACCGGGCCAGCCGGGCCATGCGCCACCGACAAAGTCGAAATCGATGTCGAAATCGAAATCGAAGTCAAAGTCAAAGTCAAAGTCAAAGTCGGGATCGTCGCCTTCGACGGAGGAATCGTCATCGGTCTCGCCGCCGTCCTCGCCGTCGGAACCGTCACCATCCTCGGAGTCGTCGCCGGCGGACGAATCGTTCCAGTCGTCATCCTCGAAGTCGTCCTCGATGTTCGCCTGCTGCACGTTGACGGTGGCGCGATCGGCGAGCGCGACGGTGTGATCGTGGATGCCGATGGTGTTGACAATCGCCGTCCAGATGTCGTATTCGGCGGTTACGCGGTATGAATACTCGATGACGAGCGGCGTGGCGTCCGGCACGACGATCCGGAGATAATTCTCGAGATACTGAACGTACGGATACTGTCCCGGCAACAACTCCGCCGGCCGCTGCTCCTCGTACTCGATCGCGTAGTCGACGCCGAGCCTGAGCTCCTTGTCGACAAGACAGCTCCAGCCGGCGTTTGCCGAGTTGACACCGTTAGGCATGAACGCGTCGTAGCCCTTCTGCTGGCAGTCGGTCGCCTTGAACACGCTGACCGACTGCTTGATGACGGAAACCAGGGCGCTGCCGTAGTAGGGATCGTGCACGTACGACAGCGTGTCGTCAAGCATGAGCGTGGGGCTGTCGGCGTCGAGGTCGTCGCCGGCCGGGTTGATGACGAGCGTGAAGTTGACGGCGTTATTCAGGTAGCTGCCCTCGTTGACTCTCTGCTCGCCGTAGTGCGCCTTCGACAGCAGCGTGCGGGCGTGCTCGAGCTCGGCCTCGGTGGCGGCCTGGGCATCGGGATCGTCGGCGACGGATGCTTCATCGGCAAGCGTGACGCCGGCGGACGTTCCGACAGCCGATGTTCCGGCTACGGACGTTCCCGTGTTGCCGTGCCCGACCTCGAGCAGTTCGGCGGCGACGGCGCTGTGACCCGGGACGGCGAACAGGACGAAGACGACGAACATGACGATCGATCCCATGGCGAATCGCCATGGGGCACGCCGCCTGCGCAGGCTGGCATGCGAACGGGATCGGGTCATGATGGTCGGGGCTTTCTGTCGTCGGGGCCGTCGTGATCGCCAGGCACGTTGTCTGTCTTCCGGGATGTCCAACCGGCACCCCGCGCATCCATTCCCCGGCAATTTTTCCCGCCGCGAACGCCACCGGCGGCGCCGCCGGCCTGCATCGCTGGAATGTCAACGATTCTCCACGCTACCAAACCCCGCGCGTCCGGTCTGCACCCCCACAAAATGGACACAAAAGCCATACAAGATGTCTGGTTCGAGGAGCGACTTCGCACTTTCCAGAAGGGCATTTGGAAAGTGCGAGGAATTACGCAGGTTCAGGGCCGGAAAACGGGTCGGCAGATAGGCCGGAACAGCGAAATAGTTCGCACTTTCCAAATGCCCTTCCGAAAAGTGCGAGACTGGTCCCGAGCCCCCGCACTCTTACTGGTCAATTCTCATGTACTTGTCACGTTCATGGGCGCTCTCGCCGCTTCGCGGCGTCGGCGGTCGACCCCTCGGCTCGCGCTGCGCGCTCGCCGATCCCCTTCCAGGGGATTAAATGCACGCCGTGCCTGCCGGAGCCGAGGGAGCAGCGCCGATTCCTTGTAGGGGTTGAGATAACAAAAATGTCACAGGCCCGAGCCATCGGCTCGGGCCTGTGACACCTGAAGAACAATGGTGGGCTCGATGGGGTTCGAACCCACGGCCTTTCGCTCCGGAGGCGAACGCTCTATCCACTGAGCTACGAGCCCTTCCGAGGCACTACTTTACACGACTCGCGGACAGTGTCCAGCCGGATTGCGTTTTTTCGCCGGAAACTCCCGGCGCTTCGCGGCTTCGCCGCTCCGCGACTCCCACCGAACATCGCTTCGCGATGTTCGACTCCCTCTGAAGAGGGAGTGGGCGCAGCGGAGGGAGTGGCCGTCCTACTCCTCCATCGTGTTCGTGCCGAACAGCTCGCCGAAGTGGGGGCCGCTGGCCGCGAGCTCCTGCTCGAAGCTGTCGGCCCAGTCGCCGTAGGGCTTCCAGGACAGCTCGTCGTTGCTGAATCGTTTCTCGTCGGTGATCTCGGTGACGCAGAATTTCGGGATGACGAGGTTCGTCACCGGCGACGAGCGCTTGCATTCGGCGATGACGAGCGGGTAGTTGCGGCCGCCGAAGACGTCGAGATTCCAGCCGTCCTCGCCAATCCACGCCGTGTAGCGATTCTTCACGATGACGTCGCCGCCGCGCATGATGAGCTCCGCGGCGATCCGCGAGTCGACCTCGCGCTCGGCTTCGTACCTGGTGCCGCCGACCGACGGCCCCTTCACCGTCACCGTCGCCGCGCGGAACTCGTCGCGATGCCGGCGCAGGACGTCGAGCGGATCGGTCGCGGCCGACATCTCGACCTTCGCTGTCCGACTCGTCATGCGCACGCGCAGCGCGTAGCTGTCGGCGTGCACGAAATAGCTCTGGATAATGAGCTGGGCGTCCCCGTCGTCCAGCTCCGACGGCATTTCCCGCACGAAGAACCGCCGTTCGAATTCATAGTCGTCGAGCACCGAAAATTCGTCAGACATACGTCCAGTCTAGGCCGATCGCCACGAGATGTCATAAAACCTCCTGAGACATCAAAGAGAAGAAGCTCCCTGAAAAGGGAGCTTCTTCCATATGACGTCAGTACGTCAGTACATCAGCGTGGCCAGCCGGCGACGGGCGCGGGCGACGCGGGGGTCGCCGTCGTCGGGAATCAGGAAGTATTCGAGCAGGCGCTGGCGGACGGGCTCGATGTCGGCCTTGTGGCCGGCGGCGAGGAAGTCGAGGAGGCGGTCGAACGCGTCCTGGATCTGGCCGCCGATCATGTCGACGTCGGCGACGGCGAGCTGGGCCTCGACATCGTTCGGATTGTCGGCGGCGGCGGTGCGCACGTCGCGCACGTTCGCGGTCGCCGAGCGGGCCAGCAGCAGCGCCTTCGCGCGCTCGCGGGCGGCGAGCTGGTCGGACGGGTCGGACTCGAGGACCTGCTCGTAGGCGGCGGCCGCGCCGGCGTAGTCGCCCTGCAGCGCGAGGTTGTGCGCCTCCTCGTGGGCCGGCGGCACGATATCGAGGCCGGCGGCCGCGGAATCGGCGCCGTCGCCGGAGGCGGACGAATCGTTCGACGCTTCCATGTACGGAGCCGTGCCGGTCACGCCGGCCTGCGCGGCGACGGCGACGAGCTGCGGGATGACCTGCTCGACGATCTGCGTAAGCTCGTCCGGCGACGGCAGGCCGGCGAGAATCGGCATCGGGCGGCCGCCGATCAGGCCGAACAGCGCCGGTGCGCCGGCGACCTGGAACGTCTGCGCGATCGTCGGGTTCTCGGCGATGTCGATGCGGGCGAGCTGGATCTGGCCGTTCAGCTTGTCGACGGCGTCGCCGAGCGCCTTCGCCATCGGGAACAGCCGGTCGTCCGACTTGACCCACAGCAGCAGCAGGATCGGGAACGTCGCCGAATTCTGCACCATCGACTGGAAGCTCGCCTCGGTGACGTCGACGACGTAGCCGCCGGCCGCCGGCGCGCCGCCGGCCTCGCCGGGCTCCGCCTCGACCTTGTGCTTGAGCGCCTCGAGATCCACGGCCCCGGCCATCGAAATGCCCGGCTTGAACGGCTGCTGCTGTGCCATGCTGCCTTCTTTCGTTTCGTAGGACAAATATGGAACGATTCTACGCGCGTTTCGGGGGTTCCGTCACTTGGCTCCCTGGAAGGGAGCTGTCGGCGAAGCCGACTGAGGGTCGACCGCACGACGTCGCGTAGCGACGAGTGCGCGCTGGCACGTTCGATTACGACGTGGCTTGAGTCCCGTCACGACGTGACTTGAGTCCCATCACGCGCACGCGTCCCGGCGCGCTCTCGCCGCCTTCGGCGGCATCGGCGGTCGACCCTCAGCCTCGCTACGCTCGGCAGCTCCCTTCCAGGGAGCCAAGCCTGAACGGTCTCTCAGACCGCCTCGACCTTGATGGCCTGGCGCTCGGCGCCGACGGCGGTGACCTTGTCGCCGGAGGAGGCCGGCGGGACGTAGAGGGCGACGACGTTGACGTAGGTGACCTTCATCGTGCTCGTCGCGGTGCCGTCGCCGAACAGCGCGCGCTCGGCGTCGCTGGCCGGCTGCGACTCGCGGCCCGACCCGGCCGCGCGTGTCCACACCGAGTTGATCTGTGCGACGACGAGGTCGCCGCCGTCGGCGGACCGCATGACCTTGATCTCGTCGAGGTCGGCGGTGAAGACCTGCTCGGACGTGCCGTCGTTCTTCTGCATCGCCTCGGCGACGGTCTGTTCGAGCTGCGCGAGCTCCTGGCGGAAGTAATCGTCGGTGAAATCGCCCGCGTACTGCGAGCTGTCGCCGTTCGTCAGCACGTCGGCGTAGCGCTCGACGGCTTCCTTCGGCGTCATGACAAGGCCGGAATCGTCGTCGGTGCCCATCGACGATCCGATCGACGGAATCTCGAACTTCGGCAGGCTGACGCCCTGGAACAGCCTCGCGACGCCCCACAGCTTGTAGTTCGAGCGGGCCGAATCCTGCGTGAAGACGAGCAGCCGCTTGCTCTGCTGGTCGCTCGTCGTCGTCGTGATCGAGAACACGGAGCGCGGCCAGCCGGAGTCGGTCGGGATGACGGTCTGCGTGATGTCGGTCGGGATCTCGGTCTTCGCGTCGAGGTTGCCGGTCTTCTGCGCGATCTCGATCTCGCTCGTGCGGATCTGCAGCTCGGGGCCGGTCATCGCGGTGTCGAGACCCTCGGTCGTCTTCGCGTCGTTGCACTCGGTGATCGTCTTGAGCAGCGCCTCGCGCATCTCCTTCTCCTGCTCCTCGGTCAGGTCGGGACTCGCGGCCGCGCTCGCGCTCGCGGAACTGCTGACGGTCGGCACCTCGCCCTCGCACGCGGCGAGCGAGACGCCCAGTGCCACCGCCAGTGCCGCGGCGACGGCGATCGTGATCGGTGAACGCTTCTTCATTTAGGCCTCCTTGGCGCCGGAACCGGCCGGCTTGGATGCGGAGTCGTGGTCGGTCGCGTCGATCGTCGGAATGACGGACGATTCGTCCGCCTCGATCGCGGACCCGGCTTCCTGGCTTTCCTGCGCCAGGCGCGCGAAGTACGCGGCAAGCTCGTCCTGCGTGATGACGGACGTCGTCTCGCCGTCGTTACCGTCGAGCGGCGACAATTCGTCCGCATTCGACGTGCTGTCCGCGGCGTTGTCGGCGTCCTGATGGCGCTGCCGGCGCTTGCGCAGCGCCTTGCGACTGATGCCGGTCAGCGTGATCTCGCCGGTCTCCGTCGTCGGCTCCGTCGGCTGTGCTTCGGCCGGCTTCTCCTCGGTAATGGGCGATTCCTGCGATTCCCGTGCCGGTTCTTCCGCCGATGCGACGGCGGTGCCGGCATTCGCGGCGGCGGTTCCGGCGGCGAGCACGTCGGCGGCGGACAGCGTGCCCGTCGCGGACATGTCGGTCGTGGCACTGGCCGCGGCGGCGTCGGAAGCGGGAGTCGCGTTGGAAGCATTATCCGCGTCGGCGGGCTGCCCGGCGGCGGTGGTGTTCGTCTCGCCAACCGCGGCCGCAGTGCCTGCCGCGAGGATGTCGGCGGCGGTCATCGTGCCGGTGCCGGTCGACGTCGCGGATGCGGCTGCCGTGTCGGCGCCCGCGGCGTCGCCTGCCGACCCGTTGGCCGCGGCGACGTCGGCGACGAGGTTGCGGGAACCCGGGTCGACGACGGTCGGGGTGGACGGCGCGGAGTCGCCGGACCCGGCCGTGGCGGACGAATCGTTCATGTCGATGTCGACAGGAGTGACGCCCGGCGCGTGGCGACGGCGCGGCTTCGACTTGTCGCGCTTCTTCGGCTTCATGACGGCGATCGTGCCGGTGACGGCGTCGGCGATCGAGACTTCCTGCTCGCGGGCTTCCTTCTTCTTGCGGCGGCGCTCCTCGCGCTCCTGCTCGGTGTGGCGGTGGACGAGCTTGCGGCGCTTTTCCGGCGGCCAGGCGAAGACCGATGCAGCGAGGATGGCGGCGATGACGAACAGGCCGGCCGCGAAGTAGAACGGCATCGCGAAGTTCGGCGGGTTCGTGCGGGTCCAGTGCATCGTGACGGCGGCCGAACCGGTGTCGGTGCCGAGGTCGACGATCGCGACGGACGTGTCGCTGGCGTTCGTCAGGTTCAGCGTGACGGTGTTCTGGCCGTCGGCCGAGCAGACATGCTGCGTCCACATGACCGAGTCGGCGAACGCGACGTCGGTGTCGGACGTCTTCTTGTCGCCCTGCGCGGCCTCGTTCGACGTCGACAGCGTCGACCAGTCGTTCAGGCCGGTGATGCGGGTGTACGGGAAGCCCTCCACCCAGCCGGCCGCGTCCTTCGCCGAGCCGACGGCGATGCAGACGGTCGGGGTGGTCGCGTTGGCGTCGGTGTTGTTGGTGTCGGTGGAGCCCGTCGACGTTTCCGTCACCGTCAGCGTGACGTTGCTGTCGACGAGGTCGAGCACGCCCGGATCGGTGAGAATGTATTCGCTGCCGCTCGTCGTCGCGGTGGCGTTGATGTCGGTGCTGGGCGCCCACGTCGTCTGGTTCAGGATGCCGAGCACGATGAACAGCACGGCCAGCAACCCGAGCACCGGCGTGACGATGCCACGCATGAACTTGGCGTGGCGCGACGGCGCATTCTTGCCGCGGGAGTCGTCCCGCTTCTCATCTGCATCACTCATAACGCCATCCATTCTACAGTGGCCGTCAACGACAGCCCGGCGGCGGCCCAGTAGTCCCATTCTTCCACGACGCGCGAGTCTACCCGGCGAATACCCCTGTCAGCTGACAACCAGCTGGAGAATTGCCCGGAATATCGAACATGTCACAATCCTGTGGTCGGACCGGGGAATTGCGACGCGAACAGGAATCAGAACAGCCGGAGCGTGTCGTCCTGGTAGCCGCGCATGTCGTCGTAGTCGAGGATCAGCGTCTCGAAGCCGCGGTCCTCGGCGAGCGTCCTGGCCTGCGGGGCGATCGTCTGGGCGGCGAAGATGCCGCGGACGGGCGCGAGCAGCGGATCGCGGTTCAGCAGCTCGACATATCGCGTCAGCTGCTCGACGCCGTCGATGCCGCCGTGTCGCTTGATCTCGATCGCGACGTGCTGGCCGGATCCGTCGATCGCCATGATGTCGACGGGACCGATCGCCGTCGGGTACTCGCGCCGCACCAGCCGCGCGCCCTCGCCGATGCGCTCGATCTGCTCGGCGAGGTACTTCTGCAGATGGTCCTCGACGCCGTCCTTCTTCAGCCCCGGATCCTCGCCGAGGTCGAACGATTCGTCCGAATAGATCTTGTGGAACGTGATCTCGAGCACGTCGCACCCCTTGTCCGCGCACGCGCGGATGACCTTCTCGGGCACCTCGTTCTCCGGCAGCGTCTCCCCCGCGGCGGCATCTGCGGTGTCGGCCGCGGCGTCGGCCGCGACATCGGCGGAAGAATCGTCCGACTTGCGAGAATCGTTCGAAATGTCCTTGAGCGTGCAGGGAGCCGCCATCCAGTTGAGGGGCTTGTAGGAGCCGAGCTCCGAGAAAATGAGCACGCTGTTGTCGGCCTTGACGAGCACGACGCGACGGGCACGCGGAAGCGACGCCTGCAGGCGGCCGGTGTATTCAGCCGAGCAGTCGGCGACAATGATACGCATAGTTCCCCTACCCTACCAAACCAAGCCGAATTCAAGAAGATGTCACAAACCCGAGCCGGTGGCCCGGGTTTGCGACATCAAAACCAATCAGTACTTCGCGAGGATGTCGATGACGAAGACGAGCGTCGAGTTCGTCGGGATGGAACCCTGCGCCGTGTCGCCGTAGCCGAGGTCCGGCGGGACGACGAGCAGGATCTGCGAGCCGACCTTCTGGCCGACGAGGCCGTCGATCCAGCCCTGGATGACGCCGCCGGACATCGACGCGTCGAATGTCGAGCCGGAATCCCACGACGAGTCGAACTGCGTGCCGTCGAGCAGCCAGCCGGTGTACTTGACGACGGCCGTGTCGTCCTCGCCGATCTCGTCGCCGTCGCCCTGGATCAGCACCTGCGTGACGAGGCTGTCGGAACCCTTGTAGCCGTTCATGTTGATCGACGGCTTGCCGTCGGAGTCGGTCGTCACGATCGGCAGGTCGGACGGGATGTCGGTGACCTTCGTGCCGGTCGCCTTCGTCAGGTCGGTCGACTGCGAGACGAACGTGAGCACCATGATGTAGGAGACGCCGCTGGAACTCGAGTCGTTGACGCCGATCGCAACGGTCGTGTTGATCTTCGACCCCTTGAAGACGCTGTAGTAGTTGCCCATGCCCGACTCGCTCATGACGATCGAGCAGTCGGGCGTGTTGTCCTCCCAGGTGCTCATCAGCTCGGTACCGTCCTGCACGTTGATCGCGATGCCCTGCGCGCAGACGCGGTTGCCGTCGGCGATCGTGTCGCCGTTGCCTTCCTGCAGGATGACGTAGCTCTGGTCCTCGACGGTCATCGGCGTGCTGCCCAGCTTGATCGTCGGCTTCTCGCCCGGGGTGCCGGTCAGCGTCACGCCGGAGATCTGGTTGAGTTTCGTCGAGCTGGACGAACTCGACGAACTCGACGAACTCGACGAGCTGCTGGTCGAGCTGTCGGAACTGGCGTCGCTGCCCGAACCGCAGCCGGCGAGGCCGATGCAGACGCAGACGGCCGCGAGGCCGGCGACCAGCCGGCCCACGAGGGAATGATGAGAAGTGTGCATGAGTACCTAGGATAATGACACGCCGTGAGAATTCGCCGCAGTCTTTACCAAGACTTCGCACTTTCCAAGGTGTCATTTGAGAAGTGCGAAGTTTTTCCTTGCTTGTGCTTCCATGGCGAGACTGGACCCTACGGAAACTTCGCACTTTTCAAATGCCTCTTCAGAAAGTGCGAGGTCAGCTTATTCTCCTACCCTTCTTTTCCCATCAAGACCACCCATTTCCCGACAAGAATGTCACAGGCCCGAGCCGGAGGCTCGGGCCTGTGACATTCTGCTTGGAGACAATGACCGCGGATCAGTTCCGACCGCGTTCCTGGCGGTTCTGGCGCCGGCCCTCGAAGCCGTCGCCCACCGTCATCATGCTGGTCTCGTCGGGGGCGGCGTTCGCGATGGAACGGGCGTGCTCGACGACGACGGTCAGCTTGTTGGAGTCGAAGGAAATGAAGCCGTCGGTCACCTCGAAGGAGCGCTTGCCGCCGTCGGGTTCAACGACCATGACGGTCCCTTCCTTGATCACCGTCAGCACCGGCTCGTGGTCCGGCAGGATGCCCATGCCGCCCGCGTACGCCGGGATGGTGACGGACTTCGCGGTGCCGCTCCAGACGGGACGGGCCGCGGACACGATATTCACTTCCATCGTCGATCCAGCCATCACTCACCAAATTCCTTCTGCATGTCGTGCCACTTCTTCTCGAGGTCGTCAATGCCGCCGATGCCCGAGAAGGCCTGCTCCGGGACGTTGTCGTAGACGCCGTCGCAGATGCGGGTGAACGCCTCGATCGTCTCCTCGGCCGGGACATACGAGCCCTCGACGCCGGTGAACTTTTCGGCGACGTAGAAGTTCTGGCCCAGGAACTGCTCGATCTTGCGGGCGCGGTTGACAATCGTCTTGTCTTCCTCGCCGAGCTCGTCGATGCCGATCAGGGCGATGATGTCCTGGAGTTCCTTGTTGCGCTGCAGGATGGCCTTGACGCGGTTGGCGCAGTCGTAGTGCGCCTGGCCGACGTAGCGCGGATCGAGGATTCGCGAGGTCGAGGACAGCGGGTCGACGGCCGGGTAGATGCCCTTCGACGCGATGTCACGGGACAGCTCGGTCGTCGCGTCGAGGTGCGCGAACGTCGTGGCCGGGGCCGGGTCGGTGTAGTCGTCGGCAGGCACGTAGATGGCCTGCAGCGACGTGATCGAGTGGCCACGGGTCGACGTGATGCGCTCCTGCAGGGCGCCCATCTCGTCGGCGAGGTTCGGCTGGTAGCCGACGGCCGACGGCATGCGGCCGAGCAGCGTCGAGACCTCGGAGCCCGCCTGCGTGAAGCGGAAGATGTTGTCGATGAACAGCAGCACATCCTGGTTCTCGACGTCGCGGAAGTACTCCGCCATCGTCAGTGCCGTCAGCGGGACGCGCAGACGGGTGCCCGGCTGCTCGTCCATCTGGCCGAAGACCAGGGCGGTCTTCTCGAGAACGCCGGCCTCGTCCATCTCGCCGATCAGGTCGTTGCCCTCGCGGGTACGTTCGCCGACGCCGGCGAACACGGAGACGCCGCCGTGGTTCTGGGCCACGCGCTGGATCATTTCCTGGATCAGGACGGTCTTGCCGACGCCGGCGCCACCGAACAGGCCGATCTTGCCGCCCTGCACGTACGGGGTCAGCAGGTCGATGACCTTGATGCCGGTCTCGAACATCTGGGTCTTGGACTCCAGCTGGTCGAATGCCGGCGGGTTGCGGTGGATGGGCCAGCGTTCCTTGACCGTGATGTTCTCGCCAGGCTTCTTGTTGAGGATGTTGCCGGCGACGTCGAAGACGTGGCCCTTGGTCACGTCGCCGACCGGCACGCTGATCGGGCCGCCGGTGTCGTGGACCTCGGCGGAGCGGACCAGGCCATCGGTGGACTTCAGCGCCACGCAGCGGGCGGTGGAGTCGCCGAGGTGCTGTTCGACCTCGAGCGTGATCGTCTGGTTCTTCTGTTCGCCCTCTTCCTGGGAGCCCGTGCCGGCGATCTCGACCGTCAGCGCGTTGTAGATGTCCGGCATGTGGCCGACCGGGAACTCGACGTCGATGACGGAGCCCTGGATACGGGTCACGTGACCGACGATCGGCTCGGCAGCCGTCGTCACATCGGAAGCCGCAGCGGCCGGAGTGCTTGTAGTTTCAGCCATTTCGCGATTCCTACTCTTCCTTGTTGAGTGCATCGGCGCTGCCGATGATTTCGGTAAGTTCCTGGGTGATCGCCGCCTGGCGCGAAGCGTTGAGCTTGCGGGTCAGGTCGTCGATCAGGCTGCGCGCGTTGTCGGTGGCCGTGTGCATGGCGTTCTGCCTGCTCGCCACCTCGGAGGCGGCGGCCTGCATCAGGCACTCGTGGATGCGCGAGCGGACGTACTTCGGCAGCACGGCGTCGAGCACCTCCTCGAGGCTCGGCTCGAAGGAGTACAGCGGGCGCACGCCGTTGGCGACGGACGCATCGTCCTGCACCTCGGTGTGCGTATGCACTTCGGCTTCGATGATCTCCACCGGCAGCATGCGGAGCACGCGGACCTTCTGGACCACCATGTTGATGAACTCGGTGTAGACGATGTAGAGTTCGGAAACTCCGCCCTCGTCGGCCGGCTTCATGTAGGCGTCCAGCAACGCGCTGGAGATGGCGTCGGCGACTTCGACACCAGGCTTCTCGGTATCGCCTTCCCACGTACGCGCAAGGTTGCGCTTGCGGTACTTGTAATACGTCACGCCGCGTCGTCCGTAGACGAACAGCTCCGGCTGCTTGCCCTGCTTGTCAAGGCGGTCGAGCAGATCTTCGGTCTCGTGAATGATCGACGAAGTATAGGCGCCGGCCATACCTCGATCCGACGTCAGGGCGAGGACGGCAACGCGCGGGTTGTCTTCCTTCTTCTCGGCGATCGGATGCGAGATATGGGAGTGGGATACCAGTGTCTGGACGGCATCGAAAATCGCATCAGTGTAGGGCTTCGCGTTCATCGCGACCTGACGGGCCTGTGCGATGTGCGACGCCGCGATCATCTCCTGGGCGTTGAAGATCTTCTCCAGCGACCCCGTGGAGGCGATCCTGCTCTTCAATGCGAGTTGCGATCCCATGGGTTACTTCTTTTCTGCCGTCTTCTTGTCGGAAGCCTTGGCGGCCTGAGCCTTGCCCTTGGCCTTGATCTGTTCCTGGTCGACCGGCGTGGCGGTGGCCTTCGTTTCCTCGTGGCTGACGAGCGGCTTGCCGGCCTTCGTGACGTACGTCTCGCGGTAGGCCTCGATGGCCTTGTCGAGCTTCGCCTCGGTTTCCTTGGTGAAGTCGCCGGTTTCGCGGATGACGTCGAGAATGTCGGTGTTGTTCGCCAGGTACTCGAGCATGCCCTTCTCGAACGGCAGGACGTCGACGATCTCCAGGTCGTCCATCTTGCCGTTGGTACCGGCCCAGACGGAGGCGACTTCCTCTTCCATCGAATACGGGGAGAACTGCGGCTGGCGCAGCAGCTCGGTCAGGCGGGAACCGCGGTTCAGCTGGGCCTTCGACGCGGCGTCGAGGTCGGAAGCGAACATCGCGAACGATTCCAGCGAACGATACTGCGCGAGCGAGATCTTCAGCGTGCCGGAGACCTTCTTCAGGGCCTTCGTCTGCGCGGCGCCACCGACTCGCGACACCGAGATGCCGACGTCGACGGCCGGACGCTGGCCGGCATTGAACAGGTCGGACTGCAGGAAGATCTGGCCATCGGTGATGGAGATGACGTTGGTCGGAATGTACGCGGACACGTCGTTCGCCTTCGTCTCGACGATCGGCAGGCCGGTCATCGAGCCGCCACCCAGGTCGTCGGAGACGCGTGCGCAGCGTTCCAGCAGACGGGAGTGGAGGTAGAAGACGTCGCCCGGGTACGCCTCGCGCCCCGGCGGGCGGCGCAGCAGCAGCGAGATCGAACGGTACGCCTCGGCCTGCTTGGACAGGTCGTCGAAGACGATGAGGACGTCCTTGCCCGAGTACATCCAGTGCTGGCCGATGGCCGAGCCGGTGTACGGAGCGATGTACTTGAAACCGGCCGAATCGGACGCCGGGGACGCGACGATCGTCGTGTACTCCATCGCGCCGGCCTCCTCGAGGCTCTGCTTGACGGAGGCGATCGTCGAACCCTTCTGGCCGATCGCGACGTAGATGCAGCGCACCTGCTTCTTCGGATCGCCGGATTCCCAGTTCTTCTTCTGGTTGATGATCGTGTCGATCGCGATGGCCGTCTTGCCGGTCTGGCGATCGCCGATGATGAGCTGGCGCTGGCCACGGCCGATCGGCGTCATCGCGTCGATGGCCTTGAGGCCCGTCGCCATCGGCTCGTCGACCGGGTGGCGGTGCATGACGTCCGGAGCCTGGGCTTCCAGGACGCGGCGGCCTTCGCTCTTGATCTCGCCGAGGCCGTCGATCGGGTTGCCCAGCGGGTCGACGACTCGACCCAGGAACCCGTCACCGACCGGCACGGAGAGCACTTCGCCGGTACGCCGGACCTCCTGGCCTTCCTCGATGCCTGCGAAGTCGCCGAGAATGACGACGCCGATCTCGCGGGCGTCAAGGTTAAACGCCAGGCCGAGCGTGCCGTCCTCGAACGTCAGCAGCTCGTTGGCCATGCAACCAGGCAGTCCCGTCACGTGCGCAATGCCGTCGCCGGCAGTCGCGACGTGGCCGACTTCGGCCGTCGGCGTCTCCGACGGCTTGTACGAGTCGACGAAGTCGTCAAGCGCCTTTCGTATCGTGGCGGGATCAATGGTAAGTTCTGCCATGATCACTCCTTATTGTTTTGGTTAAATTTCAATGCCTGCGGGGCGTGAATCGTTCAGTAAAATTTTTATTACATTCATTTACTAAACGATTCTCCCGTCACAGGACTGCGCCGGCCTTCGCCTTGCGCTGCAGGTTCTCGAGCTGCGCGACGACGGTGTTGTCCGTGACTTCATCGCCGACCTGCACTCGCATGCCACCCAACACGGTTGGATCAACCATGGAGTTAATGTGCACCGGGTGGCCGACCTTCTTCGAGTAGATCTCGACGAGCTTGTCGATCTGTTCCTGCTTGAGCGGCGTGGCCGTCGTGACGACGACGAGCGACTCTCCCATGTGACGGGAGAACTTCTCGATCAGCCACTGGATCGTCTCCAGGAACCGGCGCTTGCGCGGATTGGACGCGCAGTGCTCGGCGAGCCGGACGGTGACCGGCTTCATGTTCATCGGGTCGATCAGCGCGTGCAGCAGCTCGATGCGTGCCTTCGCCGGCGCCTGGGCGTCGGACAGGCGAGAGCGAACGACGGGAAGGTTCAGCAGCGCCGACTGGAGCTGTGCCAGCTCGATCGAGACCTGCAGCGTGTCTCCGTCCGCGTCCGCCTTGTACATCATGGCGTCCACGCCGAAGTCCTCCACCGCGTTGTCGATGTCGTACGCGCGGCTCCACGTGCGATTGACGAGATCGGACATGATCTCGCCGGTCAGCGGCAGCGCCTCGTCGCCCAGCAGCGTGTGCAGGACGGCGGTCTTGTCCGCAACCGGTCGGCCCGGGTCCGTCAGTGCGCGCTGGAGGCGCGGGTTGGCGTCCAGGACGTCGGTGATCGTGAACATCTCGTTGCCGAGCTGCCACGCGTCGTCGCCCAGGGCGGCGATCTTCTTCGCCATCAGGTCACGCGAATCGCGGTCCGACATGCGTGAGGCTTCTCCTCGCAACGTTCACCTCCCTTCCTTTACGGTTCGGTTCTCTTACTTCTTGGCCTCGGTGTCCATGTCGGCAATCATCTGGTCGATCATGTCGGACTGGACATTGGCATCCTTGAGCTCGGAGCCCAGGATCTTGCCGGCCAGGGCGGTGGCGAGCACGCCGACCTGTCCCTGGAGGCTGACCATCGCCTTCTGCTGCTGCGATTCGATCGAACGCTGGGCGTTCGCCGTGATCTGGGCGGCATCGGACTCGGCGCGCGAACGCGCGTCGGAGATGATGTGCGAGGCTTCGGCGCGGGCGTCGTCGCGGATCTTCGAGGCTTCGACACGGGCGGTGCCGAGCTGCGCTTCGTACTTCTTCTTTGCCTCTTCGGCTTCCTTCTGGGCCTCTTCGGCCTTCGCGATGCCGCCTTCGATCTTGGAGGCGCGCTCGTCGAACACAGACTGGAGCTTCGGCAGGAAGAACTTGTAGAAGAAGATGGCGACGATCACCAGGATGATCAATGACCAGACGATGTCGTAGCTCTTCGGCAGGAACAGCGAGACGCCGTCCTCAGCGAGAGTCATCATGTGCCTTCCTCCTTTCGTCTTCGTGGGCTTTCAGTGCTTCAGGTTCGCGTTGGATTCTTGATGGAAGAATCGTTCGGTCAGCTGAAGATGAAGGCGGCGACGAAGCCGAGGAGGGCCAGGACCTCGACGAACGCGAGGCCGAGGAACATCAGGGTCTGCAGGCGGCCGCCGAGCTCGGGCTGGCGGGCCGTGGACTCGATCGTCTTGCCGATCAGGATGCCCAGGCCAATGCCGGGGCCGATGGCGGCGAGACCGTAGCCAACGACGTTCAGGTTGCCGGCGACCTCAGCGAGGGTAACGATATCCATGGTTGTGTCCTTTCTGGTTTATTGCATTGCAGCAACAAAAAATTTTCCTTGCCGCCGTGGCGAATCGTGAATTTCTTTATTTCTCTGTTTATTTGAACGATTCGGCACGCGACGGCGCAACCCGCCGACTCAGTCGACTTCCGGGTAGCTCATGTTGATGTACGCCGTCGTCAGGATGGCGAAAATGTAGGCTTGCAGCGCGGCGACCAGCATCTCGAACAGATACATGAACGCGCCGGCGGCAAACGTGATGATGCCGAACGGCATCATGGCCTTGTTGACGACCTCGAACAGGAAGAACTGCGTGGCGGACAGGCACAGGGCCAGGATGAGGTGGCCGGACACCATGTTCGCGAACAGTCGGATCGTCAGCGAGAACGGGCGGATGATCAGCAGCTCGAGCAGCTGGATGGGCGCCAGCAGGATGTAGACCGGGGCCGGAACGCCCTTCGGGAACATCTCGTCGCGCAGGAAGTGGCCGAGGCCCTTCTCGCGGATGCCGGCGATCCAGTACTGCACGAAGCACCAGATCGCGAAGACGAGCGGCAACGTGATCGTGGCGCTCGCCGCGATGTTAAAGCCCGGGACCTCGCCGCACAGGTTGAAGACGAGCATCGTCAGGAACACCGTGAGGATCATCGGGACGTAGCGGCGACCGCGCACCTCGCCCATGACCTGGTAGACGATGTTCTTCTCGGTGAACTCGACGATCCATTCGACGGCACCCTGCCAGCGGCCCGGAATCAGCTTCGCGCGCGCGGCCGTGATGCCCAGCACGAGCAGCATGATGATCGTCGCGAGAATGCGGACGAAGATGATGCGGTTGATCGCGAAGGGCGTGCCCTGGAACAGGATCTCCGGGGGGAGAAAGTCGTCGATGCTCGGCATATCCATCGATGTGGCCGCGAGCGTGACGGCGCCCGCGCTGAATGCATCAATCATTCATGCCTCCTGAATCTCTCTATCAGTTGTCAAGTCTAGTCCAGCAACCATCGCCAAATTGTCGAGTCTTTTCAGCTGTCTTTGGAATGGTAGCTGTCCGCGGCGTGTCGGGGATCGGGTCCCGTCGGGGGCGTCGATGCCGTCGTCCGGTCGGGTCCGTGCCAAACCCCTTTGCCACGCGCCGTTCCGCGGATGTTCCGCGTCGTCGTTGTGCAGCGTCGTCCGCGACGGTGCCGCGGTGCCCGCTGCGTCGACCGGCGCGGTGTCAACCCGCGGAATCGTCCACAGTCCTGCCGCAGCGCTGCCCGCAGGAGTCCTGCAGTTCCGCTGGCCGGGGAGGCGGCCCATGCCGTCACCGTATTCGTTTTTTTCTCTTGTCGTATTGTTCGCGCGCGTGCAGGACATTTCCTCGGGGTCCCTCCGCAAACGCACGATGGAGTTTTACTCCCCCACATCGACTCCCGCGTTACGATGGCGTTTCGGCATGTCGCGAAGTTTGGTCCGGCGGCCTCGTGTTGTCCATTCGAAGCCGCCGGGAATGTCCGACTTCGCCATAGGCGTGGCGCTACCGTTCCGTCAGGCCGTAGCCGTCGCCGAGCAGCGGTTCGAAGCCGTCGGCGCGGGGGCCGGCGGGGGCGTGACGCAGCGTGCGGTCGGTGCCGAGTTTCTTCTCGGCGCGCAGACGCGGGATTTCGGACAGGTCGTACGGCGTGGTCTGGTAGACCCAGTTGAGCCAGTTGCGCCACAGCAGGTTGGCGTGGGCGCGCCACGAGAACAGCGGCTCGAGCGCCGGATTGTCGTCCGGATAGTAGTTGGCCGGGAACGGCACGTTCGTCAGGCCCCTCTTCATGTCGCGCTCGTATTCCTGGGCCAGCGTGTCCTTCGCGTATTCCCAGTGGCCGAGCGCGAAGACCTCGGAGAAGTCGCGCGTGGCGATCAGTCCCGGTCCCGCCGCCGGCCCCCACGTCAGCACCTGCAGCTCGTCGGAGCGCGCGGCGATGTCCTCCTCGTCGACGCCGGCCACGCGCGAATGCGGCTGCAGGCACACCTCGTCGAAGCCGTTCGTCAGGAAGCAGTACTCGTCCTGCAGGAACTGCGGGAAGACGCCGAACAGCTTCTCCGGCAAGTCGATCTTGTGCACGCCGTAGCGCTGGTGGAGCGCCGCCATCGCGCCCCAGCACAGGTACATCGTCGAGAACACGTGGCTGCCTGCCCAGTCGAGGATGCGCACGAGCTCGTCCCAGTAGTCGACGTCCTCGAACGCCATGTGCTCCACCGGCGCGCCGGTCACGACGAGGCCGTCGTAGCAGTTGTCCTCGAACGCGTCGAGCGTCTCGTAGAACTTGACGAGGTGGTCGGCGCTGACGTGCGTCGATTCGTGCGAGCTCGTCTTCATGAAGTCGATGTCGACCTGCAGCGGGCTCTTCGAGATGAGTCGCAGCAGCTGCGTTTCCGTCTCGATCTTCTTCGGCATCAGGTTGAGGATGACGAGCTTGAGCGGACGGATTTCCTGCTGTTCCGCCTCGGGCTTCTCGAGCGCGAAGATGCGCTCGGAGTCGAGGATCGCACGCGCCGGCAGTCCGGCTGGAATGTTGATAGGCATACCGTCATTATGTCGCGCCCCGTCGCGTCGTCCCCGCGATATATCAAAACGGCCCTCCCCGTAGCGGGACGGAAGGCCCGGAAATCAGTCGGCGGAGTCGGTGGATTCCGGCGGGTCGAAGCGGTAGCCGACGTTGCGGACGGTGCCGATCAGGTGTTCGTATTCGCCGCCGAGCTTGGCACGCAGGCGGCGGACATGCACGTCGACGGTGCGGGTGCCGCCGTAGTAGTCGTAGCCCCACACCTCCTGCAGCAGCTGCGCGCGCGTGAAGACGCGCCCCGGATGCTGGACGAGGTACTTGAGCAGTTCGAATTCCTTGTAGGCGAGGTCGATCGGCACGTTGCGCAGGCTCGCCGTGTACCCGTTCGTGTCCACGACGAGGTCGCCGCAGCGGATCAGGCCGTCTTCCTGGCCATCGGCTCCGGACGCGGGAATCGTGCCCGCCGTCGCCATGCCGACGATGTTGCCGCGCTCGGAGACGAGCCGCAACCGGCCCTCGACTTCCGCCGGCGACGCCGTGTTGACGATGACGTCGGCGATGCCCCACTGCGAATTGATGACGGTGAAGCCGCCCTCGGTGAGAATCAGGATGATCGGCGTCGACAGCGACGCCGCGTGGATGAGCCGGCACAGTGTCTTCGCCGTGGCGAGGTCGTCGCGGGCGTCGAGGAAGAGAATGGTCTGCTCGGGCATCTTGACGAGGCTCGCGGCGTCCATCGGCAGCACGCGCACGCGGTGCGACAGCAGCGCCAGCGACGGCAGGACGGTGGCCGGATCCGTGGCAAACGTCATCAATGTCAGGTCTGTCACGGCCGTCCCCCTTGTCCCTGCGCTTTTCGCCGGGGCTCCCGCGAGCGCATCCGCGGGCGCTTCCGCGGGCGCCGCATGGCGCCGTATGCCCATAAAGTTTACTTACCCGGGCATTTTTCGCAATTTCGCCCGCACTATGTGGGCACTTGCGACTACATTGGGATTGCATTGGCATCGACGACATGGAGGAACAGATGACGGAGCGCACGGACGGAGATCGGCAGGATCGGCTCGAAGCGGCGACCGGCACGCACCGGCCGTTCGGCTGGGTATTGCTCACGCAACTCGTCGTCTACGCGATCATGATCGTGCTCGGCGCCTGCTCGAACGGCGACCAGCTCGACCCCGACTCGCTGTCGTTCTCGCTGACGACGACGGCCGTCGTCGCGATGATCGTCATCTACGCGTTCTTCAACCCGCTGCGCGACGGCATTCCCGGCCGCATCGTCGCGCTCGTCTGCGGCTTCCTGTCGATGATCTTCGCGACGACGCCGATCCTCGGCAACGCGTTCTTCCACGGCCAGCAGATCGTCGACCGCGACGGCGCCGTCGCCGCCGGCTACATCATGCCGCAGGCGTGGCTCGCCGGCGCCGCCATCCTGTTCGTCGTCGTCATCGTCGCCGCGTTCGTCTGCCAGATGGCGCGCGAGGATCGTTCCCACCTGATCGTCAGCCTGTCGGCGGCCGTCCTCGACGGCATCGCGTCGATCGCCGTGGCCGGCTGGTGCTTCCTGCCGGCGATGTTCTCGAACGCGACCGTCGTCAATTTCTACGGCAACTCGTCGCTGCACGCGGCGTGGCTCGCCGGCTGGATCTGCATCGCCGTCGTCGCGATCTGCCTCGGCGGCGTCTCGTACACGTGGAATCGCGACGCCGACCCGTACCCCGGCGCGCACTGCCCGTGGCTCGGCATCGGCCTGACGCCGGCGATGTTCCTCGGCGGCATCGTCGCCGTCGCGGCGCTCGCGAACGCGTTGTGCTGAGTCGGAAAGCTCGCTTTCGGGACGGGAGAATCGTTCGAAATCGGAACGATTCTCCCGTTTTATATTGCTGGCCGCCTACTTTTTCTTCCCCGCGGAAGCGGTGCGGGTAAGGTGTTGCCTGTACCGCAACCACTGCTAAGGAGACTTACTATGGCAGAAACGTTCAATGTCGTCGTGGAGATCCCGCGCGGCTCGAAGAACAAGTACGAAGTCGACCAGGCGTCCGGCCGCGTGTTCCTGGACCGCACGCTGTTCACGGCGATGGGCTACCCGGACGATTACGGCTACATCGACGGCACGCTCGGCGAAGACGGCGATCCGCTCGACTGCCTCGTCATGGTGAGCGACTCGGTGTTCCCGGGCTGCATCATCAAGTGCCGCGCCGTCGGCCTGTACCACATGGTCGACGAAGAGGGCGGCGACGACAAGGTCCTCGCCGTGCCGGACGACGTCCGCTACGACAACATCCAGGACATCAGCGACGTTTCCGAGTACCACAAGGCGGAAATCAAGCACTTCTTCGAGCAGTACAAGGCGCTGGAGCCGGGCAAGGAAGTCATGCCGGGCGACTACTGGGCCGACAAGGCGACCGCCGAGAAGGAAATCAAGGCCGCCCGCGAGCGCCTCGCCGCCTCGCTGAAGGAAGAGGAAAAGAAGGACGCCGTCGAGCAGAAGGCGATCTCCGAGGACCTCGGCCTGTGAGCTAAACTGCCGAACTGAAGCGTTCATGGAAAAGTCCCCTGCACCAGCAGGGGACTTTTCCATGTCCGGAACAGCCAGGCTCCCTGGAAAAGGAGCTTCTACTGCCTCACACCTCGACGGAGAGGATGTGGGCGACGTCGGCCCACGGGGCGAGGGAGACGTAGTTCTCCCAGCTCCACTCGAACTCGCGGCCGGTCAGCTCGTCGCGCACCTTGAACGGGCGGTCGGTCGGCAGGCCGAGCTCGTCGAGCGGCACGTGGACGAGCGTCTTGTGCTCGTTGTGGCCGTCGAGATTGACGACGACGATGACGGTGTCGTCCTTGCCGGTGCCGGAGTAGCGGCCGTCGGTGCGGCGGGCGAACGCGACGATCGACGGATCGTCGGTCTTGAGGACCGTCAGGTTGTGGTACGAGCGGCACGCCGGGTGCTTGGCGCGGGCGGCGTTGAGCGACGCGAGCAGCACCGAGATGCCGTACTCGTCGGCCTTCGACCAGTCGCGCACCTTGATCTCGTACTTCTCGTTGTCGGCCTGCTCCTCGGTGCCCGGCATCTGGTGGTTCTCGATGAGCTCGTAGCCGTTGTAGATGCCCCAGCTCGGCGAGCCCATCGCGGCGAGGACGGCGCGCACGGCGTGGCCGGCCACGCCGTTGTCGCGGACGTACTCGGTCAGCGTGTCCGGAGTCGTCGGCCAGAACGTGTTGTGCTGGTAGTAGCCGCCGACGCCGTTCGTCTCGGCGAGGAACTCCTCGAGTTCCTCCTTCGTGTTGCGCCACTGGAAGTAGCAGTGGGACTGCGTGAAGCCGGCGTAGGCGAGCGCGCGGACGATCGACGGACGCGTGAACGATTCGGCCAGAAACAGCACTTCCGGGTGCTTCTTCTCGACCGCGGCGATGACGTCCTGCCAGAAGCGCACCGGCTTCGTGTGCGGGTTGTCGACGCGGAAGATCGTGACGCCGGCCTCGATCCAGTGGTTCATGATGCGCACGGATTCCTTCTCGATGCCCTCGAGGTCGTTGTCGAACGCGATCGGGTAGATGTCCTCGTACGTCATCGGCGGGTTCTCGGCGTGGGCGATGGTGCCGTCGGCCTTCGTGTTGAACCATTCCGGATGCGCCTTGACCCACGGGTGGTCCGGCGAGCAGTGCAGCGCGAAGTCGAGCGCGACCTCGAGGCCGAGCTCGTGGGCGCGGGCGATGAACGCGCGGAAGTCGTCCATCGTGCCGAGCTGCGGGTCGACGGCGTCGTGGCCGCCTTCTTCCGATCCGATGCCGAACGGCGAGCCCGGATCGTCCGGTCCGGCGACGAGCGCGCCGTTCCTGCCCTTGCGGTTCGTCGTGCCGATCGGCGAGATCGGCGGCAGGTAGACGATGTCGAAGCCTTCGGCCTTGGCGCGTTCGAGGCCGGAGACGGCCGTCTTGAAGTTGCCGGGCACGATCTTGCCGGTGGCCTCGTCGACGTAGGCGCCTTCGGAGCGCGGGAAGAACTGGTACCAGGCGGCGAAGCTCGACTTCGGACGCTCCACCCTGAACGGGTGCGGGCGGCTTTCGGTCAGGCCGTCGCGCAGCGGGTGCTCGGCGTGCAGCACGGCGATGTCGTCGTTGTCGGCGGCGGCGAGTCGTTCCTCGGAGGACAGGTCGGTGTTCGCGACGACCTTGGCGGCCTCGGTCAGCTGCTTCTTCCCGGCGGCGGACAGGCCGGCGTCCCTCGTCTTCGCCCAGCGCACGAGCAGCTTGGCGCCGTACTCGAGCGTGTTCTCGACGTCGTCGTCGTTCTCGATCTTGATGCGGGCGTCGCGCACCCACGAGGCGTAGGTGTCCTCCCAGCCCTGGATGACGACGGTGTGGTGGCCGAGCTGCTTCTTGATGTCGGCGTAGCCGTCTTCCCACGGCAGCAGGTCGGAGTGGTCGGCCGCCTGCAGCGTGGCTTCCCAGATGTCGAGGCCGGCGTTCGTCTCGGTCATCGGGACGGTGCAGATCGCCTTGCCGCGCGCGTTGCGCAGCACGGCGGTCGCGCCGACCTTCGCGCGGCCTTCCATGAAGACTTCGGCGCTGACATGGAACGGTTCGCCGAGCTCCACGCGGGCCGGGAAGACATCGTCTTCCACGCTCGGGGCGAAACTCATGATGTCGACGCGGCCGAACTCGTTCGGCTCTCCGATCGCGATCGGGACGGCATGGCCGGCGCCGTTCTCGACGACCGGCTTCGCGGCCTTCGAGGATCGGGACGACCTCGTCCTCGCGGCGCTCCTCGAGGACTTCGAGGACGAGCCTGCGGCCTTGCGGCGCGTGGTTTTCGTCGTCTTCGCGGCGGTGCCGGCGGCGGCGTTGACGGTGGCGTCAGGGGTGCCGGCGGCGGCCGTGGCGGCGGATGCCCCCGTCGCCGCGACGTCGCCGCCCCCGACGGGAGCGGCCTGCCCGGACGCTCCTGCGTTGGTGTTTTCGTATGTGTTATCAACCATGGTTCCTCATTCTATGGTGGAAAAGGTCAAAAAAGTGAAGTAAATGTTGATTTTTTGCGAATATGAACTATTTTTTATCCCTTTGTCCCGAGATATGGACGGTTCCTTCGCTTCCGTCGCATTTTTGACCGCCTGTGGAAAACGAACGATTCGTCCACACACCCCCTTTCGGTTTCCGTGCGGCGTGCGGATCGTGCCAAGCTCGGGGGTGTCCGGAAGACGACGGCGACTTCCGGCTCCGGCGGCGGCGACGAGGCCGCGCACGACGAGAAGGAGGAACCATGACGATTCGCAACGATCACGCCCGGCCGCCGCTCGGTGAGCGCGACCGCCGACGCAACGACGGCCGCCACCATGACGGCCGCTCTCTGGACGGCAGGCGCCGCGACAGCCGGTTCGACGGCAGGCGGCACGACTGCGGGTTCGACGGCAATCGCGACCCACGGCTTCAGTCCGGCGGCGGCCTGTTCGCCGACGAACTCGGCGACAACTGGCCATGGGACGACGGCCCGATGCCCGACGGCGTCTTCGTCCACATTCCCGACGGTCCCGATCCCGGCCCGTCCGGCTGGTCGCTCGTCGACCGCACGGCCGACAGCCCCGCCGTCGACCGATCCACGGCCGCCGCAGCCGACAGCTTCACGTCCGGAATCCCGCGTAGGCCCGACGAACGTCGCCGCACCGTCGAAGTTCGCCGCCGACCGGGCAACCGGCAGGGCACCCGCGACACCGCCCGTTCGCCGCGAGGTCCCGCCAGTCTTGCGACAAAACTGATGTCGGTACTGGCGGCACTGCTGACGCTGCTCGGCACCCCGGCCTCGGCACTCGCAAGCACGACCACACTTGCGACCAGCACGTCCGTCCCCGGCCTGATCGTCATCGCGATCGCCGCCGTCTTGATGCTCGCGTCGTCCCTGACGATGATGGTGCACGCCCACCGCCGACCACCGGTCCCTCCTCGCAACGAGGACGACGGGTGACAGTATTAGATATCGCAAACTCGAGCTGCCAGCTCGGGTTTGCGACATCCAAACAGACCGCCAAATAAAACCAAACTTCAGTCCGACACGCCGAGCTTGACAATCACCCGCTGCTGACTATGTTTAATAGAGCTGCTTGAAAGCAAGCAAGCCGTCGCGGGGTGGAGCAGCTCGGTAGCTCGCTGGGCTCATAACCCAGAGGTCATAGGTTCAAATCCTGTCCCCGCTACCAATAACAGAGGCCGGAAATCGAAAGATTTCCGGCCTCTGCGTATTTCAACAACAAATCCTGCAGGCACCTATCCAACAACTGTCGAACTGTTCGAAGCAACGAGGCAAAGCCTTACCAGATCACTTCCTTAACGACGGAGTCGACGGAAAACTCAGTTGCCCCCCAAGTTTTCATGACAGTGCGCACTCAAGATAATGAAGCATCAACTCTTTCCAGACTGGAAACCATGTTTCATTGACGCAACCGGATATTAGGAAACCCGTTCCTCCCAAAACGTGATGAGATGGGGGGGCGAACTCTCTCCTTGGAGGGAGTCGCTGAGTGGCGCAGTTGCGAAGTGGCGGGAGCAACCAGTTCTCTCCGAAGTAAGGCCATCGCCTTTTTGGGATCGGTTCGCCGCAGCCGGGGCTATGTCCCGTCCCCGCAAACCGGCGGTCACCTCCGGCGACCAGCATCCGTCACCGACCCCACACGGGAAAAGCCATCAACCACGGCGGTCCCATGCAATCCCGTTTCCAGTCGCATCGAACAAGTCATGCCAGCGGCTTCCATCGCGGTACCCCGCTTCCAATTCACCGACCCAGCTGGAAGCCGGGTCACGCTGGAAGCCCCCGAAGCGTGACTTCCTTTCCATCTCGTCTGGCAAACTGGCAGGAATGTCATACCCGGATGTCTCGGAACGTGACCCTGCTTCCAGCCAGTTCCGGAAACTGGAAAGGGCAGCGAGGTCGCGGCCCTTGAGGCGGTATCTTGCTTCCAGTTCGCGCACGGGACTGGAAGCAAGATACCGTCCGAAAGATCATCGAACAGTACTTTTCTTCCAGTTTCGCGCGTGAACTGAAACCGACGAACCGCGGGGATACAGGCTTGACGGAACGGCGGGGTTCAGCTCGCGACGAGCCAAACTCAGGGGGGCACCCAATCCGTATGCCACCATCATCAACAAAGGCAGTGCCGCGCACGCATTTTTAGAAAGGCGTGTGTCAGCCCCATGCTTTCCATGGTTCAAATCCATGCCGTTACGAGCTCGCGCCCGCAGCCTTCCGTTGCCAGAAGACGCTCCAGATCGCGGATAGTACCAACTTTCTGGTTCACGTTTCATTGCATTGTGCCTCTCGACTGAGTTCAAGGTCTTGTCAACACTCCACGTGCGTTTTTCGTCTCCGGAGCACTTCCGGCGACATCGATGTTGATGGCCGCATTCAGGTCACGATCGATCGTCAACCCGCAGTTCGGACAATGGAACACTCTTTCCTTGAGGAACAGCTTGGTTCTTACTGTTCCGCAGGAACTACACGTCTTTGAACTGGGATAGAAACGATTCACTACGTGAAGGGCAGCCCCGTTCTCCAAGCACTTGTATGTAAGTTGCCGCCGAAATTCTCCGAAGGAGGCATCCTGCAGTCCACCAGCCAACCGATGATTCCGCATCATGCCTTTCACATTCAGGTCTTCGACACTGATTTCGTCATACGTTTTCGCCAGAAAGGTCGTCGTCTTGTGAATGGCGTCATTGCGGCAATTCGCGGCATGTCGGTGAATGTGGGCGACCACGTTACGCTGACGCTCTCTACGCTTCGAGCCAGGCCGCTTTCTGGCCAGCTTGCGCTGCGCCTTGCGCAGGCTACGCGCATGCTTTTCCAGTGCGCGCGGATTGGGAAAGACAACGCCGTCCGAAAGCGTGGCCAACGATTTCAACCCCAAGTCCACGCCAACAGAGCGAACGGTCTTGCCCCGAGATCGAGCGGGAGCATTTGGCGTTTCTGGATCCTGTACCGTCAAGCTGGCATACCAGCGTCCTGCTTCGAGAAAGATCGTCATCCGAGTGACATGGCGGTTCCCCACACGCTTTCTGACATTCTCCATGCAATGAACGCGGCCAATTCTTGGGAGCCTGAGACCGTACGAATCGTTTTCGATAATTCCAAATATGCCGGTGGTATAGGCGAAATGTAGCCGACCGCCTTTCTTCGACTTGAACTTCGGAAAACCAATCTTTCCGCATCCCTTGTCGCCGACCCGGGAATCCGCAAAAGTTCTCAACGCTCGGGAGAGAGATTCAATGCCGGAGCTGAAAGCCTCCTTGCTGTATTTCCGCCACCACGGAGCGACTGTATCTTTCTGGAGATTCCACCACTTGCGCAGAGAATAGAAGCTCCAGGAGATAGAGTCACCGTTGTTCCTCGCCTCAAGCACGTGCCGAAGAACACAATTGTAGGCGAATCTGTACGCGCCGGCATGACCTACCAGCTGCTTCTTCTGAGCAGGTGATGGATCCAGCGCCACGACGACTCCGCGATACATGGGTTCTGTCTTTTCTCTGTCAACCGGTCGCCGACCCCGCTTCATTGCCGAAGTCGGTTTTTGCACATAAGCATAGAATATGCATCAATCGCGAGGTCTTCATATTATTGGGCTTGCCATTCTTTCGACACACCTTTTCGTCCCGTCTTGTTCCTTTCCACCCCGCGTCCGAGACACAAATCCCGATTCAGCCGATTCTTGTGATGTCACGATCCTGAGATGCAATCTCGGGTTCGCAACATCATCAGGAGGACTAGAATGGCGGGCTAAGGAACGGGCTACCGACGAACGGAGGAATCGTGGCACGAGAGAGCAAGGCGGCGCGGCTGAAGAGGATGCATCTCGAGTACGCCGAGCTGTGCGAGGAGATTCCGGATCCGAAGTGCGCGCTCAACTTCACGAATCCCTACGAGCTGCTCGTCGCGACGGTGCTCAGCGCGCAGTGCACCGACAAGCGCGTCAACGAGGTCACGCCGGCGCTGTTCGAGAAGTATCCGGACCCCGAGTCGCTCGCCGACGCGAATCCCGACGACGTCATGGAGATCATCCACTCGCTCGGCTTCTTCCGCGCGAAGACGGAACATATCCTGTCGCTCGCGTCGGCGCTCGCCGACGGCAACGGCGGCGTCGTGCCGTCGACGATGGAGGAGCTCGTCGAGCTGCCGGGCGTCGGCCGCAAGACGGCGAACGTCGTGCTCGGCAACGCGTTCGGCGTGCCCGGCTTCCCGGTGGACACGCACGTCATCCGCGTCACCGGCCGCCTGCGCTGGCGCGACGACTGGGCCGACGCGCACCCCGACCCGGTGAGGATCGAGAAGGAAATCACCGCCTGCTTCCCGCCGGAGGAATGGACCGACCTGTCCCACCGGCTGATCCTGCACGGCCGCATGGTCTGCAAGGCCCGCCGCCCCGACTGCGCGCACTGCCCGCTCGCCGGCACCTGCCCGGCCGCCCCCGGCTTCCTCGCCAAGGAAGCCGAACTCGCCGCCGCGAAGGCCGCGAAGAAAAAGGCGGCGAAGAAGAAATAAACAAATAGGAACGATTCACCCGACAAATCGTGATTTGTGTCGCATTAACAACCGCTTTCGTCCGAGCGCGAATTTTCAGGGGATTCCAACCCCTTCGAGGTAGTCGGCTTTCGTTAGACTCGCAATTATGAAGAGGAACGCCCGTGGGGGACTGAAGGGAATCTGGATCGCCGTGGCGGCCATCGTGGTCGTCGCCGTCGTCGTGTCGATTTGCTACATGCTCAACCGCACGAACACGCTGCCGTCGGCGTCGTCGGTCGACTCGGATTCCACGTTCGTCATCGGCCTGACCGACGAGCCGGACTCCCTCGACATCCGCACCGACGACGACCCGGCGATCGCCCGCGCGCTGCTCGACAACGTCTACGAGACACTCGTCGGCCGCGACAACGACAACAATCTCGTCGCCGGTCTCGCGTCGAGCTGGGACGTCTCCGACGACGCCCTCACCTACACGTTCCACCTGCGCCGCAACATGACGTTCGCGAACGGCGACGCGCTGACGGCCGCCGACGCCGTCTGGTCGCTCCAGCAGATCGTGCAGAACAAGTACGTCGGCTACGACGCGCTGACGAACCTCAAGTCGGTGACGTCGCCGGACGATTCGACGCTCGTCATCGCGCTCTCGGCCCCGAATCCGGCGCTGCTGCGCGTGCTGTCGGGCCGCGCCGGCATCGTCTACGACGCCGACCAGCCCAACGTGGACTATGCGAAGCAGACCGCGGGCAGCGGGCCGTTCACGGTCGGATCGTTCACGACCGGCAAGATCGTCCTCGAACGCAACGACCACTACTGGGGCACGGAACCGCCGGCGTCGCAGATCACGCTGCAGTACTACGACAACGAGACGGCGCTCGTCAACGACCTCGCCAACAACGTCATCAACATGGCGCTGCCGACGCGTGCCGCGTCGATCGACGACGCCGCCGGCAACCCGACGTTCGACGTGAGCGAGGGCACGAGCAGCCAGAAGGTGCTCGTCGCGTTCAATTCGGCGTCGTCGTCGCCGCTGTCCGACCAGCAGGTGCGGCAGGCCGCCCGCTACTCGCTGGACGCCGCCGGCATCGCGAAGTCGCAGCCGGACGCGCTCGCCGAGCTCTCCGGCCCGATCGGCCAGCTCGTTCCCGGCTACGAGGATCTCGACTCGCTGTTCCCGTTCGACATCGCGAAGGCGAAGTCGCTGCTCGCGTACTTCCGCGCCGACTACCTGACGACGATCGACCTGATCGTGCCGATCCGCTACCAGGACCTCGGCGAGACGATCCAGTCGAATCTCGAGTCGGGCGGCTTCTCGGTCAATCTCGAGGTGCTCGACGCCGCGACCGTCGACAGCCGCGTGAACTCCGGCGACTACGACATGGCGCTGATCACGATGACCGGCACGAACGACTACGCGCAGTTCGCGTCCAGCGACAATGTCTTCCACTACGTCAGCGGCGAGGCGCAGCAGGAATACAGGGACGCGATGGCCGCGACGAACGACGACGACTATGTCGCCGGCCTGCAGAAGTTCGCGAAGACGGTCTCGCAAGACGCGGCGTGCGGCTGGCTCTACACCCGCAAGGACTTCGTCGTCACGAAGTCGCGTCTGCAGGACTATCCGACGAACTTCACGTCGGTCTACCTGCCGCTGCGCACGCTCAAGCGGTAGCGGCGTGCGGACGGACGAATCGTTCCGGCTTGCGAAAGCCGCCGGAACGTCGGAATTTCGAACGATTCTTCCGTCCCTCTCTCCCCCGCCGTCGGGCCGCGCCGCAACCCCTGCCTATGTCACGCGAGATTCTTAAACTGAAACGCATGACTGAAAGCCAGAACATCACCGTTACGGCCAATCTCACGCCGCTGCCGGACAAGGTCGGCGTCGATGGCCTCGAAGCCAAGTGGGGCGAAACCTGGGAGGACGACGGCACCTACAAGTTCCGTGGTTCGAAGGAGCGTTCCGACGTCTATTCGATCGACACCCCGCCGCCCACCGTCTCCGGTTCGCTGCACGTCGGCCACGTCTTCTCGTACACGCACACCGACATCATCGCGCGATTCAAGCGCATGAACGGCTACGACGTCTTCTACCCGATGGGCTGGGACGACAACGGCCTGCCGACCGAACGCCGCGTCCAGAACTATTACGGCGTGCGCGTCGACACGTCGCTCAAGTACGATCCCGACTTCGTGCCGCCGTTCGAGGGCACCGAGGGCAAGAAGATGAGCGCGAAGGACCAGGTCCCGATCTCGCGCAAGAACTTCATCGAGCTGTGCGAAAAACTGACCGCCCAGGACGAGAAGCAGTTCGAGGCGCTGTGGCGCAAGCTCGGCCTGTCGATCGACTGGTCGCAGACGTACCACACGATCGGCGAGCACCCGCAGCGCGTGGCGCAGAAGGCTTTCCTGCGCAACCTCGCCCGCGGCGAGGCCTACCAGAAGGAAGCGCCGGGCCTGTGGGATGTCACGTTCCAGACGGCTGTCGCGCAGGCCGAGCTCGAGTCGCGCGAGTACCCGGGCTTCTACCACAAGATCGCGTTCCACCAGGAAGACGGCACGCCGCTGTACATCGAGACGACGCGTCCGGAGCTGCTGGCCGCCTGCGTGGCGCTGATCGCCCACCCGGACGACGAGCGCTACCAGCCGTACTTCGGCAAGACCGTCACGTCGCCGCTGTTCAACGTGGCCGTCCCGGTCCTTGCCCACCCGGCCGCCGAGATGGACAAGGGCGCCGGCATCGCGATGTGCTGTACGTTCGGCGACGTCACCGACGTCGAGTGGTGGCGCGATCTCAAGCTGCCGACCCGTTCGATCCTGCAGAAGAACGGGCGAATCGTCATGGACACTCCCGACTGGATTACCGACGAGGAGGGCAGGCGCGTCTTCGGCGAGCTGGCCGGCAAGACGACGTTCTCGGCGCGCAAGGCGCTCGTCGACGAGCTGCGCGCGTCCGGCGACCTCGACGGCGAGCCGGTGCCGACGAAGCGCATGACGAACTTCTACGAGAAGGGCGACAAGCCGCTCGAGATCGTCACGTCGCGCCAGTGGTACCTGCAGAACGGCGGCACCAACATGGAGCTGCGCGACGAGCTGCTCAAGCGCGGCCAGGAACTGGACTTCCACCCCGACTTCATGCGCGTGCGCTACGACAACTGGGTCAACGGCCTCAACGGCGACTGGCTGATCTCCCGCCAGCGCTTCTTCGGCGTGCCGTTCCCGCTGTGGTACCCGCTGGACGCCAACGGCGAGCCGGACTACGACCACCCGATCACCCCGTCCGAGGACATCCTGCCGATCGACCCGACGTCCGACGTGCCGGAAGGCTACACGGAAGACCAGCGCGACCAGCCGAACGGCTTTACCGCCGAGCAGGACATCATGGACACCTGGGCCACGTCGTCGCTGACGCCGCAGATCGTCACCCGCTGGGCCGAGCCGGGCCAGGAGAACGAGGACATCTTCAACGCGACGTTCCCGATGGACCTGCGCCCGCAGGGCCAGGACATCATCCGCACGTGGCTGTTCAGCTCCGTCGACCGCGCCGACCTCGAGAACCACTGCCTGCCGTGGGCCAACGCCACGCTGTCCGGCTGGATCCTCGACCCCGACCACAAGAAGATGTCGAAGTCGAAGGGCAACGTCGTCGTTCCGGCCGAGCCGATCGAGAAGTACGGCGCCGACGCCGTCCGCTACTGGGCGGCCTGCGCGCGCCTGGGCCTCGACGCCACGTACGACGAGGGCCAGATGAAGATCGGCCGCCGCCTGGCGATCAAGCTGCTCAACGCGACGAAGTTCGCGCTGGCGATCGGCCGCGAGGACGAGAACCACCATGTCGGCGAAGCCGCCACGGCAAACTGGGACCCGGCCGACGTCACCGAGCCGCTCGACCGCGCCGCGATGGCCAAGATGGCGCTCGTCATCCGCGAGGCGACGAACTATCTCGAGAACTACGAGCACTCGAAGGCGCTCGAGGTCATCGAGAGCTACTTCTGGCAGTTCTGCGACGACTACATCGAGCTCGTCAAGAACCGCGCCTACGGCACCGCCGACTCGACCGGCAACATTCCGTCCGAGCAGGCCGTCAAGTCCGCCCGCACGGCCCTCGGCCTCGGCCTCGACGCGTTCGCGCGCCTGCTGGCGCCGTTCCTGCCGTACGCCACCGAGGAAGTCTGGAGCTGGATGCACGCCGGCGAGGGCTCCGTCCACCATGCCGAGTGGCCGAAGGCGCTGCCGTACGCGAACGCCGCGTTCCGGGTCTCCCCCGACCTGCTGGCAAACGCCGGCCAGGCGCTCGCGGCCCTGCGCGGCATCAAGTCGAAGGCCAAGGTCTCGATGAAGACGCCGATCCTGTCGGTCAAGCTCGCCGTCCCGGACGACGTGCGCGAATCGATCAAGGCCGCCATCGGCGACATCGCCGAGGCCGGCCGCGTCATCGGCGACTTCACGTTCGAGCGCGCCAGGGAGGTCGTCAACGAGCTGCGCGAAAGCCGCGGCGAGGAGCCGGCCACCGAGGAGGAACTCGAGACGATCGTCGTCGCCGACAGCGAACTCGGCGAGCCCCCGGCCAAGAAGCCGAAGCAGCCGAAGAACTGAGTAATGGGCATGGCTCCATGAGAAAGGCTCCCGCAAGGGAGCCTTTTCCATAATGTGACTTCGCACTTTCCGACAGGTCATTTGAGAAGTGCGAAGTTTTCGGGGCCTCCGGTCCGGAATATGAGCCGGAATGAAGAAAAACTTCGCACTTTCCGAATGACCTCGCGGAAAGTGCGAAAGAGGCTCCCCGGGGAGCCTCTTTCCAACCCCTCGGGACCTCACTTGAGGGCCAATAATTAGGCAAACACGTCCAATACGCCCGGATCGTCGCCAGCGTCGGCGATGCGCTTGTGGCGCTTTTTCGCCTCGGTGACGACGAAGTCGCGGTACATCTCGGCGATTTGCGGGTCGAGGCCGGCGGCGGCGGCGATCCGGCGGAATCGTTCGAGCTGGAATTCCTCGCGCTTGTAGTCCGCCGGCGCGAAGCCGGCCTTGGCCTTGAGAACGCCGACCTGCGCCGTGCACTTGAAGCGCTCGGCGAGCATGGCGACGATGGCCATGTCGATGTTGTCGATGGACTGGCGCAACTGCGCGATCTTCGCGACGGCGTCGGCGACCTTCGGATCCTGCCAGTCGCCCTCCGCGTCGATGACTGTTTCGTCGGAGGTGTGTTGTTTGGTCATGGTGTCCAGCTTAGTGGGAGACAGTCCCATATCCCGCATGGGGCAACTGCTGGACCGGCACCGTCACCGTCAAGCCGACACTGGCGAGACAGTCCCATATCCCGCATGAGGCAACTGCCACGCAAGGCCCCATGTTGGCCGCTGCCCCATGCACGGCTTGCCCGAGAGTGAGGCAACTGCCAACCGGATAATAAAAACGGCAGTCAACTCACGCCAGAATCGTTCCAGCGTGAGTTGACTGCCACGAGAGCGGCCACTTTGGCAACTCTCCCATGCTCATGACCGATAAGCGTGAGTTGGCTGCCACAATTGTCACGAATCTGGCAGCCAACTCACGCTGACAGCCAACTCATGCTGGCAGCCAGCAGCCGACTCACGCCGGACAGCCAACTCACGCCGGCAGGATGGCTCAGTTCAGGCCGTTGTTGCCGCCGACGCCCTGGATCAGGGAGGCGAGGAAGTCGCGGTTCGTCGGGCTCTTCTTGAGGCGCGGCACGATCGTCGAGTAGGCCTGCTCCGGCTCCATGCCGCCGAGCAGCCTGCGCAGGCGGTAGATGATCGGCAGTTCCTGCGGCGGCGTGATCAGCTCCTCACGGCGCGTGCCGGAGGCGTTGATGTCGACGGCCGGGAACATGCGCTTGTCGGCGAGCTCGCGGCTCAGGCGCAGTTCCATGTTGCCGGTGCCCTTGAACTCCTCGAAGATGACCTCGTCCATCTTCGAGCCGGTCTCGACGAGCGCGGACGCGATGATCGTCAGCGAGCCACCGTTCTCGATGTTGCGGGCCGCGCCGAAGAACTTCTTCGGCGGGTACAGCGCCTGCGCGTCGACGCCGCCGGACAGGATGCGGCCGGAGGCCGGCGCCGCGATGTTGTAGGCGCGGGCGAGGCGCGTCATCGAGTCGAGCAGCACGACGACGTCCTGGCCGAGCTCGACGAGGCGCTTGGCGCGCTCGATCGCCAGCTCGGCGACCGTCGTGTGGTCGGAGGCCGGACGGTCGAACGTCGACGAGATGACCTCGCCCTGGACCGTGCGCTCCATGTCGGTGACCTCTTCCGGACGCTCGTCGACGAGGACGACCATCAGGTGGACTTCCGGATTGTTCGTCGCGATCGCGTTCGCGATGTTCTGCAGCGTGATCGTCTTGCCGGCCTTCGGCGGCGAGACGATGAGGCCGCGCTGGCCCTTGCCGATCGGCGCGCACAGGTCGATGAGGCGGCCGGTCACGCGGTTCGGCGCCGTCTCCTGCTTGAGCCGCTCGCTCGGGTACAGCGGCGTCAGCTTGCTGAAGTTCGGACGGTTCTGCGCCTCTTCGACGCTCATGCCGTTGATCGAGTCGATCGACTGCAGCGGCACGAACTTCTGCCGCTGGTTGCGCCGGTCGCCCTCGTGCGGCGGCTTGATCGAGCCGTGCACGGCGTCGCCCTTGCGCAGGCCGTACTTCTTGATCTGTCCCATCGAGACGTAGACGTCGTTCGGGCCCGGCAGGTAACCGGACGTGCGGATGAACGCGTAGGAGTCGAGCACATCGACGATGCCGGCGACCGGCACGAGATCCTCGGCCTCGTCGCGGCGGTCGCGCTCGTTGCGGTCGTTGTTGCGCTCGCGGCGGTCGGACTGCTCGTCGCCGTGCCGCAGGTTGCGGCCGCGGCGGCGCTCGTTGCGGTCGTTGTTGCGGCCATTGCGCTCGTTGCGGTCGGCATTGCGGTCGCTGGAACGATCCGCGCGCTCGTTGCGCTCGCCACGGTCGGCATTGCGGTCCGCGCGCTCGGCACGGTCGGCGTTGCGGTTGTTGCGGCCGCGGCGCGGCGACTCGTCGCCGTTCTGGCCCTCGGGCAGCGCGGCGAGGATGTCGTCGAGTCCCTGGGCGCCCTGCTGGTCGGCATGGTCGTCACGCGAGCCGCGGCGGCGACGATTCTCGCGCTGCTCGCCGTTGCGGTCGGCATTGCGGTCCGCGCCACGGTCGGCGTGACGCTCGGCACGATCCGCGCGCGCCCCGTGATGCTCGGCGTCGATCGCCTCGAGGAGGTCCTCGGCGGCGTGCTCGGCGATCTGCTCGACGGCCGGATCGACGTCGGCGTGACGGCGACGCACGCGGCGGTTGGCCAGGCGCGGCTCCTCGTCGGCGTCCGTGATCGACGTGCGGATGTGGTCGACCGGAGCCGGCGCGCCGGCGGCGCGCTCGACGCGGCGACGGCGCGTGCGCATCGGCTGGCCCTCGAGGTCGGCGTCGCCGAGCGTCGTCGTGCGCGGCTGGGCCTCATGATCGGCATGCCCGGCACGGTCGGGGCGGTCGGCGTGTTCGGCGACATGGTCCGCATGCACGGCATGGTCGACGGCATGATCGGCTGCGCGCTCCGCACCGCGGGCGGCATGGTCGGCAGCGGCCGGCGCGGCCTCGTTCGGGGAAGCGGCGGAGACGTCCTGCGCGGCGCCCGCGGCGTGCGGCTGCTCGGCGAGCAGCGCCGCGGCGGCGTGGTCGTTGGCCTGCGCAGCGGCCTTCTTCGCGGCGGACGCGGCGCCCGTGGCGGCCGGCGCCGCGTCGCGCACGCGCGGCTTGACATCGCCGGCGGCGGCTTCGGTCTTGCCGCCCGCCGGAACGGATGAATCGTTCTTGCCGGCGGCCTGCGACGGCGCGGTGTCCGCGGCCGGCGCGCCGCCCTTCCGGACGGACTCGATGGCGTCGATCAAGTCACCCTTGCGCATGCTCGACGTGCCACGCAGACCCATCTGCTTGGCGAGCTCCTTGAGCTCGGCCATCTTCATTTCCTTCAGATTCGGGCTAGTTGCCACTATGGTTTGCCTTTCCCTGGCATGCAGCAATGCAACGGCTGCAGTGAAAGATTGTCGCGGGATCGCATGCCCCGCCAATTGAAGTTCCCGGCAACGCCGTGCCGCTGGAACTTGAATTACCATACAACATCTGCCCGACCAACGATTTCCCGGCTCGCCGCCTTCCGCCGTTGGCTCAAGAACGGGAAACCAAAGCTCCCTGGAAGGGAGCTTCAAATAAAGGAACGATCCGCACATGACGTGCGAATCGTTCCTGATAATCGGCGACGGAAAGCCTAACTACTTCTCCTCGTGGTACGACTTGTCGGTGTTGACCGACCAGACGTTGGCCTTCGAGGTCTTGCCGGACTCGATGTTGCCGACGGCCTCGATCGCCGTCGCCATCGAGTGGTCCATGTTGTTGTAGCGGTGCTGGCCGTTGCGGCCGACGCAGTACAGGTTGCCGAACGAGTCGAGGTACTCGACGAGCTCCGGCATCTGCGCGTAGGTGTCGAAGTAGGCCGGATAGGCCTTCTTGACGCGCTCGCGGTGCGAGTCGAGGACGTCCTGCGGGCCGCCGATGACGCCCATCTTCGTCATCTCGTGGATGGCGAACTTCGTGGCCTCCTCGTCGGACATGTTCCAGAACGAGTCGCCCTCCTCGCAGAAGTACTCGAGGCCGATCCACACCTTGTCGTCGACGTCCTCGACGAGGTACGGGCTCCAGTTGTTGAAGATCTGGATGCGGCCGACCTTGTAGCCCGGATCCTGCACGTAGATCCAGCAGTCCGGCACGATCGGCGGGTTGCCGAGCGTCGGGATGTCGGTCGTGTTCCTGAGCTTGAGCTTGTCGACGAGCAGGCCGACGGTGACGAAGTCGCGGTACGGCAGGCCGTCCGAGATCGCCTTCATGTCCTCCGGCGCGCCCTCGTTGCCGTCGTGCAGCGCCTGGACGAGGTCCTTGACCGGCATCGACGAGATGAACTCGTCGCCGCCGATCGTGACCTTCTTACCTTCCGGCGTGACGTAGTCGAGCGACGAGATCCTGCCGTCCTCGCGGTTGACGGCGACGACCTTCGCGCCGGTGATGACGTTGACGCCGGCGGCCTCGCAGTTCTGCTCGACCGTTTCCCACAGCTGGCCCGGACCGTACTTCGGGTACCAGAATTCCTCGATCAGCGACGTCTCGACCTCGGCGTTGTCGCGCTTCTTCGGCAGCATCTTCTGGAACGCGTTCTTGAGCACGCCCATGATCGACAGGCCCTTGACGCGCTGGGCGCCCCAGTCCGCCGAGATCTCCGACGGATGACGGCCCCACAGCTTCTCGGTGTAGCCCTCGAAGAACATCGAGTAGAGCTTGCGGCCGAAGCGGTTGATGTAGAAGTTCTCGAGATTGTCCTCCGGCAGCTTGTGCACGACGGACTTCAGGTACGAGCAGCCGGCGACGACGGTCAGCTTCGGGCCCATCGCCTTGAGCGTGGTGGCGTTGAGCGAGATCGGGTAGTCGAGGAAGTGGCGGTTCCAGAAGATGCGGGAGACGCGGTGACGCTTGAGCATGACCTTGTCTTCCTTCTCCGGATCCGGGCCGCCCGGCTCGAGCTCATGCTCGCGGCCGAGCTTCTTGTCGTCGTAGGACGGCGCACCCTGCAGCGGCAGCGTGTTCTTCCACCAGTCCATGATCCGCTCGTCCTTCGAGAAGAAGCGGTGGCCGCCGATGTCCATGCGGTTGCCGTTGTATTTGACGGTGCGGGAAATGCCGCCGAATTCGCCGGTTTCCTCGAGGACGGTCACGTCGTACTTGTCGGCGCCGCCGTCCTTCACGAGCTCCCACGCGGCAGTCAGACCGGCGGGGCCGCCACCGATAATCACTACGGATTGCTTCTGTGACACTGTTGGATTCTCCTTAATTCGGATCGCCATGTCGCTCCTGCATGGCGGGCTTCCGTTCCTCTCGCTTCTTCTCAGTCAGTCGTATGGGAAACCGCGCGGCAGGCTGCCAGATTGTTGATGGTTGTGTCGGCCGGCGAACGAACTGTTCGCCCGGCGGCGTGAATCGTGACGCCGGGGCCGACGACGCATAGTCGTAGCCATCGTAGACCAACGCCTACCCACCGCCCTCGCCGTTCGCCAAGGGTAAAGGCTTTTGGTTGCGGACGGCCCTCCTGTCGATGTCGGTCTTCTGCACTTCCTCGACGTTGACGTCCTTGAACGTGACGATCCGCACGTTCTTGACGAAGCGGCTCGACCGGTAGACATCCCAGACCCACGCGTCGGACAGCCGCACGTCGAAATAGACGTCCTGGCCGGCCGACCGCACGTTGAAGTCGACCTTGTTGGCCAGGTAGAACCGCCGCTCCGTCTCCACCACGTAGGTGAACAGCTTGATGACGTCGCGGTACTCCTTGTACAGGGCCAGTTCCGCGTCGGTTTCGTAGTTATCGAGATCTTCCGCACTCACGGCTTTGTCTCACCTCTCGCTTGTCGTCTGCTTGTCGCGTTCGCTTCGTTCGTCGCGCTCGTGTCGTTGCCGCCGGCCGCCGTCGCCGGCCATCGAACGATTCTCCCCGACCGGGCCGACGAACGGCATTGGGCACGGCACCCGGCACGATCCACGCGACGGCACGATCAGTTCTTCTTCCGGTCCTTCTCGCCGATCGAGCGCGACCGGCCCTCCGAGCGGCGCGCGCCGAGCGTGCGCCACCAGGCGCGCTTCGACGAGGCATGGCCGCCCGCGTTGTACGGCCAGTCGTTCTCGGTATCGGCCTCACCGCCGGCATGCTGCAGTTCGGCACTCTGCTGGACGATTCTTGCGGCCTCGAGCTCCTCCCGCTCGAGATCGCCGAGCGGGCGCCTGACGTCGGCGACCGCGTCGCCGGCCGACACGGCGCCGTCGAAGTCGGCCGGGTCGAACGGGCGCGCGGCGCTCCCGCTTGGCGACGTGCCGGCCGTCGCGGCCGTGGCGCGGGTTCCGTCCGAATCGCGCGAATCGTTCCCGTCGCGCGAATCGTCCGAATTCCTCGAATTCTTCGCGTCCCTCGGGTCCTCGCGCCGGCGCTGCTTGAGCGCCATCGAATGCTCGTGCATCGTCATCGCCTTGTCGAGACCGGGGTTGCCGGGGACGATGTGCATGCCGAACGCGTCGAGCGAGCGGATGGGGTCGTACTCGTCCTCGAGCGTGTCCATGACGATCAGGTCCTGGTACTTGCCGTTGACGGCGTCCCACAGCGCGTCGCGCGACGTGCCCGACGGGACGAACCCGAGCGACTGGTAGACCGAGCGCGGACGCGTGCTCTTCTCCGGCACGGCGACCCAGATGCGATGCAGGCCGAGTCCCTCCGGCTGGTCCGCGAAACCGTATGTCATGACGCGCGGCATGGCGTCGCGCGAGTAGCCGCGGCCGCGGTAGTCCTCGCCGAGGATGACCTGGATGCGCGCCGAACGCGACCAGCCGTCGATGTCGATGAGGAAGATCATGCCGAGGAAGACGGCGCTGTCCTCGTCGAACGGCGTCGCGAAGTTCTCGTTCATTTCCTTCGGCAGTCGCAGGACCGACCAGGCGATCGTGCCGCGGGCCTCCGGATCCTTGATGCCGTCCGGCGCCGAGCTGCGGCCGGCCGACCATGCGATCGAGCGCTGCACCCACGCCCTGACCGACGCCCGCTCGGCCTTGCGGTCCTTGCCGGTCACGCCGGACGCGTTGTGGTAGGCGTTGAGTTCCTCCATCTTCGGCAGGTCGTCGATCGTCGCCGGCCGCAGCATCACCATTTCGCCGCGGATGGTCGGGATGTCGATCCGGTCCGGCAGCTCGCGATCGTTCTCGTTGGCGGCGTCGGTGCGCGGGTTGCGATCCTGCGGCACGGCGTTGTGGTCCTCGTCGAACGTGAAGACGTCCTCGCGGATGTCGTCGGCGACGGCCTGGGCGGCCTCGGGGTTGGGTTTGGGATCCTTCTTCGCCATCGGTGCTCGTGTCCTTCGTTCCATCTGTCCGCGTCGCCCGTGCGTGTGCAAGTGAGTACCGTGTGTACGTGTTGTACGTGTACCCGTGCGTACCCGCTGCGACGCTGTTCACGTTCACTCACGCTAGGCAACAATGCTGACGCCTCGCTGGGCGTGTTGCGTAGGGGGCATGATCCGCCGCCGGCGACTCTCAGTCAAGCATTGTAGTGGATTCCCCCGCTCCCCGGGTCCTCCTTGCGAATGATGGTCACGATTCCTCCCACAAAAAGCATGTCGCAAACCCGGGCCGGCAGCCCGGATTTGCGACATGAACAGGCGAACCAATCCGGACCGGCTAGCCCGGCCGGCCCGGAACGGCCGGGGCTCAGCCCTTGATCTTCTCCATCACGATCTTCGTGACGGCCTTGGCGTCGGCCTGGCCCCTGGTGGCGCGCATGACGGCGCCGATGATGGCGCCCATCGGCTTCATGTTGCCGCCCTTGAGCTTCTCGACGATGTCGGGGTTGGCGTCGAGCGCCTCGACGACCGCGGCCTCGAGGGCGCCGTCGTCGGAGACGACCTTGAAGCCGTGCTTCTCGACGACCTCGGCCGGCGTGCCCTCGCCGGCGAGGACGCCCGCGACGGTCTGCTTGGCCAGCTTGTCGTTGAGCTTGCCGTCGGCGATGAGCTTCTCGACGTCGGCGACTTCCACCGGCGTGATGCTGAGCTCCTCGAGCGAGACGCCCTTGGCGTTGGCCTCGCGGGACAGCTCGCCGAGCCACCACTTCTTCGCGCCGGACGCCGTGGCGCCGGCCTCGACGGTGGCCTCGATCAGGTCGAGCGCGTCGGCGTTGACGATGTCGCGCATCTCGGTCGCGTTGAAGCCCCACTCGCCCTGCAGGCGGTTGCGGCGCTCGCGCGGCATCTCCGGCATCTGCGCGTCGATCTCGGCGATGTGCTCCTTCGTGATGTGCAGCATGACGAGGTCCGGATCCGGGAAGTAGCGGTAGTCGTCGGCGTCCGACTTCACGCGGCCGCCGGCCGTCGCCTGCGACGCCTCGTCCCAGTGGCGGGTTTCCTGCAGGATCTCGCCGCCGTCGTCGAGGATGGCCGCCTGACGGCGGATCTCGTACTGCATCGTCTTCTCGATGCCGCGGAACGAGTTGACGTTCTTCGTCTCCGAGCGCGTGCCGAGCGGGTCGGACGGCGAGTGGCGCAGCGAGACGTTGACGTCGGCGCGCATGTTGCCGTGCTCCATGCGGGCCTCGGAGATGCCGAGGGCGCGCACGATGTCGCGGATGGCGCGCATGTAGGCGCCGGCGATCTCCGGAGCGCGGTCGCCCGCGCCCTCGATCGGCTTGGTGACGATCTCGATCAGCGGCACGCCGGCGCGGTTGTAGTCGACCAGCGAGTGGTCGGCGCCCTCGATGCGGCCGTCGGCGCCGCCGACGTGCGTGTTCTTGCCGGCGTCGTCCTCGATGTGGGCGCGCTCGATCGGCACGCGGAAGACGGTGCCGTCCTCGAGCTCGACGTCGAGGTAGCCGTTGCCGTTCGTCGGCTTGTCGTACTGGGAGATCTGGTAGTTGCGCGGCATGTCCGGGTAGAAGTAGTTCTTGCGGGCGAACTGGCTCCACTCGTTGATCTCGCAGTGCAGCGCCAGGCCGAGCTTGATCGCGTAGTCGACGGCGGTCTGGTTGATCACCGGCAGCGAGCCCGGCAGGCCCAGGCTCACCGGCGTCAGCTGCGTGTTCGGCTCGCCGCCGAACTCGATGTGGGCCGGGCAGAACAGCTTCGTGTTCGTGCACAGCTCCACGTGCGTTTCCAGACCGAAGACGACGTCGTACTTCTTGACGGCCTCGGAATACTTCATCAACTTTTCAGCCATAATGTGTTTCTTTCCTCCGAAGTCTTGTCGTCAGGCGCCCAGGCCATCGAGCCACGGCGTGTTCATCTTCTGCCAGACCGGGCCGTTCCAGCTGTCTTCCAGCGCGGCCTCGAGGGCGGCGGCGGCCTTGTACATGACTTCGTCCTTCTGCTGCGGGGCGACGAACTGGAAGCCGGTCGGCAGGCCGTTGGAGGCCACGCCGGACGGAATCGACATGGCCGGCAGGCCCGCGAGGTTCGCCGGAATCGTGGCGATGTCGTTGACATACATGGCCATCGGGTCGTCGATCTTCGAGCCGAACTCGAACGCCGTCGTCGGGGCCGTCGGGCAGACGAGCACGTCGGCCTGCTCGAACGCCTTGTTGAAGTCGTCGATGATCAGCGTGCGGACCTTCTGGGCGGAGCCGTACCAGGCGTCGTAGTAGCCGGCGGACAGCGCGTAGGTACCGAGGATGATGCGGCGCTTGACCTCGTCGCCGAAGCCGGCCTCGCGGGTGGCGCTCATCATGTTGGCGGCGGTCTGCGGCACGCCGGCCGGCGGCATCACGCGCAGTCCGTAGCGCATGCCGTCGTAGCGGGCCAGGTTCGAGCTGGCCTCGGACGGCATGACGATGTAGTAGGCGCCCAGCGAGTAGTCGATGCGCGGCACGGAGACCTCGATGACCTCGGCGCCCATGTCCTCGAGCATCTTGACGCAGGCGTTGAAGTGCGCCGTGACTTCCGGCTCGAACGCGTCGCCGGTGCCGGAGATTTCCCTGATCAGGCCGACCTTCATGCCCTTGAGGTCGCGCCTGGCGCCCTCGCGGGCCGCGGCGGCGGCCGGACGCGGGCCGGCCGGGATCGACGTCGAGTCGCGCAGGTCGTGGCCGCCGATGATTTCGTACAGCAGCGCGGAGTCGAGGACGGAACGCGTGGCCGGACCGATCTGGTCGAGCGAGGAGGCCATCGCGATGGCGCCGTAGCGGGAAACGCCGCCGTAGGTCGGCTTGACGCCGACGGTGCCGGTGAACGCGCCCGGCTGGCGGATGGAGCCGCCGGTGTCGGTGCCGAGGGCCAGCGGCGCCTCGAACGCGGCGACGGCCGCGGCGGAACCGCCGCCGGAACCGCCCGGCACGCAGCCGGTGTTCCACGGGTTGGCGGTGTTCTGGAACGCGGAGTGCTCGGTGGAGGAACCCATCGCGAACTCGTCGAGGTTCGTCTTGCCGAGAATCGGCATGCCGGCGGCCTTCAGCCGCTCGACGACGGTCGAGTCGTACGGCGGCACCCAGCCCTCGAGGATCTTCGAGGCGGCGGTCGTCTCGATGCCCTTGGTGACGATCATGTCCTTGACGGCGATCGGCACGCCGGCGAGCTCCGGCATCGCGGCCTTCTCGTCGGCGGACAGCTTGTCGAAGGCGTCGGCCTGCTCGAGGGCCTCGTCGGAGGAGACCTTGAGGAAGGCCTTGATCGTCGGCTCGGCGGCCTCGATGACGTCGAGGTGGGCCTGGACCAGCTCGCGGCTGGACAGTTCGCCGTTCCTGACCTTCTCGCCCATTTCGGCGGCGGTCAGCTTCACGATTTCGGTAGCGTTGGTCATGCGGGTCACTCCTCCCCCAGAATGCGCGGGGCGACGAACATGCCGTCCTCCTTGACGGGCGCGCCAGACAGCGCCTCTTCCTGCGTCAGCGGCTTCTCGGCTTCGTCGGGGCGCAGGTACGCCTCGAGCGGCACCGGGTTCGCAGTCGGCTGGACGTCGGCGGTGGCGACCTGCTGGACCTTGTTGATCGAGTCGGCGATCGTGTTGAGTTCGCCCTGCATGCGGACGATTTCAGTTTCAGTCAGCGCGATTCTGGACAGCTCGCCCAGATGCGTGATCTCTTCGCGTGTGAAAGTTGGCATGGCCATAACTATACGTGCGGTTTGTGACGACGCGACCCGCTGTTTCGGCTGCCCATTCCGCCCCCGTTCGAGGTGACCGTCACGAATCGTCATCCTGAAAAAGAAAAGGAACGATTCGTCACGTTTTCCGCCGGCGAACCGTGACCGATCGTCAAGATCGGGACGGAAACGACGCCCGGTCACGATTCCGGCGCGAGAATCGTGACCGGGCGTCAAGCGGAAGTCCGGACGGACGGTTGGTCACGCCCGCACGGCGGCGTGCTGGGCGATCCAGCAGTGCATCGAAACGGCGGCGGCCGCACCGGCGTTGATCGAGCGGACGGAGCCGAACTGCGAGATATAGACGACGTCGTCGGCGAGTTCCAGCGCCTTCTCGCTCAGGCCCGGACCCTCCGCGCCGAAGAGCATCAGGCAGCGCTCGGGGAACCGGTACGTCTCGATCGGCACGGCGCCGGGGACGATGTCGAGGGCGATAATCCGCGCGTCGCGGGCGTTCTCGAGCATCCGCTGCGCGGCCGTCATGCGCCGGCTCGCCTCGTCGTCGTCGATGAGGCCGGCGGCCAGCTCGGCCTTCGCGTTGTCGAGCCGCTGCTGCGCCTCCTCGGCCTCGGCGCCGATCCGCGAGCGCCAGTCGCGCACGAGCTCGTCGATCGACGGATGGTTGACGACGTGCTGGTAGAGCTCGGTCATCAGCGCGCCCTTGCGGTTCCACTTGTGCGGGCCGACGATGTGGACGGTGCGCGCGGTGAACGCGTTGGCGGTGCGCACCATCGAGCCGATGTTGAAGTCGTGCGTCCAGTTCTCGACGGCGACTTCGAAGCCGTGGCGCCCCTGCCGGTCGAGGTCGCCGCGGATCGCCTCGACGGTCCAGTAGCGGTAGCGGTCGAGGACGTTGCGGCGGTCGCCGTTATCGAGCAGCCCGGAGTCGAACCGCGCGTCGTAGTTCGGCGAGGCGGGGTCGTCGGGGCGCGGCTCGCCGGGGTGTGTCTCGCTCCACGGTCCCACGCCGACTTCGCGGAACACCGGTTCGCCGGACTCCTTCGCGGCGACGTCGATCGGATTGGGTTCGTGCACGATTCCTCCCGGAAAAAGGTGAATTCCGGACTCCATGCGGCAGTCCGGATCGTTCGTTCGATGATGACGATCCGGGCCGCCCGTGACGGTCCGGATCGTTCAAGTAATACAAGAAGTGGCTAATACAGAAGCGGCAACGTCAGGCGACGTCGGCGCCGCTATCGCTGCCGGTACCGTCGACGTCGCGCAGGTCGGACTCGTGGAAGATCTCGATGAACGGCAGTTCGCGCGTTTCGCCGCTGACGGGATTGGCGACCCTGATCGTCGGGTCGGTCAGGTCGACGCCGCCGATCAGCGACGCGACGGCGACGACTTCGGCACCCTGCGCCTCGACGACGCCGAAGTCGAGGCTCAGTTCGTTGCCGTTGCGCAGCGTGACGAGCGACGACGTCTGCACGTACGATTTCTCCGACAGCCACGCGTCGAGCAGCACGACCTTCTTGCCGGCGATCGACGGGCCCTTGACGGACGGATAGACGAAGTCCATGACGAAGCCGTCGAGGTCCTCGCCGCGGGAAGCGGCGGCCGACATGACGGCGCAGACGAGCGGGACGGCGGCGGCCGTCAGCGCGCCGACGGCGTCGAAGTCGTCGAGGCCGTAACCCTGTTCCTCGATCGTGTCCAGCATGATGTGGCCGATCAGCGGCTGGGCGCGATGGTCGAAGACGACCGGCGACAGCTCGGAGAACGGGCGCGACAGCATGTGCTCGCGCAGCAGCAGGCGCAGCTGGTCGCGCGGGTCGAGCATCGCGAAGGCGCGCTCGTCGGCCATGGCGTCCTGGATGGCCCGGCTGTCGGGCCGGCCATCGGGCTGGCCTGTCTTGACGGCGGAGGCGCCGGCCGGAGCTGCGGTGTCGGTCCTGCGAAATGCGTTCTGATCTTCAGTCATGGACCCCACTCTACCCAACCGGCTGCTCAACACGCGACGGGCAACCAACACGCTCTGCCGCTTGACATTTCGCCCCGTGCCCACTTCAATAGAACATATGTTCGAAAACGCTGCTGTGGGCATTGTCGTGCTGCTGGTCGTCGCCGTGCTCGGCGTCGTCGTCGGCTATCTCTTCGGCCGGTTCGCGTCCGGTTCCGGGTCGGGAGCCGGCGGCGGCCTCGGCATGCCCGGAAACGCGGGCGCAGCCGGCGCCAACAGGTTCGTCGACGTCGCGGAGCTGGACGCCATGCGGCGGCAGCGTGACGAGGAAGCCGCGCGCGCCAACGACCTCAACGCGCAATGCGCGCAGCTCAGAGGCCAGTGCGCCGGATTGCAGGAGCAGCTCGGATTCGCCAAGGGCGAGCTCGAGAAGGCGCAGCGCGCCGAAAACGAGCGGCTGCGGGCCGAGCAGCAGCGCATGGCGCAAGAGGCGCAGCGTCGCGAGCACGAGCAGGCGCAGCGCATGGCCGAGCAGAGCAAGGTGCTCGAGGCGCTCGCGCCGGTCCAGCAGAACCTCGACGTGCTCCAGCGCAAGGTCACGCAGATCGAGGAGGGCCGCAAGCAGGAAATGGGCGCGCTCGGCGAGCAGCTCAAGGGCCTGAGCGAGCAGCAGCAGCGCCTGGACGCCGAGACGAACTCGCTGTCGGCGGCCCTGCGCAACAACAAGACACGCGGCGCCTGGGGCGAAGCGCAGCTCAAGAACATCGTCGAGTCGGCGGGCCTGCTCGAGCATGTTGACTTCGACACGCAGGTCGTCGTCGAGGACGCCAACGGCAAGACCCTGCGCCCGGACATGGTCATCCACCTGCCCGGCGGCAAGACAATCCCGATCGACGCGAAGGTGCCCTACAACGACTACCAGCGCGCCTGCATGATTCCGGACACGGCGTCCGAATCCGAGCTCAGGCGCAAGCAGGAGCTGCTGCAGGCCCACGCGAAGGCGCTGCGCGAGCATGTCAGGGCGCTGTCGGCGAAGGAATACTGGAACGCCCTGCCGGACGCGCCGGACTTCGTCATCGCGTTCATCCCGAACGAATCGTTGCTGCAGGCCGCCCTCGAGGCCGACCCGACGCTGATGGACGACGCGTTCGCCTGCAAGGTGGCGCTGACGTCGCCGGTCACGCTGTGGGCCGTGCTCAAGTCGGTCGCCTACGCATGGCAGCAGCAGAGCCTGACCGACGACGCGAAGAAGCTCTTCGACATTTCCCGCGAGCTGTACGAGCGCTTCGCCGTCCTCGGCGATCGCGCGACGGCTGTCGGCAAGGCGATCGCGAAGTCGGTGGGCGAATATAACAAGTTCGTGGCCTCGCTCGAGTCCCGCGTGCTCCCCTCGGCCCGCAAGCTGCAGAAACTCGAGCCGTCGAAGGTCATCGGCGAAGTGACGATGCTCGAGGACAAGGACGCCGATATCCGCGAAATCACCGCTCCCGAAGCCCAGCCCGCCGACTCCGGCGAAGAAGAATAATTTGGCATGTCGCAACCCCGAGCTCCGGCTCGGAGTTGTGACATGCACCGAGAGCACTTGCAGGGCTACTGGCGCCGGTCGAACTTGAGGAGGCGCAGGCGCTGGCTGTTGAGGAGCACGGCGAGGCTCGAGAGGATCATCGCGACGGCGGCCCAGACAGGGGCGAGCAGCCAGCCCCACAGCGGATAGAAGACGCCGGCGGCGAGCGGGATGCCGATGATGTTGAAGACGAACGTCCAGACGAGGTTCTCGCGGATGTTGAGCATCATCGTGCGCGACAGCTTCATCAGGTCGAGCACGCGGGAGTGGCCGCCGTCGATCGCGACCACGTCGGCGTCCGGGAATCGTTGCGCCAATTCGTCGGCGCTTGCCGTCCCGTTGCCGACGACGAGCGACCCGTCGTCGGTGACGACGATCGAGACGTCGACGGCGCGGCGGATCTCCGGCGCCTCGGTGCCGTCGGAGACGAACGCGACGAGCGCCTGCCGGTTCTTCGTGCCGGCGAGTTGCGCCATCGACGCGCCGGCCGTCGCCATCGCCGTCGGCGAATGGACGTCGAGCACCGTCGTGCGGATGCCGGCCTTGTTGAGCTCGGCCATCGCCTCCTTCGAGCGGCCGACGACGGCCGTCGAGAAGATGACGGAACGGATGTTCGTCGCGCGCTGCAGCGCCGACATCGACTGGATGTGCATGCCGTCGCGGTGCGCGGCCCTCAGCGCGAACGAGACCGACAGCGGGCTGGCCCAGCCGAGCGGGCACGGGCAGGCGATGATCAGCACGGCGATCGCGGCGCTCAGTGCCTTCGGGAATGCCGTGCCGTCGGGAACGATGACGAGCCACAGGAAGAACGTCCAGATGCCGATGATCAGCACGACCGGCACGAACACGTTCGTGAACCGGTCGACCTTGCGCTGCAGCGGGAACGAGCGGTGCGCCGGCACCCACGACTGCTCGACGATCCTCGCCAGCAGCACGAGCGTGACGATGACGCCGACGAACTCGAGATAGGTGTCGCGCATGTTGTCCGGGAACGCCTGGCCGACGGCGGCGATGATGAGGCTGTACGCGTAGGCGGCGATCGTGCCGATCGACGCGAGCGAATCCATGTTCGGCGTGCGCCGGCGCAGCGCCGCCCAGCCGTCGAGATGGATCGGATAGCCGCTGAAGAACATGACCGGCGTGATCAGGATGGCCTGCAGCCACGGATTGACCATCCAGTCGGGCAGGATCTGCCCGGTTAGGAAGTTGACGACGATCGGCACGATCATGACGATCGTCAGCGCGGCGGCGACGACTTCGCGGGTGACGAGCAGCCTGAACGATTCGCGCTCGGGATAGACCTCGACCGGGTTGGGTCGCCAGATGGCCGTGCCGTCCGGCTCGGCGGCGAAGAAGAACCTGATGACGAGAATCGTCAGCAGGATGGCGGCGACCATGCACACCACCGACAGGAAAAGATTCAGTCCCATGTTCGTTCCGCCCGCTCTCGTCTTGCTTGCTTGTCTCCTTCAAACTTTACGGCAGTCCGTCCGTGAACGCGACAGATTCGCCGATGTGTTGATTAATTTCATCCCCGAGACGGAGGCACGCGCGGGTACGGCAGCACGCAAAAATGTGGGTGTCACCAATCCGAGCTCGCAGCTCGGATTGGTGACACCCACATTCACGACCCGGCCAGTTGGCCAGCCGGGTTGGCCAGTCAGGACGGCCGGCCAGCCCGACCGGCAGTCAGCCGGTCAGCTGGCCGGCGGGTCCGCCGCGCCGGCTCACTCGCCGGTGGACTGCTCGGTGCCCTTCGGCGTGTGACGGTCGGAGCGGTCCTTCTCGTCCTTGAACTCGGTCGGCGTGATGCCCTGTTCGGGCTTGCCGGTCATCGGGTCCTCCATGACGTTGACCTCGATCTGCGAATCGTCCGGATTCGTGTCCTTGTACTCCGGGTTGTAGTCGTAGACCTTGAGCTCGAGGTGCTCGCCGCCGGTGTGGTCGACGAGGACGGTCTTGCCGTTGGCGATCTGGCCGGCCAGCAGCATGCGGGCCAGCTGGTCGCCGACCTCGGTCTGGACGAGGCGGCGCAGCGGACGGGCGCCGTAGGCCGGATCGTAGCCGGTGTCGGCGAGCCAGTCGCGGGCGGCCTCGGTCACGTCGAGCGTGATGCGGCGGTCGGTCAGGCGGGCGGCGACCTGCTTGACCTGCAGGTCGACGATCTTGCCGAGTTCCTGGCGCGTCAGCGGGTGGAAGATGACGAGCTCGTCGAGCCGGTTGATGAACTCCGGCTTGAAGTTGCCGTGGACGGCCGTCATGACGGCCTTCTTCTTGTCGTCCTCGGACATGTCGGGGTTGATCAGGAACTGCGAGCCGAGGTTCGACGTCATGATCAGGATCGTGTTCTTGAAGTCGACGGTGCGGCCCTGGCCGTCGGTCAGGCGACCGTCGTCGAGCACCTGCAGCAGGATGTCGAAGACTTCGGGGTTCGCCTTCTCGACCTCGTCGAACAGCACGACGGAGTACGGACGGCGACGGACGGCCTCGGTGAGCTGGCCGCCCTCCTCGTAGCCGACGTAGCCCGGCGCCGCGCCGATCAGGCGGGACACCGACGACTTCTCCATGTACTCGCTCATGTCGATGCGGACCATGGCCTTCTCGTCGTCGAACAGGAAGTCGGCGAGCGCCTTCGCCAGCTCGGTCTTGCCGACGCCGGTCGGGCCGAGGAACAGGAACGATCCGGTCGGCCGGTTCGGGTCCGAGATGCCGGCGCGGGAGCGGCGGACGGCGTCCGAGACGGCCTGCACGGCCTCGGCCTGGCCGATGACGCGGTCGCCGAGGAACTCCTCCATGTGCAGCAGCTTCTCGTTCTCGCCCTGCATCAGGCGGCCGACCGGGACGCCGGTCCATTCGGAGACGATCTCGGCGACGGAGTCGGCGTCGACGTGGTCGGGGACCATCGGGTCGTTCTTGTGCGCGAGCTCGGCCTCGGCGTCCGCCTCGTTCTCGGCGGCCGCGAGTTCCTTCTGGATGGCCGGGATCTCGCCGTACAGGATGCGGCTGGCCTTGGCGAGGTCGCCCTCGCGGGTGGCCTTGTCGGCCTCGACGCGCTTCTCGTCGAGCTGGGCGCGCAGGTCGCCGACCTTGTTGTGGCCGGCCTTCTCGGCATCCCAGCGGGCCTTCAGTCCGGCCAGCTTCTCCTTGGTGTTGGCGAGGTCCTCGCGCAGCTTCTTGAGCCGCTCCTGCGAGGACGGATCGTCCGTCTCCTTCGACAGCTGCATTTCCTCCATCTCGAGGCGGGTGACCTTGCGCTCGAGCTCGTCGAGCTCTTCCGGCTGCGAGTCGAGTTCCATGCGCAGGTGCGCGGCGGCCTCGTCGACGAGGTCGATGGCCTTGTCCGGCAGCTGGCGGCCGGTGATGTAGCGGTTCGACAGCGTGGCGGCCGCGACGAGCGCGTCGTCGCCGATCGTGACCTTGTGGTGCGCCTCGTAGCGTTCCTTGAGGCCGCGCAGGATGGCGATCGTGTCCTCGACGGACGGCTCGCCGACGTAGACCTGCTGGAAGCGGCGCTCGAGCGCCGGGTCCTTCTCGATGTTCTCGCGGTACTCGTCGAGCGTCGAGGCGCCGATCAGGCGCAGCTCGCCGCGGGCCAGCATCGGCTTGAGCATGTTGCCGGCGTCCATCGAGCCCTCGGCCGCGCCGGCGCCGACGACGGTGTGGATCTCGTCGATGAACGTGATGATCTGGCCGTCGGACTTCTTGATCTCGTCGAGGACGGACTTCAGGCGTTCCTCGAACTCGCCGCGGTACTTCGAGCCGGCGACCATCGCGCCGAGGTCGAGCGAGATGAGCTTCTTGTTCTGCAGCGTCGACGGCACGTCGCCGGCGACGATGCGCTGGGCCAGTCCCTCGACGACGGCGGTCTTGCCGACGCCGGGCTCGCCGATGAGCACCGGGTTGTTCTTGGTGCGGCGGGACAGGATCTGGATGACGCGGCGGATTTCCTGGTCGCGGCCGATGACCGGGTCCAGCTTGCCTTCCTTCGCGCGCGCCGTCAGGTCGGTCGAGTACTTCTCGAGCGCCTTGTAGGAGCCTTCGGCGTCCGGGCTCGTCACCTTGGCGCCGCCGCGCAGCTGCGGAATGGCCTTGTCGATGGCCTCGGGCGTCACGTTGTACTGCTGGAGGATCTCGCCGGCGCGGTTCGGCATCGCCTGCGCGATCGCGAGCAGCAGCAGCTCGCAGGAAATGTATTCGTCGCCCATCGTCTTCATGTCGTCGCTTGCCTGCGACAGCACGGCGGTCAGCTGGCGGCTGGCCTGCGGCTGCGCCGTCGACGATCCGGACGCGCTCGGCAGGTCGACGAGGGCCTTGCGCACGGCGGCGCCGATCATCTGGCGGCTGCCGCCGGCGGCCTCGATCAGCGGGTTGACGATGCTGTTTTCCTGACGCATCAGCGCGTCGAGCAGGTGCAGCGTGTCGACCTGCGGGTTGCCGGCCGCCGCCGCGCTCTGGATGGCGTCGCCGAGCGCCTCCTGGGCCATCGTGGTGTACTTCTGTTCCATATCATCCTCCATGTCACGCGGAGGGATCGTGATTGGAGAATGTTGCGCGATTCCCCCGTCGCGATGGCGTCCGCTTCAATGTGTTCTGATAACGCCAACCGCAGCGCAACCCCCGTTATTCCAAAACCTGAGTCTTTCTCACTCAACTTTTGATCCCCGAGAAGGCGACGCCAAAGTCTGTCTGTCAGAAGCCATTGTGACGCCGAACCCTCAACACCACCCCCGCATTCAGCGGATAGCCCACCCCGCTTTCATAATCCCCGACAAAGAAAAAGCTCCCTGGCGTACACCGCAGAAATATGCAAACGCGAGCAAGCGAGCGTTTGCGGCTTCTCCGGGAGCTGGCCGCGAAGCGGCCTGAGGGTCGACCGCACGACCGCCGAAGGCGGAGTGCGCGCTGGAACGTAAGGTTACGTACCAGCGCGCTCTCGTCGCCTGCGGCGACGTCGGCGGTCGACCCTCAGTCTCGCTACGCTCGACAGCTCCCTTCCAGGGCGCCTGTGCGGACTCAACCCTTGACGACGATGTTCCTCAGCTGGCCGATGCCCTCCACCGTGACGACGGCTTCGTCGCCGGGGGTGAGGGAGCCGGTGGCATCCGGCGTGCCGGTCAGGATGACGTCGCCCGGCAGCAACGTCGAGAACTGCGAGATGAACGCGATCTGTTCGGGAATGCCGTGGATCAGGTTCGCCGTCGTGCCGGACGCGGCCTCGACGTTCTCGCCGTTCTTCGCGAACGAGATCTTCGCGTCGCGCCAGTCGAACTCGTCCTTCGTGACGATCCACGGGCCGAGCGGGCACGCGGTGTCGAAGCCCTTCGCGCGCGTCCACATCGGATCGGTGTTCTGCAGGTCGCGCAGCGTCACGTCGTTCGTGCAGGTGAAGCCCATGACGTAGTCCATCGCGTGCTCCTCGTCGACGTTCTTCGCGATGCGCCCGATGACGACGGCGACTTCCGGCTCGAAGTTCATGTCGTGCGAAATCGGCGGGAAGACGATCGGATCGTCCGGGCCGATGACCGACGTGCTCGGCTTCATGAAGACGACCGGCGCCTCCGGGGCGTGTTCCTCGTCGCTCCAGCCCTGGTCGTGCATGTATTCGGCGTGCGCCTCGTAGTTCTTCGCGAGGCCGTAGATCTTCGACGGCAGCACCGGCGCGAGCAGCCGGATGCCGTCGGCGTCGACGGCGTACCGCTCGCCGGTCGGCGTCATCGGCTGTCCGGAGAACGGGAAGCCGGCGAGCGCCACGAGATAGTCCTTGCCGTCCTGTTCGTCGCGCTGGACGAACGCATACTGCGGCATCTCATTGTCATGGATGAATCGTGCAATTCTCATACGACCACTCTACTGCCGGCACCGGCACGATTCTTCCGTGTTCCATCTCTCCCGGGAAGAGAACCTCCCCGACAAGGAGCTCTTTCCCCTTGATGTCGCGAACCCGGGCTGCCGGCCCGGGTTCGCGACATCAGGATGCGGCTCAGATGAACGCGCGCGGCCCGAAGATCGCGGTGCCGACGCGGACGATCGTGGCGCCTTCCCGGATGGCGAGCTCCATGTCGCCGCTCATGCCCATCGACAGTTCGCGGCAGCCGGCCGTGCCGGTCATGCCGGAGGCGGCGATGCGGTCGCGCAGCCCGCGCAGGTCGGCGAAGCAGCGGCGGATTTCGGTTTCGTCGTCGACGTGGGCGCCGATCGTCATCAGGCCGGTCAGCTCGACGCCGTCGAGCTCACCGATCGCGCCGGCCAGGTCACAGGCTTCCTCGGGCCGGCAGCCGGACTTCGATTCCTCGCCGGACTCGTTGACCTCGAGCATGACGCCGACGGCGTTGCCGCGCACGACGGCGCGCCGGGCGATCTTCGTCGCGAGGTCGAGCGAGTCGACCGATTCGACGACGTTGGCGTACGGCAGGATCTTGCCGATCTTGTTGGCCTGCAGCTGGCCGATGAGGTGGACCGGAATGTGCGTCGAGTCGACGGTGGCCATGGCGGACGGATCGTTGCCGTCCTCGACGTCGAAGTCGTGGACGCCGACTGTCAGCCCGCGCTGGGAGCAGCAGTACCGCAGGCCGTCGATCTTCGCGACGAGTTCCTGCGGCCGGTTGGCGCCGACCATCCGCACGCCGGCGTCGATGGCCGCCATGATCTCGCCGACGTCGCGCGTCTTCGTCGCGGCCAGCAGCGTGACCGACCCCTCCGGCCGGCCGGCCTCGAGCTCCGCCGTCGCGATGCGGTCGAGCACGCGCCGCGCGCCATCGCGGATTTCCGCCGCCCGCCGCGGCTCGATCGTCTCGTTCGTCAGGTCCTTGTGGTCCATATACGCTGTCATGCTCCCCACCTTACTCGTTCAGGAACGGATTGTCGGAAGGAAGCTTGCGGTCCGTCAGGTTACCGCGCAACGATTCCCACGAGAACAGGTCGAGCGCCTCGGCGGCCGTCAGCGGCACGGGTCGGAAGCGCGGGTCTTCCGGAGTAGTCACGTCGTCGGCGAAACCGCCCCGCACCGGCAGGCCGAGCAGCGCCGCGCAGTAGCCGACGACCTGTTCGGCCGCGACGCCCCGCGAGCGCAGGTAGCCGAGATCAAGCGAGCGCGTCCTCTTCGCGAGCCGCACGCCGGCCGCGTTGTCGATCAGCGGCAGGTGCGCATACCCCGGATGCCGCGGCGACGGTGCGCCGTCCGCCGTTTCCCGTGCGCCATCACCGCCGAATCCCAGCCCGGCGAGCAGGTCGCGCAGGTGGATCTGCAGCGCCGTCGAGCGCAGCAGGTCGCGGCCGCGCACGATGTCGTCGACGCCGGTCAGCAGGTCGTCGACGACGACGACCAGCTGGTACGAGAAGATGCCGTCGGACCGGCGGATGACGGTGTCGCCGACATCGCGCGCGAGGTCGAACCGCTGCGGCCCGTAGATCATGTCGTCGAACGTCACGATGGAGCCGGTGGAACCGTTGGCCGTATTGCCGGACGGATCGTGCCCCTCCGGCATCCGCAGCCGCCACGAGTGCCGGTCGCCGGCGGCGAGGCGCTCGCGCACGGCGGAAGGATCGTCGTCGATCAGCCGCCGGCACGTGCCGGGATAGACGACGAAGCCGTCGCCTTCCTGCGGCGCCGACGCGGCGCGAATGTCGGCGCGCGAGCAGAAGCACGGGTAGACGAGTCCGGCCTGCCGCAGCAGGTCGAACGCCTCCTCGTAGATCGCCTGCCGGCCGGTCTGCCACAGCGGGCTCACGCCCTCCTCGGCGGACCAGTCGAGCCCGAGCCAGTCGAGATCGTCCATGATCCACCGGTCGGCGCCCGCCATCACGCGCGGCTCGTCGATGTCCTCGATCCGCAGCAGCATCCGGCCGCCGCGGGCGTCGCCGTCACCGTCGGCGCGGCCGCCGCGCGCCCGCTCCACGAGCCACGCCCCGAGCATCGCGTACGCGTTGCCCAGGTGCATGCGTCCCGACGGCGTCGGCGCGAATCGTCCCGTCATCCAGTCAGCCTCCAGTCGGCGTCACGGACGGACGCCGGAAGAATCGTTCGAGAATCGTTCAAGTGTTCAGTACGCGAGGTCCGTCCACAGTTCGTCGTCGAGCGGCCACGCGTTCGGCGAGCAGCCGCGCAGCGACATCGACTGTTCCTGCATCAGCGGCGCCGCCTGTCCCGCGCCGGCGCACGTCGTCTCGTTGTCGACGTGGCCGAGCCGGTGGCCGACCTCGTGATTGATGACCATCGTGCGGTACTGCGACAGCGTGCCGCCGGCGGCGAGCCACGCCTCGACGCCGTCGTCCCAGCGTTCCTTGTTGATGATGACGTCGTCACCGACGCGGCAGCTGTACTGGTCGGAGCAGCCGTCGGCGAACGTCTTCATCTCGCTCGGCGCCGCCAGCACGATCGTGAAGTCGCAGCCGCTGTCGGCCTGCTCGAACACGACGCCGGCGCGCGGCCAGCCGCGCGGGTCGTTGAGCACGCGGAAAATCGTGTTCTCGAAGCCGGTCAGCGAGCCGACATCGCCCTTGCCGGCCACGCAGTACTTGAGCGTCGTCGGCGTCTTGTCGTACTCGAGCGCCGTCTGCTTGGCCTTCGTCAGGATTTCGTTCTTCTCGGCGCCGGTGAGGTTGGCTTCCAGCGCGGCGATTTTCGCGGAGTCATTGTCGGACGATTCGGCCGACGACGCCGACGCCGGGGATGTCGACGAAGCGGAAGCCGATGACGACTCGTCCGCCGAGGCGGAAGCCTTCGCGGAGGCCGTCGCCGAGGCCGGGCCGCTCGCCGGCACCGACGACGTTTCCTGTCGTCCGGCCGCGGCCGTCGCGTCGCCCGGCATCGTCCTCATGCTGACGGCGACGAGCGCCGCGACGATCGCGATCGCGACGACGATGGCGACGAACCGCCATCCCGCGCGGTCCGAACTCACGCGCCCGTCATGCCGCCGATTGCCGCCCTGCTTCTGCTTGCCCATAGCTGCCCAGTATAGAAAGAAGGATCCCCGCGGAGTTTCCCGCGGGGATCCTTCCAGCGTCAGGCGAACGGCGAGGCAGCCCGGCCGATCAGATGGCGAACGTCGACTTGAAGATCCAGGCGCCGATGATCGCGCCGCAGATCGGGGCGACGACCGGGATCCAGGCCTCGTTCCAGCGCGACGAACCCTTGTGCGGGATCGGCAGGATCGAGTGCAGGACGCGCGGCATCAGGTCGCGGGCCGGGTTCAGGCCAGGGCCAGTCGGGCCACCCATCGACGTGACGAGGCCCCAGACGATGAAGCCGACGACGATCGACGCGGCCGCGTAGCTCGACGAGCCCCACTGCAGCTCGAGGCAGCACAGCGCGCCGAGGACGAGGATCAGCGTGCCGAAGAACTCGTTGATGAAGTAGTTCACGCGGCTCTCGTAGGCGTCGGTGGTGCAGAACGACGCGAGAATCGCTTCCGCGCTCTCCGTCTCCTTGTAGTGCGGGTAGTAGGTGATGTAGACGACGAGCTGGCCGACGGCGGCGCCGAGCAGCTGCGCAATGATGTACGGAACGACGAGGCTCCAGGAGAACATGCCGTTGACGGCCTGCGCGATCGTCATGGCCGGGTTGATCTGCGCGCCGGAGACACCGCCGAACATCAGCACCGGGAACATGACGCCGAAGCCGTAGCCCATCGCGATGTTGATCCAGCCGGCGTTGTGACCCTTCGTGTTCTTCAGCTCGACATTGGCGACGGAGCCGTTGCCGAAAATCATCAGGATGGCCGTGCCGACGAACTCAGCCACCAGCTTGGCAAAGAGTGAGTACTCCACTTGGAATTGTCCTTAATCTACTTCTCTCGAGAAAAAGCCGGTCCGTCTCTCTCGCTCGGACCGCGCATGGACACGATTCTCCCCTCGAGTCGTCTCGCGTGGGAAAAAGGGATATGCGAAAGTAGTCTACCTCGGGGGGTGGTCGGGGGCTGTCCGGGTATTCGACCGTGCCGCGGAGCCAGGCGACCCCTCACCCATCGCGCCAGTGGCGGCCGGGCGGTCAGGAAGGACACCACGCATCGTAAACAAATGAAAAAATATCGCAAAATATTCAGAATGTATTCAATCGGGTGTTGCATTTCCGGCGCTACGCATGCCGGCAGGGAGCCGTGGTCTCGCGGACCACCAGCTCGGGCTCGAGCAGCAGCAGCCCGTCGTCGTCGGCGTCGCCGCGCCCCGCAATGCGCGCCGCCAGGCTGTTGACGACGGCCCGGGAGATCGCCCGCACCGGCTGGCGCACCGTCGTGAGCGCCGGCGTGACGGCGCCCATCAGCGGCGAATCGTCATAGCCGGTGACGGAGACGTCGCCCGGCACGTCGAGCCCCATCGCCAGCGCGGCCCTGACGGCGCCGAGCGCGAGCTCGTCGCTGGCGCAGGCGATGGCCGTCGCGCCGTTCTCGAGGATGCGCCGGGCGGCCTGGCGGCCGGATTCGACGCCGTACGTCGTCCACGCCGTCAGCCCGGACGGCACGTCGATGCCCCGCGCGGCGAGGAACTCGCGGGCCGCCCGCTCCTTGACGATCGACGGAAGGTGGTCGCGGTCCCCCATCAGCAGGCCGATGCGCTCGTGGCCCAGGTCGGCGAGATGCCGCACGGCCATCGTCATCGCCGCCGCGTCGTCGGTGCCGACGACCAGCGCCGATTCCCGCGCCTCGGAGCCGTTGACGAAGACGAGCGGCACATGCCGCTCGACCAGCGGACGGTACACGTCGTCCGAACCGTCCTGCAGGTCGTAGGTGCCGGACAGGAACACGGCGCCGACCGGCGACTGGGTGGCCAGCATGCGCACGAAGCCCTCCTCGGACGTGCCGGCGAGCGAATAGGCGCAGACGATGGCGAGCAACCCGCGCCGGGCGAACAGCGTGACGAGCGCCGTGACGTATTCGGCGAAGATCGGATTGGACAGGTCCGGCGTCACGATGGCCACGAGCTTCGTGCCGTTGCGCTGCAGCCGGTCCAGCGGAAGCCCCAGTTCCTCGATGGCCGCGAGCACCTTTTTTCTCGACTGTTCGGAGGCGCCCGGCTTCGCGTTGATGACGCGGGACACCGTGGCCTGACTGACGCCGGCCTTCTCGGCAATGTCAATCAACGTCGTACCCATCGGGCCGCCTCCTTGTCGCACTCGTTTCGTAGGTCATCATACGTGCGTTTGGCGAAATGCGATGCGTTATGCGGCAAACCCGACGAAACATGCTGAAAATTTTGCGATAGGTTTTCATCATCTTTACATTCAATACCACCATGGCAATGATGCCGTGGCTTCTGGCAAGTTGATGCCGGTCGGAGTGAGAAGGAGGAACTTCGCACCATGAACAAACGCACCCTAGTACAGGCAACGTCGATGGCAGTCGTGCTGACGATGGCGCTGTCGGCCTGCGGCAGCGGCGGCGACGACGCCATGACGGACGATGGACGGCCCATCGTCACCGTGCAGGTCGTCAAGGACGCCCGCGCCGAGAAAATGGAGGACATGGAGTGGACCAAGGACCTCGAGACGGCCTGCGGATGCTCCATCGAATGGCAGGACGTCGCGTCCTCGTCGTGGGACCAGCAGAAGCAGGCGTCGCTCGCCGCCGGCGAGGTGGCCGACGTGACGATCGGCGGTTTCGGGTCCGGAGACATGGGCGAATACGGCAGCCTGTTCCTCGACCTCAAGCCCGAACTCGCCAACATGCCGAACGTCTCGAAGATGTTCGAGGCCGAGCCCTACGCGCAGGTCATCTCGACGACGACCGACGGCAAGATCCTCGGCACGCCGCGCGTCTCGACGAACGGCACGGCGCGCACCAGCAACCACATGTTCATCAACAAGCAGTGGCTGGACAAGCTCGGCCTGGCCGTGCCGACGACATGGGACGAGCTGCGCACGGTGCTCAACGCCTTCAAGACGCAGGACCCGAACGGCAACGGCAAGGCCGACGAGATCCCGCTGGACTTCAATGCTCCCGGCACCGGCGGCTTCGGCCTGTTCCAGCCGAACGTGCTGCTGGCCAGCGAGGGCATCACGGTGCCCAACGGCGCGCTGGGCATGTACGTCAAGGACGGCAAGGTCATGAACTACCTGACCGACGAACGCTACAAGGATCTCGTGTCCTACCTGCACGACCTGTGGAGCGACGGCGTCATCTCCGCCGAGGCGTTCACGCACGACTGGTCGAAGTACATCAGCACCGCGAAGGGCGAGGGCACGACCGCCATTGTCGGCATGACGTGGATGTGGACGCCGTCGGATATCTTCGGCACGAAGATCTCCGGCCAGTACATCACGATCCCGGCGCTGAAGAAGTCCGCCGACCAGACCGAGCCGACCGTCTGGGCCTATAACGGCGACGACCTCGCCTACCAGGCCGACCGCCTCGTCATCTCCGCCAAGGTCAAGCACAAGGACGCGGCGCTCAAGCTCGCGGACGCCTTCTATTCTTCCGACATGTCGGTGCAGGCGAGCTACGGCGCGTTCGACAGCGCCGTCGAGAAGGTCTCCGACACCGAATACAAGGTGCTCGATCCTCCGTCCGATCACGAGAACGCCACCGAATGGATGTTCTTCCAGTCGCTCGCCGACGGCGCGCCGGGCTGGCTCGGCAAGAACATCACGCTCGACCTGCCGGCCGTCCACACCGAGGTGCAGCCGGTCGACGCCGTCTACGACGAGGACTACGCGAACGTCGACTTCAACAACGACATCCTCTACGCCAACATGCCGATGACACCGGAACAGACCAGCACGATGAACGCCAACAACACCGGCATCACGCAGGGCGCGATGAGCAAGTTCGCGCAGTGGGTCACGAAGGGCGGCGTCGACGAGGAGTGGGACGCCTACGTGGAGAATCTCGGCAAGAACAATCTCGACGAGAACATCTCCATCGAGCAGGACGTCTACGACGCGTTCAAGCAGACGATGGCCGAGGCCGGAGTGGATCTGAACAGTGACGAACAGTAATCCCGTTCCCCCGCGGCCGAGGACCGCATGGTATCGCCGGCTGGCGGAGCACTTCCGGCTGTATTGGCAGCTGTGGGTGCTCACGCTGCCGGCGATCGCCTTCATCCTGCTCTTCGCCTACGTCCCAATGTATGGCGTGCAGCTCGCATTCCGCGAGTTCGACATCACGAAGGGACTGACGGGCGGCAAGTGGGTCGGTCTCAAGTATTTCCGGCGATTCTTCAACGATCCGCTCTTCGGCGAGATCATCCGCAACACGTTCCGCATCAGCCTGTGGACGCTGACCATGGGGTTCATCGCCCCGATCATCCTGGCGCTGCTGATCAACCAGATCGGCAGCAAGCGGATCAAGGGATTCGTGCAGACGATCACCTACATGCCGCACTTCATCTCCACCGTCGTCATGGTCTCGATGCTGCAGATCTTCCTGGCGCCGAACACCGGCCTGCTTGGCCGGTTCTTCGGCCGGGAAAGCGAGATGGGCAACCCGTCGGCCTTCACGCCGATCTACTGGATCTCCGAGGTCTGGCAGCACATGGGCTGGAACTGCATCATCTACCTGGCCGCCCTCTCGTCGGTCGACGTCGCGCTGTACGAGGCGGCGAAGATCGACGGCGCCGGCCGCCTGCAGCTGATCAGGTATGTCGACATTCCGGCCATCATGCCGACGGCCGGCGTGCTGCTCATCCTGAACATGGGTTCGGTGCTCGGCGTCGGCTTCGAGAAGGTCTGGCTGATGCAGAACACGCTCAACATCACGGCGTCGGAAGTCATTTCGACGTATACGTACCGGATCGGCATCCTCGACAACCAGTTCTCCTACTCGACTGCCATCGGCCTGTTCAATTCGGTGGTCAACTTCGTGTTCCTGATCGTCGCGAACACCGTGGCGCGCCGGATCAGCGACACGAGCATCTTCTAGAAGGAGCCGCAATGGCATTCGCCGCACAACACTCCCGTTCCCACGCCGGGCCCCGTCCGCACCGTTTCCGCCGCGCCCGGGGCCAGCAGAAGACCACCAGGGACCGCGTCGTCGATTTCGTCATCGCGCTGATCCTCCTGCTGATCGTCGTGGCGATCGTCTATCCGCTGTGGTTCATCGTCATCGCGTCGTTCTCGGATCCGGCGGCCGTCGCCACCGGCCAGGTCAACCTGGTCCCGAAGGGCTTCACGCTCGCGGGGTACGCGAAGATCCTGACCGACGGCCGCATCTGGACCGGCTACCGCAACACGATCGTCTACACGGTGATCGGCACGCTTGTCAACCTCGTCGTGACGATTCCCGCGGCCTTCGCGATGTCCCGGCCCGAATTCAAGCCCCGCAGGATCATCATGTTCCTCTTCACGTTCACGATGTTCTTCAGCGGCGGCCTGATTCCGAGCTACCTGCTGATGAAGCAGCTCGGCCTGCTCAACAACATGTGGGTGTTCATCCTGCCGGGCGCGTTCGGCGTCTACAACATGATCATCGCCCGCTCGTTCTTCGAGCAGTCGATCCCCGAGGAACTGCGCGATTCGGCCCGCGTGGACGGCGTCAGCTATTTCGGCTTCTTCTTCCGGATAGTGCTGCCGCTGTCGAGCGCCATCATCGCCGTCATCGGCCTCTACTGCTTCGTCGGTCACTGGAACGACTACTTCACCGGCCTGATCTACATCCGCAACCAGGACCAGCAGCCGCTGCAGAACATCCTGCAGATGATCCTGCTGGCCAACCAGACGGAACAGGGATCCGCCGGCATGACGGCCGCCCAGTCCCAGAACTTCGCCGACCAGATCAAGTTCGGCATCATCGTCGTCTCGACGCTGCCGCTGCTCGTGATCTATCCGTTCCTGCAGAAGTATTTCAACAAGGGGGTGATGATCGGTGCGCTCAAGGGATAGCCTTCCCGGCAACGACCCGTCCCCGGACAATCCGGCAGCACAGCCGGCGGACGCGACCGCGCGTCCGGCTGGCCGTCCCGCGCCGGACAACGACTACGACGACCAGCCATCCAATCCGCGGCTGCACCTGCCGCACGGCGCCAATCCGGCCATGAACCCGCAGTGCACCGTCACCGGCGAGCACTGGCGGATCGGGGTCCTCACCGACTCGCTGGTGCGGCTCGAGTGGTCGGCGGACGGCACGTTCGAGGACCGGTGCAGCCAGCTGGCCATCGACCGCGACTTCGGTCCGGTCAGGTTCGACGTGACCAGGCGCGGCAACGGCATCGTGCTGACGACGGAACACCTTCGCCTGCAGTACGACGGCGAGCGCTTCAGTCCCGGCGGCCTGCAGCTGACCGTCATCGGCATGGACGGCTTCGAGGGGACCTGGCACTACGGCGAGCCCTCCCGTTCGAACCTGCACGGCACCGCCCGCACGCTGGACAACGCCGACGGGCCGGTCAGGCTGGACGACGGCGTCGTCGGCCGCGCCGGATGGGCCATCCTCGACGATTCGTCGACATGGCTGCTCGAGGACGGCGTCTCGCACCTGCAGCTCGGCATGCGGCGTCCGGATTCGGCCGACCTGTACGTCTTCGCGTACGGTCACCGCTATCCGCAGGCCGTCCGTGATTTCCTGCACCTGGCCGGCGGCGTCCCGATGCTGCCGCGGTTCGCGTTCGGCAACTGGTGGAGCCGCTTCCACGCCTACGACGAGCGTGAATACCTGGCCCTGATGGACCGATTCGCCGACGAGGGCATTCCGTTCACGACGGCCGTCGTCGACATGGACTGGCACGTGACCGATCCGGAACCGCAATACGGTTCCGGATGGACCGGTTACACGTGGAACACTTCGCTGTTTCCCGATCCGGAACGGTTCCTGCGCCGGCTGCACCTGCGCGGCCTGCACACGGCCCTCAACGTCCATCCTCGCGACGGCATCCGGGCGTTCGAGCGGCCCTATGTCAAGGCGTCGTTCCGCATGGGACGCGATCCACACACCCGCGAACCGATCGACTTCGACATCACCGACCCGGCGTTCGAGGACGCCTATTTCGACATGCACCACGATCTCGAGCGCGAAGGCGTCGACTTCTGGTGGGTGGACTGGCAGCAGGAATCGTTCAGCCGGCGGCCGGGCATGGATCCGCTGTGGATGCTCAATCACCTGCACTACCTGGACTCCGGACGCGACGGCCGGTGGCCGCTGACATTCTCCCGCTACGCCGGTCCCGGCTCGCAGCGCTACCCGATCGGGTTTTCCGGCGACACGGTGACGAGCTGGCGCTCGCTGGCGTTCCAGCCGTTCTTCACGGCGACGGCGGCCAATGCCGGCTACGGCTGGTGGAGCCACGATATCGGAGGTCACATGCTCGGCGTGCGCGACGAGGAACTCGAGACCCGCTGGTTCCAGCTCGGCACGTTCAGCCCCGTCAACCGGCTGCATTCGGGTGCCTCGCGATTCAACGGCAAGGAGCCGTGGAAATTCGCCGAACCATACCGTTCGGCGATGACGGAGGCGCTGCGGCTGCGGCACCGGCTCGTGCCGTACCTCTACGCGATGAACCGCCGCGCCGCCGTCGACGGCACGCCGCTCATCACGCCGATGTACTGGCTCGACCCCGACCGGCCCGAGGCCTATCAGGTACCGTCGATGTTCGCGTTCGGCAGCGAGCTCGTCGTCGCCCCGGTCGTGCGCCCGATGGACACGGTCGCCCGTCGCGCCCGCAGCGACATCTGGCTTCCGTCGGGCCTCTGGTTCGACTTCTTCGACGGCCGCCCCTACGTCGCCGGGTCCGGCGGCCTGCGACTGTCGACATGGCGCGCCATCGGCAGGACGCCGGCGTTCGCGAGGGCCGGTGGAATCGTGCCACTGGGTCCCGCCGACGGCTCCGCCGACAATCCCGAGCGGCTCGAGCTGGTTGTCTTTCCGGGAGCCGACGGCAAGTTCGACCTGTACGAAGACGACGGCGTATTCAGGAACGATCCGCGCGACATGCGCTCGTGCGTCACCCGACTGTCCTACGAGGATGGCCGGCGGTTCACCGTCGCCGGCGTGCCGCGGCGGCAGGCCCGCGGCATCCTGCCGGCGTCGCGCAGCTGGACAATCGTCTTTCGCGGCGTGCGGAACATGCCGGCGACGGTCGGCGACGCGCAGTTCAGCCTCGATTACGACGAGCGGACGCTGAGCCTGACCGTCACCGTCGACGACGTGCCGACCAACCGGGACGTTGTCGTGACTTTTCCCGAGGGACTGCGCCGCGCCGACGATCCGAAGGCGGCCGATTGCTCGGCCGTCCTCGCCGACGCATGGATGCCGTACGCCCTGAAGGACGAGGCATGGGCCATGATCGAGCGCGACGGACCGGTCAGGGCGCTCGGCGGCCTGCGCAGCCTGAGGTACGGACGCGAGCGCATCGCGGAATCGGTGCTGTCCGCCCTCGAGGAGATCGCCGCGCGCTCGTAGCGGCTGCGCATCGGCACGGAGCAGACAAACGGAGAAGACAACAATGGGACGATTCGCACGGGGATACGAGGCGCTGGCGCGCACGATCATGATGATCGCCGTCGTGCATGTCGCCATGATCGCCTATACGCTGGCCGGACTCGTCGTCGCGGGCCTGTTCCCCTCGGTGGCGGCCGCCTACGGCACGTTCCGGCGGTGGCTGCGCTCGCCGGACGATCGCGGCTGGACGGTGCGGCAGTCGTGGACGACGTTCCGGAAGGCATGGCGATCCGAACTAGTGTCCGCCAACCTGCTCGGATGGCCGCTGACGGCGCTGTGGGCCTTGCTGCTGTGGGAGTACTGGATTGTCCAGCGCAACGATTTCGGCGTGGCTGGCGTGGCCGTCTCCGGCGTGCTGTTGATGGTCAATGTCTTCTACCTGGTGTTCCAGGGACTGGTCTGGATCTGCCATGTCCATTTCGCAGAGGCCACCGCATGGGTGCTGCGCCGGGCCGCAATGCTGGCGGTCGGCCGGCCGCTGTGCTCGCTGATGATCCTGGCGACGGCGGTCACGGTCGCATGGCTGTACTGGAAGTGGCCAGGCCTGGGCGCCGCCTTCGGCCTGGCACTGCCGATCTTCGCCGTCATCGCGATTGCCTACTGCTGGGCCCGTCTGCCCGGCCTGAACCCGCACGGAAGCAACCCGGCCCCCGACGGCGACTCCTGACCGCATCAGCATGGATCTGCCCGCACAGGCAAAACAGGCAAAGCGCACGAAGATTTCTGTTGTCCCGCTATTCATCTCCTGGAAATGAGAGCATCACTCACTTCCATGAGACAGTCCGGCCGTCACGCTGGACATCTTCCGGCAAACCATGCGCAGTGCCGTTCCGCATGGGCCTCTCGTGAAGCCGCTTGTGGCTTTTCAGGGCGAAGTAGGCAATCGCCTGAATCGCGCCAGTGGCCGCGATGCCCGCGAGCACAATCCAGGCCAACGCCTCGTCCGGGAGATACCCCCACGAACACAACCAAATACTCACCCATGAAGGCACGTAGAGAACCAGGATGGACACGATGGACGACCAACGCGGCTTCGTGGTCCATTCCAGGACCACATCTATCAGAATGCAGACGACACACGCGACCCACAGCGCATACCACAGCACCGGACTGGACTTCGCGTCGACGAGGGCGCATCCCACGCCCACCGCGACTGCGGCGACAAGCAGAATCAGATATTGCAGTATGCCAGACACTCGTTGTGTTGCGTTTCCCATGATTTCTCCTCACGATAGACGCACCGGAAGCATCCTCGCGGAGAATGCGGGCTCTCGCCATCGAAAGCACGACAGGCACTCCACTGCATTTGCATCTCGGATGCCGATTTCATTGTATGGAATGGCTCCCGTCATGGCCACGGACACCTTGGCCACGCACGTCTGGCATGCGTACTCGCCTGGCATCGTCGGCGGTCCGCGTCATGACCCGGAGTCGCGACACCTGTCCACACGCACGGAAATCCCGCTTCCCCGAGTACACGGACAGCGATTTTCAAGGCTTGCTTTGCCGAATATCTGAATATTTGACGGCCGTTTCCTAACGGGCGCCCGAAGCATGTGAATCCCGTGTGCCAGACTCCGGTCCTCGCCGAGTTCGCGCCCTAAGCCGTGTGGACACATACGAGCCGATTCGCATGAGCACGCCTCCGACCAGAAACGCAAAAGGCGGGGCAACCGCGAGCATGGTAATGCTGTCGAACCATCCGTAGAGCTCGATCACGTCTCTTGCATACAACACCAGATTCAGCGCACATCCACCTGCCACCGCCGCGAGCCGCGGGAAAAAGGCCATGCGCCAGTGCGCGTTCCAGGCATACCAGAGGCCCATGAAGAAGGCTATGACCGGAGCCGAATGCAACGCGGGTATGCCCACGGCATACCGTTCGACCACCACGGAGAGGACATCCCAATCCCAAGGTGGAATCCAGAAACAGGACGCCTCCATCAGGAAAAACAGCACGAAAAGGAAGAGACAGGAACACACAAGACGAACGATGCGCCCGATCCGTTCATGCTTCTGCGTCATCCCTCACCTCCCCGTGGCCGTCGGAGTCATGGTACGACTCAGCATACGGGTCCCGATGCGAACGGGCGAGAGAATCGGGCATTCCATTGCCGGCATGAATCATTACTTCCACATGACCGAAAAATCGCGGCCGCCAACAAGCCGTTCAAGTCGGCAAGTCGGAAAGACAAAGGAGGCCTCGACGATTGTCGTGGTCTCCTTCCTGAAGCTCCTTTCAGGGATTCGAACCCTGGACACGCTGGTTAGCCGAAAACAGCATGCCGCTTTCCATCCCGCAATTGCGGGAGTTTTTATCTTGCGACTGCCTGTCACTTCTGCAGATTCGACATCCCGGCCTTGTACCAGAGCACCGCGATATTGACTCGTTCCCTGACGCCGAGTTTTGCGAGGGAACGACTGACTGCTTTCTTGACCGCCTCCAACTGCATGCCAAGACGCTCTGCGATCTCGGCGTTGGTCAGCCCCTCGCTGACCAGTGCCGAGACCTCGAATTCCCGGGGTCCCAGGGAATCGAATTTGCTTCTGATGGCCAACGCCTCGGCATTGACACTGACATTGGGAACCCCGCGGCGAATCACTTCCTTCGTGATCCGAGGCGTGAGTATGGCATCTCCGGCGTATACCGAGTGAATGGCCCGGCAAAGATCCCCGGTCCTGACATCCTTGAGCAGGAAACCGGAAGCCCCCGCGCTCAATCCTCCAAACGCATAGCTGTCCTCATCGTAGGTGGTGAGGACAAGAACGTGTATTTGGGGATATAGTCGCTTGATCTTCGACGTGGCGTCGAGTCCGTCCATGACGGGCATGCGGACATCCATGAGAATGACATCGGGAAGCCGCTGCCCGTGCGATTGCAGTGCCGCGAGAACATCGAGGGCGTCCTGGCCATTTTCCGCCTGCGATGTCATGCATAGCGTGTGGTCCTTCGCGATCATGAGGGAGAATCCCATTCTTATTGGCTGCTGGTCATCCACAATCATCACGTCGATCATTGTTTCCCTCCTGTTCGGTCGCATTCGGATTCCCTTGTCGTGGAATCATGGCCTTGACCGTCCACCCTTGTCCCGATGACGGACCGTATCGAAGCCATCCGCCAACGAGCGCGAGCTCCTTCTCCAATTCAGCGAGTCCGAGACCGGTTCCTCCGTCATGGTTGTCCTCGCCCGGAGCCGCCTCGCCATCATCGCGCACCACGATCCGGATTTCCCCGTTGCCCAGATGATCCCACGACACCACAATTCGTGTCAGGCCCTTTCCATGTCGCATGGCGTTGGTGACCGCCTCGCGGCATACCCGGAAACACAAATCGGCCTGGACCGAATCGTCCGGGCGTCTTCCCGTTTCGGTCAGCATGGCGGTGATTCCGACGTCACGCGCATGCCGAAGTACCGGGTCGATGTCATTCCAGCGATGCGGACCCGCCGTCTCCGGGCTTGTTGATCGTGTAGCCATCAGGGACGAAAGCTCCCGCACCGCCTCGCGCGTATCGTTCAGGCTCTGTCGGGCCAGGGTATTGATGCTTCCTATGGCACTTTTTACCGGTTCTTCCGCCATTCCCTCCAGTCCCTCGGTCAGCGCGATGATGGCGGTGAGGTTATGTCCGACACTGTCGTGCAGTTCGGCGGCGATATCGGCACGATGGCGTTCCTCGTCACGTTCCCGTTCCAGCTCCAGGTTGCGTTGTCTTTGTGTCTCTGCCAGGGTTTCGGCTTTTCGGCGCTGGCTCATGTTGCGCGACCAGAGAGCCAAGATGACGACAGTCGATGCAAGCAACGCCTGAGGAAGGAGTGCGTCGACTCGCATTCGGGGGAATGTGACGATCCAGGATCCACAGACAATCGTTATTCCCGCTGCGAGTATGCCCGTGACAGCACGTTCCGTGGTCGCCGCCAGGGATGTGGCCGCGTAGACGGCGAACAAAAGGGGCAACGTCAGGTATGGCTCTGCATGGACCAGACAGGCGTACAGGTATATCAAACATATGACACACAGCACGGTAACCGGCATTCTGACGCGGAACAGCAGCGCCACGACGGACAAGACGCACAGGATGACGAGCAGAGGCAACCCCCATGAATATTGCAACAGTCCCGTGATGGCCGGATCACCGCCCCCATGGGTGAATACGATCCGGGTGAGCATCATCACGTCGTAGCACAGACACAGCACCGGCACGGCCATGTGGGCGACCGGAGACGACCGCCAGAACGCGGCCAGCCGGACGAACAGGACGGTAGCGGGATTCCCGGTATCATCTGCGGTTCTCGTGGTCATGAGGCGCTTCCCTCCCCTCGGCCCTTCGCCGTATTTCATTTCATTCCTGTTCACGCCGAGATGTATCGTACACATCCCTCCGTTGCGTGGAGTGTATGCGCTAGACAAATTCCCGGGGAAGTTTTCGTGTGCCTACCCAGCATGCTGTCGTAGCGAGAATGACGACCATGGAGAGAGGTGCCGAGTAGCATTGGATGGTGGCCAATAGGAGACAGACTGTGCGGCACGGATAGAGGCCCCAGAGGCCGGTCAGCTGGCTGGTTTCCATGATCAGCGAGACGAGCACAGGAAAGGCTTCGTCAAGCCCAGCAGAAAAGGCATCCTATTCTCTCTCTTCTCTCGTTTCCCTGACATCTCCGGATACGGAAACATCCTCTTGTTCAGATAGCCCGTCTGGCCAGCCGACGAAAAATCAAGGTGCTGATGACGATCCATGCGGCAGCGGCGATCGTGGACACGATCATCGAACCGGGGCTGGCAATATTGACGAGGTCGCGTGCGCCCGAGGCACTGGTGATCAATGCGCACGGATACAGCTGGGCCACGGCCGGGGCAACCAGGCTTAGCACACATCCGCCGATGATCAGGACCATCATCACGCTCATTGTGCCGGCGAACGATTCCGTCTTGGCACTTACTGCCTGCGTAAGGGTCATGATTGCCCACACCGATAGAGTCAGCGGAATACCTCGTACAAGAAACGGGCCGAGACCGGCGAAATCGAATCCGGCGGCAAATCGTCCGACAAGAACGAACTCGACCTCGAACACGAGAACCGTCAGGAACGAGGCAACAAGCCCATGCAGCATCTTTCCGGCAATCGCCACCCCGACGGTGCCAGTAGCGTTCAAGCGCTGCCAGTTGCGCCCACGATGCTCGTTGGATTCGATTTGCGCAGCGAACGCGGACACCAGCACCGGCATGAACACCATGGACGGCAAGAGCATGGCCTGCCCCCAGATTGCCGCCCAGGTCACGCCTTGCCTGGCGAACTCATCCTGATAATCGATGTACTGGCTCCACCCGTTGAACATGCCAATCGCATCGAATAGGACAGTCACGATCCAATACCATAGATTGCCGGCCTTGCGTGCTTCCCAGCGGAACGCCGCGGCCACGGATGGCCTGCGCCGCCGTGCAGAAGCATGGATGGGATCCGCCGCGGAGATCGTTGCCAGATCGATTGTTGAATTGGTTGCATGTGCGTGCGTCATCGTCTTGATTCCTTCATCTTGATCACTACCGCACTGACCAGCGTCCAGACAAGGAACGCGACCAGTGCGGCGACAACAAGCAGCCACGGGTGCGCGACAAGCAACATCTTCGCATTGCCGTCCGCATCCACGGACCTGATGAACGGACTGTCAGCCGAACTCAGCCCGGCCGGGAACAGCCAGCCTAGGGCGGGCTTGTCCATCGCGGACAAGCCGGAGGCCACTATGCCGGCGATCACGCCGATTCCCAGGCCGATGGCCTGCTTGTCGATCACCATCGAGAACATCAACTGGACCGCGCTCGTGGCCCACGCGGACAGGAAACCAATCAACGCCGGCACCCACAGCAGCGCCGTGAACGAACCGTTCACCGTGAAACCGATGGACTTGGCCGCCAGCGGCACCCATAACAGGGGAACGAGGAAACACATGCCGACGGCAACGCCCGAGACAACCAGCTTGCCGGCGAACCGCGCTCCATCGGATTGGCCGAGCGACAACCATTTCAGGTTCATGCGTTCCGAGGTCTCCAACACGGCGATGCGGCTAGTTAGCAGGGCGGCCAGAATCGGCGCAAGAAGACTGACGATTTGGTAAACCTCGCTGTCGGCCAGCACAACGGATCGCAACGCCGGCACCGGGCTGCTGGCTCGTTTCATGAACGCCATGCCGGCCCACGCCGACACCAGAAGAATCATTCCCAGCACCATCCACCAGAATGACGACCCCCGCACCTTCAACAATTCCAGACGAACCAGGGTGCACGGATTGCCGCCCCTCGTATCTGGACGGGACAGACGGTCCGGATCCGCGTACCCAGTCGTGCCGCTCATCGTGGACCTCCGTCCCGCTTCGCGACTGGCATGGTTCGCGACTCGTGGTCCTGTGGACTTTCGATGAGCTCGAGGAACGCCTGTTCCAGGGTCTTGCGTTCCGAGGCCACCCGGTATACGCCAACTCCCCGGTCGACCAACTGGGTGATCAGGGCACTCACGCAGCCGTCGGACAGTTCCGCCGTACGCAGCACGCCACCATCCAGATCGGCCGCCCACCGATAGTCGATATTGTTCGAGGCAAGGATCGTCGCCGCGAGTTTCGGATCCGAGACCCTGAAGTCGATGTGTTCCTCCTCGCGCAGCGCGTCGAGGCCGCCCTGATAGAGCAGGCGCCCTTGGGTGATGATGCCCACGACGGGCGCCATTTTCTCTATCTCGGAAAGAATGTGGCTGCTGAGAATGACCGTGATGCCCTGTTGACTGCTCAGATTCATGATCATCTCGCGCACCTCGACCACGGCTTCCGCGTCCAGTCCGTTCGTCGGCTCATCCAGTAGCAGGAGCTCGGGCTGCGAAATCAGGGCCATGGCGATGCCGAGCCGCTGCTTCATGCCCAGCGAGTAGTCCTTCGCCTTTTTATGCTCGTGCCCGGCCAGTCCGACCTGCTTGAGGATCGCCGGAGCGTAACTGCGCGGCAGGTTCAGGTAGTCCGCCACCATGCGACAGTTGTCTAGGCCCGATAGGCCGGGATAGAAGCTTGGTCCCTCGATCATCGAGCCGACCCGTCCGGCCTGCGGGTGGTGGTGTCCGTCGATCTTCTCGCCAAGCATCCACATGTCACCGCTCGTGGCCGAGGTCAGGCCCAGCAATAGCTTCATTGTCGTGGACTTGCCCGCTCCGTTCGGCCCCAGCAGGCCGTACACGCCATGCGCCGGCACGTTGAGGTCTAACCCGTTCACTGCGGTGAAATCCCCATAGCGTTTTACCAGGTCATGCGTCAGCACGGCCGAACTACCAGGAGCTGCCGGTTGGACTGCGTATCGTGAGTTCATCGTCTCGCCTTTCTCTGGGCCTGCAGGTTTCGCAATGCTCCCTAATACCCATGAAAGACGCTGAAAAGAACCGTGACAATGAATAATGGCCCATGTGTCCTCCCGAGAGGACATGCTGCCATGGCCTTATGCGTGTCCTGCCTCGCAAATCTCCGTCGAGTTCATGCCGATAGGCGCGGCGGGATGGGGTCCCACCTCAAACCAGATATCGATCGCCGCGAAGACCAGGAACACGGCCCTCAACGCGTATCACGACACCGGATCAGCCCCCGGATTGACGAACACGAACTCAGAGTGCCGACCACGCTCGCGGCGGCGATGATCGCCAGATATTGAAGCATGCCCTTCGCGGTCCTCCTCCTTTTCATGTCATGGCTGCGGACCGAACCATATCTCGTCCAAGGCAGCGGCCGTGCAGCGTCGCTGGAAGCGGAGCTACATGCTGCCCAGCGTCCACCTCCCCTTCCTTGGCTCGCCACCCGGATTCCGTATGATCCGACATGCGATGGCTCCAGCCATGAGGAACAGCACCAGACCGATGATCGTGGACAGACGTCCCGGTACCAGTGCCAAAAGCGACATGACCACGATCGCGCACAAATCACCCGCATAGGCGGTACGCGCATACGAGGTCACGGCACGACGGGCCAGTAGGCGAGACGCGAGCACGTACATGGCCACTCCTGCCGCGCACAGTCCCACGTACCACGCCCATAGTTCATGGAACCTGCATATCGATCCAGCACCACAGACAAGGAATGCGATGACCTCAATAGCGTGCAGAACATACCCGCGTCCCATGGGTCTAGTATCCCCACGGCGTCAGCTTGGCAAGATCCTTCGCCACAACTTTCGCGGCATGCCTTGCGAAGCATTTCGACAACTTTCCCCAGGTCTTCTGACGGATCCACAATGCGACGTTGTTCCAGTCAATGCTCACTAATCCAGCGCTAGGAATCAGGCCCTTGAGCACGGCGAATGCGGCGGGAACGGCGACGATGGTTCTTCCGGTCTTTTTTCTACAGGGCATGATTCGACCTCCTTGTTGAGATTTTCCTTTTATGGAACTTCCCGACGATGCCAGACTAGGGTCATCGTCCGTCAGGATAATGAACTACCTAACTGATACCGGCTTGCATCATCCGAGCGCCGCAGTAGTCCAAGGTCCACGCTGTATCTTCGTACGGTTGCCACGTCATCCACCAGCATGGCGAGTCTGGAATTCAGTTCCTCCTCCGTCAGCCAATCGCGGGACTGCGGCATGGCGGTAAATACACGCCGACAGATGTCCCTCAACAGCTGTTCCCGTTCGTCCGAATTGGCCGGCATCTCTTTTACCGTATCCGCGGCAATGACGGCGTAGGGCCCGAGCAGCGTCTTGAGCAGTTCGAGATTCGCGGTAATGGCCGCATCGTCCACCGCTCCGTCCGAAAGCCATGGCAGTTCTTTCCACGGGCCTTCCGCATGTTCCGTCGATCCACTCAATAAACCAATAAACTGTTCACGGAGTTTCGGTGTTCGCAGGGCCGTGAGAACGAGCCTGTATTGCTTGATCATCGCCTGATAAGGCTGAGAGAATGACATGTGCCCTCTTCCAGCGCCATTCGCCGCTTCTGCTCTGGATTTCAAATTACGACAGTGTTCAGCATAGATTTACTCGCGCAAACAAAAAATAGGCAAAGGACCCTGTCGGCTCGGCTATTGCTTCTGCATGGAACAACTCGCGTCATGGTCACGGACATCTTGGTCACACACATTCGGCATGCGTACTCGCCTGGCATCGTCGGCGACTTCGAATCACGACCCAGAGTCGCAACATCTGTCTACATGCACGAGAATCCCGCTTCCCCGAGTACACGGACAGCGATTTTCACGGCATGCTTCGCCAGATATTTCGACGACTGTTCCCTAACGCTCAGCCGAAGCATGTGAATCCCGTGCACCAGACTCCGGCCCTCGCCGAGTCCGTGCCCTAAGCCGTGTGGACACATACGAGCCGATTCGCATGAGCACGCCTCCGGCCAGAAACGCAAAAGGCGGGATAACGCCAATAATGGCGATGCTATGGAACCATCCGTGAAACTTGATCAGGCTTCTTGCGTACAGCGCCAGATTCAGCGCGCAGGCGCCGGTTACCGCCGCGAGTCGCGGGAAAAAGGCCATGCGCCAACGGGTGTTCCAGGCGTACCAGACGCCCATGAAGAAGGCTATGACCGGAGCCGAGTACAACGCGGGTATGCCCACGACATACCGTTCAACCACTATGCTGAGGACATCCCAGTCCGGGACCCAGAAACAGGACGCCTCCATCAGGAAAAACAGCAGGAAAAGGAAGAGACAGGAGCACACAAGACGAGCGATGTTCCTGACCCTTTCATGTTGCCGTGTCATCCCCGTCCACCCCTATGATTGTCGGAGTCATGGTACGACTCAGCATACGGATCTCGACGCGAGCGGGCGAGAGAACCGGGCATTCCATTACCGGCATGAATCATTACTTCCACATGACCGAAACTTCCACATGACCGAAAGATCGCGGTCGCCAACAAGCCATGTAATCATGTAAGTTGACAGGCCAGAAACAACGAAGACCCCGGCGATCGCCGAAGTCTTCTTCCCGACGTACCCCTCAGGGATTCGAATTACCGGATTTTTCTGCAACATCGCCGTCCTGTGCCGTAAACGCCATGATCATACCAGCAACAATCAGCACGCTGGATAGCCACTCATTAACCGAGTCCGGTATGACAACCCAGTGCCGCATCGACGCGGCCAATCCCAGCCAGCCAAGCAGGTACAGCGTCAGGCTGATGATTGCGGCAATCCTGGAACGCAGCGCATGACGGTCAACCCAGTAGAAGATCCCACTGCCAATGCCCAAAATGAGCCATAGGATAAGCCACCAGACACTAGTGGCGGGAACCGTATAAATCCCCACTAGCAACAGCACATTCGCAGCGAAAAACGCGAAAAATTCAAGCATAATTTTCTTGTTCATGTTGATCTTCTTTGATCAGTCAGTGAAGTCCGACTTCTTTCCACTTGGCTTTAACGTACCCCACAGAAACGGCTTTTTTAAGGGACAACACACGGCTTCGTTGCTGTATTTGCACTCTCTGTTCTATTTTCCGATCCACACCAGCGTCTCGTCTCAAGAGCGTGTACCCCGCTCTTCGCGCAGGCGCTTTGGTCTGCGTCCGTCTTCAACGCCGTCACGTTCCGGGTGCCTACTCTTCGCACAGACACTTTGGCTCGCGGACATGGCCCGACCCATTGCGCCAGAAAACAAAGAAGACCTCGGCGATTGCCGAGGTCTTCTTTCTGAAGTGCCCCCTCAGGGATTCGAACCCTGGACACGCTGATTAAGAGTCAGCTGCTCTAACCAACTGAGCTAAAGGGGCTTGTTGGTTGTTGCTTGAAGCAACGAATGATTAATATACTCGGATTCCAGTCATTCACAAATCATCGGCGTGTCGCATTTGTGAAAATCGTTCAGAATCGTTGAAATTGCAACGATTCTTGCCGCTTTTGCCACCCCAGTCCAAACCAGGCCGAATCGTGCCAAATTTCTCCTCAAAAACCTCCCTGCCCCACTCTATTTTTCCCATTCTTCACAATTTCTTCACATTTCCACTCTTCGTGTCATCGGCGCGAGCCACGAACTCAGCAGTGACATCACGACAAGACGCCGCTCCATGCCTGCCAGCCGGCAAGCATGACTCGCCTGCCAATTCTCCCGACACATTGACAGTATCCTCGCGCCCAGGCTGTCCTTGCATGAGGCAGCCGCCATTCCGGCCGTAGGATTGGCGGCAACCTCACGCTTATCCTCCGCTTGCGTGAGCCACCTGCCATTCCGGTCGCAGAATCGGTAGCCGACTCATGACAACAGGCTGCCAGCGTGACTTTCCTGCCATTTCTTCCACCGAACTGGCAGCCGCCTCACGACCGCAGGTCGCTTCCGCGACTCTTCTTCCAGCTTCCAGCCGGCTCTGGAAAGAACAGCATGCCGACAGTTTCGCCGCGGCGTGACTTTGTCGGGCAATCGGCCACGATTCCCGCCGCAGACACGCAAACCGACCCTTCAGCGTGCCCTTCCCGGGCATTCCGGCCCGACCCCCGGCAAAGTCACGCAAAACCGCCTCTCAGCGTGACCTCCCCGGGCATTCCAGCCCGACCCCCGGCAAAGTCACGCAAACCAGCCCTCCAGCATGGTCTTCCGGGGCATTCCGGCCAAACACCCCACAAAGTCACGCTGACGACGCCATCCAGCCGTCCAGCCACCAAGCCACCAAGCCACCCAGCCACCCAGCCACCAGGGCACCCAGCCCGGGCCACCAAGCCGCTCAGCCGCCATGCCGCCAAGCCGCCCAAGCCACCGACCACCCGGCCACCCCACCGCAGCCGCAAAAACAAGCGCAAACAAAACAGGGCGCCTCCCTCGCGGGGAGACGCCCTGAACATGCTTAAGCTCAGACAATGCGAGTTATGCGAGTCTGGGAACCGGCGCTGCGGCGGTCGCGTTACCGGAACACCGGCAAACAACCGCCGCAGCGCCGGGAGAAATCACTCGGCGACGACCTTGACGGTGAAGTTCGCCTTGATTTCCGGGTGCAGCGCGACGACGGCCGGGAACTCGCCGGTGGTCTTGATGACCTCGACGTCGATGGCCTTCGGGTCGACGGCGACGACGTTGGCGAGCGCGGCGGCGATCGCGTCGGCGGAGATGCCGCCGAACAGCTTGCCGGACTCGGAAACCTTCGCCGGGATCTCGACGACGTAGCCCTCGAGCTTGTCCTTGGCGGCGACGGCGTCGGCACGGGTGGCGACGGACTTGGCCAGGCGGGCCTTCTTCATCGCTTCGGCCTGGGCGGCGGCGCCCTTGGACCACGCGAACGCGAGGCCCTGCGGGATCAGGTAGTTGCGCGCGTAACCGGTCTTGACGGTCACGACGTCGCCGGCGTTGCCGAGGTTGGCGACGGACTTGGTGAGAATAACCTTGGAATCAGCCATGTTACTTTCCTCCTATGCAGTCCGGATCAGCGGCCGGTCGTGGCGTACGGCAGCAGCGCCATCTCGCGGGCGTTCTTGATGGCCTTCGAGATCTCGCGCTGTTCCTGGACGGTGACGCCGGTGATGCGGCGGGAACGGATCTTGCCACGGTCGGAGATGAACTTGCGCAGCAGCGCGACGTCCTTGTAATCGATCTCGGTGACCTTGGCGGCCTTCAGTGGATTCGGCTTCTTCTTGAACGGCTTGACCGGCGGCTGCGGCCTCTTGCGTGACATCTTATGTGTCTCCTTTGGATTACAAACTGTCTGAATTATTCAATGTGAACGATTCTTCCGGCTCCGGCCGGAAGCGAAAACAATCCGAAGCGGTTCGGAACGGAACGACGGCGTCCGGTCAGAACTCGGGCTCGTCGCCGCCGCCGAACTCGGTGGCGCCGAACGTGCCGAACGATCCGGTCGAGCCGGTGTCCTGCGAGCTCCACGGATCCGCGGCCGGGGCCGACTGGCCACCGTTGTTGGAGAAACCGCCCTGGTTGCCACCGGAGTAGTTCGATCCGCCGCTGTACGACGATCCGCCGGAGTAGCCTCCGTTACCGGAGTTGCCGGCGTATCCGCCGCCGCTGTAGCCACCGTTGCCAGCGTTGCCGCCCTGAAATCCGCCGCTGTTGCGGCCCTGGAATCCGCCGCTCGAGGACTGACGGTGCACGTCGGCCGTCGCGTATCGCAGCGAGGGGCCGATCTCGTCGATCTGCATCTCGATGACGGAACGGTTGGATCCGTCCTGGGCCTGGTAGCTGCGCTGCTGCAGACGGCCCTGCGCGATGACGCGCATGCCCTTCGACAGCGACTTGGCGCAGTGCTCGGCCAGGTCTCGCCAGGCGGTGCAGCGGAGGAACAGCGCCTGGCCGTCCTCCCACTGGTTGGTGTTGCGGTTGAAGCTGCGCGGCGTGGAGGCAATCGTGAAGCTCGCCAGAGTCGAGCCGCTTCCAGTCGTGCGCAGTTCCGGATCAGCAGTGAGGTTTCCCACGACGGTAATGACGGTATCGCCTGCCATGACGCTCCTTACGTAAGTTCGTTACCGGTTTCGGAAATGATAATGATTCGGATGGGTAGAGTCGGAAGAATCGTGCGAAATAATCGAAACGATTACTTGCGAAGAATCTTGGTGCGAACGATGTTCTCGTTCAGGTTGAGCAGACGATCGAGCTCGTCGGAATCGGCCGGCTCGGCGGTGTACGTCACGACGACGTAGTTGCCCTCGGTCTTGCCGTCGATCTCGTAGGCCAGCTTGCGACGGCCCCAGATATCGATGTTCTCGACGGAACCGCCTTCCTTGGTGACGATTTCCATGTACTGGTCGGTCAGCTTCTTCAGACCGTTCTCATCCATTTCAGGATTGGCGATGAACATCAGTTCATACTTGTGTGCAGACATCACCCACCTCCTTTGGACTAGCAGGTCGCGGTCCTTCCGCGACAGGAGTGTGTTTGCAACGTGGACTTGGCACGATTCCCGCGCCGAGAGCCCACACAAATTCTCAAGCGTACCAGCACCGGACGACGTCCGGCACATATAGTTTGATGTCGCAAACCCGGGCTGCTAGCCCGGGTTTGCGACATCAAAACTTCAGCCGGAGGCCGGAACGATTCACGCGTAGATGTTGCGGGTGCGCAGGTCTTCGGGCAGCCCGTTGAGCAGCGTCGTGACAGAGCGCGACTCGAAGACGGAGCGGATGCCTGCGGCCAGCAGTGGCGCGGCCGAGAGCACCGTCATGTTCGGCAGGCGCTTCTCCTCCGGGATCGGGACGGTGTCCATCAGCACGATTTCCTTGGCGCCGCAGTCCTTGAGGCGCTCGACGGCCGGGCCGGACAGCAGGCCGTGCGTGGCGACGAGCGTGACGGTCTGCGCGCCCTTCGAGTACAGCGTGCGGACGGCCTCGCAGATCGTGCCGGCGGTGTCGATCATGTCGTCGATGACGACGCAGTCGCGGCCGCTGACGTCGCCGATGATGCCGTGGGCCTCGGCGTGGTTCGGACGGGTGGTGTCGCGGGTCTTGTGGATGAACGCGAGCGGCAGGCCGCCAAGCTTGGCCGCCCACTGTTCGGAAACCTTGATGCGGCCGGCGTCCGGGGACACGATCGTCGTGTTCTCGAGCGGCAGGCGGCCGCGCATGTAGTCGAGCAGCACCGGCATGGCCGTCAGGTGGTCGACCGGGCCGTTGAAGAAGCCCTGCTCCTGCGCGGCGTGCAGGTCGACGGTGATGACGCGGTCGGCGCCGGCCGTGCGGAACAGGTTGAAGATCAGGCGCGCCGTGATCGGTTCGCGGCCCTGGTGCTTCTTGTCCTGGCGCGAGTAGCCGAGGAACGGGGCGACGACGGTGATCGAGCGGGCCGACGCGCGCTTGGCGGCGTCGATCATGATGAGCTGCTCCATGATCCACTTGTTGATCGGCTGCGTGTGCGCCTGCATGATGAAGATGTCGGCACCGCGCACCGGCTCGGTGAACCTCACGTACATCTCGCCGTTGGCAAAGTCGTAGGCCGTCGTTTCGAGGACATTGGTGCCGAGGAATTTCGCCGTCTCTTCGGCCTGCTCCGGATAGGCCCTGCCGGTCACCAGGGCGAGTCGTTTATCAGGAGTGCCTTCGAGGATTGCAGACATAAATCATTTCCCAACTGTGGAAGATACGCGGAACAGCACCATACTACCAATCACCCCGTATAGCCGGAAGGCCCGGTTCGGCGTATCGGCCCTACAATGCACTGAAACGGGACCGCGCACGCAGGCGCAATCCCGTTCCAGCTCTGATCACTTACTCAGGATCCCGATCCAGGTGAACCGGCCGCCTATCGATCATCAGCGGCCGCAGGTCCGGGAGACGTCTAGTTATTGGGTCCGGTCGCCATCGCGACCGGCATCGATCACTTGTCCTCGAAGGCCTCGCGAATCTGCGCGGCGTTGCCGTAGGAGGCTTGCGCGCCGTAGGAGGTGGCGGCGTAGGCGGAGACGTAGGAGGCGAGTTCGGCGGCCTCGCCGAGCTTCATGTCGGAGGCGAGGCAGGCCAGCACGGTGCCCATGAACGAGTCGCCGCAGCCGGTCGTGTCGACGGCGTGCACGCGGACCGGGCAGACGCGGTGGATCGGACGGTCGGCATCGGTCGCGTCGAGGACGACGGAGCCGTCGCCGCCAAGCGTGACGATCGCCTGGTCGTAGCCGAACTCCTGCATCTTCTGGAGCACGAAGTTCCAGTCGAAGGAAGCCCAGTCGTCGTTCTCCGGCTCGTCGATGCCGAGCAGCTGCGCCATCTCGTGCTCGTTGACGAGCAGGATGTCGGAGTTCTCGACGAGTTCGGCGGGGAGCGTGGCGCGGAACGGCGAGTTGTTGAGCAGGACCTTGACGCCGGCCTCGTGGCACATCTTCGCCGCGGCCGTGACGGTCTCGATCGGGCTCTCGAGGCACAGGCCGAGCACCTTCGAGCTCGTCAGCGCCTTCTTCTCGGACTCGACGTAGTCGACGGTCACGTGGGCATTGGAGCCCGGCGAGTAGACGATGGCGTTCTCGCCGGCGGCGTCGACGGTGATGACCGTCGTGCCGGAGGGGCCGAGGACCTTGCGCACGTGCGACGTGTTGACGCCGGCGTCGTTGAGCTGGTCGAGCAGGAAGTCGGCGTTGCCATCGGAGCCGACGGCGCCGAACATCATCACCTTGGCGCCGATGCGCGCCGCGGCGGCGGCCTGGTTGCCGGACTTGCCGCCGGGCAGCACCTGCAGCGGACCGCCGTTGACGGTCTCGCCGGGCTTCGGCAGGCGCTCGGTGGTCACGGTGTAGTCGGCGTTCATCGAGCCGACGACGGAGACGGTGCCGTAAATCGTGTCAAGAGCCGCAAGCGGAGTCTTGTTGGTCATGATGGTTCCTTTCGTTACCGTCCGTCGGGCGGGCTGACGAGTGCCGCGGGAGCTTTTCTCACGGATCGAATCGTTCGAAAAAGAATAAATTATTGCGATTCTCCCGACCGGTGATCAAGCTGCCGGAAGGAAGAATCCCGTCGCGACACCCGGCCAGGCCGGACCGCCGTCCGCAGCCGATCGGGCCGCGGGCCGCGGCATGCGCTGCCGCGACGGAGATGAGGAAGGAAAGTTACGTATTCGGTTATGTGGGTCATGACCGCCGCCGGGCCGGTGGTTGCAGCACGCGACGGCGCCGGCGGCCATGGAATTTCAGGAGAAAAATATTGAATTATGCGACGATTCCGGAACGATTCACTTCGCGGCGGCAACGAGGTTGCCGATGCGCGTCATGAACTCGTCAAGGAAGCGCGGGACGTCGACGCCGACGGCGACCTTCATCGTCTTGACCGGGTCGTTGAGGCGGTCGGTGTCGCCGATCGTGCGGCCGCGGGTCGGCGCCTCGGTGTCGACCTTCATGTTGATGTCGAGGCAGGTGACCAGCGTCGGATCAACGGCAACGGCAACGGCCAGCGGGTCGTGCAGGCCGCAGCCGTGCAGCGTCGGGGCGGTCGTCTCGTAGGCCTTGATGTAGTAGTCGGTGATGTCGGCGATCTTGCCGGCCGCGTACGTACCCTTCTCGCGCCAGACGGCGGTGTCCTTGTACGTCAGCAGCGTCTGCAGCGTGACGTCCAGGCCGACCATCGTCGCCGGGATGCCGGAGCGGAACACGAAGTCCGCGGCTTCCGGATCCTGCGAGATGTTCGCCTCGGCGCAGGCGGAGACGTTGCCCGGGACGGTCAGCGCACCGCCCATCAGGACCACGCCGCCGATCTCGTCGACGATTTCCGGGGCCTTCTTGATCGCGGCGGCCAGGTTGGTCTGCGGGCCGGTCGGCACGTAGATGAGGTCCTTGCCATACTTCTTGACGGAGTCGATGATGAAGTCGACGGCCGGGACGTCCTCGGCCACGCGCTCGGAATCCTCGATCTCGACATCGCCGATGCCGTTGTCGCCGTGGATGAACGCGGAAATCGGCAGGACGGAGAAGTCGTCGGTGGTGCTGGAGTGGGCCAGGCCTTCGTAGACCTTGACCTCCGGGTGACCGAGCATGTCGGTGATGGCCAGCGCGTTGCGCACGCCCTGCTTCGTCAGGACGTTGCCGTAGGTGCCGGTGATGCCGATCAGTTCGACTTCCGGGCTGCCCAGCGCGTAGCAGATGGCCAGGGTGTCGTCGACGCCGGTATCCAGATCAAGAATGAGCTTCTTCATGGCTGCCTTCCTTATGATTTTTCAATCGCCCCGTCGTCCAGGCCCGTATCGAACGGCCTGCCGTCGTGACTGAGATGTCTCCGTTGACTCGCTTGCCCCGTTTGCAACCGAGGCAAGTTTGATAAAACGTTTTATCAGACATTGCCATATTAAATTGCTCACAGAAAAAAGTCAATCATGGTGTGTCGCGTCCGGCGCGGCTCCCGGCGGCGTTGCCGGGACCGGAGCGAACCGGACGAAAGCGGCGGCCATCGGCGCTCCCCGTTGCGTGGCCGCCGACCGCTATTCCGTTGTGTCGTTATTCCATTATTCCGCGTTATTCCAGCGGGCGCCGGCGCCACGCGACGGCAGTTCGCGGTTCACGAGTCGGCCCGCCATTTCCGCGGGCGCCAGCGCTACCGTTCGGCGACCGTCGAGCGCACGATCAGGTGCGGCTCGAGCAGGATTGTCTCGGCGTCGGTCAGCCACGGCTTGTCGGCCTGCGCCGTGCGCAGCGCCGCCACCGACTTGCCGGCGGCATTGTCCGCGGCCGTTCCGGCACCGTCGCCATGGTCATCCGATGGCCCCGTCGTCTGGGCACCGGATGCCATCGCCGTCTGGCCGTCGGCATCCGCGTGCGCACCCGCACTCGCGCCGCGGGACGAATCGTGCACAGTCGCCGCCGCCGACGACGTCACCGCCGCCGAAGACGAAGACGACGACGTTGTCTTGCGCTTTCCGGAGTTTCGCCGCTGCTCCTCGATCCGGTCGTGCAGGTGTTCCCAGCACCGTTCGGCCAGCTCCTCGATGCGCTGGTCGACCGTCGTGACGTCCCGGTACAGCCCGTAGCGCTCGAGGATGTTGTCGTAGCCGACGACGGAGATGTCGCGCGGCACCTGCAGGCCGCGTTCCATCGCGCGCTGGATGAATCCGGCCGCGATCAGGTCGTTGCAGCAGAACACGCCGGTCACGCCGGCGTCGATGAGCCGGTCGGCGGCGTCGTAGCCGCTGCGGAACTTGTACATGCCGCTCACCTTGAGCGCCGGATCGAACGGCACGTCGCGCTCGCGCAGCGCGTCGAGGAAGCCGCGCACGCGGTCGGCCGCGTTGCCCTGCTGGTCGCCGCCGGTGATGCAGCCGATCAGCGTGTGGCCGGCGTCGAGCAGGCAGTCGGCCGCCAGGCGGCCACCGGTGTAGTTGTCGAGGCCGGCGCCGTCGCACCACTGCTCGGCGAACAGCCGGTCGACGAGCATGACCGGGCAGTTCATCCGGTCGACGTCCTCGCGCAGGCCGTCGACGTCGTCGTACGATTCGCGCGCCGCGATGAGCAGCATGCCGTCGACGCCGAGCGAGGACAGCCTCGTCATCAGGTCGTGCTCGCTGGCGCGCGAATCGTCCGAATTCGCGACGATCAGCGAGTAGCCATCGCGGGCACAGCAATCCTCGATCTGCTTCGACAGCGACGCGAAGAACAGGTTCTCGATGTCCGGCACGATCAGCGCGATCAGCATCGACTTCTTCGTCACGAGGCTGCGGGCGTTCTGGTTCGGCACGTAGTTGAGCTGCTCGGCGACGTCGAGAATGCGCTGGCGGGTGTCCGGGGAGACACGGGCCGGCCTGCCATTGAGAATCAGCGAGGCCGTCGTCACCGAGACGTTGGCGGCCGTCGCCACGTCCCTCAGCGTGATTCGATGACCCATCGTGGAGCTCCTTTCCGGTGGGACTCTTGTCGTCGACGAGTCGATGCGCGCCGTGTGGTTCCGCCTGTCGAGTGAGTGGTGTTCGTGTCCTGTACGGTAGTCATCGTCGGCCATCGACCGCATGGTTCGCTGACAGCCGGCCACGATTCATCCACAAGCGTTGTGGACAACCCTTCCAAGCCCTTCGGCGACGCCCGCGTCCGCACTGGCCCGCGATGGCCGCCAATGATTCCAGAGTACTCCTGTTCCGATCGCGGAACACCGTTGGAGTTTCAAATGCTAAAACGATTTGCTTAAGTTCCCCGGCGACGGGGGTTCGGCGACGTTCATCCCGGGACACGGGGACGGCGGAGAGTAGCATAGTCGGCTCGGACGGGAAACTCCGTCCGCTGCCCGCGATGGACGGCAGATTTCGGTAATCTGTCTAGCAGAGCATTCAGGGGGACTGCGACCGTGGCGCCCGTCGCCACGAGAAGGGTGACCTTTCGACCAGATGAACACGAACGATCCAACCGACCACGCCGACACCGTCGATCAGACCGAACCGGACGAATCGTCGAAGGACAATGACGCCGGCCAGGCGCCGCGCGACGTCCGGCACACCGGCCATGTCGTCGCCGCCGTCGTCGCGGCGATCGTCGCCGTCTGCGCGTCGACGGCCGTCGTCAGGAGCCTGAACTACCGCAGCAACCTGCACGAGACGGCGCTGTCGACGTGCCAGACGCAGGCCGCCGCCGTCGACGATTCGATGACGGCGCTGACGAAGGCCATCGACGACGCGGCGACCGAGTCGGCCTACACGTCCGACGACGTCGCCGATCCGAACACGCTCAACGACCTCGAGGACATGCTCACGCGCGCCAATGCGCTGCCGGACATCCCCGCCTGCCAGGCCACGGCCACGACGAACGATCTGCTCGACAACGCCAGCCGCCTCGAAATCTACAACGAGAACGTCGAGAACCTGACTCGCGCCGTCGAGATCGCCCAGAAGGCCGTCGTCAGCAGCCATACCGAGCTCGAGAACATGAACCAGTGACACCAGCCCCGAAAGGGGCCCTCGCTCGCGCCGTCGCGAGCATCAAAGCGTAACTACAGGAGACCCCTGGAGGGTTGTTGTCACCGCTGACGCGGCTTGTATCCCTTCTTGCGGCTCGTCGGCTTGCGGCCGCCGCGGAACGACTGCGTCTGCAGATGGAGCTGCGGGTCGCGGTGCGTCAGGTGCCAGCAGCCGCAGAATTCGCAACGATACACCCACAGCTCGGTCCCGCGCTCGATCCTCGAATCCTCCGCCGCCCGCAACGCCTGCACCTTGTCGTGGTACATGATCTTGTTCGACGATTCGCAGCGTCTGGGCGTGAAGTAATGCATAGCCGCCATCCTAATTCCGCCGCTCAACATCCAGAAGAAGCTCCTTGAAAGGGAGCTGCCGGGCTGGTGGCCCGGGTTCGCGACCCGGCAACCGGGAAACCGGCCAAAGACAGAAGATACGAGAAGACCCCGGGAGCCGTCAGGCTCGACCGGGGTCGACTCTTCAACGTGTGATTGCGGCGGCGTGCTACTCTCCCACACCCTGTCGGGTGCAGTACCATCGCCGTGCCAGGCCTTA
>NZ_VYSG01000002.1 GCF_010667615.1 Bifidobacterium choloepi | reverse complement strand
CCCCCCCCCGCGCCCCCCCCCCCCCCCCGCCCCCCCCCCCCCCCCCGCGCCGGCGCCCCCCCCCCCCCCCCCCCCCCCCCCCCCCCCGACACCGGGAAGAGACATGCGGCGAAAGACGACACGTTACCTGGACAGCAGCGTCGACGCCGAGGCGGACGACGAGGATTCCGACGTCGTGCCGCTCTTGGCCGTGCTGTCCGACGAGCCGGTGGCGGATCCGGTCGACGTGTCTGTCGAGCCGGTGCCGCTCGTCGCCGTCGAGTCGTCCGACGAGCCGGTGTCGGACGTGGAGCCCGAGCCGGACGTCGACTCGCCGGTCGAGCCGGAGGTCGACGAGTCGGTGCCGGACGTCGAGGAGCCGCTCGAGCCGGTGCCGCCGGACGTGCCGGACGTCGAGCCGGTGCCGGCGGTGGATCCGGTGCCGGATGTCGACGTCGACGTCGACGTCGAGCCGGTGCCGGACGTCGCGGTGCCGGTGGCGTCCGACGACGGCGCAGTGCCGTCGGGTCCGGTCTGGCCGTCGTCGACGACTCCCCCGCCGTCCTCGTCGGTTGTGGAGCTGTCGGAGGAATCGACCGACGTCGTCGCGGACGGCTGGACGATGTCGCGCACGACGGTGTCGGTGCCTTCGCCGCCGGTCAGCGCGAGGATGATGGCGGCCGTGATGCCGACGGCGACGAGGGCGCTGACGACGGCGACGACGATGGCGACGCGCTTGTTGTGACGCGTCTTGCGGTCGGCTTCGCGACGCTGCTCGGCGATGACGCTCCGCGTGGCCTTCGTGCGGACGACGTTGGCGGACGAGACGGAGCGGCCGGCATGCGTCGCCGGCTGCGCCGCCGTGCCGGCCACCGTCCGCGTCGCGGTCTCGTCGCCGTCGGTGGCCGGCATGACGGTCGTGCCGTCGACGCTGCCCATCGCGGCCGTCGCGGCCACGGTTTCCTGGCGGGCGAGCTTGCCGGTGGTCTCGGCGTCGGCCATGTCGGCCGACGTGTGCATGACGGTCGTGGCTTGTGCGTCGGCGGCGGATTCGCCGTCGGCGGCGCGGTCCATTGTCTTCGTCTCGTCGGATTCCCCGTCGGAGGCCGTCTCGCCGGACGAATCGTCGCCGTCCTCGTCGCCGGAACCTCCGAACGGCGTGACGTCCTGGATCTTCTTGCCCGAGGCGTCGAGGACGTTCTTGTAGATCGTCGACGCGACGGCGGAGACGATGGAGCCGACAGCGACGCCGATGACCGAGCCGGCGATGCCGATCTTGGCCGACAGCAGGAACGAGGTGACGGCGGCCAGCGCGCCGGCGAAAAGTTGCGAGAACGACAGTCCCTTGAAGAAGTTCTTGATTTTCTTCACCGCGGATTCTCCCACAGGTCGGTGTCGGCCACGGCCGGGCCGTGATTGTAGTCGCGCAGCACCCACCTCGACGGATCCTCGAGACGGGCCGGCAGCAGGCGCGCCCAATGGGCGTTGTTCATCGAGGTCAGCGACACGAAGTCGGGATAGGCCTTCTGCATGCCGAACAGCACCTGGACCGCGCATTCGATCAGCGCGCCGTGCGAGAACACGAACAGGTCGGTGTCGTCGCCGGCCCGCTGCGCCCAGTCGAGCAGCGCCTCGACACCGCGGGTGCCGGCATGGATCCGGGGCTCGGCGCCGTACTTGAGCTCGCCGCCCTGCTTGAGCTGCCACGAGCGGAAGTCCTCGGGATAGTCGCGCGCCAGCTCGTCGACGGGACGTCCTTCCCATTCGCCGAAATGGCGTTCGCGGAAGCGTTCGTCGACATGGACCTCGAGGCCGAGCGGATCGGCGAAGGCGTGCGCGGTCTGCTGCGTGCGCCGGAGGTCGGAGGCGACGACGAGCTGGCGGCGACCGCCGTCATGGTCGACGTAGAGCCTGCGCAACGCCTCGCCGGTCTGTTTCGCCTGCCACAGGCCGACGGTGTCGAGCGGAATGTCCACCCAGCCCTGGATGCGGTGCGCGGCATTGTAGGATGTGCGGCCATGCCGCGTCAACGTGATGGATCGAGCCCTGCCCATTGCCAAACCTCCGTGTATTGCCGGCCACCCTACCCGCTCTTGTCCCGGATTGTCTGGGCACGGGGGCCGGCGTCCTGGTTTCTTCACCGATTTCGAACATTCACATGGAAAAATGGGGCGATCCGCCGCCGGCGAACCGTCCCATCGAGTCGACTGTCTCAGTCCTGCGCATCTTGTCGTCCGTCGTCCGACGGCGCCTGCGGCAGCTGCAGGTCGATCTGCCCGCAGTCGCGCCAGAGCCGCTCGAGGTTGTAGAAGCCGCGGGCCTCGTCGTGCATGACGTGGACGATGAAGTCGCCGTAGTCGAGCAGGATCCACTGGCCTTCCTCGACGCCCTCGCGTCCGCGGGGCTTGAGATGGCCGCCGTCGACGTACAGGTCCTTTTCGATTTCCTCGGCGACGGCAAGGACCTGGCGCTCGTTGGAGGCCGAGGCGATCAGCATCGCGTCGGTGATGCCGAGCGCGCCGGACACGTCGAAGGCGACGATGTCGGTCGCCTTGAGCTTGTCGGCGGCGCGGGCGGCGAGGCGGACGGATTCGATGGATGAATCGAGTGAGGTCATGAAATCAACGCTCCCAAGCAGGTTTCCAGTTTTCGACGATGTGCTGGGTATTCTCCGAGTAGACCATCGCGTCGTCCGGCACATCGTGGCGGACGACGGAGCCGGCGCCCGTCGTGACGTTGTCACCGACGGTGACCGGGGCCACGAACAGGTTACCAGCACCCACGTGCACGCCGGAGCCGATCGTCGTGTGGTGCTTGTGCACGCCGTCGTAGTTGGCGGTGATCGTGCCGCCGCCGATGTTGGTGCGCTCGCCGAGGTCGGCGTCGCCGACGTAGCTCAGGTGCGGCACCTTCGTGCCGGCGCCGATGTGCGCCTTCTTCATTTCGACGAACGCGCCGGCCTTCGCGCCCTCGCCCAGGTCGTTGCCGGGACGCAGGTATGTCCACGGCCCGATCGTCGCCCGCTCGCCGATGTGCGTCTCCTGGATGCGGGAACGCTCGACGGTGGCTCCGGCGTCGACGGCAGCGTCGATCAGCGTCGTGTAGGGGCCGACGACGGCGCCCTCGCCGATCACCGTGTGGCCCTGGAGGAAGCAGCCGGGCAGGATCGTCGCGTCGCGATCGATCTCGACGTCGTCCTCGATCCACGTCGTGTCCGGGTCGAGGATCGTCACGCCCTCGCGCATCCACCGCTCGCAGACGCGCACGTTGTGGGCCTTGGCGAGGTGCGCGAGCTGGACGCGGTCGTTGACGCCCTCGACGCTGAGCGGATCGGGGGCGGCGAACGCGCCGACCTTGCCGCCGCGCTTGGCGGCCTTCAGCGCGTCGGTCAGGTAGAACTCGCCCTGCGCGTTGTTCGAGTCGAGACCGGCGATGGCCGCCTCGAGCACCTTGGCGTCGAAGACGTAGACGGACGTGTTCACCTCGTGCACGGCGAGCTCGTTGCTCGTCGCGTCCTTCTGCTCGACGATGCCGAGCACGTCGCCGGCCGAGTCGCGGATGATGCGGCCGTAGCCGGTCGGATCGTCGAGCATCGTCGTCAGTACCGTGCACACGTCGCCGCTGCGCTCGTGGTAGTCGAGCAGCGACCGGAGCGTCTGCGAATCCAGCAGCGGCATGTCGGAGGCGGCAATCAGCACGGCGCCGGACAGGCCGTCGCCGCCGGCGTCGGCGTCGAGGGCCTTCATCGCGCACTGGACGGCGCGGCCGGTGCCGGGAATGTCGTCCTGGTCGACGATCCGCACTTCGGGATCGTAGGAGCGGGCGGCCGCGGCGACGCGCTCGCCCTGGAAGTGAACGACGACGGCGAGACGGTCCGGTTCCAGTGCCGTGACCGAATCCATGACGCGCCGGAGGAACGTCTTGCCGGCGAAGGTGTGCAGGACCTTCGGGATGTTCGATTTCATGCGCGTGCCTTCGCCTGCGGCGAGCACGATTGCCGCTGATAGCGTCATTTCATCCTCCAACGACGGCGGCCCAACGCCGCCGGCCTCGATAATTCATGGTACCGGAAGGCCACCGTCTTCCGGAGCGTCCGGACAGGACGCCGTTACGGCAAGGCGCCCGCCTTCGCCGTCCCTCCCGAAGAGGGGACTCGCGAACGCGGGCGCCTGCCATGGGCTCCCCCACCTGGACTCGAACCAAGACAAAGGGTTCCAAAGACCCGTGTGCTGCCATTACACCATGGGGGATCGGCGGGACGTTGCGCCTCCGCCAAGTGTTCATTATGCCATACGTGCCGACCTAACGGGAAGGTGCGGCGGAAAATCGCCGTTCCTCGTGTGTCGGCAGGCCGCGCCGGACGCCGGCGTCACGCGAACAGGAAGCCCTTGCCGTGATGTTCCGGATAGGAGTCGAACAGTTCGGCGACCGAACCGTCCTCGAAGACGGCCTTGACGGCGCTCGCCAGCAGCGGCGCGATCGACAGGACCGTCAGTTCCGGCCAGCGCTTCTCCTCCGGGATCGGCACGGTGTCGGTCAGGACAACCTCGTCGGCGCCGCAGTTCTTCAGGCGCTCGACGGCCGGTCCGGACAGCACGCCGTGCGTGGCGACGACGGTCACCGACTTGGCGCCGGCCTCACGCAGCACCTTGCAGGCGCCGACGATCGTGCCGGCCGTGTCGATGAGGTCGTCGACGAGCACGCAGTCCTTGCCGACGACATCGCCGACGACGCGGTTGGCGACGGCCTGGTTCGGGCGCGTGATGTCGCGGGTCTTGTGGACAAAGGCGAGCGGGCCGCCGCCAAGGCGGGCCGCCCACTGCTCGGCCACACGGATGCGGCCGGCGTCCGGGGAGACGACGGCGACGTTGTCGAGGCGGTCGGCGAAGCGGTCGCGGATGTAGTCGACGAGGACCGGCATCGCGATGAGGTGGTCGACCGGTCCATCGAAGAAGCCCTGGGACTGGGCGGCGTGCAGGTCGACCGTCATGATGCGGTCGGCGCCGGCCGTCTTGAGCAGGTCGAAGACCAGCCGGCAGGAGATGGGCTCGCGGCCGCGGTGCTTCTTGTCCTGGCGCGAGTAGCCGAGGAGCGGGCAGATCGCGGTGATGGAGCGGGCGGATGCGCGCTTGAGCGCGTCGATCATGATGAGCTGCTCCATGATGGCCTGATTGACCGGATTGCTGTGACTCTGCAGGACGAACACGTCCGCGCCGCGGACCGATTCGGTGTACCGCACGTACATCTCGCCGTTGGCGAAGTCGTAGGCGGTCGTTTCCAGGACGTCGATGCCGAGCTGGTCGGCGACGTCGGCCGCCAGTTTCGGATGGGCCCTGCCCGTGACGAGAATGAGGTTTTTGTCCGGCTTTCCTTCGAGGATTGCGCTCACCGTGTCTCCAAACGTTTCGCTCCGTTTACCGCTCTCAAGTGTAACTACGTTGCCCGACCGGTCAAGACATGCGTGTTCTGCGCATACCCCCGACGGAGCACCTACGGGGGCATGGGTTCCGGACCGGCCGGCGCATGCGGCGATTATCCCGACGACTGAATCGGTCGCCGGACGTCGCGTCCCGTCAGCGCGGCTGCCGGTACAGGCCGTGCTTGCCGATGTACTGGACCACGCCGTCGGGCACGAGGTACCAGACCGGCTCGCCGTTGCGAGCGCGGTTGCGCACGTCGGTCGACGAGATCGCCAGCGCCGGGATCTCGAGGACGTCCACCTTGCCCTCGGGCAGCTTCACGCAGCCCGGCGACGTGTAGCCGGGACGGGTGACGGCGACGAAGTGGGCGACGTCGAACATGCTGTCGGCGTCCTTCCACTGCATGATCTCGGCGACGGCGTCGGCTCCGGTGATGAAGAACAGTTCGGCGTCCGGATACAGCGCCCGCAGGTCACGCAGCGTGTCGATCGTATAGGTCACGCCGGGCCGGTCGATATCGACGCGGGAGACGGTGAACTTCGGGTTGGAGGCCGTCGCGATGACGGTCATCAGGTAGCGGTCCTCCTCGTTCGTCACGTCCTTGTCGAGCTTGAAGACGGGCCTGCCGGTCGGCACGAAGATGACCTCGTCGAGGTCGTACACCCACGAGACTTCGGAGGCGGCGACGAGATGGCCGTTGTGGATCGGGTCGAACGTGCCGCCCATGATGCCGATGCGCGGCCGCGTGTGCCAGTTGCCGCGTGCGCTGCGCCGTCCGCGCGGGTTGACGAGATGGGCCGGTGCGGCCGGCTGCTGCGACAGCTCCGCCATCTTCCGTCCGGGTTCGGCGTCGCGGGACGTCACGGTATGTTCGGTCGTGGTCATTGGTTGTCTCCGTCGCCGTCGCCGGCGGCCTCCTCGAGCGTTTCCTGACGGACCTGCTCCCCGTCGGCGCCGGCCTCGATGTCTATGCGGCCCATGTCCTCGTCCCATTCGGCCTGGACCACGCGGCGGATCTCGGCGAACGTCGGCAGCAGGAAGCGCGGCTGGAACGCGCGCCTCACCTCGGCCACGCGTTCGGTGACGCGGATCAGCACGTCGGTCATGCCCTCGAGGTCGTTCTTCACCTCCATGGCACGGAACTTGGCGATGTACTCCTCCATTTCGCGCATCTGGGCGTGCACCATCTTCATCTGGTCGTCCCCGAGGGTGACGAGGTCGGAGGCATCGTTCTCGGGCCAGCCGATCAGCACGGCGTCGGCGTATTCGAGCGACGCACGCTGGGCGGCGGTGGCGATGCCGTCCTCGATCTGGACCAGGTAGACATAGCGGACGATCGACAGGCGTTCGGCCGCGATCTGCAGGTAGACGTGCTGGTCCGACAGGTCCATGCCCCACGGATTGCGCTCGCATGTCTCGCGCCGGGCGGCATCGTCGCTTTCCCTGTCGTCGCCGACGACGATCAGTTCCGTCATTTGCGCACCTGCCCCGTGCCGTAGCCGATCCACTTCGTCGTCGTCATCTCGGCCAGGCCCATCGGTCCGCGCGCGTGCATCTTCTGCGTGGAGATGCCCAGCTCGGCGCCGAAGCCGAACACGCCGCCGTCGGTGAAGCGTGTGGAGGCGTTGACCATGACGACGGCGGAGTCGACGCGCTTCGTGAACTCCTCGATTGCCGCGTAGTCCTCGGAGAGGATCGATTCGGTGTGGCCGGTGGAATGGCGATTGATATGGTCGATCGCCTCGTCGAGCGAATCGACGACGCGCACGCCCATTTCCAGCGCGAGATATTCGGTGTCCCAGTCGGCGTCGGTCGCTTCGAGCAGCTGGATCTTGCGGATCTTCGCCTCGTCGATGATCCGGTAGCTCGTCTCGTCGGCGTGCAGCACGACGTTTTCGTTGGCGAGGGCCTGGGCGATCATCGGCAGGAACGATTCGGCGACGTCGCGATGCACGACGAGCTTCTCGGCGGCGTTGCAGACGCCGACGCGCTGCGTCTTGGCATTGAGGATGACGGGAATGGCCTTGACAAGGTCGGCGGACCTGTCGACGTAGATGTGCACGTTGCCGGCGCCGGTCTCGATGACCGGCACCTTCGAGTTGCGCACGACGGACTGGATGAGGCCGGCGCCGCCGCGCGGCACGAGGACGTCGATGTGACCGCGGGCCTCCATCATCGCGTTGGCGCCGGCGCGCCCGAAGGCGTCGACGGTGTCAACGAGGGCGGGGTCGAACCGCATGTCCTCGAGCACGTCGTGGATGATGTGCAGCGTGGCGGCGTTCGTGCGTTCCGCGGCATGGCCGCCGCGCAGCAGCGCGGCGTTGCCGGACTTGATGGCGAGCGACGCCACGTCGACGGTGACATTGGGCCGCGCCTCGTAGATCATGCCGATGACGCCGATCGGCACGCGGACCTGCTGCAGGCGCACGCCGTTCTCGAGGTTGTATCCCCTGACGATCTCGCCGACCGGATCGGTCAGCGACGCGACGTGCCGCACGCCGTTGGCCGCGTCGGCCACGCGGGCGACGTCGAACTTGAGGCGGTCGAGCTTGCCGGCGTCCATGCCTTCCTCGAAGGCGGCCTGCATGTCGAGCGCATTCGCGCCGGCGATCTCGTCGGCACGGGCGTCCAGCGCGTCGGCGATGGCCAGCAGCAGCGAGTTCTTGTCGGCGGTGTTCGCCTGTGCCAGTCGCCGCTGGGCCGCGGCAGCGTCGTCGGCCATGGCGCATACCTGCCCGAAGACTTCGGATTCGGCGATCGGCGGTTGGGATTCACTATTCGTCATAGACAGCAATATAGTCCGACCCGCACCGCAAACCGCCGCGCATTCCAATTCCCCGGCCGCGATCCACGTGGCGGGACCGCGCCCGCGGGCGGGCCATGCCGCGGATACAATGAGAGGCGTTCAGGCCGCGTCCGCCATTGCGGCCACAGCACACGACATGAATTGAGGGACTTCAGGTGACCACGTTCCACAGCACCCGCAGCAAGACCGACTCGCTGACCTCGAAGCAGGCCATCCGCAAGGGCATCGCCGACGACGGCGGCCTGTTCGTGACCGACTCCCTCGGCGAGACCACCGTCGACGTCGCCTCGCTGGTCGGCAAGAGCTATCAGGACATCGCGTTCGCCGTGCTGTCCGTCCTGCTGCCGGACTTCGGGGAAGACGAACTACGCGAATGCATCGGTGCCGCCTATGGCGAACAGTGGTCGGACGACCGCATCACGCCGGTCAGGCCGCTCGGCGACGACTTCGTCATGGAGCTGTTCAACGGCCCGACCTGCGCGTTCAAGGACGTCGCGCTGCAGATCCTGCCGCGTTTCATGAGTCACACCGTGTCGGAACACGGCGACGACGAGAAGATCATGATCGTCACGGCCACGTCGGGCGACACCGGCAAGGCGGCGCTGGCCGGCTTCGCCGACGCGCCGGGCACCGGCATCACCGTCTTCTATCCGGAAGGGCGCGTCTCGCCGGTCCAGCAGCTGCAGATGACCACGCAGGCCGGCGACAACGTCGGCGTGTGCGCGGTGCGCGGCAACTTCGACGACGCGCAGACCCAGGTCAAGAAGATCTTCGGCGACGCCGCGTTCAACGCGCGGCTGGCGCAGGAAGACCACGTCGTCCTGTCGTCGGCGAACTCGATCAACGTCGGCCGCCTGGTGCCGCAGGTCGTCTACTACTTCTCCGCCTATGCGCAGCTCGTCGAGGCCGGTGACATCGAGCTCGGCGAGCAGCTCGAGTTCGTCGTGCCGACCGGCAACTTCGGCGACATCCTCGCCGGCTACTACGCCAAGCTGCTCGGGCTGCCAGTGCGCAAGCTGACTGTCGCCTCCGACAAGAACAATGTCCTGTTCGACTTCCTGACGACCGGCACGTACAACCGCCAGCGCCCGTTCTTCCAGACGATCTCCCCGTCGATGGACATCCTGATTTCCTCGAACCTCGAGCGCATGCTCTACTACATGTCCGAGAAGGATTCCCGCCTGATCTCAATGCTGATGACCGACCTCAACGACTGGGGCGCCTACGAGGTGCCGCCGGAGCTGCTGCGCCGCATCCGCACCGTCTTCAACACCGGCTGGGCCGACGAGGACCAGGTGCGCGCGATGATTGCCGACTGCTGGAACGAGCACGGCTACGTCATCGACCCGCACACCGCCTGCGGCTACTTCGTCATGCACGAGATGCCACGCGAGGAGAACACGAAGCGCGTGCTGCTCGCCACCGCCTCCCCGTACAAGTTCCCGCGTGTCGTCGACGAGGCGCTGGGACTGGACGCCTCCGGTTCCGACTTCGAGTGCATGGACGTGCTGTCGAAGGCCACCGGCACCGCCATCCCGGCGATGCTGCGCAATCTCGAGGACGCCCCGGTCCGCTTCGACGACGTCGTCGACGTCGACGGCATGGAATCCTACGTCGGCGACTGCGCCGCCAGGCTCTGAGGAATACTTCCCACCCGGACCGGCATTTTTCTGCAGGAAGGCGGCATGACCCCGTGTTCGTTGCACGGGATCATGCCGCCTTCCTGCATTTCGGCGGCTAAAGTTGCCGCGGCGCCGTCGTGAAGTCCTTGAGCGTGCCGTCGGCGACGGCGCAGATGGCCGGCCAGTCGTCTTCCGAGGACGAATCGTACATCGCCCACGCCCGCATGCCGATCGACTTCGCCGACTCGATGGCGACGAGGATGTCCTCGAAGACGGTGCAGTCGGCGGCCTCGACGCCGAGCAGGTCGGCGGCGAGATGGTAGATGGCCGGCTCCTTCTTGCCGGCGCCGGCCATGTCGACGTCGACGACGGCGTCGAACAGGTCGCGCACGCCGAGGTTGTCGAGCGCCGGCTCGCGCAGGTCCCGCGACAGCGTCGTCGCGACTGCCAGCTTCGCGCCGCTGTCCTTGAGCTCGCACAGGTAGTCGTAGGCGCCGTCCTTGAGCGGCACGTCGTGGGCGTAGGAGTCGGCGGCCAGTTCGGACCATTCGCGCATCAGGTCCTCCGGCGAGTCGCGCAGGCCGAAGCGGTCGATCGTGTAGTCGGCGATCTCGCGGAACTGCATGGCGGCGATCGTCAGCATGTAGTCGTCCGGCACGACGAATCCTCGCCGCGATAGGAATTCGTAGTCGACCTGCTCCCAGACACCCATCGAGTCGAGCAGCGTGCCGTCGAGGTCGAGGATCGCGGCCTTGCCGTCGTTGTCGACGGCGGCGCCGGAACCTCCGTCGTGGCCGGTGAAGCAGTGGTCGGTCCGGTACTGGTCGCTCATCGTCGTCCCCTTCCTCGTCGTCGGTCTCCCCGTCGTTGCGGAGCCCCGCGAACCCGCGGCCGCGGATCACTTCAATCTAGCAGAACAGCAACGGCGACCCGCGAGCCGTTCCGGCAGCCGATCGCGTCAGGCCGCGTGTTCCAGCGTGCTCGAGGCCAGCAGCTCGCGGGCGTGCTTGCGGCTCGTCGACGATTCGGTGCCGGAGAGCATGCGGGCGATCTCGCGGACGCGGTCGTCGCCGTCGACGGCCTGGACGGTCGTCTCGGTGGCCGGAAGCGTCACGCTGTCGTCGGACCGGCGGCCGGCGGCATGGGAATCGTCGCCGGACGCCGTCGTCTTCGTCACGACGTACTGGGCGTCGGCCCACGACGCGACCTGCGCGAGGTGCGTGACGACGATGACCTGGGCGGACCGGGCGAGCCTGGCGAGCCTGCGTCCGAGCTCGACGGCCGCCTTGCCGCCGACGCCGGCGTCGATCTCGTCGAAGATGAATGTCATCGGCGGCACCGGGCGTGCGGCGTCGCCGGAACTGGCGGCATGACCGGCACGGCCGACGGCCGTCTCGGCCGAGGCGAGCTCGAGCGCGAGCATGAGGCGCGACAGTTCGCCGCCCGACGCGCTCTTGCCCATCGGCAGCTTCGGCGATGACGGGAACGGCGTGAACAGGAATTCGACGTCGTCGGCGCCGGTGCCGTCGAGCGGCGCGGAGCCGCGGCGCTCGCTGACGGCGATGTCGAGCGACGCGCCAGGCATCGCCAGTTCGCCGAGTTCGCCGGTGACCGTCGCGGACAGCGCCGCCGCCGCCTTCGCGCGGCTTCTCGACAGGCGCTTCGCCGTCTTCAACGCGGCGGCGTAGCGGCGGTCGCGCTGCTCCTCGAGGTCGGCGAGCTTTTCCGGCGAGGCGTCCAGGTCCTCGACGTCGAAGGCCGCCTGGTCGCGCCAGCGGATGACGTCGGACAGTTCCGGCCCCCAGCGCAGGCACAGTTCGTTGAGTTCGTGGATGCGTCCGTTGAGCATGTCGAGGTCGCCGGCGCCGAGTTCGTCGTCGATCTTGCCGCTCAGCGCAAACGACACTTCCGACAGGGCCGACTGCACGTCGGCCAGCGCCGCGAGCGCCCCGTCGAAGACGCCGGGCACGTGCGCGGCCTCGAGCGCGCCGATCGCCCCGGCGACGCAGCCCGTGGCGTCCGGCGCGTCGCTGCCGTTGTCCATCGACGGCACGGAGGACGAGTCGAGCAGCGCCAGCGCGTGCACGACGGCTTCGGATACCTGCGCGGCATTCTCGATGCGGTCACGGCGTTCCTTGAGTTCCTCGAGTTCGCCGTCGTGCGGGTCGACGCGGTCGATCTGTGCGATCGAGTCGCGCAGGTAGTCGGCCTGCTGGCGCATCTGGGCCTGCTGCGTCGTCAGCCGCGTCAGCTTGTCCTCGACAGCCATGTAGGCGCTCCAGTCGGCGGCGTACTGGCGCTTCAGGTCGCCGTTGCCGGCGTAGTCGTCGAGGAATTCGCGCTGGCGCACCGGCGAGGCGATGCGCAGCTGGTCGGCCTGGCCGTGAATCGTGACGAGTTCGCGGGCGACGTGCTCGAGGACCGAGCGCGGCACCGTCTTGCCGCCGAGCACGGCCCTCGACCTGCCCGACTTGCTGCCCGCCCTGGCGGCCGGCACGCGGCGGGACAGGAACAGCTCGCCGTCCTCGACGGGACTGCCGGCGTCCTCGGCCAGGGCGACGGCCGCGTGGTCGCCGGCGACGGCGAAGACGCCCTGCGCCCAGGCGCAGGCGCTGCCGGGCCGCACGCGGCCGGCGTCGGCGCCGGCGCCGGAAATGAGCTTGAGTGCGCTGAGCAGCATCGACTTGCCGGCGCCGGTCTCGCCGGTGATGGCCGTCATGCCGGCTGCAGGGACGAGCCTGGCGGCACGGATTGGGCCCAGGTCGTGCAATTCCAGTTCCTCGAGCATGGCGACCGATTCCTTTCCGTTTCGCCGCGGTCCGGCGGACGGTCCGCCGTGACGATGACGGGAATCAGTCTAGCACAGAATTCGAACGCATGTTCTAATTTCGAACAAATTTTCTATGTCCGGGATCGGCATGTCAGTCGTCGATGCGCGCCTTCATCGCGGCATCCGGATCGATCCTTCCGCCGTCGCCGTCGCAGCCCGCGTAGCCGTCGGGCCGTTCGCATTCGCCGGAGACGGCCGTGCGGTTCGGATCGTAATGCCGCTGCTCGCGCCATCCGACGACCGGCAGGTCGAACTTCGTCACGAGCCTGGACGTGAACGGCGTGCCGGATAGCGAGACGAGCTTCAGCCAGCTCGACGATTGCCGGATGTCGATCCTCGTGCCCTTCGGCAGCGCGCGCTTGCGGCGTCCATCGCAGCAGATCCAGCCGTCCGACGTCGAGTCTTCCGAGATCATGAACGAGAACGTCGAGTGCGAGCCGATGACGAGCGGCCGCGCGAACAGCGCGTGGGCGGCCAGAGGCACCATGAGGATGCACTGGACGTCCGGCCAGACAATCGGGCCGCCGGCCGAGAACGCGTAGGCCGTCGAGCCCGTCGGCGTCGAGACGATGACGCCGTCGCAGCCGAACGAGCTCATCTCCACGCCGTCGACGTCGACGGACAGCTCGACCATCTTGCCGCGGTCGGCGCGCTCGATCGTCACGTCGTTGAGCGCCCAGTCGGAAATCGGCTCGTCCGCGCCCGGCAGCCAGACGTCGACGTGGGCGGTCAGGCGTTCCTCGACCGAATAGTCGCGGTCGACGACGCGCCGGATGGCCTCCTCCATCTGGAAGCTCTCGAATTCGGCGAGGAAGCCGACATGGCCCATGTTGATGCCGACGATCGGCACGTCGGTGCAGTGGACCAGCTCGGCGGCGCGCAGGATCGTGCCGTCGCCGCCCAGCACGACGACGATTTCGGTGTCCTCGCCGCAGGTCGGCGGCACGGTGCCGAAGTCCGGCGCGTCGATGTTGTCGACGATCGACACGTCGAAGCCGCTCTCCCGCAACTTCGTCACCGCCCGCTGGACGACGTTGCCGCTCTCCTGCAGCTTCTCGTGCGTGACGACGACGACCTTGCGCTGTCCCATCCGGTTCCCCCCGACTCGTGCCGGTCCGCTTCGGCGCGGAGCCGGCTCCTGCCCGACAATTCCCTACCCATCCTAACCGCAAACCGGAAGGCTGACCAACGACATCTGTACAATGGAAAAGTTCAATCGTCCGGCCGGCGCCGTCCCGGCGCCACGGACGCACAAGGATGACGGCGAGGCACGATGGCAGACGACATGGACCGCAGGGAACCGGTCGACCTCCTCTTCGACGAGGCGCAGTCGAATTCGGAGAATTCCGAGGGGCTGTCCTGGTGGTTCTCCGGCGACGTCTTCGAGCGCGAGGCCGCCGAGGAGAAGCGGGCACGCAAGCGCAGCTGGACCTATCGTCTCAATTCGCATCCCGGCCGCCTGACGACGCTATACTTCGTCCTGCTGATCACCGTCGTCACGTCGCTGCTGATGCTGCCCTGCGCCACGCAGCCCGGCGACGCCACGCCATTCCACACCGCGTTCTTCACGGCCGTCTCGGCGCTGTCGACGTGCGGCATCGCGATGGTGAACACGACCACCCACTGGACGATGTTCGGCCAGGGCGTCCTGATCTTCGCCGTCCAGCTCGGCGGCCTCGGCGTCATGACGTTCGCGTCGCTGATCGCGCTGGCCGTCAACCACCATCTCAAGGCAACGCAGCGGCTGCTGACGGCCAGCGAGCTGGGCACGAACAAGCTGTCCGAGATCCGCGGCGTCCTGACCGTCGTGCTCGCGACGTCGTTCTCGATCGAAATCATCACGTTCATCGCACTGCTGCCCGGCCTGCTGCACGTCAACAACAACAATGCCGGCAAGGCGCTGTGGGAGTCCCTGTTCTTCGCCGTCATGGCGTACAACAACGCCGGCTTCACGCCGGACGGCGCGGGACTGTATGTCGACAACTGGGCCGTCGGCATGCCGATCGTCCTGTCGGCATTCTGCGGCACGCTCGGCTTCCCGGTCATCCTCAACATCCTGCGCACGGCGCGCAAGCACCAGTCCCCGCGCCGCTGGAACCTGCACACCAAGGTCACGCTCGTCACGACGTTCGCCATCGTCCTGTGCTCGCTTGTCTGGTTCCTCGTCGTCGAGTGGAACAACCAGACGCTGTTCGCCAACGCCGACGTCGAGGCGCACCTGCGCCGCGCCGTCGTCGCCGCCGTCATGCCGAGGTCGTCGGGCTTCGACCTGTCGTGGGTGCCCGAAGTCGGCGAGCCGACGAAGGTCTTCATGAGCGCCGTCATGTTCATCGGCGGCGGCTCGACGTCGACGGCCGGCGGCATCCGCGTGACGACGTTCGCCGTCATGCTGCTCGTGTGCAAGACGTCGTTCTCCGGCCACACCGACATCACCGTCTTCCACCGCCGCATCCACACGAAGGTGATCATGACTGCCGTCTCGATCACGACGGCCTGCTTCGGTCTCGTCTTCGTCGCGTCGCTCGCGCTCATGCTGATCACCGGCGCGTCGTTCACGAACGCGCTGTTCGATTCCTGCTCGGCGTTCGGCCTCGGCGGCTACTCGATCGGCGTGGACACCGCCACGCATCCGGCCGCGCTGTACATCATGGCGGCCACGATGGTCGTCGGGCGTCTCGGCCCGATGACGCTCGCCTACGCGGTCAGCCGCCCCGGCAACATCGAGGCCGTGCGCTATCCGACCGACGAGATCGTCGTCGGCTGAATCGTCGACGGCCGGCCCTGTCCATCCACTTCCTCTTCAATGTCGAGAACCCGGGCTGACGGCCCGGGTTCTCGACATCCTGGAAAGAGTTTGCGTTCGGAAGACTAGCCGCGGATGAAGTTGTCGATCTGGTCCTGCTTGCCCATGATGATGAGTTCGTCGTTGCGGTGCATGACGAGGTCGCGCGAGCCGTATTCGAATTCGTGGCCCGGCGACTTGATGCCGACGACGGTGATGCCGTAGCGCTCGAGGACCTTCGCGTCGCCGATCGTGTAGCCGATCAGGTGCACCGGCGTGTGGATCTTGACGACGTTGTAGGCGCCCTCGAGCTCGATGTAGTCGAGATAGTTGCCGGAGACGAGGTGGCCGACGCGCTTGCCGGCGTCGGTCTCGGCGTTGACGATGTGCCGGGCGCCGATGCGCTGCAGGATGCGGGCGTGCTCCTTCGAGACCGACTTGGCCCAGATGTCGGAGATGCCGGCGTCGAGCAGGTTGCCGGCCGTGATGACGGACGCCTCGACCGAGTCGCCGATGGCGACGACGGCGGTGTCGAAGTCGGAGGCGTTGAGCTGCTCGACGGCGATGACGTCGGTCATGTCCGCCTGGACCGTCGGGATCTGCGACGACCAGCGATTGACGAGCACCGGATCCTTGTCGACGGCGAGGACGTCCTGCCCCATCGAATCCAGGGTGGTCGCCACGGCGCTGCCGAATCGTCCCAGTCCCACCACGAGTACGCTTCTACTGTCGGCCATCGCCAGTCCTTTCGTCGGTTCCTGTCATCTAGTATTCTCCCTCCCCTGCACGATTCGCGCGACGGGCCGCTATTGTCCGTCCTGCGGCTTGCGCACGAGCATCAGGTATTCCGCGTTGCCGTGGGTGCCCTCGATCGGGCTCGGAGCCGTGGCGAGGACTGTCAGTCCGTTGGCCCTGGCGCAGGCGGTCACCTTGTCGAGTGCCGCCAGTCGGCACGATTCGTCCGTCACGATGCCGTTCTTGCCCAGATGCTCGCGGCCGACCTCGAACTGCGGCTTGACGAGGAAGACCATCTGCGCGCCGTCGGCGGCGATCGCCGCGGCGACGGGCAGCACGTAGGTCAGCGAGATGAACGAGACGTCGGAGACGATCAGTTCGGGACGGTACGGCAGGTCGCCGGCCGTCACGTCGCGAATGTTGACGCCGCTCATCTCGATGATCCTGGCATCGCCGGCGATCCTCGGATCGAGCTGTCCGTGGCCGACGTCGAGCGCGATGACGGACACGGCGCCCCGTCGCAGCAATACGTCGCAGAATCCTCCGGTCGACGCGCCGATGTCGAGGCAGCGCAGTCCGGCCGCCGGCTTGAGCGCGTCGGCGGCGGCCAGTTCTCCGGAGGCCTCCAGCGTGCCGCCTTCGCCGAACGCGGCGAACGCGCCCTCGAGCTTCAGCGCGCCGCGGGACACGTAGTCGTCGCCCTTGTTGACGACGAGGTCCTCGGCGGCCACGACGTTGCCGTCCGAGTTCACCACGAGCAGCACCTTGGCCGACGGTTTCGTTTCCACGCGGCCGTCTGGACCGCCGACGCGCACGGCGCCGGCCCTGACGAGGCGCTGCGCCTTGGCGCGCGTCCCGACGAGTCCGAGGTCGACAAGCGCGCAGTCGAGGCGGACCGTGCCGGCAACGGCTCCGGGCAATCCGGTCGGTTCAGTCATTGGGCTCCAGGATGAATTCGGGCAGCGTCAGCGCGGCGACGTCGAGGCCGGCGTCGGCCAGCTCCCAGCACAGCGCGCAGGCGGCGCGCAGGCCGTCGACGGAGTGGGCGTCGGAAACGACGACGGCGCGATCGGCGGCGACGAACGTCGCGCGCGCGTCGCGGCATGTCCACGAGACGCCGTCCATGCCGCTGTCGAGCGAGCCGGAACCGGCGTCGCGCGCGACGGCCGGCGCCGGATCGTTGAGGCCGTCGAGGTCGAGCGAGATGTAGGTCGGGCGCAGCTTCGGCGGCGCCGTCATCAGCATGGCCGGCGACGTGACGCCGGTCAGCACGCACAGCGAATCGTAGCCGCCACGGTTGCCGGCCTCGATGTCGGTGTCCAGCCGGTCGCCGATCGCCAGCGACTGGGCGACCGAGACGAGGTCCTCCCCCGGCGCGGCGGCCAGTTCGCGGGCCTCGTCGTACATCGCCGATTCGGGCTTGCCGGCCGACGAGACCGGTTCGACGCCGGTCGCGTTGACGACGGCCTGGATCATCGAGCCGCAGCCCGGCGCGATGCCGAGCTCGCGCGGAATCGTCAGGTCGCGGTTCGTCACGTAGTAGCGCGCGCCGGCCTCGACGGCGTAGGCGACCTGCGCCATCTGGTTCCATGTCATCTCCGGATACCATCCCTGGATGGCCGCCTCGATGCCGCTGGCCGTCGCCGGGTCGTCGTCGCCGGCCAGCGCGACGGGGTCCTCGAGGCCGTCGACGACGACGAGTCCCTGCTTGCCCACTTCGTCACGCAGGTGCTCCGCGCCGAGGACCAGCACCTTCGCGCCGGGCGTGCACGCCTTGGCGACCATGCGGGCCGCGACGACGGACGACGTGATGACCTGGTGCGGCTCGACGTCGAGGTCGAAGCCGCGCAGCTGGTCGGCGACCGTCGCCTGCATGCGCGACGAGTTGTTCGTCGTGTATTCGATCGTCATGCCGAACGCCTCGGCGGTGCGGATGTTCTCGGCGGCGCGCGGCACCGGGTTCTTGCCGCGGTAGACGACGCCGTCGAGGTCGAGCAGCGCCAGCCGGTACGTCAGCGACAGCGGCTCGTCGGTCGATTTCAATGCCATGTTGTGTCTCCTTGGTCCGGACGGCGTCGGCGGCCGTCCGGCATGCGACGGCGGCGACGGCACGTGCCGTCGCCGCCTCGCGGTCGTGGTCCGGCGGCAGCCGCCGGATATCGTCGAAAACTACTCGAGCTCTTCCTTGATCTGCTCCTCGACGTCGCCGACTTCCGCTTCCTGGCGGATGTCGTCCTCGTCGGACAGGTCGGGATCGCCCATCGTGCCTTCCTCGTCCATCTCGTCGTTGTCCTCGGCCATCTTCGCCGGTTCCTCGTCGAGTTCGGCGCCGGCGAGCTGCTCTTCCTCGTCGTTGCGCGTCTCGTCGTCCATGTTGACGCCGGACTCGTTGTCGAACGGGGCGTACTGCGCGTCGTCCTTCGTCACGCCGAGCTTGGCCTGCAGGTCCTCGGGCAGGTCCTCGACGTCGTAGTCGACGACGAACGTGTCGTCGTTCTCGTCGGGTTCGACGTCGGCGAACTGGTCCTCGAACTTGTCGAGCATCTCGTCGAGCGCGACGGCCTCGTCGGAGCGGCCGGACTGCTCGAGGAAGTACTGCTCGGCCTGCAGCGCGCGCATCTTGTATTCGCCCGGCAGTCCCTTCGAGTGGACGAGCTTCGAGACGATCTCGATGGCCTGGTTCCACATCTCGAGGTCGGCGAGTGCGCCGGCGTAGACGAGGAACATCTCGACCTTCGCCTCGCCCTGCAGCTTCTTCGCGTCGTCGGACTGGGCCAGCTCGATCGCCTTCTTCGGTTCGCCGAGGCCGCGTTCGCAGTCGGCGATGAACGGCAAGTAGTCGAGGTAGCCGTTCATGCGGTAGGCGGTCTTGAATTCGCGCAGCGCGAGCTTGTAGTCGCCCTGGCGGTAGGAGACGAGCGCCAGCGTCTCGCGGGTGAAGTCGATGCGGGAGGCCTGCTGCGCCGCCCACTTGGCATGCGCCAGCGCCCAGTCGGGGTCGCTTTCCTCGAGCGTGAACGCGGCGAGGATGTGCAGGCCGATGTTCTCGGCGTGTTCCTTCGACAGGCCGCGCAGGCGTTCGCGTTCGTCCTTGCTCAGCATGCTCCATTCGAGGCCGGCCGGCATCTTCGGCTCGCCCTGGCGACGGTCGGTGTACGGATTCTGCGACGGGAAGCTGACGGTGCCGTCGGAGTTGCGACGCGAATGCGACATGTACTCGTGGCGCTTCTGCTCGCGGTACTGCTGCTTCTCCTCGGAAGTGAACTCGCGGCGCTGCGGACGATCGCCATGCTCGTTGCGGCGGTCATTGCGACGGTCGTCGCGACGGTCGGAACGACCGCCGCCCTTGCCTCCGCGGTAGCCGCCATTGCCATGATCGTTGTAGTGGCGGTTGCCGCCATTGGAGTGGCCGCCGTAGGAACGGTTGCCGCGCTCGTCGCGACGGTCGCGGTCGCCGCGGTTGTAGTCGCGGCCACCGTCACGACGGTCGTCGCGGTTGAAGTCGCGGTCGTCGTGACGACGCGGGCCGCCGTGGCCGTAGCCGCCACGACCATTGCCGTTGCCGTAACGACGGTTGCCGCCGCGGCCGCCGTTCGAGAAGTCGCGGTTGCCGCGGTTGCCGTACGGACGGTTGCCGTAGGAGCGGCGCTGGCCGCCCTCGCCGTCCTCGGAAGCCGAGTCGCCGCGCTCGTCGCGACGCTGGCCGTTGTTGCGCTTGAAGCCGCCGCCGTTGCGGTGGAAGTTGCCGCCGCGGCCGGAGCCGTTGCGGTTGCCGCCGAACTTGCGGCCGCCGTTGCCGCGACCGCGGTAGCCGCCGTTGCCGCGACCGGAGCCGCCGTGACCGTTGCCGTACGAACGGCGACCGCCGTTGCCGTTGCCGTGACGTCCGCTTTCCTCTGCCATGATGTTCCTTACGTTCTCCGGTGCCGTCCTGGTCCCGTCGCATCCGCGGGGGCCGGCGCCGTCATTGACTTGCTGTAAAACCCTGTGGTTGCCAGTTTAGCGATTCGTCCCGTCACCACGCCGTTTTGCGCGATAAAGGGAACGGCCGGTCGGCCGGAAGAATCGTGTCCGGCGGCAACTGCCGGACAATCGTCGAACGATTCGACGCAAGCCGGGGCGGCCCGTCCGCATCGGCGAACGGACCGCCCCGGCCAATGGTCCGCTCAGAGAGCGGGACCGAACTCGAGGGCGCCGAGTGCCTTCTTGCCGCGGCGCAGCAGCGCGAAGCGGCCCTGCAGGAAGTCGCCGTCGGCGAGCACGGCGTCGACGTCCTCGACGCGCGTGTTGTTCAGGTAGACGCCGCCCGACTTGATGAGCTTGCGGCCGTCGGAAATCGACTTGAACAGTCCGGCGCGCACGCCGGCCTCGGCCACGCGCAGGCCCGGCTCGGCCTTCGCGAAGGCCTTGACGCCGGCCTCGTCCTCGACCTTGAGACCGTCGAGGGCCGCCTCGAGCGTGTCCGCGTCGATCGACGCGAGATCGCCGCGGCCGAACAGCGCCTGCGACGCCTCGATGGCCGCCTCGGTCGCCTGCTCGCCGTGCACGAAGCTCGTGACTTCCCAGGCGAGCACTCGCTGGGCCTCCCTGGCGCCCGGGTTCGTCTTGCTCTCGCCGACGAGACGTTCGATCTCGGCCTTCGGCAGGAACGTGAACGCCTTGAGCAGGCTTTCCATCTCCGCGTCCGGACGGTTGTACCAGAACTGGTAGAAGCGGTACGGGCTGAGCATCGAGCCGTCGATCCAGATCGCGTTGCCTTCGGACTTGCCGAACTTCTTGCCCTGCGCGTCGGTGATGATCGGGCTGGTGAAGACGTTGACGTCGACGCCGCGCACCTTGTGGATGAGATCGAGGCCGCTGGTGAGGTTGCCCCACTGGTCACTTCCGCCGAGCTCGAGCGTGCAGTGGTATTCGTCGTACAGGTGCAGGAAGTCGTTGCCCTGCAGCACCTGGTAGCTGAACTCGGTGAACGAAATGCCCTCGTCCGAGTTGAGGCGGCGGGCGACGGTGTCCTTCGCGAGCATCGTGCCCATGCGGAAGTTCTTGCCGACGTCGCGCAGGAAGTCGATGACGTTCATGTTCGCCGTCCAGTCGTAGTTGGAGACGAACTGGACCGGGTTGTTGCCCTCGGTCTCGAGGATGCCGCCGATCTGGTTCTTCAGGCGCGCGGCCCATTCGGCGACGATGTCCTTCGAGTTGAGCACGCGCTCGCCGGACTGGCGCGGGTCGCCGATGAGACCGGTGGCGCCGCCGACGAGGGCGATCGGATGATGGCCGGCCGCCTGCAAGTGGCGCATGTTGATGAGCTGCACGAGGTTGCCGATGTGCAGCGACGCGGCCGTCGGATCGAAGCCGCAATAATAGGTGATGGGCTCTCCGTTCAACGCCGCGGCGAGTCGTTCCCGGTCGGTCGACTGGGAAACCAACCCGCGCCATTCCAGTTCGTCCAGCAGGGAGTCGAACCCCGCCTCCTTGAAATCGATGACGTGAGCCATGAGTGATGTACCTCTTGTTTTGTTGTAAATCGGGCGGCCGGAACGTCACGTTCCGGCCGCCCCCATTGTGTCAGAGACAGTTGACAGTGTCCGCGCGCCTACTTGAGCAGGCTTTCCGGCGTCTTGTAGGCGCTGCCGTCGCTGCTGCCCTTCGCGAAGACGCGCAGCTGGTCGACTTCGTTGCGGGCGGCGGCGATCTGTTCGCGCACGCGCTGCGGCGACGTGCCGCCCTTGCCGTTACGGGCGGCGACGGAGCCTTCCGTCGACAGCACCGAGCGCACCTGGACGGCCGTCTCGGCCGGCAGGAAGTCCCCGAACACGGAGACGTAGTCGTCGTCGGTCAGGTCCCACAGTTCCACGCCGCGGCCCTCGGCGATCTTGACGCACGCCCCGGAGAGTTCGTGGGCGTGACGGAACGGGACGCCGTTCTTGACGAGCCATTCCGCGATGTCGGTGGCCAGTGCGAAGCCGGTCGGTGCCTCGGCCTCGAGGCGGTCGTGGTCGAAGACCATCGTGCGCACCATGCCGGTGAACGCCGGCAGGACGACCTCGAGCGTGTCCACCTGGTCGAAGACGGCTTCCTTGTCTTCCTGCAGGTCGCGGGCGTACGCGGTCGGCAGGCCCTTGAGCGTGGCGAGCAGGCCGGTCAGGTCGCCGATCAGGCGGCCTGCCTTGCCTCGGGCGAGCTCGGCGATGTCCGGGTTCTTCTTCTGCGGCATGATCGACGAGCCGGTCGAGTAGGCGTCATCGAGGCGCACGAAGGCGAATTCCTGCGTGTTCCAGATGATGATTTCCTCGGACAGGCGCGAGATGTCGACGCCGGCCATCGCGGCGACGAACGCGAATTCGGCGACGAGGTCGCGTGAGGCGGTGCCATCGATCGAGTTGGCCGTCACTTCGGAGAAGCCGAGTTCGCGGCCGACGGCGACCGGGTCGAGGCCGAGCGTGTTGCCGGCGAGGGCGCCGGAACCGTACGGGCTGCGGTCGATGCGCGCGTCCCAGTCGACGAGGCGCTTGACGTCGCGCAGCAGCGGCCACGCGTGGGCCATGAGCTGGTGCGCGAGCAGCACCGGCTGGGCGTGCTGCATGTGCGTGCGGCCGGGCATGACGGTGCGGCCGGCGGCCTGCGCCTGTCCGATCAGAGCGTCGACGAGGTCGAGGAGCTGGCCGGCGATGACGCGAGCCTGGCGGCGCAGCCACATGCGGATGAGGCAGGCGATCTGGTCGTTGCGGGAGCGGCCGGCGCGCAGCTTGCCGCCGAGCTCGTCGCCGGCGATGTCGATGAGTCCGCGCTCGAGCGCCGTCGCCTCGTCCTCGTCGTCCTCGATCGGCGCGAATGCGCCGGAGTCGACGCGGCGCTGCAGTTCGTCGAGCGCCTCCTCCATGCGCTGCAGCTCGTCGGCCGTCAGCAGCCCGGCGCGGCCGAGCGCGCGGGCGTGCGCGCGCGATCCGGCGATGTCGTCGTCAGCCAGGCGCCAGTCGAACTGCGTCGACTTGCTCAGCCGCGCCAGTTCGGGCGACGGGCCGGACGAGAACCGTCCTCCCCACAGTGCGAGGTGCTCCTGCTCGGCTGCATTGTCTGCCATCTCAAACTCCTTTGTTCCGGCCAGCATCTGGCGGAAGAATCGTTCAGTTCCAATACGGTCAACATGATACGGGCCGATTCCTCCGCGAGGAAGAACCGGCCCGCGCGTCGGGACGCCCTGCGGGCCGACGGCTACTCGACGGTGTTCTTCGGCACCTCGATGCCGTTGCCGAACTTGACGTCGCGGGCGGCGGCGACCTTGCTCGGCAGGCCGTAGATTTCGATGAAGCCGTTCGAGGCGTTCTGGTCGAACGAATCGCCGGAATCGTAGGTGGCGAGGCTGTAGTCGTACAGCGAGCTGTCCGAGCGGCGGCCGACGACGACGGCGCGGCCGCCGTGCATGACCATGCGGATCTCGCCGGAGACGTACTGCTGGGTGTCCTCGATGAAGGCGTTGAGCGACTTGACGGCCGGGGAGAACCACTGCGCGTCGTAGACGAGCTCGCCCCAGCGCTTGTCGATCATGCGCTTGATGCGGTGCTGCTCGCGCTCGAGGCAGCAGTTCTCGAGCTCGCGGTGCGCGGTGATCAGCGCGACGGCGCCCGGCGCCTCGTAGAGCTCGCGGGACTTGATGCCGACGAGGCGGTCCTCGATGAGGTCCACGCGGCCGATGCCCTGGGCGCCGGCGCGGCGGTTCATTTCCTCGATGGCCTGCAGCGGCGTGACGTCGCGGCCGTCGATCTTCACCGGGACGCCCTGCCTGAACTCGATGACGACTTCGTCCTCGACCGGCGGGAAGTCCGGATCGTCGGTGTAGGAGTAGCAGTCCTTCGTCGGCGCGTTCCACGGGTCCTCGAGGAAGCCGGTCTCGATGGCGCGGCCCCAGACGTTCTGGTCGATGGAGAACGGCGACTTCTCGGTCTGCGTGATCGGCAGGTCGTGGTCGTTGGCGTAGGCGATCTCGACGTCGCGGGTCAGCGACAGGTCGCGGATCGGGCTGATGGCCTTGAGCGTCGGGTCGATCGACTGGATCGAGACCTCGAAGCGGACCTGGTCGTTGCCCTTGCCGGTGCAGCCGTGCGCAATCGTGTCGGCGCCGAACTGGTGGGCGGCGCGCACGAGGTGCTTGGTGATCAGCGGGCGCGAGATGGCGGAGACGAGCGGGTAGACGTCCTCGTACATCGCGTTGGCCTTGAGGGCCAGCATGCAGTATTCGTTGGCGAACTCGTCGCGCGCGTCGACGATGTAGCTCTCGACGGCGCCGCAGGCCAGCGCGCGCTCCTTGATCGTCTCGAGGCTCTCGCCGCCCTGGCCGACGTCGAGCGAGACGGCGACGACGTCCTTGCCGGTACGGTCCTTGAGATACGGAATGGCGACGGAGGTGTCCAGGCCTCCCGAATACGCCAGCACAATGCGGTTCTTGTCGGTCATCATGTTCCCTTTCGGTATTGATATGCCAAACTATATACAACGCTGTGTATATTTATGCAGTCTTGGTAGTCCGTCGCCGGCGCGCGTCTACGCGATGTTGAGCAGCCAGTCGGCGCGGGCGGCGGCGACGTCGTCGTCGGAGCAGACGATCATCACCGTGTCGTCGCCGGCGATGCAGCCGAGGACGCCGGCGACGGTCTGCCGATCGATGACGGAACCGACGTACTGGGCCGCGCCGCTCGACGTGTGCACGACGATCAGGTTGTTCGCGCGGGCGACCGACGTCACCAGTCCGGACAGGACGCGGGCCATGTGCGCCTCGGCCTTCTCGTCGACGCCGGAGTCGGCGAAGCGCCTCGGCGGCTGGTCGTCGAGCGTGTAGGCGACGGTGCCGTCGGGCATCCTCGTCTTCGTCGCGTTCATCTCGTCAAGGTCGCGGCTCAGCGTGGCCTGCGTGACCTCGATCCCCTGCGCCGCCAGGATGGACGACAGCTGGGACTGCGACGTGACGACGTGCGTCATCAGCGCCTGCTCGATCGCGGACAGCCTCGCCGTCCTCGTGCCGGGCCGGCCGTTGCTGAACGCGCCGGCCGCAGTGGAGCCGTTCGCTTCCGTTGCCGCTGTCATGCTGTCCTTTCGTCGTCGGGAGTTCGTGGTGGATGTCCGGGCCGCGCCGGACGGATGAATCGTGAACGATTCTTCCGTCAGCTCAGCAGCGTGTCGTCGCCGCGCTGCTGGCCGATCAGCCATGTCAGCAGCGCCTTCTGGGCGTGCAGGCGGTTCTCGGCCTCGTCCCAGACGACCGACTGCGGCCCGTCGATGACGGAGGCGGTGACCTCCTTGCCGCGGTAGGCGGGCAGGCAGTGCTGGAACAGCGCGTCGGGCTTGGCGAGAGCCATGAGCTCGTCGTTGACCTGATACGGCCAGAACGGCTTGGAGCGGATGGCGTATTCGCCTTCCTCGCCCATCGAGACCCAGGTATCGGTGAAGACGCAGTCGGCGTCCTTCACGGCTTCCCTCGCGTCGGTGGTCACGAGGATCGAGCCGCCGTTCCCGTCGGCAAGGCGTTCGGCGTCCTCGACGATGTCCCTGCGCGGCAGGAAGCCGTTCGGGCCGGCCACGCGCACGTGCATGCCGGCGACCGCGCCGGCGAGCAGGTAGGAGTTGGCCATGTTGTTCGCCGAGTCGCCGAGGTAGGCGATCGTCATGCCCTCGAGGCTGTCGACGCCGCCCTTGAACTGGGCGATCGTCAGGAAGTCGGCGAGGACCTGGCACGGATGGAAGTCGTCGGTCAGGGCATTGACGACCGGCACGGTCGCGTACTTCGCCATCTCCTCGACGCGGGACTGCTCGAACGTGCGCCAGACAATGCCGTAGGCCATGCGCGTGAGCACGCGGGCGGTGTCCGCGACCGGCTCGCCGCGGCCGAGCTGGGAGCCCGACTTGTCGATGACGAGCGGATAGCCGCCGAGTTCCGCCACGCCGATCGAGAAGCTCGAGCGGGTGCGGGTGCTCGGCTTGTCGAAGATGACCGCGACGCCCTGCGGCCCCTCGAACGGACGATGGTAGAAACGATTCCCGCGGAATTTCATGCCGAGTTCGAGGATCTGCTTCTGCTCGTCGTGGTTGACGTCGTCGTCGCGCAGCATGTGGCGCAGCTGTCCGGCCATGTCATCTCCTTACTTTCTTCACATTCGTCGGAACGGCCATTATTTCGCGTTTCCCGCCGCGATGTCCGTTCCGTTCCAAAAAGGGGCCGCTTCTCCCCCGCCGACGGGCGGTCCCGTCAGTCGTCCGGCAGATCGGCCGGAATCCGGGACAGGATCGCGACGGCGGCGTCGATGTCGTCGGCCGTCACGATCAGCGGCGGGGCGAGGCGCAGCGCGCCCGGCGCGACGGCGTTGACGATGAGGCCGTGCTCGAGGGCCCAGTCGGCGGCGGCGTGGGCGCACGGGTGCGCCAGCACGATCGCGTTGAGCAGGCCGCGTCCGCGGACTTCCCTGAATAGCGGGTTGCCGCATTCGCGCAGCGCCGCGCGCAGCTGTTCGCCGCGTTCCTCGGCGTTGTCGACGAGGCCTTCGGACTCGATCGTGCGGATCGTCGCCAGGCCGGCGGCGGCACCGAGCGGGTTGCCGGCGAACGTCGAGCCGTGCGAGCCGGGCGTGAACAGGTCGGAGGTCTCCTGACCGAACGCGATGATGCCGCCCATCGGGAAGCCGCCGGCCACGCCCTTGGCGAACGAGACGACGTCCGGCGTGACGCCGCCGAGGTCCTCGCGCTGGAACGCGAACCACGAGCCGGTACGGCCGATGCCGGTCTGCACCTCATCGATGATGAGCAGCGCGTGGTTGTCGTCGCACAGCTTGCGCACGCCCTTCACGTAGTCGGCGTCCATCGGCAGCACGCCCGCCTCGCCCTGAACGAGTTCCATGATGACGGCGGCGACGGGTCCCTTGCCGTACGGGCCCTGTCCGGTCCGAGCGAACGCGTCGTGCATGGCGCAGAGCGAACCGGCCTCGACGAATTCGATGTCGGGAACGAGCGGCTGGAACGGGCGACGGATGGCCGGCTTCCACGTCGCCGACAGCGCGCCCATCGTGCGGCCGTGGAAGCCGTGCGTCAGCGCGAGGATGCGGGCCGGCTTCTCGCCGAAGTGCGGGGCGGCGTTGTCGAGCGTGCGGCCGTAGAGCTTGGCGAGCTTGAGCGCGGCCTCGTTCGCCTCGGCGCCGGAGTTGCCGAAGTAGACGTGCGAGCCCTCGGGCGCGCCGGCGATCTCGACGAGCTTGGCGGCCAGTTCGATCTGGACCGGCGTGGCGAAGTAGTTCGAGACGTGGGCGGCCTTGGCGGCCTGGTCGGCGACGGCCTTCACCCAGGCCGGGTGGGCGTAGCCGAGCGAGTTGACGGCGATGCCGGCGAGGAAGTCGAGGTATTCGTTGCCGTCGACGTCCCACAGGTGCACGCCCTCGCCGTGGTCCATCACGCGCAGCGGCGTGCCGAACACGTTCATGTGGACGTCGCGGTAGCTGCCGAGCCATTCGGCGCCGCGCTCGCCCGTCACCTCGATCGCCTCGCGCACGTCGCCGCCCGCGGCCGCGCCGCCGTCCATGCCGGCCACGTCGACGCCGGGCGCTCCGGTCGGTTCGGTGGGAATGTCGTTGATGTCAGCCATGTGGCCCCGCTTTCGCTTGTGTTGTCCAGATTGTCCTGCTGGTTGGTGTCGTTGGCCGACCGGCTAGTCGACGAGGTGCTGGTTGCGCATCTCGACGCCCTCGCCCGGCACGATCATCGTGCCGATGCCGCCGGTCGTGAAGATCTCGTTGAGGATGGAGTGCGGCTTGCGACCGTCGATGATGTGGGCCTGGCGCACGCCGCCGTCGATGGCGCGCACGCACGCCTCCATCTTCGGGCGCATGCCGGTCTCGAGATACGGCAGCATCTCGCGCAGGTCGTCGACGCCGATCTGGCTGATCAGCGAGCTCTTGTCCGGCCAGTCGGCGTAGACGCCCTCGACGTCGGTCAGGATGATGAGCTTGTGCGCGCCGAGGGCCGCGGCGAGCGACGCGGCGGCCGAGTCGGCGTTGACGTTGAGCACCTCGGTCGCGTCGTCCTCGTTCGGCGCCACCGACGAGACGACGGGGATGCGGCCGGCGTTGATGAGGTCCTCGACGGCCGAGGCGTCGACGGAGACGACGTCGCCGACGAGGCCGATGTCGGTCGGCTTGCCGTCGATGACCGGCTTGCGCTGCACGGCGGAGAACAGCGCGCCATCCTCGCCGGACAGGCCGACGGCGAGCGGGCCGTGCGAATTGATGAGGCCCACCAGCTCGCGGGAGACCTTGCCGGTCAGCACCATGCGCACGACGTCCATCGCCTCCGGCGTGGTCACGCGCAGGCCGCCCTTGAATTCGGAATGGATGCCGAGCGCCTTGAGCATGTGGGAAATCTGCGGGCCGCCGCCGTGCACGACGACCGGATGCATGCCGACCTGTCGCAGGAAGACCATGTCCTCGGCGAAGCACGCCTTGAGCCGGTCGTCGACCATCGCGTTGCCGCCGTACTTGACGACAATGCGCTGTCCTGCGAACTGCTCGAGCCATGGCAGCGCCTCGATCAGCACCTCCGCCTTCTGGTCCGCGCTCAAGTCGGTATGGACGTCGAGATGGTATCCCGGTCCGCGCATCTGTGGTGCCAACTTCCTCCCCTTTCACTGGCTGGCCGCATCTGTCGCGCCCCAGCCTACTCCTTCCATCATGGAGCGCCGGGGGCATGTCGGCCCGCGGCGCTCTGGACCGCCGTCAGCTTTCGTAGTCGGCGTTGATATGGACGTATTCGTGCGTCAGGTCGTCGGTCCAGACCGTCGCTTCGGCCTCGCCGGCGTTCAGGTCGATGTCGATGTCGATTTCCCGCGGCGTCATGTCGACTTCGGAGCGGTCGACGCCCGGCTTGCCGCCGTCGCAGATGCGCACGCCGTTGACGTCGACGGTCACGTCGTCCGGATCGTACGGCGCGACGTCGGCGGGCACGATGCCCAGCGACGAGACGATTCGTCCCCAGTTCGGGTCGTTGCCCGAGATCGCGCACTTGAGCAGGTTCGAGGAGGCGACGGCTCTGCCGCAGGCCAGCGCGGCATCGACGGACACGGCGCCGGACACGGTGATCCTGATGGTATGGCTGGAGCCTTCGCCGTCGCCGACGATCTGCCGGCTCAGCGAGGCGCAGCAGTCGGCGACCATCGCGTTGAACTCGTCCGGGTCCGGTTCCACGCCAGAGGCGCCGGAGGCGAGCAGCAGCACGGTGTCGTTCGTCGACATGCAGCCGTCGACGTCGATGCGGTTGAACGTGACGTCGACGCCCCGGGCCAGTGCGGCCTGGCACTGGCCGGCCGTGACGACGGCGTCGGTGGTGATCACGCACAGCATCGTCGCCAGCTGCGGGGCGATCATGCCCGAACCCTTGACCATGCCGCCGACGCGGAAGCCGGCCTCGCTCTCGCGCTCGACGGTCTTCGGCCTGGTGTCGGTCGTCATGATGGCGTGGGCGGCGTCCTGGCCGGCGTCCTCGTCGGCGGCAATCTTCGCGTAGGCGGCCTCGGCGCCGGCGAGAACCTTGTCGAGCGGCAGCAGCTCGCCGATCAGGCCGGTCGAGCAGACGGCGATCCTGTCGGGGTCGGTACCGAGCAGCTCGGCGACCTTCGCGGCCGTCGCGGCGCTCTGGTCGTAGCCGGCCTGCCCGGTGCAGGCGTTGGCGCCACCCGAGTTGAGGATGACGGCGTCGACCCGGCCGTCGGCGACGACCTTGCGGCTCCACTGCACCGGCGCGGCGCAGAAGCGGTTGGTCGTGAACACGCCGGCACCGACTTCCAGCGGGCCGCGGTTGACGACGAGCGCGAGGTCCTTCTTGCCCTCGACGGCGGAAATGCCGGCCTCCACGCCGGCGGCTTCGAATCCCTGTGCGAACGTGACGGTCACGGTGCCACTCCAATCTTCGTCAGGCCGGCGTCTTCCGGCAGTCCCAGTGCGATGTTGAGCGATTCGACGGCCTGTCCGGCGGTGCCGCGGTTGAGGTTGTCGATGGCGGCGAACGCCTGGAGATGCCCGCTCCTGCGATCGGTGACGACCTGGACGTGGGCGGCGTTCGAGCCGAGCACGTTTTCGGTGGCGGGCAGCACGCCCTCGGGCAGCAGGTCGACGAAGTACTGGTCGGCATAGGCCTTCGCGTAGGCGTCGCGGATCTCCGCATCGCTCATCTCGAGCGCCCTGTCGCTCATGACGGCCTTGACCGAGGCGAGGATGCCGCGGGACATCGGCGCGAGGATCGGCGTGAAGTTCAGCCTGAACTGGCTGGCCTCCCCCGCCGGCAGTCCGGCGGCACGGGCGAAGTTCTGCAGCACCTCGGGAATGTGGCGGTGCGTGCCGCCGACGCCGTACGGCACGGCGGAGTTCAGCGCCTCGGCGGCGAGCAGGTTCGTGCGCTTGAGCGACTTGCCGGCACCCGAATAGCCGACGACGAGGTCGGCGACAATGCTCGTCGGCTCGACGAGGCCCTCGGCGATGGCCGGCTGGAACGCCATCGTGATCGCCGTGACGTTGCAGCCCGGGCCGGCGATGCGCTTCGTGCCGACGAGCGCCTCACGCTGGCGTAGATAGGGGTCGGCGGACGAATCGGACGAATCGTTGGCGGAAACCTTCTTGCCGACGATGAGTTCCGGCATGCCGTAGGTCCAGTGCGGATAGAAGTCGCCGCCGTAGTAGTCGTCCCAGGCGGCCTGTTCCTCGAGACGGTGGTCGGCGCCGAGGTCGACGACGACGGCGTTGTCGTCGAGCGAGGCGGCCAGCGCGCCGGACGCGCCGTGCGGCAGCGCGAGAATGATGACATCGTGGCCGTTGAGGTTTTCCGGCGTCGTGTCGACGAGCGTCAGGTCGGCGAGCTGCGGAATATGCGGCATGAACTCGCCGAGCTTGTGACCGACCGACGAGTGGCCGGCCACGCAGGTCACGTCGAACGCCGGATGGGCGGCGAGGATGCGCAACGCCTCGCCTCCGGCGTATCCGGTGGCTCCCGCCACCGCTACCGTATACGGTTTCATGCGATGTCCTGTCCTTTCCCGGCCCTGCGCGCCACCGCGGGCGCCCGGAGAATCCGGAGCCTCCGCCGGCGCGTTGCCCGGCCGCTTGCCTGTGGGTTATCACACAGTATACACATTATGCAGACCAGTGCATATTTATACATCATGACCGTTCCGACGGGGACTGCCCGGTCCATTTCGCGAGACGGCCGGATATGAAAAAGCGGCGGCCAGTGCCGCCGCCGGCCGCTAGGCCTTGACGCTGTTTTCCTCCTGTTGCAGCCATGTCTGCATGTCGCCGAGCAACTCGGACGTGCTGATGCCGTTCTTCATCATCCAGAAGTAGAGAATCGTGTACAGGACGCTGATGACGAGCGCGGCGACGGCGAGGCCGAAGCCCTTCATGTGGAACTTCTTCGTGCGCCACATGCCGAAGATCGCCCACAGCGCCGGCACGATCGGCATCGGGATGATCAGCGCGAACACGAACGCGAAGATCGAGTTCGCGTCCCAGTGGTTGTAGAACGGGTTCTGCGCCGGGTCGTTCACGTCGATGCCGTGGTAGTACTTCGGCGTGTGGCCGTCGTGCGTGACCGGCATCTGGCCGTTGGGATACGGGCCGAACATGCCGAAGCCGAACGGGTACGGGCCGTTCGGGCCCTGCTGGCCGTTGTAGCCGTTCTGCCCGTTCTGGCCATTGCCGTAACCATTCTGGCCGTTGCCATACTGGCCATTCTGGTTGCCGTAGCCGTTGCCCTGGTTGCCGTAGCCGTTCTGCTGGCCGTTGTCGCCGTAGCCGTTCTGGCCATTCTGGCCGTTGCCATACTGGCCATTCTGGTTGCCATAGCCGGCATACGGGTTGAAGAACGGCCATCCGGGTGCGCCGTTGTTGTACCCGTTCTGGTTGCCGTTCGGGCCCTGCTGGCCGTTGTAGCCGTTCTGGCCGTTGCCGTACTGGCCGTTCTGGCCATTCTGGTTGCCGTAGCCGTTCTGCTGGCCTTGCTGGCCGTAACCGGCCTGGTTCGGCTGGCCGTCGGGCTGCGCGGCCTGCGGCTGCGGTTCGGGGTCCGGCTTGCCGTAGATATACGGGTTGTAATCCTTCGGGAAGTCGGAGTCCAGCGCGCCGTAGGCGAGCTTGTCGTCGCCGGAACCGGCGGACTCGGACGTGCGCTCGGAAATGTTGAGCGCCGCCTCGGAGTGGACGTCCTCGTCGTGCTTGCGGGCTTCCTCGACGAGTTCGTCGGACTGCTTCTCGGCGTCGGCGATCTGCGTCGCGGACGCGTAGACACCATAGTCGGGCGCCTTCTTGTAGTCGACGCCGTTGTAATGCTCGTACGGGTCGATCTCGACGGACGTGCGGTTCGGGTCGTTGACGATCTTCTCGTTCTCGAGTTCGACGGCAGACAGGTGCGGCTGGGACGATTCGTCCGCCAGGGCCGGCGCCTGCGACTGGGTGGCGGCCGGCACGGAGGAATCGTTCGGAGTCGGCGACGGGCTGTCGCTGGCTGGGGTCTGTGCTTGCTGGTCCGGCTCGGTCATGTCCATCCTCTTCTTGGCAAATCGGCAGGGTATCCGGATTCTACTCCGGGTACCCTGCCGCCACATCGGTCAGCATGTCGCCGCCGGCCAACCCAACGTTCCGGCCGGCGGGACTGCCGTATCTATTGCGTCAGGCGCGCAGCTGCGCTCCCAACTTGGCTGCTTCTTCGACAATACGCTTGCGCAGCGCTTCGGAATCCGAAGAGTCCAGCGTTTTGTCCGGTGAGCGGAAAGTCACCGCGTAGGCGAGCGACTTCTCGCCCTCGCCGACCTGGTCGCCGTGGTAGACGTCGAACAGGTCGATCGACTCGAGGTCGTCGCCGGCGCCGCGTTCGATGGCGTCGCGCAGCTGCCCGGCCGTCACGGTGTCCTTGACCGTGAAGGCGAGGTCCTGCTTGACGGGCGGGAACGTCGAGATCGGCCTGGCCTGCACCGGCTTGTTGTCGAGCGTGCCGAACAGCGTGTCGAGGTCGAGCTCGAAGGCCGCCGAGTGCTTCGGGAAGCCGAGCTTCTCGTTGACGGTCGGGTGGAACTCGCCCACCCAGCCGACGAACACGCCGTTGGCCATCACCTTGGCGGCGCGGCCCGGATGCCAGCTGGCCGGGATCTCGTCGCCGTCGATCGCGCCGTCGGCGTTGCGGGGCTGGACGAGCTCGATGTCGGCGCCCAGGCGGTCGGCGATGCGGTGGACCGCCTCGACGGCGTCGGTCCAGTCGACGGCGCGCTTGTCGCCGAGCCAGCCGTCGTCGATCGCGTGGCCGGTCAGAATGCCGGCGACGCGCAGCGGCTGCTTCGGCAGGCCGGCGTCGAGGGCCCTGAGCTGGTCGTTGGTCGGGCGCTTGCCGCCGGGCAGCGCCGGGATGGCCGGGGCGTCCGGATCCCACAGGTAGACGTGGCCGATTTCGTAGAGCTTGATGTCGTCGAGGCCGCGGTGGATGTTGCGCTGGACCGTCTGGGCGAGCGTCGGCATCAGGTCGCGGCGAAGGAACGGACGGTCGCCGGCCAGCGGGTTGACGATCTCGACGGAGACCTTCTCGATCGTCTCCTCGTCCTCGAGGAAGTTCCTGTAGTCTTCCTTGCCGACGAACGGGTAGCTCAGCGATTCGACCATGCCGTATTCGGCGAGCTCGTCGGCGACCTGGCGCTGGTGCAGCTGGTCGGCGGTCAGGCCGACATGGCCCTCGACCGGGACGGCCGGCACGGTGACCGGAATCTCGTCGTAGCCGACAATGCGGGCGATTTCCTCGACGAGGTCGCACGGTTCGTCGAGGTCCGGACGCCACGTCGGCGGCGTGACGGACAGCTCGCCGTTGCCGCCGCCGGCGACTTCGCAGCCGATGTCGGTCAGGATGTCGCTGACCTGGTTGATGTCGAGCTTGAGCGCGGTGAGGCGCTCGACCTCGCTCGAGCGGAAGTTGATCGGACGGCGCAGCACCGTGTTGTCGAGATCGCGCGGCGTGTCCGACGGCGTGGCCTCGCCGTATTTCTCGAGCAGGTCGCAGGCGAGCTGGGCGGCGGCCGGCTGCAGGCGGTCGTCGACGCCGCGCTCGAAGCGGCGGGACGCCTCGGACGGGATCTTGTGGCGGCGGGCCGAGCGGGCGATCGTGATCGGGTCGAAGTGGGCGGCCTCGAGCAGGATGTTCGTCGTCTCGGCGGTCACTTCGCCGTACATGCCGCCCATGACGCCGGCGATGCCGAGGATGCGCGAGCCCCGCTCGCCGTTCGGCGAGTCGGTGATGAGCAGGTCCTCGGAGTCGAGGTCGTGGTCCTTGCCGTCGAGCGTCTGGAGCTTCTCGCCCGGACGGGCGCGGCGCACGACGATCGGGCCGGCGACCTTGTCGAGGTCGTAGGCGTGCATCGGCTGACCGAGGTCGAGCATGACGTAGTTCGTCACGTCGACGGGCAGCGACAGCGAGCGCATGCCGGCGCGCGTCAGGCGGCGGCGCATCCAGTTCGGCGTCGGGCTGCCGGGCTGGTAGCCGCGCACGGCGCGGGCGTAGTAGCGGTCGCAGCCGACGACGCCGTGGATCGGGTTGTCGTCGTCGATGACGATCTCGATGTCGGAGCCGTCGGACGATTCGACGTGCGGCGCCCTGGCGTCGAGTTCGATGGCCGGGTCGCGGAATTCGGCGCCGGTCGAGTTGTGGTATTCGCGTCCGACGCCGCGGTACGAGAACGCGTAGCCGCGGTCCGGGGTGACGTTGATCTCGAGGATGGGCTGGTCGAGGTGCAGCAGGTGCATCAGGTCGTCGCCGGGCTTGAGGTTCTCGTACTCTTCCTCGGTGAAGCCGTAGTCCCTGAGCAGGATGATGCCGTCGTGGCTGTCGCCGAGGCCGAGCTCTCGCTCGGACGCGCACATGCCCTCGGAGATGTGGCCGTAGGTCTTGCGCGGTTCGATGCGAAAATCGCCGGGCAGCACGGCGCCTGGCAGCGTGACGACGACCTTCTCGCCGGCGGCCATGTTCGGGGCTCCGCAGACGATGCCGCGGGGCACCTTGTTGCCGTTCTCGTCGACGTCGTTGTACTCGTCGCCGACGTCGACCTTGCACCAGTTGATCGTCTTGCCGTTCTTCTGCGGTTCCGGCGTCGCCTCGACGACGTAGCCGACGACGATCGGGCCGGTGACCTGGGATTCGTGGATTTCCTCTTCCTCGAGGCCGACGCGCACGAGGTCCGCCGCCAGCTGTTCGTACGTCAGGCCCTCCGGGACCGTGACGTGTTCCTTGAGCCAGTCGATATCTACCATTGGCATGTCAGGTTCACTCCCCCATCACAAACTGTTCGCTGAATCGCACGTCGCCCTCGACGAGGTCGTGCATGTCGTTGATGTCGTGGCGCAGCAGTAGCGTGCGTTCCACGCCGACGCCGAACGCGAAGCCGGTGTAGACCTCCGGGTCGAGACCGGCGGACTTGAGGACGTTCGGGTTGACCATGCCGCAGCCGCCCCATTCGAGCCAGCCGGCGCCGCCCTTCTTGTCGGGGAACCACAGGTCGAGCTCGGCGCTCGGCTCGGTGAACGGGAAGTAGCTCGGGCGCAGGCGCGTCTTGGCCTCGGGGCCGAACATCGCGACGGCGAGCTTGTCGAGCACGCCCTTGAGGTCGGCCATCGTCAGGTTCCTGTCGACGGCGAGCGCCTCGACCTGGTGGAAGACCGGCGTGTGGGTGGCGTCGAGTTCGTCGGTGCGGAACACGCGGCCCGGGCAGGCGATGTACAGCGGCACGCCGCGGCCGATGAGGGCGCGGACCTGGTCGGACGACGTCTGCGTGCGCATGACCATGTTGGAGCCGACGAAGCCGGCGGCGTCCCTGGCCTGGTTGCCCTTGACGTAGAACGTGTCCTGCATCTGGCGGGCCGGGTGGTCGGGGCCGAAATTGAGGGCGTCGAAGTCGAACCATTCGGTCTCGACTTCGGGGCCGTCGGAGATCTGCCAGCCCATGCCGACGAAGAAGTCCTCGACGTCTTCCATCAGTTTCGGCAGCGGATGGCGGGCGCCGAGAGGCTTGCGCTTGACGGGCAGCGTCATGTCGACGGTTTCGGCGGCGAGCGCGGCGGCTTCCTCGGCCGCCTTGACTTCGGTTTCGCGGGCGCCGTAGGCGCGGCCGAAGTCGGCGCGCAGCTTGCCCATGAGCTTGCCGGCTTCCTTCTTCTGGTCCTTGTCGAGGCCGCCGATGGCCTTGCTGGCCAGCGTCATCGCCGACTGGGCGCCGGCGTACTGTGTCTTGATGGCTTTCAGCTCCTCCATCGTGGAGGCCTGTCCGATTTTCTCGATGCCTTCGGCGACCGCGGCGGTCACCTCGTCGGCGTCGAAGTGCAAATCTTGTGCCACTTCCAACCCTTTCCTGGTTCGGTTATGTCGTTGACGACAGAATCGGCGTGTAAAAATCGCAGAATTCCAACGTTTAGCGACTTCACATTGTTTCAAACGGCCTAGACGAAGCCGGCGGTTGCGCTCAGTGTTCGTGCATGGCGATCGTCATCAGCATGATCGAGGCGCTCATGGCGAGGTTGAGCGATTCGGCGTGGCCGTAGATCGGGATGGAGACGATGTCGGTGCAGCGTTCGAGCGTTTCGGGCTTGAGGCCGCGGGCCTCGTTGCCGAAGAGGACGATGCGTGGCTGCTTCGGGTCGGCGTCGCGCACGTAGTCGGGCAGGCTGACGGGGACGAGGTCGTCGGTGCCGTGGACGTCGGCGGCGACGATGCGGGCGCCGGCGGCGATGTCGAAGAAGCGGCGTTCGCTGACGTGGAAGACGGGCAGGTGGAACAGCGATCCGGTCGTGGCGCGCACGACCTTGGGGTTGACGGGTTCGACGCAGTCGTCGACGAGGAGGACGGCGTCGCAGCCGGCGGCGTCGGCGGAGCGGATGACGGTGCCGGCGTTGCCCGGGTCGCGCACCTGCCAGAACGCGGCGATCAGCGGGCCGTTGCCGTCGTCGTTGCCGACGAGCAGGTCGGCGATGTCGATGTCGTCGAGCGGGGCTTCGTAGTCGTCGAGGCTGGCGACGGCGAAGATGCCCTGGGCGTCCTCGCTGACGGAGTCGACGACGGCGCGGGTGGCCTTGTGCACGTAGATCGTGGCGCCGGCGCCGGCGTCATGGTCGGCGGCGTGGTCGGCGCCGGAATCGGAGGCGAGCATGTTGGCGGCCTGGAGGGCCTTGCCGGCGAGCCGGGCGACGGTCGGGTTGACGAACATCGCGTCGTCCTCGGCGCCGTCGACGGCGACGTAGACGTCCTGGACGATGTCGGGACGGTAGTCGAGGACTTCGCGCACGGCCTGGGGTCCCTCGACGACGAATCGCCGGTTCTTCTGGCGGCCCTTGCGGGTGAGGAGTTCGCGGACGCGGCGGAATCGCTCGGCCTTGGGGTTGGCGAGCACTTCGGAATACATAGGCATGGTTGCCATCGTAGCCGCCGTGCGCTATTTCGGCATGTTGGCGGCGACGGTCCCGGTGTTGCCGCGCGGCGGAAGCGGAACGGCGCGGGTAGGGTTGGGGGCATTACCGACGAATCGAGGCACGGACATGGGCAAGGCGGCGGACAGGCAACGCGAACACGAGCTGAGGGCCGGATCGAAGTTCTGGCGCGCGGTGGGCCTCAGGGAGGCGTTTCCGGACATGCCGGACAAGCGCGTGGACAACATCGTGCGCCGTTCGTGGCGCGAGTTCCGCACGAAGGACGACTACCGGCGGTTCCTGACGGCGGCACAATGGTTCGCCACGCACGACTGGAAGGGCCTGACGCCGCGGCAGATTCCGCTCGAGGGCACGCATGCGAAGTGGCTCAATCCGTCGCGGCTGTCGGTCATCGCCCATGCGATCGGCGTCCCGTCGATCGACCTCGAGGATCGTCCCGGCATGCTCGTGCTGCACTATGCCGACCCGGAGTGGCTGGATTCGGGCGGCCGGCGCGACGACCTGTGGACGACGCGCGACACCGGTTTCCGTCTGCCCTACCGGCCCCGCATCGTCGTCATCTGCGAGAACAAGGACTGCGCGCAGTCGTTCCCGCCGTTCGACGGCACCGTCGTCGTCGAGGGCGACGGCTATTCGGCCTCCGGCCTGCTGCCGCAGGTGCCGTGGCTGCAGGGCGCGAGGGACGGCGTCGACGCCGCGACCGGCGACGATGAACATCGGCGCCCGCTGCTCGTCTACTGGGGCGACATGGACGAGGCCGGCTACGAGATCGTCGCCAACCTGCGCCGCCGCGGCCTCGAGTCGGTGCGCACGATCCTGATGGATCCGGCCAGCTGGCAGGCCTATGCCAAGTGGGGCACCGACATCGACCGGCGCGGCGAGAAACTGCGCCCGTCGGGACGTCCCGCGCCCGAGGAGCTCACCGGGGACGAGCGCGCCGTCTGGCAGCTGATCCGGCACGAGGACCACGGCGTCACGCGAATCGAGCAGGAGCGCATCCCGAACTCCGCCGTCGTCGACGCGCTGGAACGGCTCTGATTCCTTTCGCCCGTTTCCGTTGCACGTCGTCACTGGCGGACAACGCAGTGTGCGGCGACCATCTGGCATGATGGTCGCCGCACACTGCGTTGGGGGGGTGTTCCGACTGGCAGGTGGAAAACGGTTACTGTCTGGCGGTCCTTCCGGGCGCCTTGCGGGCGGCGGGAGCCGCGTCCACGCGGGCCGAGGCGCGGCCGGCGGTGGCGCTCTTCGGCGCGGCCTTGCCGGCGCGGCGCACGCCGGCGCCCTGGCGCTTGGGCACCGAGTGGCGCAGCGGCGCCAGCTCGAAGACGACGTCGGAGGCCTTGGCGACGGCCGGCGAGTGCGTGACGATGATCACGCAGCGGTCCTGCTCGTGGGCCAGCTCCTGGAAGATGTGGATGATGTCGTCCTGCGTCGTCAGGTCGAGGTTGCCGGTCGGCTCGTCGGCGACGATGATCTTCGGGTCGTAGCTGAGGGCCCGGGCGATCGCGACGCGCTGCTGTTCGCCGCCCGACAGGTGCAGGATGCGTTCGTTCGCGTATTCTTCCGGCAGGTGCACCTCGGCGAGCAGGTCCATGACGATCTCGCGCTTCGGCGCCTCGTACTTCATGCCGCTGGCGTTCATCGACAGCTCGATGTTCTCGGCGACCGTCAGGCCCGGCAGCAGGTTGAAGCTCTGGAAGATCACGCCGATGTCGTGGCTGCGGTAGTCGTACCGGTTGAGCTTGGCCAGGTCGTGGCCGTCGTAGATCACGCGGCCCTCAGTCGGCGTCGTCAGGCCGGAGATCAGCGACAGCAGCGTCGTCTTGCCGGCGCCGGACGGTCCGGTGATCGCGTAGACCTTGCCGGTCTCGAAGTCGTACGAAATGTCCTTGATGACCTTCTTGCCGCCCTTGGTGTAGGCGTAGCTGACCTTCTCGAGCTTGAGGATGTCGAGTCCCGCCGCGGTCGGCGGCTGCTCGATCGGCGCCAGGTCGTTGATGTTCTCGTGTTCGCTCATCGTTGGTTCCTTCACGGTGATGAATGATTCCCGCCCCGGAATCCGGAGCTCGGCCCCGGCGCGGGAATCGTTCGAAATGTTCAATGGACGGCGGCCGTCACGACCGGTCCGCGAGGATCTGCAGTGGCTCGTAGCGCATGACGAAGATGACGGCAACGAGCGCGGAGACCAATGTCAGGCCGATGCCGATCAGCAACATCAGGCCGACGACGGTCAGGTTGACGGTGGCGTTGACCGAACTGACGTAGTTCGTCACCTGCTGGAAGCCGCCCGGCGTGTTCGTCGGCTGCGACGGCGCCGAATTCGTCGTGTCCGTCGACGACTGGCCGGACGAATTCGCGTCGGTGGACGCCGAGCTGTCCGACGAGCTGGACGAGGACGAATCGGTGCTGTCCGTCGACGACGAGCCGCCCATGTCGCCCGGCTGCATCATGTCGCGGCCGAACTGCGCCTGCTGGTTGCTGGCCGACGTCTCCTGCGCGGAGACCTGCGACGAGAGCAGCGAGTTCGAAACCGGCTGCGAGACGGCCGCGCCGATGCCGGTGCCGATGACCAGGCCGATCATCGTGACGATCAGCAGCTCGAGCGTGAACTGCGCGGCGACCTTCGACTTGCGCACGCCGATCGCCGTGAGCACGCCGATCTCGTACTTGCGCTCGCGGATGTTGAACAGCGTGAGCACGATCAGGATGACGGCGCCGACGGCCAGCACGATCCACAGCAGCGTCTTCGCGAAGCTCGCGAGGTTGTTGAGCGGGATGAGGCTGTTCTCGTACGTCTCGATGTCGGTGGAGGACACCGTGTAGTTGTCCGGCAGGCCGGCGGCCTCGACGTCCTTGACGAACTGGTTGTAGGCGTCCTCGTCGGCGAAGACGTAGGTGAACGACAGCGTGGCGGCCGCCGTCTTCATCGTGTCGCCCGAGTTGGTGGTCGCCTCGACAGTGTCGTCGGAGGACAGGCCGATCTTCTGCAGCGTCGCGACGGACGTGTAGATCGCGTTGGCCGGGTCGGACGAGGTGGAGCTCATCGGGCCGAAGGAACCGGTGGACGTCGTCGAGCTGTTCTTGTAGATGCCGACGACGGTGAACGTGTAGGTGGTGCCGGAGTCGTTGGCGTTCTCGAGCGTGATCGTGTCGCCGACCGAGATGTTGTTGAAGTCGGCCAGTTCCTGGCTGATGATGACGTCGTTGTCGTCGGAGGCGGTGTAGTCGAAGGCCTGGCCCTCGACCATCGTGAACGTGCCATTCGGCGCGTTGGCGAGGGCCTCGTCGGACGAGAAGCCGACCAGCGAGAAGTCACCGGACGTCGTCATGCCCATGCCGCCGCCCATGTCGCCGCCGCCCATGCCGCCCTTCATGTCGGCGGACGAATCGGACGAGGAGCTGTCGGAAGAGCTCGAGGACGACGAGGAAGAGGATGACGAGCTGAACGCCGACGACGTGGAATCCTCGACTGGCTGGAAGTCGTCGGTCTCGGCGAGCGACGTCGTCTCGGTGTAGTACGTCGACTTGACCGACGACGACGAGTCGGCGTATTCCTGATAGTCGGTCAGCGTCAGCGCGTCCGTGTTCAGGGCGTCGCGCATCGAGTCGAAGTCCGGCTTGGAATCCGAGCTCGACGACGAGCTGTCCGACGAGCTCGACGTCGACGACGCCGACTGCATCGCGTCCTTCGCGGCGCTGAGCATCTGGCTGCGGTCGATGCCGATCTGGGCCGTGATCGTCGTGTTCTCCAGTCCGGTGTCGCGCGCCTTGATGGCCGCCTGCTGGATGGCCAGGCCGATCGTCGCGGCAGCCGCGATGATGATGACGATGATGGAGATCAGTATGTTTCGACCCTTGTTGCGGGTCACGCTTTTCCACGCGTTCTTGAGCACAAACATGTTGGTCCTCATGAGAGTGATTCGGAACACTCGTTGTCTTGGCTCTCTTCCAAAACGTTCCCTATAGTGACGCAGCGTAAGGAGGCATCCTTGGGGCAACCCCCACAGTTTCCTTGCGCAGGTCTGGACAATTTCTGAAAAGTAGCTGAATTTACGTGATCTGTCCAGTATTCGACCAAACACTCGCCGACGGTGAACACGGCCTCGCTTGTTCGGCGCGGCGCTGTGGACGACCGTCGCGAACGGGACCGTTCTTCCCGGCAGTCCGATCTCGCTTCGGAATCAATCTTTCCTCGGGAAAGAACACCAGATTCCTTCACGAGGCGCCAGGCGTTACTTCATCGAATAGGAACAGTAGATGTACTTGTTCTCCCAGTCCACGTCTTCCTTCGCGACGACGGCGGGAGGATTTTCGGCGAGACTCTTTATTGGAGACACAAGATCCTGCGCCATTGTGTCGACAAGGTCACGCGCCTCGAGATTCGCAAGGAATTCTGCAGGGATGGCATCGACGCCCAGACGAGCGCCGAAGATGTTGCCGGCGACCGCGCCCGTCGAGTCGCTGTCGCCCCGGTGGTTGACAGAAGCCAGTACGCCGGCCCGAAAATCGTTTTCGTGCCTGACCGCGCAGAACACGGCGATCGCCAGCGTCTCCTCGGCAACCCAGCCTTCGCCGAGCTCGTGAATGGCATCGAGGTTGCCGTATGGGTCCGCGTTTTTCAGTTGCCGAAGAACGAGAACGTGCCGTTGACGGCGGTGGCGACGAGGGCGAGGACGGGGATGGCGAGACTCGCGGCGAGGAAGATCCAGTCGCGCACGTGGACTTCGCTGGCGCGGGCGTGGCTGCGTGGGCCGGTACCGCCGAAGCCGCGGGCCTGCATGGCGGTGGCCAGCGTCGTCGAGCGGCGGATCGACAGGACGAGCAGCGCGAAGGCCTGCGGGAAGAATTGCCTGATCTTGCTGTCGTCGCCGAGGCCGCGCGAGCGACGTGACGCCGTCAGAGCGGTCCAGTCGTCCTGGAGTACCGAGAACAGGCGCATGCCGGCGAGGCCGCCGTAGACGAACCGGTCGGGCAGGCGCAGCAGTTCGGAAAAGCCGTCGGCCAGGTCGGTCGCGTCGATGCCGAGCACGGCGATGATCGCAGGCATGCCGATCGCGACGATGCGCAGCGCCGTCGCGACGGCCAGTTCGGCCGAACGGTCGGTCACCAGCATCATCCCCCACTGCCACCAGACGTCGCCGCCCGACTTGCCATACAGCAGCACGGCGAGCGCCGAGCATGGCGCGCCGATGAACACGGGCCATGTCGAGCGGATGGCGCGCCATGGCCGGATGCCGATGGCGGCGAGGACGAGGAATTCGAGCAGGCAGGCGACGCCGGCGGAGACCCAGTCGAGGCTGAGCAGCATCGGCAGCGAGACGAGGAAGGCCCCACCGAGCCGGAAGACGGGGTTGATCGAGGCGAGGCAGGCGGAACGCGACGACGACTTGGGTTCCTCGTAGCGTTCGTTGACCTGCGTGACCGGCACTACCGTTTCCCGGCGGTTCTGTTTCCGGCTGTCCCGTCCGGGACGGTCTTGGCCGCCGGCCGCCGGGACCGGCTCGCGCCCGGCACCGTTCCATTCGGCCGTGCACTGTTCGGGAACGAGTTCGATCACCTTCGCGTCGAGTGCGGTGACGAGGTCGCGGTCGTGGGTGACGACGACGATGCTGACGCCGTCGCCGCGCAGTGAGTGGATGAGTTCGGCGATCTGCATCCAGGTGCGCCGGTCCTGGCCGAACGTCGGTTCGTCGAGGATCAGCACGCGCGGCGCGGCGGCCAGGGCGGCGGCGACGGTGAGCCGTCGCTTCTCGCCGCCGGAAAGCGTGTACGGGTTGGCCGCGGCGTACTGGTCGAGGCGGAAGCGGCGCAGCAGGCCGGTCGCCAGTTGCCGGGCGTCGGCTTCGGCCATGCCGGTGCGGACGGGTCCGAGCATGACTTCGTCGAGGACGGTCGACGTGGCGAACTGGTGTTCGGGGTTCTGGAAGACATAGGAAATGCGCGAGGCGAGCTGGCGGCTTGTCCAGTCGACGGGCCATGTGCCGCGGGCGCCGTCGGCGAGCGATGCGGCCGCGACGACCTCGCCGGTGACCGGTTCGAGCAGTCCGGCGAGCGTAAGCGACAGCGTCGACTTGCCGGCGCCGTTCGCGCCGACGAGCGCGGTGATCTGGCCGGCGCGGAATTCGAGGTCGAGATGCGAGGCGATCGGCTGCCCGTTCCTGCCGATCGCGAGGCCGGACGTCGTCAGGACCGGTTCGCCGGTGCCCCGCCAGGCCGGATAGTCGGGTTCGTCGGCGGTGTGGATGGCGCCGATGGCGTCGCCGGCGCGCCGGTAGCGTTCGGGCACCCAGATGCCGAGGCCGGCGAAGTCGATGGACGGGTCGGCGAAGATGTCTTCGGGCCGGCCGTCGGCGACGACGACGGTGCGGCGGCCGTCCTGTCCGGGAACGATTCCCGCGTCCCCGCCGCCTTCCCCGTCGTCGGTCGCACCGAGGACGACGACGCGGTCGACGAGGTCGATCCACGCGTCGGCGCGGTGCTCGACCATGACCATCGTCGCGCCGGTGAGCTCGAGGGCGTCACCGACGGCGGCGACGACCTGGTCGACGCCGTCCGGATCGAGGTTGGCGGTCGGCTCGTCGAGCAGCAGCACGTCGGGCTGCATCGCGAGCGCGCCGGCGACGGCGAGCCGCTGCATCTGGCCGCCGGACAGGTGCATGACGGAGCGGGTGAGCTGGACGCCGCGCATGCCGACGGCGTCGAGGGCGTCGTCGACGCGGCGCCAGATCTCGTCGCGGGGCACGTCGAGGTTTTCGGGGCCGAACGCGACGTTGTCGCCGAGGCGCTGGAAGACGGCCTGGGCGTCTGGATCCTGCAGGACGAGGCCGACCTTGCCCTGGGCGCGGTGCACCGGCACGCCGGCGACGGCGATCGATCCCTCGGTCACGCCGCCGTCGGCGTCCTCGACGGCCATGACGTCGCCTTCGTCGGTTTCTCGGACCGGCCCCTCGTCGTCGCCGAGCAGGCCGGCGGCGCCGCACAGGATCGTCGACTTGCCGATGCCGGAAGCGCCGAGCAGCAGCACGTGTTCGCCGGGCTGGACCGCCAGGTTCAGGCCCCGGACAGCGAAGTCGCGGCGTGACGCGTGCCGGTAGCCCCAGTTGCGGAACTCGAGCGCCGGCACGGCGCGACGGTGTCCGGCGGTTTTCGCGGAGCCGGCTTCCGCGACGGAGCATACTTCGTCGCCGTCGAGCATGGCGTTGGCGTCGCGGAGCACGGCGGCCGAATCGTCCACCGCCGCCGATTTACGGTCCGTCGGCGTCTCGGTGACGCCGGTCCACTGCTCACGAAGCTGGATGGTCATGATGTCCTTTCCGCGGCGCGGGGCGCCGGCGACGACGATGCGGTTCCGTTTTCCGGCCTCAGTTCAGGCCGCGCACTTCGCGGCCGGACGCGAAGTGGTCGAGCGCGCCGGTGCGTGCGATGGCGCGGTACAGGAACCACATGGCCAGGCCGGCGATCAGCATGCCGGAGATGACGGAGGTGAGCAGGTAGACGACGCCGTAGCTGCCGGTCACGTCGATGGCCTGCAGGTTCGTGAAGAACGAGTAGGCCCAGGAGGCCACGCCCGACAGCGCGCCGGACAGCAGCATCGTGCCGAGATTCCAGGCACGGTAGAGGACGAACAGGAAGGCGAGTTCGGCGCCGACGCCCTCGACGAGGCCGATGAGCACCGTCTCGCCGCCGCCCCACTGGTTGCCGAGCAACGCCTCGAGGACGGCGGCGACGAGTTCGGCGTAGATCGCGGCGCCGGGCTTGCGCACGATGACGGCGGCGAGCGGGCCAGCGAACAACCACAGGCCGTTCATGATGCCGGCGAGGCCCGGCAGGATCGCCTCGAGCAGGTTCCACGGCGCGGCCGTGACGAGCGCGACGCCCCAGTAGATCAGCGCCGAGGCGACGCCGATGACGGAGGCGACGGCGATGTCGACGACGCGCCACTTGAGGCGCGCCCGGGACGTCACCGTGACGGATGTGGCCGGAGAAGTCGGTGAAGTGGAAGTGGACATGATGGTGCCTTTCTGTAAGCGCGGGGCTTCGTCCGGGCATCTGTACGTCGTGGCGCATGGCGCCTGCGGCTGTCAACCCGACCCCGTCGTGGTGGTCAAGGCACGGGAAAGCTCGACGTCCGTGCGCCAGCATTGTCTGGATTCACGTTCAATCGGTCGGGACGGGATGTCCCTCTCAGCCGGTCGCGCGCCGGTAGTCCATGAATATGGTCCGGCAGGCGACAGCCCCCGTGTCAAGGCGCCAGTCTAGGGCGAGGGCGGAACAAGCGGCCCCGTTTGCCGGCGGTGATGTCCGGCATGCGGATGTGACGCCGCATTTCACGGGGCGTCGGACACGCCGTCCGTCACAGTGTCCGCACGGTGCCCTGGAGCTGCGGCGTGACGGTGCCGCGCCACTCGTTGTTCGACAGCGAGCCGCGCACGGCCCACGGGCCGTCGCCGGCCGGCATCGACTGGTTCCAGCACACGAGGTCGAGTCCCTCGTCGAGCCGGATCTTCAGGTGCTGGCCGTCGGCGCCCATCGTGCGCATGTCGTGGATGTCGTCGGCGTGGAAGACGACCTCGACGTCGGGTTCGGGCCAGCCGGGGCCGAACGGCGCGTAGTGGCGCAGCGCGGCCGGGAACTCGACGAACATGCGCCGGTCGGCGGCCGTGAACGGCATGCCGAGGTCGCCGCGGGTGTCGAGGAGAATGGCGGCGCGATCCTCCCCCGTCGCCGCGTCGTCGCCGGCGGGCCTGTGGTCGGCGGCGGTGCGGGCGATGTCGTCGGCGAGCGCGCGCAGCTTCGATTCGTCGGTCGTGAAGCCGAAGGCGTGCTGGTGACCGGCAAGGTCGTGGCCGAGCGGGTTGAGCGTGTCGATCGCGTCGTACCATTCGGGAGCGCGGCCGGATCCGCGCATCAGGTCGCGGTTGGCGACGAGGACAGGCATGCCGGTGTCGGCGAGGACCTTCGTCGCGATGAGGCCGATGATGCCGAGCGGCGCGTCGGTCAGGTAGAGGTTCGGGGCGTATGGCTGCTCGTCGACGCGCAGTTGCGCCACGTAGCCGGCGACGGCCCGCTTGCGCCGCATGTTGACGTCGTGGAGCCATTCGGCGCGGCGGTGCGCGCCACCGGGGTCGGCGAACAGGTCGAAGACTTCGCCGACGGGTTCGCCCATGCGCTTGGGCGCGTTGCACATCGGGGCGATGCGGAAGCCGACGAGCTGTTCGTCGATGCCGTCGGCCGAGTCGAGTTCGCGGTGGTCGGCCAGGCAACGCGTCAGCGCCGCGAGTCCGGTCATCGTCGCGTCGAATTCGCGGCAGCCGGTCGTCGCGTAGACGGCGGGGTTGTCGTGGTTGACGCGCAGCACCTGCAGGCCGTCGCGCATCAGCTGCCGGTTTTCGCCGCTCATGTCCATCTGGTCGCCGACGGTGCCGAGCGCCGCCAGCGCACGCAACGCGAACAGGTAGCGTCGCCGCTCCGGGTCGTACAGTTCGGCGTAGCGGTCGAGGACCATCCACAGCACGTGCGCGCCGCAGATGGACGGATGTTCGTACGATTCGCCCGTCGCGCACGGGTCGACGATGATGTCGGCCCCGAGCGGCCCGAGCTGGGTGTGGTGGTCGGTGACGAGCGTCTTCCATCCCCTGGCGCGGGCCGCGGCGACGCCTTCGTGGCACGTGATGCCGACATCGCAGGTCAGGATCGCCGCCGTGTCCGGGAACCGTTCGGCGATCCGGTCGATGTCCCAGGCGCCGAAGCCGTAGCCGCGCGTGGCGTCGGGGTGGTACAGGCGCACGTCGAAGCCGAGCATCGCCAGGCCGGCGCGTCCGAGCGCGCCGGCCGAGATGCCGTCCATGTCGAAGTCGGGCAGCACGGTGACGGCCGCTCCCCCGTCATGCAGTTCCTTCAATGCCGCGCACAGCTCGTCGAGCCTCGCGAGCGGCCGCGAACTGGGCCGTTCGATCGCGCGCCAGCTGTCAATGGTCAGTCCGCGGTTCCTGTGCCACTGGTCGATGAGGGGATTCTTCGCATTCACGGCCGTCCAGCATACTCGACGGCCCGAAAACTACAGGTTCGTCGGCTCCGGCTTGTGGGCGAGCTTGTCGAGCAACAGCGCCTCGGCGACGACGTCCTTCTCCAGGCCGGAGACGGAGACGCTCTCGTTGGGGCTGTGGGCGTTGGACTGCGGGTCCTCCGGACCGGTCACGAGGACCTCGGCGTCCGGGAAGATGCGCTGCAGTTCCGGGATGAACGGGATCGAGCCGCCCTGGCCCATGTTGACCGGCGCGGTGCCGAACGCCTCGGCCATCGCCGTCTCGGCGTCCTTCGTGGCGGCGCAGTCCGGATCCATCGCCCAGCCCATGCCTTCCTCGAGCATCGTGACCTTGACCTCGGCGCCGAACGGCGCGTGCTCCTCGCAGAACACCTGGATCGCCTCGAGCGCGGCGTGCGGCGCCTGGACCGGCGAGACGCGCACTGACAGGCGGAACGTGCATTCGGGCGCGATGACGTTGAACGAATCCTTCACCGGCGTGGCGTCGAAGCCGATGACGGTCATGCTCGGCTTCGTCCACAGGCGCGAGGCGAGCGAGCCGGTGCCGGCCAGCTCGTACGAGTCGACGACGCCGGTGTCGGCGCGCAGGCCGAGCTCGTCGACGTCGCGTTCCAGTCCGCCGATCGGCTCGCAGCCCTCGAGGCCCGGCACGGCCAGGTTGCCCTCGCGGTCGTACATCGACGAGATCAGCATCGCGGCGACGGTGTTCGCGTCGAGGATCGGTCCTCCGTACTGTCCCGAGTGGACGGCGTGACCGAGGACCCTGACATGGACGTCGCATGTCGCGTTGCCGCGCAGGCTCGTCGTCAGCGACGGGATGTCGGGAGCCCAGTTGCCCGAGTCGGCGACGACGATGACGTCGGCCTTGAATTCCCCGCGGTGGGCCTCGATGAACGGGATGAAGCTCGGCGAGCCCATTTCCTCCTCGCCCTCGATGAAGACCTTGACGTTGACGCCGAGGTCGTCGCCGAGCGCCTCGAGCGCGCCGTAGTGGATCGCGATGCCGGCGCCATCGTCGCACGAGCCGCGGCCGAACAGCCGGTCGCCGACGACGGTGCCGACGAACGGGTCGGTGTTCCATTCGGCCGGGTCGGGCACCGGCTGCACGTCGTGGTGAGCGTACAGCAGCACCGTCGGCGCGTCCGGATCGACGATCTTCTCGCCGATCACTTCCCACGCGCCCGGCTTGCCGTCGGCGCCGGTCGCCTGCTCCACGCGCGCGTCGACGCCGACCTTGCGCAGCGTGTCGGCGACGAACCGCGCGGATCGTTCCATGTTCTCGCCGGCGATGCCCTCGGCCGAGACCGACCTCAACGCGATCTTTTCGTCCAGCACGTCGACGATGCCGTTCCAGTCGGCCGCCACGCGGCGCCGCACTTCCTCCACAGACAGGCTCACTGTCCCCTCGCTTCCGTCATTCCGATGACCTAGTTGTGTGAATCTTGCTGGAAAGTTCCAATCAAGCGACGATTATAACTCGCCCTTTTTCCCGAATTTGCAACGATTCGCCCGACTCGCTGCGGCCCACGGCCGTCCAGTGCAATCCGTAGTCTTCCATTCATGGCTTTGAACAAGAAAGAAGAGCAGGAGCAGGCCGCCGTCAAGGGCGGCGGGACGGCGAAGGCGACGCAGGCCCCCTCCCCGGCGCCGACCCCGGGCAAGGGCAAGCCGACGCCGAAGCGCAAGGAAGCGCAGGCGAAGAACCTGAGGCCCCTCGTCCCGCAGGACACGAAGGCCGAGCGCAAGCGCGCCAAGGAACGCATCCGCGAACGCGAAAACGTCGAGTACGAGGCGATGCGCACCGGCAACGTCAGCAAGATGCCGAAGGCCGAGCGCCTGCCGTGGCGCGTCTACATCCGCGACTACGTCGACGCCCGCTTCAACATCGGCGAATACTTCATCCCCGTCGCGATCGTCATCCTGCTGCTGTCGATCCTCGTCTCGTTCCTGGCGCCGGGCGCCGCCTACCTGTCGCTGATCCTGATGATCGTCATGTACGTCTACCTGTTCGTCATCATCATCGACGTCGCCGTCATGTGGCACCGCCTCAAGAAGCGGCTCGCCGAGCGCTACGGCGAAAGCTCCGTGGCCCGCGGCTCGCGCTCCGGCACCTACGCCTGGTCGCGCGCCATCCAGCTGCGCCGCTGGAGGCTGCCGAAGCCGAAATACAAGAAGCGCAGCCAGTATCCGGCCGACGTGCGCGGCAAGTGAGCCGCCGCGAAACGCGAACGTTTTCCATCGACGGGCCCCGGTTGCGCAGCCAATGACATGGCTGCGCAACCGGGGCCCGTCGCGTACTGCCCGACATCGCCGCGCGATGTTCTCCCTCCGAGGAGGAGGTTTCGGTAGGGTGGTGACCGGTAACCGCCACATGAAGCGAAGGGGGCAACCGTGGCACAGGGGAACATGTTCGATCTCGTCATCATCGGAGGGGGTCCCGGAGGATATTCGACGGCATTGCGGGCGGCGGAGCTCGGCAAGTCGGTCGCCATCGTCGAGCGCGACGTCACCGTCGGCGGCACGTGCCTGCTGCGCGGCTGCATCCCGACGAAGTCGCTGATCGCGGCGACGAGGATCATCGACGACATGAAGCATGGCCGCGAAATCGGCATCGACGCCGACCTGCGCGACATCGACTTCGGCAAGCTGCGCGACTTCCGCGTCTCGACCGTCGACACGATGACGAAGGGGCTCGAGGGACTGCTCGCCCACCGCGGCGTCGTCGTCTTCCGCGGCGAGGCGGCGCTCGAGACTGGTGCGTCGTCGGAGGCGTCGGTCAGCGGCGACGATCCTTCCCTCGACTCGCCGGCCGTCACGCTTGGCGACGGCACGTTCGCCGACGCCGACGAGCGGCCCGTCACCGTGACCGTGACGCCGGTGGCCGGCCACGACGCCGTCGAGACCGGCAAGTCCGCCGCGCGGATGACACCGGTCGCCGAGGCCGTGGCCGCCGGCGACATGGAGGGCGCGGGATCCGATGGCCAAGGTGCCGTGCGGCTGCTCGACGACGGCACCGTGCGGCTGACGGCGCGCGACGTCGTCGTCGCGACCGGCTCGCGGCCGCGGCCGCTCGACGGCATCGGCTTCGCCGGCGCGCTGATTGACTCGTCGCAGGCGCTGTCGCTCGACACGATGCCGCAGTCCGCCGTCATCATCGGCTCGGGCGCCGTCGCCCTCGAATTCGCGTCGATGTGGAACGCGGCCGGCTGCGACGTCACGATGCTGATCCGCCGCGAGCGCGTCCTGTCGCACGCCGACCGGCGCGCCGCCATGGCACTGACCCGCGAGCTCAAGCGGCGGGGCGTCCATGTCGTCCCCGGTGTCCACGTCACGGCCGTCGACACCGGCGTCAACCTCGGCGCGACGGTCCATTACGCTGACGCCGACGGCCACGCCGGGCAGGTGTACGGCGAGATCGCGCTCGTCGCCGTCGGCCGCGAGCCGAACACCGACGAGCCGTGGTTCGCCGGCCGCGGCGACGACGGCCGCAGCGGCGGCGCCGGCATTGCGCTCGATGCCTCCGGCTTCGTCGTCACCGATCCGTTCGGCCGCACTTCCCTGCCGCATGTCTGGGCGGTCGGCGACATCACGGCCGGACCGCAGCTCGCCCATCATGCGTTCGAGCAGGGCATCGTCGTCGCCGAGGAGATCGCCGGCCTGGCACCGAAGCCCGTCGACGAGCGCACGGTGCCGACCGTCATCTTCTCGAATCCGGAGTTCGCGTCGGTCGGCATGACGCTGGCCGGGGCGCGCGCCGACGAACGCTATGCGAACGTCGACGAGACCGCGATGCCGGTCATGGCGAACGCCAGGATGCTGATCGCCGGGTCGAATGGCTCGTGCTCGGTCGTCTGCGGCGAGCTGGCCGCCAATCCGGGCGTGCGCATGGTCCTCGGCGTGCACATCGTCGCGCCGGACGCCAGCGACCTGATCGCCGAGGCGCAGCAGATTGTCGCCAACCGGGTACCGCTGTCCGACGCCGCGCGCAACATCCATCCGCATCCGACGTTCAGCGAGCTGCTCGGCGAGGCGCTGCTCAAGGCCGACGGCCGGCCGCTCAACACGAGGTGACGGCCCGCGGCCGCATTGTCGTCCGGCCGCCGTGTCGATCGGCACGGCGGCCGGCGCATGCGACGCCCGGGAATAATGGCGTCCCTGTTATGCTTGATTCCTGCCGTAACGACAGCAACGACGCCGACGACGGCACCGTTGCTGGTACAGTAGTGATGTTTAGTGATGTTCGAGACACCACATGAGATTCGAGTGAGGAAGTTCATGGCGAAGGAAAAGCAGGACAAGCCCAGGAAGCCGAAGAAAAAGGGCATGTTCAAGCAGCTGATCGAGATTTTCAAGTTCACGTATCGCGATGACAAGGCGCTGCCCTGGCTGACCGGCGTGGCCGGCATCGCCCCGATCGTCGTCTTCATCATCCTCGGCATCTGCCTGCACTGGTCGTGGCTCGGCTGGATCTGCTCGATGATCCTCGCCGTCATGATCGGCCTGCTGCTGTTCACGATCGTGCTGACGCGTCGCGCCGACGCCGTCGGCTACCGCCAGATCGAGGGCAAGCCGGGCGCCGCCGTCAGCGTGCTCGGCAACATGAAGAACGCCGGTTTCTCGTTCCCGCAGGATCCGCTGTGGGTCGATCCGCGCACGCAGGACGTGATCTGGTACGGCACGAGCTACAACGGCATCTACCTGATCGGCGAGGGCGACTACGGCCGCGTGCACAAGGCGATGGACCGCATCGAGAAGCGCCTCAAGGGCGTCACCGCCGGTTCCGACATCCCGATCTTCCGCATTTCCGTCGGTCAGGGTCCCAAGCAGGTGCGCATCCAGGACCTGCGCAAGAAGATCGTCGGCATGAAGGCGTACGTGCCGACCGAGCACAAGAACGCCATCGCGAAGAAGGTGCACGGCAAGCGCCGCTTCATGATGAACAAGTACCAGCTCGGCATCCTCAACGAGCGCCTGCGTACGCTGCAGAAGAAGAACATGATGGGCGCGCCGAAGGGCATGGACCCGAATCACCCGCCGAAGATGAGCCGCCGCGCGATGCGCGGCCGCTGACCGGCAAGGGCGCATTCCCGCCAACAGTCTTTCCGATGGGCCTCCGTTCCGACATGGACGGAGGCCCATCGGCATATTTGCGTACCCGATACCGGCTGCTCTTCACTGGCTGCTCTCCCCGCTCCCCGGATGTCGCCAGCACGAGCCGGGAGCTCGGGTTGGCGACATCCAGAAAACCGGCATCGAGACGGGTTCTGTCCAGTTGGCGATCGTGCGCCATGACGCGCGAATCGTCTCCGATATCCGCGAGAACATGGGTATTTCGCCGTCATGGGGGCATCGTCCGGCGATGACGAAACATTTTCGTAACCCAACGAACAATTCGGCGAAACTCGAGAACCTATTCTTTTATCCCGTAAGCAACTTTTGAAAGGAGCGGTCCCGTGGCAGAACTCAAGTCCAAGGAAGATGCCGAGGCCCTTATCAACACCGAAGGCATCGAGTATGTCTCCGTTCGCTTCACCGACCTGATCGGTGTCCAGCAGCACTTCACGGTGCCGGCCAGCGAGTTCCTCAAGGATGCGTTCGACGAGGGCATGCCGTTCGACGGCTCCTCCATCGAGGGATTCCAGGCCATCAACGAGTCCGACATGAAGCTCGTGCCGGACATCGAGACGGCGTTCGTCGATCCGTTCCGCAAGCACAAGACGCTCGACGTCGCGTTCTCGATCGTCGACCCGCTGACCGACGAGCCGTACTCGCGCGATCCGCGCCAGGTCGCCGCGAAGGCCGAGGCCTACCTGAAGTCGACCGGCATCGCCGACACCGCGTCGTTCGCGCCGGAAGCCGAATTCTTCATCTTCGACAAGGTGCGCTTCGAGAACAGCATGCAGCGTTCGTTCTACGAGGTCGACTCGATCGAGGCCCCGTGGAACTCCGGCCTGGACGTCGAGGACGACGGCACGCCGAACATCGCCTTCAAGAACCGCGTCAAGCGCGGCTACTTCCCGGTCCCGCCGGCCGATCACACGCAGGACCTGCGCGACGACATGGTCGCCAACCTGCAGAAGGTTGGCCTGATCCTGGAGCGCGCCCACCACGAGGTCGGCGGCGCGGGCCAGCAGGAAATCAACTACCGCTACAACTCGCTGCAGCACGCCGGCGACGACCTGATGAAGTACAAGTACGTCATCCACGAGACCGCCGCGCAGGCCGGCAAGGCCGCGACGTTCATGCCGAAGCCGATCGCCGGCGACAACGGCACCGGCATGCACTGCCACCAGTCGCTGTGGAAGGACGGCAAGCCGCTGTTCTACGACGAGAAGAACTACGGCGGCCTGTCCGACATGGCCCGCTGGTACATCGGCGGCCTGATCAAGCACTCGTCGTCGGTGCTGGCGTTCACGAACCCGTCGCTGAACTCCTACCACCGCCTGGTGCCGGGCTTCGAGGCGCCGGTCAACCTGGTCTACTCGGCCCGCAACCGTTCCGCGGCCATCCGCATCCCGCTGGCGGGCACGTCGCCGGCCGCCAAGCGCATCGAGTTCCGCGCCCCGGATCCGTCCTGCAACCCGTTCCTGGCGTTCTCGGCCCAGCTGATGGCCGGCCTGGACGGCATCCTCAACCACATCGAGCCGCCGGAGCCGATCGACAAGGACCTCTACGAGCTGCCGCCGGAAGAGCACGCCGGCATCAAGCAGGTCCCGTCGTCGCTGGCCGAGGCCATGGACGCGCTGGAAGAGGACAACGACTTCCTCACCGCCGGCGACGTCTTCACGTCCGACCTGATCGAGACGTGGATCGACCTCAAGCGTTCCGAGATCGACCAGGCCCGCCTGATGCCGACCCCGCTGGAATACGAGCTGTACTTCCACATCTGATTCGCCGGTTCGGCAATCGCTGACAACGAGGCCGGAAACCAACGCAATCGCAATGATTGCGGCGGTTTCCGGCCTCGTTTCCTTTCACCGGCGCCGCCCGTCGCGAGGATGTCCGGGAATTGTTCCGGAACAGCGCGGGCAACATGCGGACGGCACACGGGCACGGCGAGACGCCGCCGGACGTCCGGATCCGGAATCCGTGTCCGGACGTCACTCGTCCATCAGCCGGTGGACAATCTGGGCGAAGACGGTGCCCATGCCGTCGGCGCGCAACGAGCCGTCGGGGTTGAGGACGGCCGGGCGGCCGTCCATCTCCCCCGCCTCGCGCACTTCCGGTTCGAGCGGAATCCGGGCGAGCAGCGGCACGTCGTAGCCAAGGTCGCGGGTCAGCTGCGAACTGACGCGGGCACCGCCACCCTCGCCGAAGATCTTCAGCCGTTCGCCGTTGTGCTCGTAATAGCTCATGTTCTCGATGACGCCACGCACCTTCTTCATCGGCATCTGCAGCGCGACGAGTCCGGAGCGCACGGCGATGTCGGAAGCCGACGGCTGCGGCGTCGTCACGACGACGAGTTCGGTGTTCGGCAGCGCCTGCGCCACCGAGATCGCCATGTCGCCGGTGCCTGGTGCCAGGTCGAGCAGCAGCACGTCCGGCTCGCCCCACCACACGTCGGACAGGAACTGTTCGAGCGACCGCTGCAGGCGCGGACCGCGCCACAGGATCGCCCGGTCGGAGCCGGCGAACATGCCGATCGAGATCAGCTTCACGCCCCATGCCGTGACCGGCATCAGCATGCCGTTGAGGTTCGTCGGCTGCGCATGCGTGCCGAACAGCCGCGGCAGCGAGAAGCCGTAGATGTCGGCGTCGATGACGGCCGTCGAATAGCCCATCGCTGCGAACGTCGCGGCGAGGTTGGCCGTGACCGACGACTTGCCGACGCCGCCCTTGCCGGACGCGATCGCGAAGATCCGCGTCTTCGATTCCGGCTTCGTGAACGGGTTCTCGCGGCGTTCGGCCTTGAGGTCCGCGACGAGACGGTTGAGCTTGTCCGGCGACATCGAGCCGACGTGGATGTGCGGAATCAGCGTCGCGTCCGGATAGGTGGAGACGGCGCCGTTGATCTGGTTCGTGATCGTGCCGGACAGCGGGCAGCCGGGCACCGTCAGCTCGACGTCGATGTCGACGTCGTAGACGGGAGAATCGTCGCCGTTGACGACGGAAGAATCGTCGCCGGCAATGTCCCCGTCCGATCCGTCCGATCCGTGGACCGGGGCGTCGGAGCGGGAATCGTCCGGCATGCCGGTGGCGGTCCGTTCGGTGACGTGGATGCCGGAGATCATCCCGAGGTCGGTGACGGACCGGCCGAGTTCCGGATCGATGACCTTCGTCAGGCGCGTGTAGATCTGCTCTTCAATCGGATTCATGCAGCTTGGCTCCCTTCGCAACTTCTTCACTCTAGCGTGAGGGATGCAGCGACGCGAGCGGCCTGTGGACCGCCGGCATTCAACGCGATTCGTCCGCTCCGATCGCGATGTGATGTTGATCCGTCGTGTCCGCGGAAGCCTGCAGGAGGGTTCGGGACAGCGTCGGGCATGTCATGTCGCGCCTGGCGGGCGCACCGGTGGCGACGATGGAATGGCGCTCCGGGACGGCACCCCGCGATGTCATTGCCGGCAGCTGTCGACGAAGGCGGCGACGATGGCCCGGCTTGGCCGGTCGCCGCCGGCGTAGCAGAATTCCGGATGCCACTGGATGCCGAGGAAGAACCTGCCGCCGGGCATCTCGAGCGCCTCGACGAGGCCGTCCTCGGCGACGGCGGCGACCGCGAGCGCCGGCGCGACGTCGCGGACGCCCTGGTGATGGTAGCTGTTGACGCCGATGACGAGCGGAGCGGACTCGCCGGACGATGCGATGGCGGCGCGACCGGCGGAATCTTCCCGCGCCGTCACGCCGCTCCGGCGCAGCAGCGTGTCGAGCCGGCTGCCGGCGACGACGGCGACTCCGTGAACCTCGCGGTCGTATGGCGCGCTCATGCGATGCCGCCGGCCCAGGCCGTCCGGCTGTTCGGTGGGCAGGTCCTGGTAGAGCGTGCCGCCAAGGGCGGCGTTCATGACCTGCAGGCCACGGCAGATGCCGAGGACCGGCTTGTCGAGGTCGGCGAGGCGTGGCAGCAGGTAGCCTTCCATCGCGTCGCGGACCGGACTGCCCGCGTGGCATGCCGGTGTGCGTCCGGCCCCGTACATGCCCGGGTCCACGTCGGGACCGCCGGTGAACAGGAAACCGTCGCAGGTGTCGAGAAGGTAGTCGAGCGTGTCGCGGTCGTCGGTGGGCGGCGGCATCAGCGGGATGGCGCCCTCGGCTTCCAGCATCGTGAAGTAGCCGGTCAGCATCCAGTAGCTGTCCCTGGCCTCGTCGATCAACGGCATGACGCCTATTACCGGTTTCATCGTTCCCGTTCTCCTTGCCCGATTCAAGTCGATGGGAGCACCGTAACGGACCAATGTTTCTCCGTCGTGTTTCATGTCCGGAATGGACTTCGCACTTTTCATGAGGTCACCGGGAAAGTGCGACGTTTCCTGGCGATCAGGGCCTTGGAAAAGGACCGAATCCCGCCATTTTCCCATTGCGGGCATGCCTGATCGCGGCCGGAATTCCCGCACTTTTCAAGTGACCGTCCGGAACGTGCGGGGTCATTCCGCTTTCCCGGTCTCCAGGAGTTCCCTGAACTGGGCCTCATTCAGCATCGGGATGCCGAGGTCCTCGGCTTTCTTCGCCTTCGAGCCGGCGTTGGCGCCGACGACGACATAGTCGGTCTTCTTGCTGACGGAGCCCGCGGCCTTGCCGCCGCGGTCGGTGATCGCGTCCTTGGCGCTGTCGCGCGTGAAGTCCTCGAGCGAGCCGGTGACGACGACGGTCTTGCCGGCCAGCGTCTGCGGCAGCTTCTCCTTCGTCTCGGCTTCAGAGCCGACGCCGGCGGCGCGCCACGCGGCGATGATCGAGCCGTGCCAGGTCGTCGGGTCGTCGGTGTCGGCGAACCATTCGACGATGGCCTGCGCCATTTCGGGACCGACGCCGTCGACGGCCTCGAGCTGCTCGGCCGTGGCGTGGGCGATCTCGTCGACCGATCCGAACGCCTTGGCCAGCGTCTTCGCGGTCGGCGGTCCGACGTGCCTGATCGACAGCGCGACGAGCACGCGGTCGAGCGTCGCGTGCCGCGCCTTCTCGAATTCGTCGAACATCGCGCGCGTCGTCTCGGTGGGCTGCGCGATGACGGGCCTGACCGTCACGTCGCCGTTGCGGGAGGTCTTCGTCTCCTCGCTCACGACGACGGCGTCGGCCGGAATCCGGTACTCCGGATAACGCACCGAGTATGCCGATACGCGGGATTCCTCCGTGGCGACGGCGGCGCCGCCGTCCAGCACGGCAGCCTGGCGTTCGTCATAGGCGTGGTCGAGCGCGACGTCGACGGCGGGTTCGGCGGCGAGTTCGGCCTTCGTCTTCTTCCTGGCCGGCGCCGGCGTGGTCCAGAATGCGGGGACGCGGTGCCACAGGCCGGAGCCTCCGATGCGCTTGCGGGTCTTCTTCGTGCGCCCGGTGGCCTCGTCGACCTGTTCGCGGATCTCGATGATCGGGGCTTCGCGCCAGACCATGACGTCGCGCAGTTCGTCGGCGGTCAGCGCGAAGATGCCGGCTTCGGACAGCAGGACGGGCTGCTGTCGCGCCGGCAGCTCGAGACCGTCGACGGGTTCGTAGGGCGCCGGTTCCTCGCCGGGGGCGACGGTGATCTCGCGGATCGCCGGCGCGTACGCCTCGACGGTCGTCGGCCGGTTGTCTTCGGGGTTGGTCAGCGCGATGGCGCTCTGGTCGCCGAGGTGCTCGATGTCGAAGGCCTTGCGGGCGGCGAGGTTGATGACGCGTTCGGACAGCTGCGCCGGGCAGCCTTCGGAGTTCGGACAGCGCAGGTCCTTGTCGCCTTCCTTGGCGGGGGCCAGCACGGCGCCGCACGACGGGCAGCGGGTCGGCATCGTGAATTCGCGCAGCGACGATTCGCGTCCCTTGCGCCGTTCGAGGACCGGGCCGACAAGCTCCGGGATGACGTCGCCCGCCTTGCGCACGACGACGGTGTCGCCGATGAGGATGCCCTTGCGGACCACTTCGAAGCCGTTGTGCAGCGTGGTGCGGGAGACGGTGGAGCCGGCCACGTAGACGGGCTTGAGGACGGCGACCGGCGTGATGCGGCCGGTGCGGCCGACCTGGACGCGGATGTCGAGCAGTTCGGTGTTGACTTCCTCGGGCGGATACTTGTAGGCGATGGCCCAGCGCGGCGCGCGCGACGTGGCGCCGAGGCGCCGCTGCAGCGCGAGGTCGTCGACCTTGACGACGATGCCGTCGAGCGCGTGTTCGATGTCGCCGCGGTGTTCGCCGTAGTAGTCGATCATGTCGAGGATCTCGTCGAACGACCGGACTTCGCGGTTGTGCGAGGAGACCGGAATTCCCCACTGTTCGTAGAGGGCGTAGGCTTCGGACTGCTCGCGGATCTCGTCGGCGGCGTCGACGGGCTTGCCGGCGCCCCAGTCCAGCGTGCCGATGCCGTGCGCGTAGAAGCTCAGCGGTCGCGTCGCCGTGATCCTCGGGTCCTTCTGGCGCAGCGATCCGGCGGCCGCGTTGCGCGGGTTGGCGAACGGGGCACGGCCGGCGTCTTCCTGCCGTTCGTTGAGCGCGGCGAAGTCGTCCCAGCGCATGAACACTTCGCCGCGGATCTCGACTCCGTGCGGAATGTCGCCGCTCGGACCGGATAGCTGCGCGGGAATCGTGCCGATCGTGCGGACATTCAGCGTGATGTCCTCGCCGGTGACGCCGTCGCCGCGCGTCAGGCCCTGAACGAGCACGCCGTCGCGGTAGATGAGGTTGAGGGCCAGGCCGTCGATCTTGACCTCGCAGGTCATCGGCAGCGGCTCGCCGGCGGCGAGGCCGAGGTCGGCCCGGACGCCGTCGTACCATTCGCGCAGTTCCTGGATGGAGAACACGTCGTCGAGCGACATCATGCGCGACGGGTGGCGCACCGACGCGAATTCGTTCGAGAACGTGCCGCCGACGCGGTGCGTGGGCGACTGGGGGTTGTCGAGGGACGGGAACGCGAGCTCGAGCGCCTGCAGGAACCGCATGCGCGCGTCGTAGGCGGCGTCGGACGAGACCGGCGCGTCGTCGATGTAGTAGGCGATCTGGTCGCTTTCCACCCAGGCGGCGACCTTCGCCCACAGCTTGGCCGCGCGTTCGGCGGACAGCGCCGGGATGTCGACCTGCTCGAGCTTCATCGCGTCGGCGTCGGTCGGCTGCAGCGACTGGATCCACCGGTCGGAGCCGGGCTCGCCGTGGGCGCCGCGGCCGTCCGGAGTCGCCGGCGCGTCCGGAGTCGCCGGCGCCGCCGGCTTCTTCGCGGCCGGCGTCGTCACCGGCGACGATTCGCCGGTGCTGCCGAATCCGTCGCCCAAGTCCAGCGTCATCTGATCGTTCACGGCCTGTCCTTCCCCACGATGGCGTCGCCGGGAAACGGCGACTATCGACAAGGATAGTACCGGCGAGGCCGGAACCGCGGCCGCGCCGGCGGACTACTCCCCCAGCGAGCGCAGGAACTGGATGTGCCGGAAATCGAGGCCCTCGGCGCTGCCTTCGGTCAGGCGCACCGACGCGACGGCGAGCGTGCGGGCCGGCACGAACATGCCCCGGTCGACGGTCGCGCGGGCCGCCTGGCGCACGAGGTCGGCGATGTCGCGGCTCGGCCAGACCGGAATGTCGTGACGGGCGAGCACGTGGGCGGCGTCGCCGACCGACGTCGGCACGGCAATGCACTGCGACTTGCATCGGGCGACGAGTTCGGCCAGTTCGTCGCCGGCGCCCGGCACGGCGTGCGGCGACAGCGCCGTGCACATCACGTAGGCGGCGACGGCGACCTGGAAGTCGTCGCGCATCCACAGCGCCTGGGCGAGCCTGTAGTAGGCGAATGCCGCGTCGGAGCTGTCGAGGGCCACGCGCAGCGCGTTGAGGCAGGCGGCCTTCGCCGAGTCCCAGTCCTCGTCGCGGGCGAGCTGGCTGGCCAGCTTGAGATGCGACAGCGGGTAGGCCGGCGCGTAGGCGACGGTCGCGTTGAGGTGGTCGAGCGGCGTGCGGTCGCCGCCGACCTGCGCGAGGAGGTCGGCGAGTTCCATGTGCGCGTAGAACAGGTTGTCGGGAATCAGCACCGTCTTCTCGCCGGGCGTGGCGAACATGCGGTTGTAGACGACACGTTCGGCGTACGAGTTGAAATAGCGCGGCACGCCGTCGACGGACGCGAAGCGCCGGTCGAGGTCGGCGACGGCGTGTTCGGCCGTGTCGAGGGCGCGGTCGAGCTGGCCGGAGAACAACAGGTCGTGGGCGCGGCGGCGTTCGTCGTCGAGCCCGGGCGCGTCGACGAACTCGAGGTCGGGCGTGTCGGTGCCGTCGATCAGCGCGGCCGTCACCGACGGCGCGAGCGCCGTCAGTTCCGGGTCGTTGATGCGCTCGACGAGCCGCATCGCGCGCTGCGCCTTCTCGACCGACGGCATCGACTCGTCGGCGGCGAGCCGGTGGAACGTGTCGGTGGCGTGGGCGAGCAGGTCGTCGCGCTGGATGGACAGGCCGAACATGTCGTCGGTGCCGAGGATCCGGGCGACGGGCCTCGGCAGCTGCCGGTCGTCGTGTTCGGGCAGCGTCTGCGCGCCGTCGGGCGCGAAGCGTCCGTCGGACAGCGCGAACCGCGGCGTCGTCGGCCTGAGGCCGTCAGCCGGGTCGATGTCCATCGTCGCGCCGAACAGCCGGTAGGTGTCGATCGGATGGGCCAGGCCGTCGGCGGCGAGCCGGCCGAGGAACTCGTCGCGCGTGAACTCGACGGTCACCATCGTCGTCATCGACGGCTGCGGCGTCAGCGGGTCGGCCGCCGGCGCGTCGTCGGCGCCGGACGGGGACGATTCATCCGCCTCGGCCGGCGTGACGGGTTCGGGCGACGCGAATGCCACCTCGTCGATGCCGGAGTCGCGCATCAGCGCCTCGAATTCGTCGTCGCGGACGCCCGTGTCGGACGCGGCGTCGTCGGCGCCGTGCCGCTCGTTGTGGCCGAACTGGGCCGACCATTGCGGGTCGCCGTGGTAGTCGCCGTCCTTCGGGTCGGCCTTGCCGCCGCCGAATTCGAAGTCGGACAGCTTGAGATGCTCGAACTGGCTGATCGCCTCGCCGATCATCGCCTTGATGGCGCTGTCCTGTTCGGCGAGCGCCTCCTCGACGCCGTACGAGTCGATCTTGAGGCAGACGTGTTCGACGTCGTCGCCGGCGCCGAACGCGAGCGCGGCGGCGACGAGTCCGACGCGCAGCGAGTAGGCCGCCGAGGCGGCGGCCTTGCGGTGGTCGTCGAGCGCCACCCATTCATGCCGGTCGGCCGAGTATTCGCTGTCGGGCATCAGCGCCGGACCGGCGCCGGTCACGGCGACGGCGACATCGCCGGCGGCGAGGTTCGACCGGAAGTCGGCGTCGAAGCGGTATGGCAGCCGGATTTCGCGCAGCATCGTGGCCAGCGTCTGCCGGTACACCCATTCTCCGGTCCGCGACATGTCCGCGCCGGCGTCCTGCCCGTCGAGTGCCGTGGCATCCGGGGAGGAGCCCGGGCGGGAGGACGCCAGTCGTCGGGCGACATCGCGGGCGAGTTCGACGAGGTTGTTGACGGCGAGGAAGCCGTCGCCGTGCTGCAGGTCGAGATAGGCATTGTCGTCGGCGGGCGTGAACGCGAGCAGGGCCGGGTTGGCGAGCAGCGCCTGGTCGATCTGCGCGGCCTCGGCGCGCGTGACGGTGTCCTCGATCGGAAGGCGGCCGGTGCGGCCGTTGAATTCGAGCCAGCTGCTGACGGCCGAGAACCGGTTGAGGTTGCCCTCGATCTTCATCAGCGGCAGGACGGCGTCGAACGGAATGCCGTTGCCTTCGACCAGGCGCAGGAAGTAGCCGCCGGAGTAGGCCGACGTGAACAGGCGCGCCGGTTCGCGGCCGTGGACGGCCTCGAGTCCGGTCACGCGGTCGAGGGCTCCGGCTTCCTTCATCAGGTCGGCGAAGTGTTCCTCGAGGCCGGAGGCGCGCAGCCCGTGGGCACTGGCCGTCAGCGTGTCGCCGATGGCGCGCCGGATGGCGCCGAGCGGCGCCTCGCGGTTGAGCCGGCGGAAGATGTTGCCGGAGCCGAAGCCGGTGAGCAGGCCGCGCACGCGCGGCACGAGGTAGGTGGCGAAGAAGGCGGTGGCGATCGCGTCGCGGAATTCGAGGTCGGTGCGCATCGTCCGCGGCAGCGCGAGCCGCATCTGCTCGAGCGTGTAGCGGTTGCCGGTCTTGAGCCAGGACGCCAGCCAGAGCATCTGGCCGTCGTCGCCGCGGCCGACGATGTTGCCCTGGACGACGTCGAGCACCGTCCCGTCGGCATGGTCGTGGCCGAACCGCGGGCCGTCGGGCAGCCTCGCGTCGCCTTCCTTCGTGAACGCGAATTGCGGTTCGCGGTCGTGGGTGTCCATCGTCGGTTCGAAACCGGAGAAGACGCGGCCGCGGTCGTCGGCGTAGGCGACGGGCACGAAGTGGCCGGCGTCGGGGAACAGGCCGAGCGAGAAGCCGCGGCCCTGCGTGGCCGGCAGCTGGGCCCAGCCGAGGCGGATGCCGTCGGGCACGAGCGGCATCGGGTCGAGGACATGGCGGCGCACGGTGGCGCCGAGCGCAATGCGCCGGTCGGCGCCGATCAGCGCCAGGATCGCGTCGCTCGCCTCCCGTGCGGCGTCGCCGCCGTGGACGTCTCCGGGACGGGTGGCCTTGGCACGGGCAGTCCCGGAGCGGACGTCGCTTTCCGCCGCGCTTCCCCGCGCGGCCTTGCGCGTGCCGCCGCCGCGTGCGCCGGCGGCACCGGAAGCGGACGGGGACATGCCGGACCGTCCGCCCCGCGCGGCGGTGTCGGCATGCGGCCGGCGCAGCCTGGCCGTCGCATGCGACGCCGACTGCCTGGCGGCCTCGACGGCGCCGCCGGCGACCTGGCGGGCCGTCTCGGCCGCCGCGCCGGCGCGGTGCAGCACCGAGGCGATCGTGCGATGCGGACGCTTGCCGCCCCGCCGCTGCTGGTCCTGCTGGTCACTGCCGTGGTCCATGTCCCGTGCCTCCAATCGTTCCATTTCAATCTACTCCGGCGCCGCCGGACCGGGGACGCCCGTCCATGCCCATGGTCCTTCAACATGGCCTCACGTTAGAATGGCGTCCGTGGTCCTTCATCGACATCAGTCTTTCCCGTTCCGCGACGGTACCGCCGGCGACAGCACTGCCAGCGTCAACACCGCCGGCACCCGCGATTATTCCGGCGCGGCCGGCGCGCGCACGGCCCGTCTTGCCCGCGCGCTGCCGACACTGGCCGGAGCGGCGGTCGCGGCGCTGCTGATCGCGCTCGTCGAGATCGTCGGCTTCAACCTGCCGTACTGGACGTCGATCGCCGCGAGCACCGACTCGGCGTCGGCCAACAACGCGCTCGGCTCCGGCCTCGAACGGCTGCCGAACGGCATGGTCAAGGTGACCGATCCGACGCAGGCGTACTTCACCGTCGTCGCCGACGGCTCGAGCGACTACTACCATGCGATCGGCTCGAGTCCGCGGGCCATGCAGGATGTCGCCGACCTCGACACCGACAGCGGCACCGAGACGCTCGTCAAGACCGTCTACCTGCGCGCCGTCGTCGACGAGGCGGCCACGGCGGCTTCCGGCGGACAGGATTCGACCGGCCGGGATTCCGCCGACCAGTCGACGACGGCGACGGCGTCGGTATGTCCGTACTCGGCGATGTCGATGTATTTCAAGGCGCCGTCGAGCGGCACCGTGCGCGTCTGGGTCGAGGAGCCGGCCGGATCGATCGTGCCGATCTCGAACATCCGCGCGAACGTGCGCGTGCCGTTCAACTTCAACTGGGCGCGCGTCGCCGTCATGGCCTTCGTCGTCCTGCTCGTCTGGCTCTGGCGCCCGGGATCGCGGCTGTGGCGCATGCGCCTGGACACGTCGAGCGTCCGCCAGCGCTGCTGGCTCGCCGGCATTCTCGGCGTCGCCGGCGCCGTCTCGCTCGCCGTCGTCGTCCAGCAGATCGCGACGTCGTTTCCGCTCGCGTTCCATCTCGACGGCGGCTACACCTACGACTTCGACCAGTACGGCCACGTCGCCGACGCGTTGCTGCACGGCCATGTCTGGCTCGACTTGCCGGTGCCCGACCAGCTGGCGGCGCTCGCCAACCCGTACGACGTGACGGCCCGCGAGGCGCTCAAGGCGCAGGGCGTCACGCCGATCTACTGGGACTACGCGTTCCACGACGGCCACTGGTATTCGTATTTCGGCGTGCTGCCGGCGCTGCTGCTGTTCCTGCCGTTCCAGGCCGTCACGTCGCTGTTCGGCCTGGGCACGGACGGCGCCGGCATGATGCTGCCGGCCTCCTGCGCCGAACTGCTGCTGATGTTCGGCTTCCTCGTCTTCGCCACGCTGCTCGTCGTGCGGCTGCTGCGCCGCTGCTGCCCGCGGATCTCGCTGGCCGCGACGTCGATGACGTGCGCGCTGTTCCTGTTCGGCTCGAACGCCGTCTACCTGTGGTACCGCACGAATTTCTACTCGATTCCGTTCGCCGCGTCGCTGTTCCTGTGCACGATGGGCCTGTGGTTCTGGCTCGGCGCCGCCCGGCCCGCGCCGACGAGGCGACGCCGCAACGGCACCGTGCACCGGTACTGGAGCGTCCCCGGCTCCGACGCGCCGGCGCTGTCGCTCGCCCGCGTGGGCGCCGGCGCGCTGTGCATCGCCGCGACGGTGGGTTGCCGGCCGACGTTCGCGCTGACGGCCATCCTCGCGTTCCCGGTGTTCTGGCCGCAGATCAGGGCGATGTGGCGGCTGGCGACCGGCGTTCGCCGCCGCGCCGTGGCGGCCGGATCGTCCGCGAACCGGCACGATCCGGCCGGACGGACGGGCGAATCGTCGACGGCAAGGACCGTCGCCGCGACGATCGCGAAGCCGCTCGTCGCCGTCCTGCTGCCGGCCGTCGCCCTCCTCGCCGTCGTCTGCTGGTACAACATCGCGCGATTCGGCTCGCCGTTCGACTTCGGCAACGACTACCAGATCACCGTCACCGACATGACCGTCTTCTCGACGCCGCTGAAGAACATGGCCGGCACGCTGTTCTACTACCTGCTGCTGCCGCTTAGGTTCACCTCGCGATTCCCGTTCCTCGAGATCTCGCCGACGCCGCTGCCCGAATGGTCGTTCACCGAGCCGTCCGTCGGCGGCCTGCTGCTGCTCGCGCCGGCCGTCGTCTTCGCGCTCGCCGCGCCGTTCGTCCGGAAACGGTTCGCCCGCACGGGCTGCTGGGGACTGATGGTCTGGTCGCTCGCGCTCGGCGTCGTCCTGCTGCTGTTCGACGCGCGCGTCGGCGGCTTCGGCTGGCGCTACATGTGCGATTTCGGCTGGCTGTTCATGATCGCCGCCGTGCCGGTCATCGGCTGGCTACTCGGCACCGACCATGCCGCCGTCTCCCCTGCCGGCACGCTGGCCGGCGACGATTCCCGCGACCGAGCCGGCGCCGTGGCCGCGCGCCGACGCTGGCTGACGTGGCTGTGCCGGGCGTTGCTGCTGGCGCTGACACTGTTCTCGCTGGCCATCGCCGTGCTGTCGCTGTTCACGATCGGCCGCGACGACAGCATGGTCAACAACAATCCCGGCCTGTACGCCGGGGTGGCGAGCTGGTTCACGCTGCTCTAGGCGACATCGCGATCGGCTGTCTACAATGAGGCCATGAGCTTTTCGTGGTTTGGCAGGCATCTCAACACCGTCGACTCGGCGAACTTCCATCTCGACGACGTCTCGTACGCCTACGAGGACGGCCGCGTCGGCATGGTCGGCGTCAGCGTCGACCTGTTCGCGCAGGACGGCCACACCGCCGTCATCGGCCTCAACGGCGCCGGCAAGTCGACGCTGCTCAAGGTGCTGACCGGACGGTTCGCGCCGACCGGCGGCCTGATGACGGCGACGGCGCGCGACGGCGCGGACAGCGGCGCCGAGGAGACATTCCGGTCCGACTCGAAACGCGACCGGCGGCGCATCGGCATGTTCGCCGGCTACGTCGAGCGCGAGGAAATTCCCGGCGAATTCAACACGTCGATGTCGATCCACGACGCGCTTGGCGCGCTGCTGAAAAAATACCGTCTCGGCGAAACCGAGCGGCTCGCCGTCATCGGCAACATGTTCGCCCACTTCGACCTGACCCACGTCGCCCGCACGCCGGCCCGCGAACTCGACACCGAGCAGCTGCACATGCTGGCGCTGGCGATCGCCTGCGCGCTGAACCCGGCCGTCCTCGTCGCCGACGAGCCGACTCGCGGCCTCGACGAGATCAGTACCGGCCATGTCGCCCAGGCGCTGTTCTCGTGCGAGAAGCCCGTCATCTTCGCCACGCACGACGTCGACCTGCTGACGCGGCCGGAATACCACATCGCGCGCACGCTCGTCATGGACGACGGCGACGTCAGGTTCGACGGGCTGCCCGAGGACGCGGCCGCCTTCTACGCCGACCTGATCCGCGGCAAGTACCGCGCAATGCGGCAGTAGCGCAATGCCCCGCGCCGGCCGCCTTTCCCCGCTCCCTTACTGCCCGAGTTCCGCGGCGACGGCCTCCAGCACCGTCCCGACGTTGCGGCGGAAGTCGCCGGGCTCCGGCAGCAGCGAGATCGCGAGGTAGCCGTTCGACGTCATGTCGAAGAAGTAGCCGGGCTGGCCGCTCGTGCGGAAGTCGCGGATCATGCGCAGCACGAGGTCGTTCTCGTCGATGACGGACGGGAAGCGCAGCAGCACGTTCCAGCCACCCTCGGCGCGCAGCACGTCGACGACGCCGAGGTCGTCGGCGGCGAGCATGGCGTGCAGCGTCGCGAGGTTGCCGCGCACGCGGTCCCGCACCTTCGCGGTCTGCGCGGGCGCCTCCTGCAGCATGCCGGGAATTGCCGCGGCGATCATCTCGCCCATCGGCAGGAAGTCGTCGGCGATGACGTCGAGGCGGCGCTGCGCCTCGGCGACGTCGTCGTCCGGCCCGCTTGTCTCGATCCAGCCGACCTTGGCGTGCGGCGCGGCGAGCGTCTTCGAGAAGCCGTCGAGTGCGAACGTGAGCACGCGGTCCTCGCCGGCGAACCGGCGGTTGACGACGTCGCCGGCCGTGTCCGTGAACGGTTCGAGCGCGTAGTCGAAGAAGACCTCGTCGGCGATGATCGCCAGGCCGTGGCGGCGGGCGACGTCGACGATCGCCTCGCGTTCGGCCGGCTTGGCGTACGAGCCGGTCGGATTGTTCGGGTTGATGACGACGATGGCGCGCACCGGATGGCCGTCGGTCTCGCCGGCCTCGACGAGCGCCTCGATTTCGGGGATGTCGATCGTCCACGAGCCGTCGAAGCGCAGGTTGTATTCGACCGGTTCCACGCATTCGATCCGCGCGATCGACTCGATGAGCGGATAGCCGGGCTTCGGCGCGAGAATGGCGTCGCCGGCGTCGCACAGCAGTTTCATCAGCCATGCGTAGGCTTCGGACGTCGAGCTCAGCAGGTAGAGCCGATCGGGATCGACCGGCGGGGCGAGCCGGCCGTCGCCGTTGACGTGGGCGGCCAGCGCCTCGCGGGCGGCATGCTGGCCGCGGGGCTCGGCGCCGTAGACGGCGGGCAGGCTCGCCGGCGCCAGGCCGTGGCGGGTGGGATTCGAATCGTTGAGCTTGTCAAGGACGATGCCGGCAGTCTTCATGTCGCGTTCGGCGACGGCGATCGGGTTCGGCTCGGAAATGTCCACGCGGGAGGAAAAATGCACGATGCCCACGATAATCGCCGCCGCCTACAGTCCTGCAGGACCGTCGCGGCGGCCGGACGACAACAATCGGGAAAGCCGGGAAAAATAATCGGATGTCACGAACCGGGCTACCGGTTCGTGACATCCGACATGAAAGGATCGCGGCGGCCGGACCTTGCGTCCGGGATTGCCCTGCGGCTTGGTCTGCCGCGCCTGCCGCCAGGTCCCCTGCTCAGGCCTGCTTCTGGACGCTGGCGTAGTAGGCGGCGCCGATGATGCCGGCCTCGTTGTGCAGCGTGGCCGCGACGATCGGCGTCTCGATCTCGATGTACGGGATGAACTTTTCGGAGACGCGGGACACGCCGCCGCCGACGACGAAGAGCTGCGGGTTGAACAGCATTTCCATCTGGCCGTAGTACTTGGTCAGGCGCTTCGCCCACTTCTTGTAGCCCATGTCGAGCTTCTCGCGCACCGACGAGGCGGCGTACTTCTCGGCGTCGCCCTTGCCCTTCGGCAGTTCGATGTGGCCGAGCTCGGTGTTCGGGATCAGCACGCCGTTGTAGATGAGGGCCGTGCCGATGCCGGTGCCGAGCGTCGTCGCGATGACGAGGCCGTCCTGGCCCTTGGCGGCGCCGAACTGCTGCTCGGCGAGGCCGGCGGCATCGGCGTCGTTGACGACGGTGACCGGACGGCCGCAGGCCTCCGAGAACACCTCGGTGACGTCCACGCCGATCCACGACTTGTCGAGGTTGGCCATGAAGTGCAGTTTCTCGCCCGGCTTGATCGGGGCCGGGAACGCGATGCCGACCGGCGCGTCTTCGGGCACCTCGAAATGCTCAAGCTGCTGGCGGACGATGTCGCCGACGGCCTTCGGGGTCGAGTTCGCCGGGGTGGCGATCTTCAGTCGGGGTTCGGCGAACTCGCCCTTCTCGAGATTGACAGGGGCGGCCTTGATGCCGGAGCCGCCGATATCCACGCCGAATGCCTGAGCAGTATCAATCATCGTTGACCTTTCTTTCCTTCCGTCGCTGGTCGCGAAGTCGGGCGCTGCACGACGCCCGTTTAAGAAAACGTTTGCATAACCGAGCATAGCCCACCCCCCGGGATGATTTTCCGGGGAACAACTCCCATCCTACTATAGTTTGATGACTTTACTAAGAGGTATCGCCACGAAGGAATTTATTCGCACGGACTTTTTGCAAAACCGTTGCGACCACATATGTCGCGGAACGGCGCGGCCGCCGGCGCATCCATCTTCCGGATCTCCCCCGCCGGCGCGCTGCGCGGTGCCGGCCGACGTCTCACATCGACCGGAGAGCCGCCGCTGTCCACCCTGCGGACAGCCCCGGTCCGGCCTCCGTCCGTTTATCCAGAGGTCCACGTAGGAAGGGAACTGCAAGTTTCAGGGAAGGTGCAATTCCTTACTGGCGGTAACGGCGTCCCCGGCAGACAACGGGGCAGGCGCCGCAGCCCGCGACCCGCGGCGGTCCAGTCCGTCGCGGCCGATCCGGTGCGAGACCGGAGCCAACGGTGACAGTCCGGATGGAAGAAACAAGGAGTCCCGCCATGGGCAAGCGCACGCATGACATCCGGCCGGCCGGCCGGCCATCCGGCAACGCAGCCGACCATTCCACCCATTCCACCCGTTCCACGTCGCATTCGGCGTCCCGTCCCGACAGCGCCCATTCGACCGGCGTCGGCTCCGAGGGCCGCTGGTCGACGAAACGCATCGCGATGTACGCGCTGTTCGTCGCGCTGGCGATGGCGACGAGTTTCATCGAATTCCCGATCTTCCCGGCAGCCCCGTGGCTCAAGTACGACCCGTCCGGCATCGTCTGCCTCGTCGCCGGCTTCGCGTTCGGCCCGTCGGCCGCCGCGATCGTCTCCGTCCTCGGCTTCCTGCCGCACCTGTTCATCGATCCGTGGGGCACGCTGATGGCCGTCGTCGTCGCGCTGGGCCTGTCGGTGCCGGCCGCCGCCGTCTACCGGCGCCACCGCTCGCGCGCCGGCGCCGTCGCGGCGCTTGCCGTCGGCACCGTCGTCGCGCTCGTTGCTGCAATCGTTTGCAACCTGTTCGTCACGCCGGTCTACGCCCACATGACGGTCGCGCAGGTCGCCGCGATGATCGTGCCGGTCCTGCTGCCGTTCAACCTGCTCAAGTTCGCCATTCACGACATCGTCACGTTCGTCATCTACAAGCCGATTTCCAACCTCGTCGGCGACTGAGTGGAACAATGAAAGCCGTGAACGATCCCTCCCCCACTACCGACGGCCCGGCCGGCGACGATGTCATCGCGCTCGACGACGTGCGCTTCAGCTACGACGGCGGCGCCACGTGGGCGCTCGACGGCATCACGCTGCGCGTCCGGCGCGGCGAGCGCTGCTGTCTCGTCGGCGCGAACGGCTCCGGCAAGTCGACGCTCTCGAGGCTGATGGCCGCGCTGGCGGCGCCCGATGGCGGCACCGTCCGCCTGGCCGGCCGCACCGTCTTTTCCGACGCCGACGGCGCGCGCCCCGACGCCTATCGGCAGGCGCGCCGCCTGATCGGCGCCGTCTTCCAGAATCCGGCCGACCAGATCGTCACGACGACAGTCGAGGACGACGTCGCGTTCGGCCCCGAGAACCTCGCCGTGCCGGCCGGCGAAATCGGCGAACGCATCCGGCGTTCGCTGGCCGACGTGTCGATGGGCGACGCGCGCCGCGCCGATCCGACGAACCTGTCCGGCGGCCAGCAGCAGCGCGTCGCGATCGCCGGACAGCTGGCGATGGATTCGCGCACGCTCGTCCTCGACGAGCCGACGGCGATGCTCGACCCGGACGCCCGCCTCGAGGTCCTCGCCACGCTCGACCGCCTCCAGGAACATGGCGTGACGATCGTCCTCGTCACGCATCACGACGACGAAATCAGGCCGACCGACCACGTCGTCCGTCTCGACCATGGCCACGTGGTCTTCGACGGCACCGGTGCCGATCCGTGTCCGGTCGCCGGCGCGGGCGATCCGGCCGTCAGGGCCCCCGAAGACACCGGCGCCCCGGTGACGACGCCGCTCGACGAAGGCTCGCCGTTCGACGACGCCCCGGCGCCGGCCGTCCGGTTCCGGCACGTCACGTTCGGCTATCCGGACGCCGAGATTCCGGCGATCGACGACGTGTCCGTGACGATCCGGCGCGGCGAGACGGTGGCGCTGATCGGCCACAACGGCTCGGGCAAGACGACGTTCGCGCGGCTGCTGGCCGGCCTGGAAACCCCGCAGCACGGCGAGATCGCCGTCGACGGCCTCGTCGTCGCGGCGCCGCGCAGGAGTCCGCTGGCCGCGCTGCGGCGCACCGCGTCGGCCGGACTGGCCGCGGACAACGACGAACCGTACGGCAACGACTGGCCGAAGGGCACGGCGGCGATGTCGCCGCGGGACAGCGAGGTGGCCGACGCGGCCGACCGCGAATGGCTGCGCCGCGCGCCGTCGCGCCGGGCCGGTCGGCGCGAGCGTCGCGAGCTGCACCGCAGGGTCGGCTATGTCATGCAGCATCCGGAACGCCAGCTGTTCGCCGACACTGTCGCCGACGACGTCGCGTTCGGCCCGAAGTCGTGGGGCCTGTCCGGCGACGACGTGCACGCCCGCGTCGTCGAGGCGCTGGAACTCGCCGGCATCCTCGACCTCGCCGACCGGCGCCCCGGGGAACTGTCCGGCGGCCAGCGCCGGCTGGCCGCGATCGCCGGCGTGCTCGCCTGCCGGCCGTCGGTCCTCGTCATGGACGAGCCTACGGCCGGCCTGGACGCGGCCGCGCGCCGCCGCATCCACGACGTCATCCGTCAGCTCAAGCTACAGGGCGTGACGGTGCTGCTGGTGACGCACGCGATGGACGAGGTCAGCGAGCTGGCCGACCGGATCGTGCTGTTCGGCGCGCCGCCGCGCTCGTTCGCCGTCACGCCGGACAAGCCGGCGCGCAAGACGAGGCTGCGTGGCCGGCTGCAGCAGGTCAACCGCCGCCATCTCGAGGGCGCGAATTCGCAGCGGCACTGGCAGGAACGGCGTGCGCGCGCTGCCGCGCTGGCCAACGGGCAGCCGGATCCGGCGCCGGCCGCCGTCAGGCAGGCGGCGCCGTCCTTCGACCGCGTGGCCGCGGCATCGTCGCAGGAATCGTCGACGAACGAACGGTTCTCGTGGGTCTCGTCGCTCGATCCGCGCGTCAAGGCGCTCGGGTTCCTCGTGTTGATGTTCTCGGCGTTCGCGATGTCGTCCTGGTGGGCGGTGCTCGTCGGCGCGGTCGTCGCTGTCGGTCTCGTCGCCGCGAGCCGCATCCGGCCGTCGCGCCTGCTGCGGCAGGTCCACGCCTTCCTCGCGCTGTTCCTGGTCATGGGGCTGCTCAACGTCTTCGTCGTGCGGTCGGGCACGCCGCTGTGGACAATCGGCCGGTTCGCGATCACCGACGACGGCGTCGACACGGCGCTGCTGTACATGGCGCGATTCTCGATCGTCATCGTGCTCGGTGCCGTCATGCTCGAGACGACGACGCCGACGGCGCTGACCGACGCGTTCGGCTCGCTGCTCTCGCCGCTGCGCGCGCTGCATGTCCACGCGCAGGAAATCGCGCTCGTGCTGTCGCTGGCGCTGCGGTTCCTGCCGACGCTCGGCGCCGAGGCGAAGGCGATCGTCGAGGCGCAGGGCTGCCGCGGCGGCTCGGTCGACAGCGGATCGCCGTGCCGGCGCATGCGGGCGATGTGCGCCGTCGTCGTGCCGATGTTCGCGGCGGCGCTGCGCCATGCCGACAACCTGTCGCTGGCGCTCGATGCGCGCTGCTACGAGGAAGGCCTGGACCGCACGCACTGGCGCCGGTACCATGTCGGTCCGCGCGACGTCGCATTCGCGGGAATCGTCGCCGCGCAGATCGTCGCGATCGTGCTGCTGCAGCTGTAACCGCCGTCCCTTCCGCTCGTCCGGATCATGCCGATGTCGCGGACCCGAGCTTCCGTCCCGGGTCCGCGACATCCGGAAGAAAACCCGAAAATGTGACCTGTCTCACATTTCAAGCAGTGGCGGCGCAGCCATGCCCCCTTCCGGAAGAATGGGGTCCAGCGACCGGCGGGTCGATGGCCGAGACACAATCCGTGCTGATCCGCCGCATTACGAGAGAAGGGTTCGACCCCGTCCCGTCGGCTCCGGTCCGGCGAGGGCGGGCGACCAGACGGTTACCGGACCCAGCCCGGACGCGACCACTGCCTCCCACAAGGAGCACGGTCGTTCGAGCCGAGGTTCGTAGGTGTCGTGCGACAGCGGAAGGCGACGGCGGGCCCGTCGCCTTCCGTCATGTCCGCCGGCGTTCTCACGAGGCTGATTTCCCGTTTGTGGCCGCCGGGCCTACGATGGGCACCATATCCATTCCCCATCGCAGGCAAGGAAGCGACATGCACAAGATTGCGTTGAACAATGAACTGCTGATCCCGGAAATCGGCTTCGGCGTCTTCGAGATTCCGGACGGCAAGGCGACCGAGGACGCCGTCCGCGCGGCCATCCACACCGGCTACCGGCTCATCGACACGGCCGCCGTCTACGGCAACGAGGCCGCCGTCGGCGAGGCGATCCACACGGCCGGCGTTCCGCGCGAGGAGCTGTTCATCACGACGAAGGTCTGGAACGACGACATCCGCAAGGGCACCGTCAAGCAGGCGTTCGAGGAGAGCCTGGCCAAGCTGGGACTCGACTACGTCGACCTCTATCTCATCCACTGGCCGGCCGAAGGCTGGCAGCAGGCATGGCGCGACCTGCAGGATCTCTACGCTTCGGGGCGCGCGAAGGCGATCGGTGTGTCCAACTTCGAGCGCCACCATCTCGAGGCGCTGCTGGACGCCCCGACGACCGAGGTCGTTCCGGCCGTCGACCAGGTCGAGTCGAGCCCGCAGTTCCCGAACACCGACCTCGTCGACTTCTGCAAGTCGAGGGGCATCGTCGTCGAGGCGTACAAGCCGCTCGGCGGCCACGAGGGCGTCGCGGCGCTGTCCGGCGACCGGCGCCTGCGCGACGTCGGCGAGAAGTACGGCAAGTCGCCGGCCCAGGTGGCCCTGCGCTGGCAGCTGCAGCGCGGCGTCATCCCGCTGCCGAAGTCGACGAGGGAGACGCGCATTGTCCAGAACTACCACGTCTTCGACTTCGAGCTGTCGCCGGAGGACATGGCGGTCGTCGACTCGGTCGCCGGCACCGACGGTGGCCGGCGCAACGGCAGCGATCCGGACAACTTCGACTTCTGATCCCGTCGCTTCGCTCCGGTAGGATGGTTGGCGTTCATTTCTAGAGAAAGCAGATTCATGGCACTGTCCAAGAAGCAGATCAAGCAGCTGCGCGGCATGGGCCAGCACCTCAACGTGCTGATCCAGATCGGCAAGAACGACCTGACCGACGCCGCCATCCAGCAGGCCGACGAGACGATCGAGAAGCGCGAGCTCGTCAAGGGCTCGGTGCTCGACGGTTCCGGCCTGGACGCGCGCGAAGCCGCCGAGGGCCTGGCCGAGGCGCTGAATGCCGAGATCGTCCAGGTCATCGGCAACCGCTTCGTGCTGTTCCGCCGCTCGCACCGCAAGGACATCGAGCACATCGCGCTCGTGCGCGAGTAGGCCAATACGAAGAGAAGAAAGGGCTCCCCTCGGGGAGCCCTTTCTTGCTGTCCTGCCGCTCTTGCCGCCTTACCGCCATCCCGGCTTCCAGCTCATCTGCTCGTCGTAGGCGCTCGCCCAGAACATGTATTCGTTCTCGACGCCGTGGACGAAGATGTCCTCCAGCCCGGCGAGCCTGCGCTCGTAGGCTTCCGGCGTCAGCACTCCCCCGCGCAGCCGCGCCAGTTCCCTGTCGATCAGCGAGATCAGCCACGCGCCGTTCTTCCAGAACGCCTCGTCGCGGTACATGTCGATCCAGTGGGCGTACGGATTGTCCCCGAACGTCACCGCGCCGTTCCCGGCGGACGAATCGTTCCCGAACTCCTCCGCCAGCCGCACGCCGTAGTCGGCGTAGACCCACGCGCACGGCAGCACGCCGACGAGCACGTCGAGGATGTCGCCGAACGCGGCGAGGTTGAGGATGTCGGTCGTGTAGGCGCGGGCGAACGCCGACTGGCGCGCCTCGTGCGCGATGAAGTCGTCGGTGACGCCGAAGCTGGCGAGGTACGACTTGTGCAGCGTCGACTCGACATGGAAGATGTCGTGCTGGACGGCCGTCAGGAATTCCATCGTCTCGGAGTCGTTCGTCTTCGTCATCGCGAGCGCGTGGACGCGGGCGTAGTCGTTCAGGTAGAGCGAGTCCTGCGTCAGGTAGAACGCGAACTTCTCGCGCGGCAATGTGCCGGCGCCGAGCTCACGCAGGAACGGCTGCCGGTAGCCGTCCTCCCAGACGGCGTCGGCGGCCTGCCGGAATCGCAACGCGAATTCCGGAAGCCTCGTCAGCGTGATCTCGCCGGTGAACGGGTCGGTGGTCGTGGCGAGAATCTCGTCGACGGGTCGGTTTGCTGCAGCTTCTTGCGTCATGTCAACACTTCCTACGCTGGTATTGGCCATCAGGTTCGAAGGGTCCGCCGAGGCGTTCTCAACCGTGCGCCGCCGGCCGGCGGCGCACGGTTCCCCTGTGTCTGTCAGTGTTCATGAAAGCAGGAAGCGACGACGAACCACGGCCGTCATCGGCGCTCAGTAGCCGTGGCTGTGCAGGTAGGCATCGTCAAAGCCGAAATAGTGGCCGAGTTCGTGCAGCACCGTTTTCCGGATTTGCTCCACCATGTCGGCGTGCGTGCTGCAGACGCGTTCGTGCGGACCCTTGAAGATCGTGATCCTGTCGGGCAGCACGCCGGCGTAGCCGGTCGTGCGCTGCGTGAGCGGAATGCCCTGGTACAGGCCGAGCAGTTCGCCGTTCGCGCCGATGCAGGCGTCCTGCAGTTCTTGCGGCGACGGTTCGTCGGCGACGGTGATCGCGATGTTGCTCAGCGCCTTCTTGAATCGTTCCGGCACGCCGGCGAGCGCCTCGCTCACCGTCGCCTCGAATTCCGGCTCGGTCATCTTCATGTGTTCACCCTATCGTGACTGCGCGGCGTTCGCCGGCCGCCAACACGTCCGTGTCATCCGGCAGCCGTCCATGAAAAAATCGGCGGCCTTGCGGTCGCCGATCACGATGTCGGAAGTCCGGATGCCGTCCGGTCATGCCGTCACAGGTTACGCAGCCGCGACTCGATCGAGTCGTCGTCGACCGGCACCGGGACGGGTACTTTCTCGGCGTCGTTCTCGTCGTCCCATGCCGCGCGGTCCGCGCTGAACACGAACAGTCCGGCGAACGCCAGTCCAATGATTCCAACAACCACCATCATCATGTGTCATCACCCCTTGGCCGCCCGCGGCGGCTCACCAACGTCGTAACGAATGTACAGACCCTTCGGCTCAGGTTCCCCAACCATCTTCGCTCTCGTTACGGTTTCAATATACGGGATTGTGCGACATTTCGGCGGGAATTCCTTCGTTCGAATAACGTCAGCGTTCTCACAGCCGGCTTTCAGGAACGACTGTCGTCGGCAGGCAAACGGCGGGGACTCCCGTCCGCGGAATTTTTCCGCGGACGGGAGCCCCCGCCGACTGCATTGGACCGGTTCGCGCCGGCCTACTTCGTCGCGATGCCGAGCTGGCCGTCGAGCCAGTCGCGCAGCACGACGGCACCGTTGTGCACGGTGTCCTTCGCCGCGTACAGCAGCGTCACGTTCTCGTCGCGCAGCGTCTTGCCGACCTTGTCCGCGAAGTCGTGGGCGTCGCCGCTGGCGTCGAGCTCGGCCACGTAGCGTTTCCTGAACTCGGCGAACTTGGCCGGGTCGTGGCCGAACCACTTGCGCAGTTCGGCGGTCGGCGGCACCTCGTAGTCGCTCCAGTCGGTCAGCTGCGCCTTCTCGCGGGACACGCCGCGCGGCCACAGCCGGTCGACGAGGATGCGGGCGCCGTCGTCGGCAGCCGGCTCCTCGTAAATGCGCTTGATCCGGATCGAGTGCGGATATTCGCTTTCGACGGTGCCGCCGCGGCGCTCGATCTTGTCGCCTTCGCGGAACAGCCTGCGCTCCTCGTCGGCGGTCTCGGCGGCCTTCTCCTCGGTGCGCACCGTCATGCGCGGGTTGTCGCTTGCGCCGACGACCGGCTCATCGGCAATCCGTGCGGCCTTCGCCAGGTCGTCGTTGCGTTCGTTGGTGTCCATGGAATCCCCCTGTTCATCGGTTGGTGTCGAAGCGTTGGCACGATCTGTCCGTCCGGCGTGGTTCGCGTCTTCGGAGGCGTGGCTGCCGGGAGCGTCGAGGCCGGTCGTCGTGTACCAGACCGGCAGCTGCGGGCGCATGCCCCACTGGCGGTAGAGCCAGTTGCGCACGATGACGGCCGTGTTCTTCGTCGGATGCCGCGAGATGTAGACGAGCGTGACGTTGTCGTGTTCGAGCAGTTCGCGGATCTTCCTCGCCATCTCGTGGGCTTCGGGACGGCTGTCGAGTTCGTCGACGTAGCGTTCGGCGAAGACCGGGAAGTTCGGCCGCGTGTGGCCGAGGAACGCCTTCAGTTCGGCGCTCGGGCCGAGTTCCCTGTTGGCGCGGTAGTACAGGTCGGCGGTTTCCCGGCTCAGCCCCCGTGGCCATGCCCGGTCGACGAGGATCCTGTAGCCGTCGTCCGGCGACGGATGGTCGTAGACGCGCTTGATCCTGAGTTCGTGCAGCATTCGTACCGGTCCCCCTTGCCGGCGCCGCCGGCTGCGGCGTCGTGACCCAATATCGTCGTGCCAGCGTCCGGATACAAGTCACGTTCGCCACGGAAGAACGGAAGCGGCCTCCTGTCCATGTCGCAACCCGCTGGCCGGATCGCGGGATTGCGACATGGAAGAACAGTCGCATGGCAAGACGGACAAGACGAAACAGGGCGCTCCCCCATTGCGGGAAAGCGCCCTGCCCGGTGCGGCGAAAAGGCTCAGCCCTTCTTCTTCGGCACGTAGATGACAGTGTCGATGAGCTTGCGGTAGTGGTCGATGATCGGCTTGCGGCGCGTCTTCATCGAGGCGGTCAGCATGCCGTTGGCCTCGGTGAACTCGTCGGGCAGGATCTCGAACTTGCGGATCGACTCGGCACGGGAGACGCCCTCGTTCGCCTTCTTGATAATGCGTTCGACCTCGGCATGCACGATCGGGTTCTTCGAGAGCTCCTCGAGCGATTCGGCTGGCTGGGCGCCGCGCGAGGCGAGCCATGCGTTGGCGTCGGTCATGTCGAGCGTGACGAGCGCGGCGACGAACGGCTTGCGGTCGCCGATGACGAGGCACTGGGAGACGACCGGCGACGTCATGACAGTCGCCTCGAGGGCGCCCGGCGAGACGTTCTTGCCGCCGGCCGTGATGATGAGGTCCTTCTTGCGGCCGGTGATCGTCACGAAGCCCTCGTCGTCGACGTCGCCGAGATCGCCGGTGTGGATCCAGCCGTCAACGATCTGCTGCGCCGTGATCTCGGGCTGGTTGTGGTAGCCCATGCAGACGTTCTCGCCCTTGAAGCACAGTTCGCCGTCCTCGGCCACGCCGGCGGTGACGCCGCACAGCGGCTGGCCGATCGTGCCGATGTGGTTGTTGTCCGGCAGCGAGACAGTGACCGGGCCGGACGTCTCGGTCATGCCGTAGCCCTCGAGCAGCGGCATGCCGATGCCGTTGAAGAAGTGCGCCAGCCACGAATCCATCGGCGCGCCGCCGGTGATCGCGAAGTCGGCGTTCGGGCCGAAGATCGTGCGGATCTGCTTGTAGACGAGCGAATCGTACAGCTTGTGACGCAGGTTGAGGCCGCCCGGAATCTTCTCGCCGGACTGCTCGGCCTTCGACCATTCGACGGCGGTCTCGACGGCGCGGGCGAAGATCTTGCCCTTCATGCCGCTGCCGGCGCGCTGCGAGGCGGCGTTGTAGACCTTCTCGAACACGCGCGGGACGGCGAGCAGCAGCGTCGGGCCGAACTTCTCGAAGTCCTGGACGATCGACTTCATGTTGTCGGACAGGCCGGTCGTCACGGTGCCGGCGATGCCGACGATGACCATGAAGCGCGCGAACACGTGCGACAGCGGCAGGAACAGCAGCAGGCGGCGATCCGGAATGTTGATCGCGCGCGGCATGTACTGCAGCGCGCCGAGGCATTCGGCGGCCATGTTGCGGTGCGAGAGCTCCACGCCCTTCGGCGTGCCGGTCGAGCCGGACGTGTAGATGATCGTCGCGAGCCTGTCGCCGTGAACGGCGTTCTTGCGCGCGTAGAATTCCTCGTCGGACACGTTGACGCCGTACGCGACGATCGCGTCGAGGCCCTCGGAATTGATGACGAACGATCCGCGCAGCGACGGCGTCTCGTTGTCGATCGCGTCGATCTTCTCCTGCTGCGAATCGTCCTCGGAGAACGCGAGCACGACTTCCGAATCGTTGAAGATCGAACGCATCTGCGCGGCCGAATTCGTCTCGTAGACCGGCACCGTCACGCAGCCGATGCCCATGATCGCGAGGTCGAGCGCCACCCACTCCCAGCGGGTGTGCGCGACGATCGAGATCGACTCGCCCGGGCGGGCGCCCCAGCCGATCAGGCCCTTGCCGATCGCGATGATCTTCTCGCGGAACTCGGTGGCCGAGAAGTAGCCCCACTCGCCCTGGTCGTTCTTGTAGCCGATGAGCGAGCCGTCGGGATCGCGCTCGACCCTGTCGTCGACGAAGTCGAACAGGTTGATGTCCGGATCGATCGGCTCGTGGAGCGGAGTGGTGTATTCCTTGACGATGCCGGCGTTGATCGCCTTGTCGTCGACGTTCTGGGAGGCTTCCGGCTTCGTGGTCGGAGCCTGCTGTTCTTCAGTTGCCATAGTCACTGGCTTACACGGACGACGTGACTTTTCTACGGTTCCGTAACCTTGGTGTTTCGTAGCCGGGAGAATAGTTTCACGGCGCAACGATTCCCTGTCGCGGCCGGCGGCGCGCCCCCGTTCGGCACACGGTCTGCACAACCGTTCCGCTCACTGGCCATCGATCTCGGCGAGCCGCTTGAGCAGCCGCAGCAGCGTGCCGGTCTCGAGCGCCTCGGCGAGCGACCCCTCGTTCGTCTGTTCCTTGTGCACGAGCATCGCGACGAGCGCCTCGACGAGATCGCCGTCGAGGTCGTCGATCTTCAGGATGTCGAGCCGCACGTTGCGGTCGAGGCCGTACGAGGCGAGGACCTTGCGGTAGCCGGAACTGCGGTTGACGACGGCCTCGATGAACGAGAGCATGACCTTCGAGTAGACGCAGAAGCCGACCTTGTGCTTGCCGGCCGGATCCATCGCCATGAACTCGATGTGGTAGAGCGGCTCGGCGGCGTGCTCGATCGGCTCGATGAAGCTGGTGTAGAGCCGGTAGCGCCGTTCGTGGCCGGCGACGCCGTGGATCAGCGACAGCGCGTCGGCATAGTGACGGTAGCGTTCGGACTTCTTGCCGGCCTTTCCGGCGTCCCTGAAGCCCGGATGGCCGGCGACCGGCGTGGCCGGACCGACGGTCGTGAACGATTCGTCCGGCATCGAGACGCGGAACTGGAAGCGACGCCCGATCTCGAAGATCGCGGCCGCCATGTGCCGGCACAGGTGCCGGTGCTGCCCCTCGTCGCACGAGCAGGTGATGCGCGCGACGGCGTTGTGGCGGATCAGGATGTCGACCTGGGCATCGTAGGCCATCGACGGGTCGGAGACGAGCGCATGCCAGATGCCGTAGACGGTCTCGTCGACCTGGAGCACGCGGCCGGCGTTGAACAGGTCGTTGCCGGCCTGCAGCGTGTCGGCGGCCATCCACTGGGCGACGTCCGGCAGCATGCGGCCGACCCGCAGCGACGAGGCGAGCAGGCGCAGGCGGGCGCGGTTGCCGATCGCCAGCAGCCGGCGCCGGTCGTTCGGCACGACAATGTCCTCGCGCGCGTCGTTGACCTCGTTCATGTCGGACGCGTACTTGGCGAGCGGGTCGTGGTTGAGCCGGTTGAACTGCTCGATCCTCGGGTTCGGCGGTTCGGTGCCGGCCACGCGGTGCCACGAGGCGACCGGACGCAGCACCTTCGTGTTTTCGTAGAGCACGACGAAGTTGCGGCCGATCGACGCGCTCCACCATTCGTCGAGCGTCACGTTCGTCGGGTCGAGGATCGCGTCCTTGACGACCTTCCAGCTCGGCAGGTCGGCGACCGACGTGTGGTAGAGGTCGGCGAGGTTGGCGCGCAGGCCGTCGGAGAACATGATGCCGCCGGTCACGCCGGAGCTCATCAGCGCGCGGAAACTGCGGTACGTCGTCGGCACCGACGCGAGGTCGCACTGTTCGTAGACGGTGCCGGGACCGTAGGTGACGAGCGGATCGTCACCGCGCTCGTGGCCGTCGAGCGGCGGATACTCGCAGAACGTCAGCGCCCCGCACGATTCGCACTGTTCGAGCACGCGGCCGCCGGACAGGTGGACGCCGCTGTCGAACGGCAGGTCGTAGTTGTAGTGGGCCAGCGAGGAGGCGGGAATGAACGTGAAGCGATGCGGACCAGTCACGGCCAGTCCCTTGAGCGGCTTGCCGCATATGCAGGTGTCACGAACCATCCGGCCCCTCCTTTCGTGTCCGCGCACGGCCACCCCTTATGGCCGCGGAAGGCGTTCCGTCCCGTTCTCCGATGAACGTGGCGGCATGGCGCACGGCCGTCCGGTGAATCCGCTGCCGGATTCTCCCCCGGGCGAAGCGGCGACCGTGTCCCGAACCGCTGGTTTCCCCACCGGCCACCGAGCTGTGCAAACACCAAGAATATAACACCGCGCGCGGCGATGCACAAAAGCATGACCGCCATGCAACCGTCGCCGTCGGCGCCGCGGCGCCGTGTCCGGCAATGGCTCCGGCGCCGCGACGCCCCCGTGTCGTCCGCCATGTTCCGCCGGCGCGCCGTTGCGCCGTCGGCATGACCGGCGACGGGAACGGACGGCGCCGGTCTCCCCCGACAAATTCCCTTGTGCTGACCGCGTGAGACGGCCGCGCGGTGGTGAATCGTCACATACGATGAAGGCATGAGTGAACAAGTTGCTTACAGGACGTTGCAGCGCGACGACTATCCGACGCTGACGACGCTGATCCAGAATGCCTGGCACGCCAACGAGGACTGCTCCGACGAGCAGGCCCACCGCATTGCCGAGGCCGATCTCGAATACTGCCTGGCCCGCACGACGACGGCCCGCGTGGCGACGATCCACGACAGCGTCATCGGCGTCATCCTCGGCCGCATCGATTCGCGCGAGACGCGCAGGGGCAGCTACAACAAGCACCACCGCCATGTCGGCACGCTGCTGTTTCCGCTGCATTTCTCGAAGACCGGCCGCAAGCTCGTCGACCGCCTGAAGGCCGAGCACGAGGCCGACCGCCGCATGCTCGAGAAGGCGAAGCGCGAGGGCGCCGCCTACGACGCGGAAATCGTGCTGTTCATCGTCGACCCGGCCTACCGCGGCCAGGGCATCGGCGGCCAGCTGTTCGACTGGATGCTCGGCGAGTTCAAGGCCGCCGGCGTCAAGAACTACTTCCTGATGACGGACACGACGAGCGACTTCGCGTTCTACGACCATCAGGGCATGAACCTGGCCCAGCAGGGCACGCTCGCCTACGGCGCCGCCGACGACGACGAGATGAATGCGCAGCCGGACCCGGGGTCCTCCGCGGCTCCGGCGCCGCAGCTGGCCGCCGAGAACCTCGATCTCGACCAGCACCTGCGCGTGCTGATGTACGACGACGAGACCGACTTCTCGAACGAGGGCGTCAATCCGCTCGGCCGCGGCTGACTGTCCGAACGGCAATGGAAAAATCCCCGCCCGGCGGCGGGGATTTTTTCATTGCCGCGATGCGCGCAGGCGGAACGCGGCGACCAGGCAGCCGATGGCGATGACGAAGATGACGACCATCGCGACGAAGATCCAGGTGCCGCCGTTGGTCGTCGCGGCGACGTAGGAGGCCGAGCCGATTTCGCCGTGGCCGGCCTGGCACACCGACAGGATCGTCGAGAACAGCGTCATGCCGGCTGCGCCGCCGAACTGCAGGACGGTGTTGAACACGGCGTTGCCGTCGGGGACGAACGGTCCCGGAATGCCGGAGATGCCGCTCGTCATGATGTTCGAGACACCGAGCGCGTAGCCGACACCGAAGACGAAGTAGAAGCCGGCGAGCGTGCCGGGCGTGAGCATCCGCGAGAAGGACAGCAGGAGCAGCAGGCCGACGAAGGCGAAGCCCATCGCCCCGAGGATCGGGCGCACCGGACCGAACCGGTCGAGCAGCATGCCGCCAATCGGCGCGAACAGCGCGCCGACGAGCGCGCCGGGCAGCACGAGCAGGCCGGCCATCAGCGCGTCGGTGCCGAGCGAGAGCTGGGCGAGGTTCGTGATGACGTAGCCGAAGCCGATGCCGAGCATCGGCAGCAGCGTGTAGGCGACGACGTGGAGCAGCTCGACCCTGTCGCGCAGCCAGCCCAGGCGGATGAGCGGCGAGAACGACCGCAGCGAGCTCCACGCGAAGAACGCGAGCGCGCCCAATCCGACGGCCAGGGCGACGATGGCGACGGCGAGCGCGCCGCCAAAGGACTGGCCGGCCACGCCGTCGGAGATGGCGACGCCGAGCTGGTTGACGCCGAGGATGAGGCCGACGAGCGCGAGGACGATGGCGGCGAACTGGACGACGTTGAGCTTGGCGTGTTCGGTCGGCGCGGCCTGGCGGATGCACTTGAGGCCGACCGGCAGCGACAGCAGCAGCACGATCGGGATGACGATGACGAAGATCGCGCGCCACGGCAGGATGGCCGAGACGGCGCCGCCGACGGTCGGGCCGATGGCCGGAGCGACGGTGATGACGAGCGATCCGACGCCCATGAGCCGGCCGACCTTCGAGCGCGGCGACTGCTCGAGGATGATGTTCATCATCAGCGGCGTGGCGATGCCGGAGCCGACGCCCTGCACGACGCGGGCGACGAGCACCATCCAGAACGTCGGCGCGACGATCATGATCAGCGAGCCGACGACGGCGAGCGCGACGGCGACGACGAACAGCGACTTGAGCGTGAAGCGGCGCTTGAGGAACGACGACAGCGGCATCGTCGCGCCGACGACGAGCAGGTAGATCGTCGTCAGCCACTGGACGGTCGCCGTCGAGACACCGAACTCCTCCATGAGCTCGGGGAATAGCACCGTCATGACAGTCTCGGTCAGGATGCCGATGAACGCGAGCGAGCCGACGGCGACGATCGAGCCGACCAGGCTTCGCGGAATGCGTTCGTCAGCCGTCTTCGCGGGGCGGCGCAGGTCGCCCTCGTCGGCCATCATCTCGTCGAGCTCGCGTTCCCCGACGGTTTCGCCGCGCTGTTCGCCGTGTTTGTTCATGGATTCACTCTCTTGTCCGTTGTCTGGTCTGGGCAGGTTGGCACGCGCGGATCGTGCGACAGGACTGCAGGACTGTCTGTACCGTTTTCGTGAGAAATATACGGCCGGCGTACCGGTCATCCTTCACTCCGGCTCAGGCATACGAACAGAAGGAACTTCTGACTGAGGGGCTACGAATCAAACCACGATGCAGCGTACAAAATAGCTCCCGACAACAGGTCGGGGGCCAAGAGTGTCGCCGTCGGCGGCGCTGTCCGTCCGGAACGGAACCATCCGTCCGGAACGGGCCTACTCGTTCGAGACGGAACGGTTGAGATTGATGCCGCGCTTCTTCTGGGTGCGGAACACGACGATCATCATCGCGAACGCGAGCAGCGCGATGACCAGCATGACGACGAGGATGGCGGTGCCGCCGTTCGTCGACGCCTGCCGGTAGCTGGCGTCGCCGAGCGTGCCGTGGCCGGCCTGGCAGACGGCCATGATCGTCGTGAAGATCGCGGTGCCGGCGGCGCCGCCGAACTGGTTGAACGTGTTGAACACGGCGTTGCCGTCCGGCACGAACGGTCCGGCGATGCCGTTGATGCCGTTCGTCATGATGTTCGACGCGGACAGCGCGAAGCCGACGCCGAAGAAGATGTACAGGCAGGCAAGCAGCGTGGAGTTGAGGTGCTGCGAGAAGCACAGCAGCGACGCGATGCCGACGATGCACAGCACGATGCCGGTCAGGATCGGCCTGACCGGGCCGAGGCGGTCGAACAGCGTGCCGCCAATCGGCGCGCAGACGGCGGCGGCGAGGGCGCCCGGCATGATGAGCAGGCCGGCGGTGAACGTCGGCGCGCCGAGCGAGAGTTGCGCGAGGTTCGGGATCAGGTAGCCGAAGCCGATAATCAGCGTGGCGAGCATGAAGTAGGACAGCACCTGCATCGTCGCGACCGGGTCGCGCATCCAGCCGAGGCGGATGAGCGGCGAGAACGAGCGCCGCGTGCTCCAGCAGAAGAACACGAGCGACGCGATGCCGACGACGAGGGCGACGACGCCGACGACGACGGTGCCCGCGGACACGGCGCCGGCGACGGCGTCGCCGATGGCCTCGCCGACTTCGGTGACGCCGAGCACGAGTCCGACGAGAGCGATGACGATCGAGACGAACTGGACGACGTTGAGCTCGGCGGCCTCGGTCGGCTTCTTCTGCTGGATGCAGCAGGCGCCGAGCGGCAGCGAGACGAGCAGCAGGAACGGCAGCACGAACACGAAGATCCAGCGCCACGGCAGCACCATCGTCACCAGGCCGCCGACGGTCGGACCGAGGGCCGGGGCGACGCCGATGACGAGGGCGCCGACGCCCATCAGGCGGCCGACCTTCGAGCGCGGCGACTGCTCGAGGATGACGTTGATCATCAGCGGGACGGCGATGCCGGTCGCCACGCCCTGGATGACGCGGGCGATCAGCAGGATCCAGAACGCGTGCTGGAAGATCATGATGACGGCGCCGACGCAGGCGCAGGTGATCGCCGTGACGAACAGCGACTTCAGCGTGAAGCGGCGCTTGAGGTAGCTCGACAGCGGCATGATCGACGAGACGGTCAGCAGGTAGATCGTCGTCACCCACTGCACGGTGCTGGTCGTCAGGTTGAATTCCTCCATCAGCGCCGGGAACAGCACGTTCATGCAGGTTTCGGTGAGGACGCCGATGAACGCGAGCAGGCCGCAGCCAAAGATGGAACCGATGAGCTTGCCGGGGATCTTCTCGTCCTCGTCGCGGTCGAGGGCCGTCGACTGCGCGTCGGCTTCCTTCGTGCCGGGCACGACGGCGATCGGGATGGCGTCGGAACCGTCGTCCAGCGGTTCCTCGATGACGACATGGGCGACGCCGCCGGCTTCCATAGCCGGTTCGATGACCATCTGTCGGTCGTCGCCGTTGACGAAGGCCTCCTCGACCCTCGTCGGTTCGCCGTCGTTTCCTTCGGTTTCGATGTCCACAGTCCGTTCTTCACTCATGCAGCGTGGCACTCCCTATGTCTTGAGATTCCCCGAAAATCGCGGGGCCACTTGACGAAAGCATCGACAGAAAAACGGCAAAAATAAAGCCTACGCCAACGAAAATCTCGTTTTCGTCCGTAGGTCTTGGATCCGTCTTCGATTATTTCGTCACTGATTCGCAGTGTAGGCGCACGGCTGGAATCCCCATCGGCACGATTCCTCCGCCCGAGGCCAGATCTGGCCGTTTCGCCGGCGTGGCGCATGGGGAGGAAAGGTCCCCGCGAAGGGAGCATTCCTCCTCAAGGTACCATGTATTTACCGGGCCGACTTGTCCGTCCCGGCCTTCGCGAGCCGGGCCCTGCGCAGGCGGAAGGCGGTCAGCAGGCAGGCGAACGCGACAGCGAAGACGACGAGCATCGTCAGGAAGATCCACGTACCGCCACTGGTGGTCGCCCTGACGTAGGCGGCGGAGCCGATCGTGCCGTGGCCGGCCTGGCAGATCGCCATGATCGTCGAGAACAGCGTGATGCCGGCGGCGCCGCCGAACTGCATGACGGTGTTGAACACGGCGTTGCCGTCCGGCATGAACGGACCGGGGATGCCGGACATGCCGCTCGTCATGATGTTCGAAATGCACAGGGCATAGCCGACGCCGAACAGGAAGAAGAACGCGGCGAGCGTGAACGGCGTCAGGTGCGCCGAGAACACGAACAGCAGCACGAGGCCGACGCCGCAGGCGATCAGCGAGCCCACGATCGGCTTGACGGCGCCGAAACGGTCGTACATCATGCCGCCGAGCGGCGCGCACAGCGCGCCCACGAGGGCGCCCGGCATCATCAGCAGGCCGGCGATCAGCGCGTCGGTGCCCAGCGACAGCTGGGCGAGGTTGGTGATGACGTAGCCGAAGCCGAAGCTCAGCAGCGGCAGCAGGGCGTAGGCGACGACGTGGAGCAGGTTGACGCGGTCACGGAGCCAACCGAGGCGGATGAGCGGCGAGAACGACTTGCGTGCCGACCAGCAGAAGAAGACGAGCGAGGCCAGACCAATGACGAGCGAGGCGACGGCGGCAACAATGGAACCGGCCGCCGGCGCGCCGGAGACTCCGTCGGAGATGGCGACGCCGAGTTCGTTGACGCCGAACAGCAGGCCGACGAGCGCCACGACGACGGCGACGAACTGGACGGCGTTGAGGTGCGCGGCCTCGGTCGGACGCTTCTGCTCGATGCAGTGCAGGCCGAGCGGCAGCGAGACGAGGACGAGGATCGGAACGACGATCATGAAGACGGTCCTCCACGGCCAGACGGCAGAGACGGCGCCGCCGACGGTCGGGCCGATGGCCGGCGCGACGGTGATGACGAGCGCGCCGACGCCCATGAGCCGGCCGATCTTCGTCTTCGGCGACTGCTCGAGGATGATGTTCATCATCAGCGGCGTCGCGATGCCGGAGCCGATGCCCTGCAGGCAGCGGGCGACGAGGACGAGCCAGAACCGGTAGCCGAAGATCATGATGACCGAGCCAATGACCGCCAGCGCGACGGCGGCGACGAACAGCGACTTGAGCGTGAATCGGCGGTTGAGGAAGCCGGACAGCGGCATCGTCGCGGCGACGGACAGCAGGTAGATCGTCGTCACCCACTGGACGAGCGACGTCGAGATGTTGAACTCCTCCATCAGCGCCGGAAACAGGACCGTCATCAGCGTCTCGGTCAGGATGCCGAGGAACGCGAGCGAGCCGACGGCGGCGATCGAGCCGATCAGTCTCTTCGGGATGGTCTGGTCGCCGTCGGCTTCGGCGACCGGGGCGCCCCATTCGTCCTGAATGAGCTGTTCCTCTTCCTCGAGACGGTTTTCGACGCCGTCCTCGAGATCGGCGGCCGATTCGGCCACGAGTTCGGGATTGGAATTGTCGAGAATGAACTCTTCTTGTTTCATTTCCCCTGTGGTTCTTCACACGATAGGCAACAGAATACGGCCCCCGGAATCCCCGGCAAGGCACGGTTTATGGATTGCGCACGAAAAAATGTCGAATCGAAACAACATCGGATACTACCCCCGCAGCCTCGACAATCCTTCCCTCCACCTACAACTTACGGGCTAAAGGCGTCGGTCGGCGGCGATGTCGTTCCCGGGATGCCAGCATTGATGAATTTCGCAAGTCGACGACGCCACCGCACGGCCCCACCGTCAACCCCGCCGGGACGGATCGTTCTTGTGGATGATCTCGCGCATGCGGTCGACGGCGGGGCCGATCTCGCGTTCATAGCCGCGGTTGTTCGGGTGGTAGTACTCGGTGCCGAGCAGCTCGTCGGGCATGTACTGCTGCGTGGCGATGCCGCCGGGCTCGTCGTGGGCGTAGACGTAGCCTTCCTTGTTGCCCCAACTCTTCATCAGCGCCGTCGGCGCGTTGCGCAGGTGCAGCGGCACCTGGCCGATGCGGCCCTTGTCGACGTCCTCGAGCGCCTGGTTGATCGCCAGGTACGACGCGTTCGATTTCGGCGCCGTCGCGACGGCGATGACGGCTTCGGACAGGATGATCCTCGCTTCCGGCATGCCGACCATCGCGACGGCCTGCGCCGCGGCGACGGTGACCTGCAGGATCTGCGGGGCGGCCATGCCGACCTCCTCGGCGGCGGCGATCATGATGCGCCTGGCGATGAACCGCGGGTCCTCCCCCGCCCTGATCATCCGGGCGAGGTAATGCAGGCTCGCGTCGACGTCGGAGCCCCGCATCGACTTGATGAAGGCGGACGCGACGTCGTAGTGGTCGTCGCCGTCCTTGTCGTAGCGAATCGTCGCCGTGTCCATGACCTCGGCGACGACGTCCGGCGTGACGACCGGGTTCGGCGTGTTTCCGGGCGAATCGTTCCCGTTCTCCTTGCCGTCGCCATCGCCTTCGCCGGCGGCGAGCGACGCGACGGTGACCGGACCGGTGACGGCGCCGGCCGCCGCCTCGAGGATCGTCAGCGACTTGCGGGCGTCGCCGCCGGCGAGCCGCACGATGTCGTCGACGGCGGCATCGGTCACGTCGACCCTGTCGCCGAGGCCGCGCGGACTGTGCACGGCGCGCCTGACGACGGTTTCCAGCTCGTCGCCGGACAGCGACTCGAGCTTGACGACGACGGAACGGCTCAGCAGCGGCTTGATGACCGAGAAGCTCGGGTTTTCCGTCGTCGCCGCGATGAACGTGACGTCGCGGTTCTCGACGCTCGGCAGCAGTGCGTCCTGCTGGCTTTTCGAGAAACGGTGCACCTCGTCGATGAACAGCACCGTCTCGACGCCTTCGGAGACGAGGCGCTCGCGGGCGCGGGACAGCACGTCGCGCACGTCCTTGACGCCGGACGTCACGGCCGACAGCTCCTCGAAGACGCGGCCGGACTGCTGGGCGACGATGTGGGCAAGCGTCGTCTTGCCGACACCGGGAGGACCGAACAGGATGACGGAACTCGGCGCCGTCAGGCTGCCGGTCGACGCGGGGTTCGCCAGTCGCCGCAGCGGCGAGCCGGGCGTCAGCGCCCTCGACTGGCCGACGACGTCGTCGAGCGTCGACGGCCGCATCCTGACGGCGAGCGGACGGACGACATCGTCGTCGCCGGCCGCCGCGGCGAACAGATCCTGTTGCTGACTCATACGGCCAGTATAGCGCCGGCAACACGGCATTCGAACATCTGTTCAACTCCCGTTCCGGCCATCTTTGCCAACATTCTTGACGAAACGATACCCCCGTCGTACAGTTCCTCCGGCATGTCGCGATTATCATGGGACATAAGCCGCGGCGACGACAACGGCGTCGTCCGACCGCCGGCGGCCCTCCTTCCCTACGCCTCTTCCCCCACGATAACCGTAAACATCGTTGTCAAGGAAGACAGCGATGTCGATCACAGCACCGGAAGGTACTCCATGACCGATCTCGAAACCAACAAGCCAGCCCCGAACAAGGGGCTGCAACGCTCGCTCAAGCTCGTCTTCGTCTACACGGTGGCGACCGGCTCGATCTTCACCTACGTCAGCTACTGGGATTCCGTGTTCTTCGGATACTGCGGCTCCGGCGTCTTCCTCGCCTTCATGCTGATGACAATCGCCATCCTGCCGACGGCGCTCGTCTACAGCGAGCTGTCGTCGATGTTCCGCACGGCCGGCGGCGAGCTGATCTACAACACCGTCGGCATCAACAGGCACGTGGGCTTCCTCGCCTCGTGGCTGATCATGGCGGCGTGGATCGCCGTGCCGCCGGCCGTCGTCATGGCCATCGCGACGTTCATCAGCAAGCTGTTCGGCCTGAACCTGAGCTTCGGGGCGATCATCGTCATCGGCATCGTCATCCTGCTCGCCGTCTTCGTCATGAGCATGCAGGACATCCAGTTCCTCGTCAAGGCGCAGGCCACCTGCCTGTTCGCGAACATCGTGACGACGCTGATCACGGCGCTGCTGATCCTGACCTGCGGCCACTGGAGCTTCTCGAACATCGTGCAGTCGTTCACGTACACGTCGCTCGACAGCACGTTCGGCATTCCCGGCTGGATCATCGGCATGGCGCTGCTGATCACGCCGTTCTTCGGCTTCGAGACGGTGCCGCAGATGGTCGAGGAAGGCGATTTCCCGACGTCGAACACGAAGAAGGCGATCTGCGGCTCGATCATCACCTGCGGCGCCATCTACGCCATCTTCTTCTTCTGCGTGGCCGGCCTCGCGCCGGCGCAGGAGCTGCTCGCCGGCGACGCGTCGAGCGGCTTCATGACGATCACGGCGATGGAGACGATTCTCGGCTGGCGGGTCTGGCCCGTGCTCTACGGCCTGGTCTCGATCCTGCTCGGCATGACGGCGTCGATCCTCGGCTTCTGGATGTCGACGGTGCGCATGCTGTACTCGATGGGCACGAAGAACTTCCTGCCGCAGGCGTTCACGAAGGTCAACAGGCACCAGCAGCCGATCCTGCCGAACATCTTCCTGCTCGCCGTCAGCCTCGTGTTCATCCTGCTGCAGAACGCCGGCACGTTCATGAACGACTTCTTCAACCTCATGTCGTTCGGCTGCGCCTGCGCCTACGCGCTGACGATGATCTCGGCCGTGCGCATGCACCGCAAGCATCCCGACTGGTATGCGCACAACAGGAACAAGGTGCGCGGCGGCGACGTCATGCGCATCCTCGCGATGGTCATCATGGTCGCGATCGCGTTCTTCTGCACGCTTGGCCAGGGCGTCGGCTCGTGGGTGTCGTTCGGCGTCTACCTCGGCATCGGCGTCGTCATCTGGCTGTGGATGGTCCTCGTGCGCTGGAAGAAGAGCAAGGTGACCATCGAGACGCCGGACGGTGTCGAGGAATTCTAGGCACGATTCGCGCGGCAGTCCGGCCGTCCGGCCATGCCGCCGCAGAGCCGATCGGTCCAGTCGACCAACCAGTCATTCATTCAATCAATCAACCAACCCACTGATACACAGACAATCCCGACGACAAAGGAGTCATGAACCATGGCACAGCGGAAACTCGAAGGCAAGGCGGCACTCGTGACGGGAGCCGCGGCGGGACTCGGCGCAGGCATCGCCGAGGTGTACGCGAAGTACGGCGCGAAGGTCTGCATGGTCGACCTCGATCCGGCGGTCGAGGCGACGGCGGACCATATCCGCGAACTGTATCCGGACGCCGAGCTCGTCACCGTCACGGCCAACGTCGCCGACCGCGACGCGATGGTCGCCGCGGCGAAGCTCGCCCATGACACGTTCGGCTCGCTCGACGTCGCCTGCTGCAACGCCGGCGTCTGCCGGCTCGCGCCGTTCGAGCAGATGAGCGACGAGATGCGCGACTTCCACATCGACGTGAACATCAAGGGCGTATGGAACACCTGCCAGGCCGTCATCCCGTACATGCTCGACGAGGGCAGGGGCGCGATCGTCATCGCGTCGTCGGTGACCGGCGACATCGTCGCCGACGCCGGCGAGGCGGCCTACGCGATGACAAAGGCGGCGCTCGTCGGCCTGACGAAGTGCCTCGCCGTCGAATACGCCGACCGGCATATCCGCGTCAACTGCTCGCAGCTCGGCTACGCGAGGACGCCGATGGTCGAGAAGATGGCCGTCGAGTCGAATCCGGACAATCCGGAGGCGGCGATCGACGACATCGCCGTCGGCGTGCCGATGAAGCGACTCGCCAGGCCGGACGAGGTCGGCGAGCTGTTCGCGTTCCTCGGTTCCGACGAGGCGAGCTACATCACCGGCTCGCAGATCGTCATCGACGGCGGCAGCACGCTGCCGGAGACGATGAGCATCGGCACGAACTAGGCGCCGCGCCCATCCCCATTCTCCGGATGTCACGGACCCGGGCCGGCGGCCCGAGTCCGTGACATCCGTTTTTTCGGTTCCTTCCGGCATGCCGGAGGGCCGCGAAGCTCCGGTCCCGCTAGATCTCGTCGACCTCGTAGTCGTGGAAGACGACTTCGCCGCGTTCCTGGATGGCGTCGAGGTCGACGATGCCGGTGATCGCCCAGTTGTGGTCGCCGTCGGAGTCGTCGATGACCTGACGCACCTTCCAGGTGTGCTCGTCCTTCTCGTGGCGGTCGTCGAGGATGAACAGCTCGCCGCTGCGGGCGCCGGCGTCGATGTTGACGTACTCGTGGTCGTCGTAGTAGTCGTCGAGCGCGTCTTCCCATTCGTGAGGCCCGTAGCCCCATTCGCGGTCGAGCTCGCCGAGCGCGGCCGGGTCGTCGCGGTCCATCAGCAGCACGCGGCGGAACATCGCGTTGCGGATGAGCACGATCAGGCCGCGCCGGTCCTCGACGACGGCGTCGGCCGTGCCCGGCGCGGCGAGCGTCGCGGCCGTCGCCGCGTCGACGGCGCCGGCCGGCACGCCATCGGACTCGAGGCCGGCGGCCTCCCATTCGTCGACGAGCGACGAGTCGACCGAGCGCACGACGACGCGCAGCCAGGAAACGATGTCGTCGAGTTGCTCGTCGCGCTTGTCGCGCGGCACCGTGCGCGCCAGCACCCGGTATGCGTCCGACAGGTAGCGCAGCAGCGTGCCCTCGGAGCGGGCGATGCCGTAGCGGGCGATGTAGCCGTTGAAGTCGGAGGCCGTCTCGACCATGTCGCGCACGACGGACTTCGGTGACAGTTCGTAGTCGGCCGCCCACGGCACGTCGTGCCGGTATTCGTCGAACGCCGCGTCGAGCATGTCGGCGAGCGGCTTCGGCCACGTGACCTCGGCCAGCCGGTCCATGCGCTCGTCGTAGTCCAGGCCCTCCTCCTTCATCGTCGCCATCGCCTTGTCGCGTGCCTGGCGCTGCTGGGCCTTGAGGACCTGCTTGGGGTCCTCGAGCGTGGCCTCGGCCATCGAGACGACGTCGAGCGCGTAGGTGTCCGATTCGGGGTCGAGCAGTTCGAGGGCGGCGAGCAGGAACGGCGACAGCGGCTGGTCGAGCGCGATGTTGTCCGGCACGTCGACGGTCAGGAAATAGTCCTCGCCGCCGTGGCCGTTCGGTTCGGTCTCGATGACGCCGGTGTCGAACAGCGTCTCGAAGATCGCGTCGGCGCGCTCGAGCAGCTGGTCCTTCTGGTCGGGCGTCTGCGACGAGTCGTCGATGAGCTTCACGATTCTCGCACGGGCGTCGCCGCCCTGCTGCACCTCGTTGAGGACCATCGAGTGCGAGACCTTCATGTGGGGCATGAGCGTTTCCGGTGCCGCGTCGATGAGCTTGTCGAACGTCGACTCGGTCCAGTTGACGAAGCCTTCCGGCGCTTTCTTGCGCTTGATTTTCTTGAGTTTCTTCGGATCGTCGCCGGCCTTCGCGACGGCGCGCGCGTTCTCGATCTCGTATTCGGGCGCCTCGGCGATGACGAGGCCCTCGGTGTCGAAGCCGGAACGTCCGGCGCGGCCGGCGATCTGGTGGAATTCGCGGGCGCGCAGCCGGCGCATCCTCGTGCCGTCGAACTTCGTCAGCTGCGTGAGGACGACCGAGTGGATCGGCACGTTGATGCCGACGCCGAGCGTGTCGGTGCCGCAGATGACCGGCAGCAGGCCCTGCTGGGCGAGCTGCTCGACGAGGCGGCGGTAGCGCGGCAGCATGCCGGCGTGGTGGATGCCGACGCCGGTCTTCAAGAGCCGCTGCAGGATCTTGCCGAAGCCGGTCGTGAACTTCGTGCCCCTGATTGCCTCGGCGATCGCGGCGCGCTGTTCCTTCGTCGAGACGCCGGTGTTGGCGAGCGACTGGGCCGTGTCGAGCGCGGCGTCCTGCGAGAAGTGGACGACGTAGATCGGCGTCTGGCCCTTCGAGACGGCGAGCTCGACGGTCTTCTCGAGCGGCTCGAGCGTGTATTCGTATTCGAGCGGCACCGGCCTGGGTGCGTTCGCGATGATGTCGACGGGCCGGTCGGTCATCGCCTCGAGCTTGTCGGCGATCGCGTCGACGTTGCCGAGCGTGGCGCTCATCAGCAGGAACTGCGTCTTCGGCAGCGTGAGCAGCGGCACCTGCCACGCCCAGCCGCGCTCCGGGTCACCGTAGTAGTGGAACTCGTCCATCGCCACGCAGCCGATGTCGGCCTTCGCGCCCTCGCGCAGGGCCTGGTTGGCGAGGATCTCGGCCGTGCAGCAGATGATCGGCGCGTCCGGGTTGATGGACGAGTCGCCGGTCACCATGCCGACGTTCTCGCGGCCGAACACGTCGACGAGGTCGAAGAACTTCTCGGAGACGAGCGCCTTGATCGGCGCCGTGTAGTAGGAGCGGCGGCCGGTCGCGAGCGCCGCGTAATGCATGCCGAGGGCGACCATCGACTTGCCGGAGCCGGTCGGCGTGTTGAGGATGACGTGGTCGCCCTCGAGCAGGTCCATGACGGCTTCTTCCTGGTGCGGCCAGGGCTCGACGTGTTTCGTGTCCTCCACCCATTGGAAGAATCGTTCGTAGATATCGTCGTCGTCGAGGTACCGGGGGTCCGGATCGTTCCAGTCGGGCGCCAGCTTCGCCAGCGAGCCGTAGGAGGAGACGGCCGCCTCGCCGTTCGTTGCCGCAGTGTCTTCAGTCATGCGTCCCAGTCTAGCCGGTGACGTTTCCCGACGGAGAAGCCGCGGCGACTGGTCGCCGGACGACCGGACAGACAGACGGCGGGGCTCCGGTCGCCCGGAGCCCCGCCGTCTGCCAATGGGAGGTTGCTGACTCACTGCTTCGCTGCCGTGCCGTCGGCCGCCGGCTTGCCGGTGGCCGTGGCGTCGGAGGAAACAGCGGAAGCGTTGGGTACCGCCGGCTTCGTGGTCGTCTTGGACGATTCGTCCGACATGATGGTCGGTGTGCCGTCGCTGGCCGGAGCCTTGCCATCGGCCAGGTCGGACATGTCCTTCATGACGGAGGCGCGGGCGAGATTGGCCGTGGCCGTTGCGGTGCGGGCGTTGCCTTCGGCTTCGGCCAGCGCGTCGTCGGCCTTGGCTTCGGCGTTGTAGGCCTTGACTTCGGCGGAGGCGTCGCGCGATTCGGCGGCGGCCGCCTTGGCGCGGGCACGGGCGATATCGGCTGCGGCCGATGGGTTGTCAGGCAATGCCGTCGCGCCGACCTGTTCGGCGGTGGGCGTCGGCAGCTTCGTCGTGCCATCGGCGCCGTCCACCGGAACGCCGTTGTTCGGCGTATCGAACTGGACAGCCTTGGTACTGGCTTCGGAGTTGACGAGGATCGGTCCGGCCTCCGGCGTGTCCGGCTCGACGATGCCCTTCTGCCTGAGCAGGTCGGCCGCCGCCTCGGCCTGCTGTTCCGGCGTGGCCGAACTCGGCAGGCTGATCATCTCGTCGGGCGTGTAGGTGTGCTTGATCGGCATGCCCATCGGATCCTGGTCTTCGGACATGATGGCGGTCGGAATGTTGGACAGTGCCTTGCCCGGCTTCTTCATGCCTTCGATCTGCCAGGTAAACGGCGCGAACTGGTTGGTCGGATCGACCCAGTTGCGCTTGCGGGACAAGCGATACAGCAGAACGCAGCACAGGAAGACGAACGCGATCATCGCAATGATGATGACGTCGTAGGTGAAGCCGGAACCGACTTCGGCCTTGAGCTGTGCCGGCGGATACATGGCCAGCACGATCGCGAAGACCGACGCCGCGATGCCGACGCACGCCACGATCCATGCGCCGACCTTGCCGCCGGGGACCTTGAATCCGCGCGGACGGTTCGGCTGCGTGTAGCGCAGGCGCAGGAACGCGACAAACATGAAGACGTAGTACAGCATGTACAAGATCGTGATCGCCTGGGTGACCAGCGCGACGAAACCCTCGATGTTCGGCAGGAAGAAGACGACGAACGCGACGATCGTCATGAACAGCATCTGGAAGTACATCATGCGCGACGGCATGCCGTGCTTGTTGTTGTTCTGCAGCCACTTCGGCAGGAAGCCCGAGCGACCGGCCTGGCCGAGCATGTACGACGGACCGGCGAGGTTCGTGATCAGGGCCGCGAACGAGTTGGCCAGCGACAGGTAGACAATGACGAGATAGAGGTCCGGGAAGCCAATCTGCGCGCCGAGGTCGCGGAACACGGTATCCAGCGTGTACAGCAGGTTGATCTGGCCTTCGGGCACGATCATGGCGATGATGACGGTGCCGATGACGAAGATGAGGAACGCGAGGATCATCGAAATGAACACGACGACCGGGAACTGCTTGCTCGGGTGCTTGAGGTCCTTGATGTGGGCGGCGTTCATGTCGACGCCGGCGAACGAGAAGAACACGCCGGCGGCCAGCGATAACGTCGAGATGCCACTCCATTGCGGCACGAATCCACTGAACGACATGTCGATGGCGGGACGGTTGCCCTTGCACAGCCAGACGACTGCGAGAATCATCATGATGGCCAGCGGGATGAACGTGCCGAAGATGACGCCGTACTTGGCGATGTTCGAGAAGACCTTGACGCCCTTCGTTGCCAGCCAGCAGATGAACCAGTAGTAGGCGAGCCAGCCAAGCATGATCGGCAGCGTGACCTTCCAGGAGTGGTCGGACTCGGCGAAGTTGACGGCCCAGTTGTAGTCGGAGGTGAAAAAGCCGATCGTCGCCGACGAGCCAGGGATGCCGGAACCGAACGAGAACGACGTCTGGAACCACAGGATCAGCAGGCAGCAAATGGCCGGGAACGTGCCCAGGCCTTCGCCGACCCACCTGAAGATGCCGCCGCGCTGGCTCCATCCGGAAGCCAGCTCGGCCGCGACCAGACCGGTCGGGATGAAGAACAGGATGCCGCCGATGAGCAGGTAGGTCACGGCCGACAGGCCGTAGAAGCTCAGCTGCACGTCGTTGGCGATGCCGGCCAGCGTCGTGACCGTCATCATCGTCAGGGCTATCGTCGATATGTATCCGGTGCCCGAGTTGGCGCCCTTCACCGCCTCCTTGGCCTTGGACGCCGACACCGCCTTGGTGCCCGATTTAGTTGTTGTACTCATAGTTTTCAGCTTTGTCTGTCGGATCCCCGCTTCCCGCTGCGTTGGTGTTTCTCCCCCGGCGGACTGCAAGGATATTGCGTTGGGACAGCCGGAAGAACCGCCTTGTCGATCCGTGCGTCCCTACCCGCACCGGCCGTGCCGGACGATTCTCGGCTTTCCTGATCTCCGAAGGTAGTCGGCGGCGATTGCCGAAATCGGTCGATTTGTTCTGGGGGAAATATTCGGACGAAGGGTTACGTCTGACGCGGCTTGCCCAAACCGGACGCCATTGCCCGGTTCTGTTCGGCGTCAGCGTAACGGGAGCACCAAAACCCGATTATCGCCATCGGATTTGGCGTCCAAGCATAGCACCCGACGGCATTCCGTTCGCCCGCCGGCGAACGGAAAACGAATTGGCCTGTTGCTGACCGCGAACAGGCGCGACCGCGGAGGCCCGGCCGGGAGGCGGCCAGCCGGCCCGGTCAGTCGGCTTCGAGGCGTTCCAGCGCCTCGGCGCGGTCGACGTCGAGCGGTGGCCATGTCATGTTGAAGTTCTTCATGGTCGTCCTGAGGAGTTCGGAGACGGCCATCCTCGAATACCAGCGGTGGTCGGCCGGGATCAGGTACCACGGCGCGTCCGGCGTGCTCGTCTTCTCGAACACGTCCTGCCAGGCGGCGACGTAGTCGTCCCAGCGGTCGCGGGCGTCGAGGTCGGACGGATCGAATTTCCAGTACTTACGCGGATCGTACAGTCGCTTGAGGAAGTGCTGCTTCTGCGCCTCCTTGCTGGAGACGAGGTAGATCTTGAGGATGGCGCAGCCGTCGGCGACCAGTTCGCTTTCGAAGTCGTTGATCTCGCCGTAGCGCTTCTGCCAGACCTCGGGCGGGAACGTGCCGTAGACGTGCGGCATGACGATGTCCTCGTACTGCGAGCGGTCGAAGATCGAGATCCAGCCGGCCGGCGGCAGCTCCTTCCTGATGCGCCACAGGTAGTCGTGCTGCCTGTCTTCCTCGCTCGGGGCGCCGAAGCCGTGGTAGTGGATGCCCATCGGGTCGACCTGGTGGAAGACGTGGCGGACGATGCCGCCCTTGCCGGAGGCGTCCATGCCCTGCAGGATGATCAGCACGCGCCGCTTCGAGCCGTGCAGGCCGTTGGCGTACATCAGGCGCTGGTAGCGCGAGATCTCGGTGGCGGACAGGCCGATGAATCGTTCGCATTCGGCCTTGTTGCCGTCGAAGCCGGGCGTCTCCCCCGCGTCGATGTCGGCGAGCCGCTGGCCGGGCCGGAAACGCAGGCGCTGGGCCGGCGGCAGCGAGAAGACCGAACTCAGCATGTCGCTCGACTTCGCCGCCTGCGACAGGCCGGCGACGACCGACTCGCTGCCGTCGGCCTTCGACGCCCGCTGCGCCACCTTGTCCATCGTCTTCGCGATCTTGCTGACTTTTTTCTTTTTCGATTCCTTGTTGCCCATGCTCCCGTATTGTAGAAAGCGCGATCCTCTCCCCCGTCGTCTTTCCCTGACGACGGAAAGGAAACCCGCGAATGCCCGTGATGACCGTCACCATGGATACGGCGAGGGGATGCCGCGATTCCGTGATTGGATCATGGAATCGCGACATCCCCTCGCGTTCGGGAGTACCGGCGGGATTCGCCGTTACCCGGACGATTCGACGCTATTTCACCTGGACGATCCGTCGGACGATCCGTCCTTGTCGCCGCCGGACTTGCCTTCGTTCTTCGTGAACCAGCGGCCCTTGCGGGCGGTCTTCGCCGGCTTGGCGTTCCTGGCGGCCTTGCCGCCCTTGTCCGGTCCGGTCGAGAATACGAGCCGGGCCTGTTCGGCGAGCGGCTTCTTCTCGAATTCCTGCTGGCTTTCGGGGTGCGTCTCGTCGAAGCCCTGCGTGTAGCGGGTATGCCGCCACTGGTGGATCGACGCGTTCGTGCCGCGGTGATGCACGTGGTAGAGGCGCTGCGAACCACCGAGCGGACGTTCCTCGTGGGCGACGGCGATCTGGTTGACGTTCGACGGATCCATGATCGCGATCGGGGCGATCGGTTCCGGCTCGGTCGGCGCCAGCGTGTGCCGCTGCATGCGGGCCGGAAGCCATTCGGCGAAGCGGCTCAGCGCCCAGCACAGGATGAAGTAGATGACGGCGGCGACGACGAGCGTCTGCAGGATGTTGAAGTACATCGAGCCGAGTCGGCGGCTTTCCTGCAGCAGGTCGGTGTACATGATGATCGAGCCGAGCGCCGTGTCCTTGAGGACGACGACGAGCTGCGTGACGGCGGCCGGCAGCATGGCGAAGATCGCCTGCGGCACCTCGATGCTCATCAGCGACTGCGTGCGCGTCAGGCCGAGCGCCAGGCCGGCCTCGTGCTGGCCGTTCGGCAGGTTGCCGACGCCGGAGCGGATGAGCTCGGCGACGACGGAGCCGTTGTACAGGATCAGCGAGATGACGACGGCCCAGTACGCCGGGCTCGGGAGGCCGGCGAACGCCAGGCCTCGCCAGAAGAAGATCATCATGATGAGGACCGGCACGGCTCGCGTGAACTCGATGACGATCGCGCAGATGCCCTTGATCAGCGGGTTCGGCAGCAGTCGGCCGATGCCGAAGATCAGGCCGAAGATGACGGCGCCGACGACGGCGACGACGGCCGCGCGGATCGTGGCCCACAGGCCGGGCAGGTAGAAGTCCGACCAGGCTTCCCATTCGAGGGCTGGCTTCCAGAGTTCCCAGGACAGCTGGTTTTCGCCCTGCGGCGGGTTGTGCAGGCGCACGAGGATCAGGACGACGACGATGGCGAAGACGATGCCGGCCACCCAGTTGGCGATGCGGATGCGCTTCTTCGCCTTCGGGCCCGGTTCGTCGAACAGGACGCTGCTTTCATTGGTTGCCATGGTTGTTCGTCACCTCCTGACTGCGAGCTTGTTGGACAGGTACGTCGTCAGCAGGCCGATCGGGATGATCATGATGACGTAGCCGAACGCGAAGATCAGGAAGATCTGGATGATGACGTCCGGACGGTACTCGATCATCTCGCTCATCAGCGAGGACGTTTCGGTGGCCACCGACGCGGCCGCCGCGACGGTCGAGTTCTTGAGCAGCGCGATCAGCGTGTTGCCCAGCGGCGCGACCGAGCCGCGGAAGGCCTGCGGCAGGATGATCTGCGTGGCCGACTGCATGAAGCTCAGGCCCAGCGCGCGGCCGGCCTCGGCCTGGCCGAGCGGCACCGTGTTGATGCCGCTTCGCAGCGACTCGCAGACGAACGCGGCCGTGTACAGCGACAGGCCGACGACGGCGAGCCAGAAGAAGTTCGTCGTGAACGTGTTCGAGAAGCCGAGCTTCAGCTGGCCGTAGACGCCGAGCACCATGAAGACCATGATGATCGTCAGCGGCATGTTCTTGAACAGTTCGACGTATGCGCCGGAGACGCGGCGCAGCGACGGGACCGGCGAGATCTTCATCATGACGAGGACGACGCCGAGGATGGCGGAGAACAGCGCGCTCCAGGCGGTCAGCTCGATGTTGACGAGGAATGCGGCGGGAATGTTGTAGGACTGGAAAAGCTCAATGAATCCTTCCATGCTCAGCTATCCTCCCCGTCGTCCGGAATGATGCCCTGGTTGGCGGTCGGCGGATTGTACTTCGCATTTGGCGTGTAGTCGGTGCCCGCGGTGTTGTCCTTGATCGCCTGTTCCCAGGAGCCGTCCTCGATCATCTCGTTGATCGCGGCGTCGATCTTCGCGACGAGTTCGGTGTCGTCCTTCTTGACGCCTACGCCGTAGTATTCCTGCGTGAACGGGTCTCCGACGACGCGCAGCCTGCCGCCGGACGCCGAGGCGAGGCCGGCGAGGATGATGTCGTCGGTGGTCACGGCGTCGACGATGCCGGACAGCAGCGCCGTCGCGCATTCGGCGTAGCTCGGCTGCTCCATCAGCTGGACTTCGTTGGCGAACTTCTCCTTGACGACGGTCGCCGACGTCGAGCCGGTCGCCGAACACAGGCGCTTGCCATTGAGGTCCTCGGGACCGCTGATCGAATCGTCGTCGGCGCGCACGAGCAGGTCCTGGCCGGCTACGAAGTACGGTCCGGCGAACGAGACGACCTCCTTGCGGGAATCGGTGATCGAGTAGGTCGCGATGATCATGTCGACGTCGCCGTTCTGCAGCATCGCCTCGCGCTGCTTCGACGGCGCTTCCTTCCATTCGATCTGGTCCTCGGAATAGCCGAGTTTCTTCGCGATGTACTTCGCGACGTCGACGTCGAAGCCGACATAGGTGCCGGACTTCTTGAAGCCCAGGCCAGGCTGGTCGAACTTGATGCCGATCTTGATCTTGTCGGACGCGTCGTCCGATCCGCAGGCGGAGACGCCCACGACGCAGGCGGCCGCGCAGATCAGCGCGACGGCCTTGCGCCAGATGCGCTTCGCCGGCCCTCCAAATAGTTTCATGCTGTTCCTTCGCTCTTCGTGACGTCTCTCGTCAATGCGTCAGTGCGTCAGGATCTTCGACAGGAAGTCCTTGGCGCGCTCGGTCTTCGGATGCTCGAAGAACTCGTCGGGCGTGCCCTCCTCGAGGATCTGGCCGTCGGCCATGAACACGATGCGGTCGGCCGCCTTGCGGGCGAAGCCCATCTCGTGCGTGACGCACAGCATCGTCATGCCTTCCTTGGCGAGCTCGACCATGACGTCGAGGACCTCGTTGACCATTTCCGGATCCAGCGCCGAGGTCGGCTCGTCGAACAGCATGACCTTCGGGTGCATGGCCAGGGCGCGCGCGATCGCGACGCGCTGCTGCTGGCCGCCCGAGAGCTGGGACGGCATCTTCTCGGCCTGCGAATCGACGCCGACGCGGGCGAGCAGGTCCATCGCCTCGCGTTCGGCCGCCATCTTGTCCATGCCGCGCACCTTGATCGGTGCGAGCGTGACGTTGTCGAGAATCGTCTTGTTGGCGAACAGGTTGAACGACTGGAACACCATGCCGACCTCGGCGCGCAGCTGGGCGAGCTGCTTGCCTTCCTGCGGCAGCGCCTGGCCGTCGATGCGGATGACGCCGGAATCGATGGTCTCGAGGCGGTTGATCGTGCGGCACATCGTCGACTTGCCGGAACCGGACGGTCCGACGATGACGAGCACCTCGCCCTTCTTCACCTTGAGATTGATGTCCTTGAGCACGTGGAGGTTGCCGAAGTGCTTTTCGACGTGTTCAAGCTCCACGAGGTACTTGGCGTCGTCCTCGATGACGGGCTGGATGCCCGCGGGGGAATTCATTTCAGTCTTTTGAGTCATAAGCAATCAGTCTAACGGCCCAGTGTAACGGGGATGCATACCCCCCTCGTTACACAAGGGGGTGGTTTCGGGACACTCGTCCCGTCCCAACGTAGCGCACGCGGCGCCGCATCTCAACGGACGGATCGTCCCTGCACCAATCCTTTATAAATTACGGTCGTTTCAAACGATTCCCACGAAACTTTATTCCGGTGAATCAAATACCGGGCATGCCGGACGACGCTGTCCGGCCGGCCGGCCACCGGCAACCGTCGCCGGAGGACGGGGGTCCGCCTCCCCCGGCAATCAGTCGAGCGCGAGCAGGAACTGGACGGCCTCGGCCTCGGCGACGTCGCGGTCGGCACCGTCGAACGCGTGCGTGAGGTCGGAATAGGTGGAGACGGCGCAGCGCGTCATCGCGGCGCCGTACTGCTTCGCGCAGGCCTCGGTGATGACGGTGTCCCTGTCGCCTTGGATGGCGAGGGCCGGCCCATGGAACCGCGCGGCCATTTCGTAGACGGGCAGCGTGCGGGCAATGCGCACGAACTTGCCGTCGATCGTCACGCGGCCGTCGGCGACGGCGATCGTTTCCGGCACGTGGACCGGATCGAAGGAGACGCCGAGCAGCAGTCCGCGCATCGCGTCGTCCTTGAGCGAGGCGGCCGGCGAGAGCATCGCCAGTCCCCTGACGACGTCCGGATACATGCCGGCGAGCATGCCGGCGACGACGGCGCCGGCCGAGTGGCCGAGCAGCGCGATGTCCCTGACGTCGTCACGACCGCGCACGTAGTCCAGCACGGCGATCGCGTCCTCGGTCTCGTTGTACAGGTCGGCGGCCGCGAAGTCGCCTTCGGACTTGCCGTGGCCGTTGAAGTCGAAACGCACGACGATCCAGTCGTTGGCGACGAACCGGTCGGCCAGCTCCTGCAGCAGGTTGCCGTCGGCGTAGCCCGAGTCGCCGAGCAGGCCGTGCATCATCAGCACGGCGTGCTTCGGCCGGTCCTCGTCGCCGTACGGCCGGTCGATCCTCACGTGCAACTCGAGTCCGTCGCGCACGACCTCCGCCGTCTCGTTCACCGCATCCGTTGCCTTCGTCATCGTCATTCCTCCCGCATGTTCGATTGTCGAGGCCATCGTAGGCAGGAAACGTCTCGGCGTCCGTTCCATTCAGCTACCGGCACGCCCCGGCAAACAGAAGGGGTGTCACGATCCCGTGATTTGATCACTGGATCGTGACACCCCAACGTGATGGTCCGACGGCATCGGGCCGACGGAATCTCAGTCCTCGTCCTCGTCCGGGTCGTAGTCGACGCCGGTCTCGGCGCGCTGCTCGGCGCTGATCGGGGCCGGGGCGCCGGTCAGCGGGTCGCGGCCGCCGCCGGCCTTCGGGAAGGCGATGACGTCGCGGATCGAGTCGGCGCCGGCGAGGATCGCGGCCACGCGGTCCCAGCCGAAGGCCAGGCCGGCGTGCGGCGGAGCACCGTACTTGAACGCCTCGAGCAGGAAGCCGAACTTGTCGTTGGCCTCGTCCTCGCCGATGCCGAGGACATCGAGGACGCGGTCCTGGATGTCGTCGCGGTGGATACGCACGGAACCGCCGCCGATCTCGTTGCCGTTGCAGACGATGTCGTACGAATCGGACATTGCGTGCTCCGGATCCTTGTCGAACGTGTCGATCCAGTCCTTCGACGGCATCGTGAACGGGTGGTGCATGGAAGTCCACTGGGAGTGGCCGACGGCGACGTCGTCGTCGTCGGGATCGTCGGTGCGCTTGAACAGCGGGAAGTCGACGACCCACGTGAACGCGAAGTCGTCCGGCTTGAGCAGGCCGGCGCGGTCGGCGAGCTCCACGCGCACGGCGCCGAGCAGCGTCTGGGCGCTCTCGCGGGCACCGGCGGCGAAGAACACGGCATCGCCTTCCTCGGCGCCGACGGCCTCGCGCAGGCCATTGCGCTCCTCCTCGGACAGGTTCTTGGCGACGGGGCCCTTGAGCTCGCCGTTCTCGCCGAAGACGACGTAGGCGAGGCCCTTGGCGCCGCGCTGCCTGGCCCAGTCCTGCCACGCGTCGAACTGGCGACGCGGCGTGGCGGCTCCGCCCTTGAACAGGACGGCGCCCACGTAGGGAGCCTGGAACACGCGGAACGGCGTGTCCTTGAAGTAGTCGGTCAGCTCGATGAGCGGGTTGCCGAAGCGCAGGTCCGGCTTGTCGGAACCGTACTTGTCCATCGCTTCCTGCCACGTGATGCGCGGCAGCGGCAGCTGGACGTCGTAGCCGGCGGCGCCCCAGACGGCCTTGATGACCTGCTCGGCGATCGCGATGACGTCTTCCTGGTCGACGAACGCCATCTCCATGTCAAGCTGCGTGAACTCGGGCTGGCGGTCGGCGCGGAAGTCCTCGTCGCGGTAGCAGCGGGCGAGCTGGTAGTAGCGCTCGACGCCGGAGACCATGAGCAGCTGCTTGAGGAGCTGCGGGGACTGCGGCAGCGCGTACCAGGAGCCCGGCACCAGGCGGGCCGGGACGACGAAGTCGCGGGCGCCTTCCGGCGTGGACTTGATCATCGTCGGCGTCTCGACCTCGGTGAAGCCGAGCTTGTCGAGTTCGTTGCGGGCGGCCTTGGCCATGTCGGAACGCAGCTTGAGGTTCTTCTGCATGGACGGGCGGCGCAGGTCGAGGTAGCGGTACTTGAGGCGCACGTCCTCGCCCGGCAGCTTGTTCTCGGACTCGTTCTCGAGCGCCGTGGACACCTGGAACGGCAGCGCGTCGGACTTGGCCAGCACGTCGATCTTGTCGGCGACGATCTCGATCTTGCCGGTGGCCAGGTGGTCGTTCTCGTTGCCCTCGGGACGCAGGCGGACTTCGCCCTCGAGCTCGATGACGTATTCGGAACGCAGCGGGCGCGCCATCTCCTCGTCGTAGATGACGGCCTGCACCAGGCCGGAGCTGTCGCGCAGGTCGATGAAGGCGACGCCGCCGTGGTCGCGCCGGCGGTCAACCCAACCGGAAAGCTTGACGCGCTGGCCGACGAGATCCTCGGTCACGTCGGTCGCATGGTGTGTACGGTAAGCCGACTGGCTCATTCTTCCTCACTTTTTGTTGTTTTCGAACGATTCTTCCATTCTGGACGCCCTCCGGGGAGGGAGTCTATTTTCACTGAATCGTCACCGTCTGCTGGGCATAGAGCGTATCCGGCTCCCACGACTGGACATCGGCCGCGACCTGCTCTCCGGTGACGATGTTCTTGACCTCGTCGCTGTCGGAGCCATCCTCGGTGGCGTCGGCCGGGAACCAGACGTACGGAATGCCGAGCTTGCTGGCGTACTTGATCTGCTTGCCGAGCTTCGCGGCGGTCGGCGCGACGTCGGCGGCGATGCCGCGGCCGCGCAACGCCTGCGCGATCCGGTTGCAGGCCGGACGCATGTTCTCGTCCCAGACGGCGACCATGACGGCGGCCGGCGAGACGCGGGAGGCGACGGCACCGGCGGTGTGCAGCATGTAGGAGACGAGGCGCGACAGGCCGATGGACAGTCCCACGCCCGGATACTTCTTGCTGCCCTGCGAGGCGAGGTTGTCGTAGCGGCCGCCCGAGCAGATCGAGCCGAGCGAGTCGGCGCCCTCGAGGAACGTCTCGTAGACGGAGCCGGTGTAGTAGTCGAGGCCGCGGGCGATCTTCAGGTCCGCGATGACGGAGCCGGGGCGCAGCCTGGCGGCCTCGTCGACGATCATCGCGAGCGTGTCCAGGCCTTCCCTGGCGAGCAGGTAGGCATCCGAATCGAACGCGATGTGGTGGATTTCGCACAGCGCATTGAACTTGTCGGTCAGGTCGGCGCCGTTGTCGGCCGTCAGGTTGGCCAGTTCGAGGCAGGCGTTGGCCTGGTCGGCCGTCGCGCCGCATGTTTCCTCGAGCAGGCGCGCGACTTCCTCGCCGCCGATCTTGTCGAGCTTGTCGATCTCGCGCAGCACGCCCTCGATGTCGGTCAGGCCCAGGCCGCGGTAGAAGCCCTCGGACAGCTTGCGGTTGTTGGCGTGGACGGTGGCCTTCGGCAGGCCGTACTGGCGCAGCTCCTCGAGGGCCTGCACCATGACGAGCGGCAGTTCCACCTCGTAGTGGTCGGGCAGCTCGCCGTTGCCGATGACGTCGATGTCGGCCTGGACGAACTCGCGGAAGCGGCCCTCCTGCGGGCGCTCGCCGCGCCAGACCTTCTGGATCTGCCAGCGCTTGAACGGGAACGCGAGGTCGCCGGAGTGCTCGACGACGTAGCGGCTCAGCGGCACCGTGAGATCGAAATGCAGGCCGAGACGCTCCTCGACCGGGGTGTCGTTCTCGTTGCCGACATCCTGCAGGCGGCTCAGCAGGTAGATCTCCTTGCTGGTCTCGCCCTTCTTGAGCAGGCTCGAGCCCTGTTCGACGGCGCGGGTCTCGATCCCGATGAAGCCGTTGAGCTCGAAAATCGTCCGGAGCGTATCGATGACACGCTGCTCCACTACGCGTTCAGAGGGGAGCCACTCTGGAAATCCTGAAATAGATGAACCTTTTGCCACGTTTCTCTATAATATGGGGAGTTGCGTATAAACGCGTAATCGGGGGTCATGCCTAGACTTGACTCCCAACTGGGAACGATTGGCCGCATGTCCGCCAGCGGGTCGTGCGAATCGTTCCGCTCTGCCGTCACTGAAGCTAAGGAGCTGACTCATGGCCGACAACACCGTCACCGATTCCGAAACCACCAACCCGACCGAGCAGGCCGCACCGGCCGCCGCCATGCCGGTCCCGGCTGCCGCGGCTCCGGAGGCCGCTGCCGCGCCGAAGGCCCCCGCAGCTCCCGCCGCGCCCTCGCCGGCCGCGATGAAGGCGCACATGCCGTCGCCGGCCGCCGCGTTCGCCGGCGCCCACCAGCACACGGCCCCCGCGTCGAACGGCTATTCGGAAGCCGAGATCAAGAAGGCCGAATCGTTCGGCCGCGTCGACGACAACGGCACGGTCTACGTCAAGGACAACGACACCGAGCGCGAAGTCGGCCAGTTCCCGGACGCGTCGAAGGAAGAGGCGCTGGCGCTGTACGCCCGCCGCTACCTCGACCTGAAGTCGAAGCTCGACCTGTTCGAGTCGCGCCTGAAGAACACCTCCGTCAAGCCGAAGGAAATCAACGAGACGCTGTCGGCGCTCGCCGAGGAAATCGCCAAGCCGGACGTCGTCGGCGACATTCCGGCGCTGCAGCAGCAGTTCGTCAAGGTGAAGGTCGAGGCCGACGAGAAGAAGCAGGCGCTGGCCAAGGCCCACCAGGAGGCCATCGCGAAGGCGACGGCCGAGCGACTGGCGATCGTCGAGAAGGCCGAGGCGCTCGCCGCCGGCCTGGGCGACAACACGAACTGGCGTTCGACGGCCGACAAGTTCCGCGCACTGTTCGACCAGTGGCAGGAGCACCAGCGCACGACGATCCGCATCGACAAGGCCGAGGCCGACGCGCTGTGGAAGCGCTTCTCGACGGCCCGCACGACGTTCAACCAGGCGCGCCGCAAGTGGGCGCAGAACCGCGATGCCGAACGCGCCGCCGCCAAGAAGGCGAAGGAAGCGATCATCGTCGAGGCCAACGAGATCAAGGATTCGACCGACTGGGCCGCCACCTCGCGCAAGTTCAACGACCTGATGGCCCGCTGGAAGCAGGCCGGCCGCGCCGGCCGCGCCGAGGACGACGCGCTGTGGGCGCAGTTCCGCGAGGCCGCCGACACGTTCTTCAACGCCCGCCAGGCCGACCGCGACCAGACCTCCTCCGCCGAGAAGGAGAACCTCGCGAAGAAGGAAGCGCTGCTCGTCAAGGCCGAGGCGCTGCTGCCGGTCAAGACCGAGGCCGACGCGAAGAAGGCCCGCAAGGCCCTCGGCGAGATCCAGGACGAGTGGGACCAGATCGGCTACGTGCCGCGCGACGACATGCGCCGCATCGAGAACCGCCTCGACGCCGTCGATAAGCAGATCAGGGCCGTCGAGGAGTCCGCGTGGAAGAAGTCGGATCCGGAGGCCGAGGCCCGCGTCTCCTCCTTCGAGGGCCAGCTCAACGCCCAGCTCAAGGAACTCGACGCGAAGATCGCCGCCGAGACCGATCCGAAGAAGAAGGCCAAGCTCGAGGCCGAAAAGGCCACGAAGGAGCAGTGGCTCAACGCCATCAAGTGAGTCGCATGACCAGCGCCATGCGCTGAAATGCAAGCGGATGCCGCACGCAATGGGGTGTCGCCAGCCAAGGCTGGCGACACCCCATTGCCGTATTGTCGTGTTCCCGGGTCCTCTTCCTGGCGGTGCGCGACGGTGATTCAGCGGCAGCGGGCGTAGGCGAAGTCGCGAATGGCGGCGAGGACATGCTGGCTTTCGGGCAGCCAGCTCATGCAGACCGGGAAGACGTGGCCGAGCGTGGCCGTCGGGGCGACCTTGACGTCGGAGAGTTCGAAGTCGGCGCGCGAGCCGTCACGGGCCGTCGCGGCGGCGAGCGCCGTCGCCAGTTCGAGCGTCTGGGACTCGATGAAGTCGTCGCTGCTCGTCTGCAGGTAGACCGGCGGCAGCGGGAAACCGGTCGCGCCGTCCGTCTGCGCGGCGAGCGTCGAGCGCACGGCGGTCATCGGGTCGAGCAGCGGGCTGTCGCCGGGGATGCCGGCGAACAGCTTCTCCCCCGTCATGTCGGTCAGGCGCTGGCGCTCGGACAGCGCCGCGGCGCATGAATCGTCCGCGTCGCCGGCTTGCCGCATGTCACCGGTCGGCCGCATGTCACCGGTCGGCCGCATGTCATAGACTCCGCTGACGAGCGCGGCGCCAGCGATCGGCATCCCGCTCGCCGACTGGAAGCCGAGCGACGACGCCAGCGTGGCGTTGCGTTCGATCAGCATCGTCGCCCAGGCGAGGAAGCCGCCGGCCGAGTCGCCGGTCAGGAAGATGTTCGCGTGGCTGACCGGGAAGTCGCCCAGGTGCGCGCGCAGCCACGTCAGCGCGGCCTGGATGTCGGCGAGCTGGCCAAGCAGCGTCGTCTGCGGGTATGGCCGGTAGTTGAGGTTGAAGACGGCGAAGCCCTGCGCGGCGAGGTGCGTGCAGAAGTTGCGGTTGAGTTCCTTGTAGCCGTAGTTGAAGCCGCCGCCGTGGATGTCGACGAAGACCGGCAGCGCCGTGCCGCCGGTGACGATGGCCTTGTGCGGCAGGTAGAGGTCGAGCAGGTGGCCGCGTACCTGGCCGGCCTCGGCATCGTAGCCGCCGTCGGGCAGGTACGGCAGGTCGGCGACGACGTCGACGTCGCACGGCACGTGCCAGTAGTCGGTGCGGGGCCAGTCGAAGTCGGCGGTGGCGACGCGGCTGTTGCGGATGGATTGTGCCTGCCGTTCGTCGATCGTGCCGGCGGCGACGGCCGCCTTGAGGTCGCCGTCGGTTTCGGTCCAGTGGTTCGCGACGTCGGCGATGGCGGGAATTGGGTCGAGCTGGTGGGCGTCGGTGAATCTGGTCAGCGGGAAGGGGTTCTCCGTCGTGCCGGCCATGGTCGGTGCGGTATTCGTCGTTGAATTGGTCATGGCCACCATCGTAGGCCACGTGTCTCCCGCCGGTCGTCCGTCGGCGAATTCGATGAACCGGTTGCCGCCTGTTTTCGACTCCGGCCGGAAGCTTGTGCATGACGGCGTGCAATGTGCCGTCCTCCTTCTTGTGACGGCTCCGGGCCAGAGGCCCGGAGCCGTCACAAGAAACGGGGGCGACTCGTCGCGGAATTACTTGCTCACGTTGAACTTGAACTCGACGATGTCGCCGTCCTGCATGACGTAGTCCTTGCCCTCGAGGCGGAGCTTGCCCTCCTCCTTGATCTTCGGCATGGAGCCTTCGGCGGCGACGAAATCGTCATAGGAGACGACCTCGGCCTTGATGAAGCCCTTCTCGAAGTCGGTGTGGATGACGCCGGCGGCCTGCGGGGCCGTGGCGCCCTTCCTGATCTGCCAGGCGCGCACTTCCTTCTCGCCGGCCGTGAGGAACGTCTGCAGGCCGAGGATGTCGAAGCCGACGCGGGCGAGCTGGTCAAGGCCGGATTCGGTCAGGCCGGCGTCCTCGAGCATCTCGCGGGCGTCCGCCTCGTCGAGCTCGGTGAGCTCGGCCTCGAACTGGGCGTTGAGGAAGATCGCCTGCGCCGGCGCGACGGACGCGGCCAGCTTCGCCTTGAGCTCGTCGTTGGCCAGCTCGGCGTCGTCGACGTTGAAGACGTAGATGAACGGCTTGGCGGTGAGCAGGTGCAGGTCGTAGACGTCGGCCTTGTCGATTTCGCCGGCGGCGGCCGCCTCGTCGATCGTGCGGCCGGACTCGAGAATCTCCTTGGCCTTCTTGACGGCCTCGAAGTATGACGGCTCGATCTTCTTGCCGCGCAGGTCCTTCTCGAGCTTCGGCAGCGCGTTCTCGATCGTCTGCAGGTCGGCGAGGATCAGCTCGGTGTTGATCGTCTCGATGTCGTCGGACGGATCGACCTTGCCGTTGACGTGGACGATGTCGTCGTCCTCGAACGCGCGCACGACTTCGCAGATCGCGTCGGCCTCGCGGATGTTCGCGAGGAACTTGTTGCCGAGGCCTTCGCCTTCGGAGGCGCCCTTGACGATGCCGGCGATGTCGACGAACGTCACCGTCGCCGGGACGATCTTCTCGGTGTGCACGAGTCCGGCGAGGACGGGCAGCCGGTTGTCCGGCAGCGGCACGACGCCGGTGTTCGGCTCGATCGTCGCGAACGGATAGTTTTCGGCGAGGACGTTGTTGCGCGTCAGCGCATTGAACATGGTCGACTTGCCGACATTCGGCAGGCCGACGATTCCGATAGTAAGAGACATGCCTCCTACCCTACCGCCGGCAGCCGTCATTACGGGACGATTCGTGCCGCATGGCCACGGCGCGGCTCCCGAACGCATCATGTCGCGCATCCGGGCCGGAAGCCCGGGTGCGCGACATGGCAAATGCCCGGGGGCCGTCCTGCGTGACAGGGCGGCCCCCGGGCCGGCGACATCTCAGACGCGCGAGAAGTCAAGGACCTTGCGGCCCTGGATCTTGCCTTCGGCCATTTCCTCGAAGACTTCCGGGGCGTCGTCGACCGGGACGGTCTCGACGACCGGGACGACGAGGCCCTGGGCGCCGAAGTCGAACGCCTCCTCGAGGTCCTTGCGGGTGCCGACGAGCGAGCCGACGACGCGGATGCCGTCGAGGACCGTCTTGACGATGCTCAGGTCCATGTACTCGGACGGCAGGCCGACGGCGACGACGGTGCCGCCGGCGCGGACCGAGTCGACGGCCTGGTTGAACGCGACCTTCGAGACGGCCGTGACGACGGCGCCGTGGCAGCCGCCGGTCAGCTTCTGGATCTCGGCGGCGACGTCCTCGGTTTCCTTGCCGTTGATGACGATGTCGGCGCCGACTTCCCTGGCGAGGTCGAGCTTGTCCTGGTTGATGTCGACGGCGACGACGCGCGCGTTGAACACCTTCTTCGCGTACTGGATGGCCAGGTTGCCCAGACCGCCGGCGCCGAAGATGACGATCCACTGGCCCGGCGCGATGCCGGCTTCCTTGAGCGCCTTGTAGGTGGTGACGCCGGCGCAGGTGATCGACGAGGCCCGGGCCGGGTCGAGGCCTTCCGGCACCTTGACGGCGTAGTCGGCCGTGACCTTCGCGTACTCGCTCATGCCGCCGTCGACCGAGTAGCCGGCGTTCTTGACGTCGCGGCACAGCGTCTCGCGGCCGGTCGTGCAGTATTCGCAGTGGCCGCAGCCCTCGAAGAACCACGCGATCGAGACGCGGTCGCCCGGCTTGAGCGACGTGACCTCGTCGCCGATCTCCTCGACGATGCCGATGCCCTCGTGACCGAGGATGCGGCCCGGCACCTTGCCGAAGTCGCCGTGGGCGACGTGCAGGTCGGTGTGGCAGACGCCGCAGTACTCGACCTTGACGAGCGCCTCGTCGTGACCGATCGTCGGCTTCTCGTGCTCGACGACCTCGATGCCGTTACCCTCCGCGTTGACAACAACAGCCTTCATGACAATCCCTTCGTTGGTCTTGCCGCGCCCCTTCGCGCGGTCTCGACGCCCAATTCAACCATGAAATGCCGCATAGGCCAAGCCTGTTCACCGATCAATGCACAAATCCCACGAAAATACCGCATGTCGTCCAGTCAACGAGCGGCATGTCGCACGGACGGATCGTGGCCCCGACGACTGGCTGCGCGTCCGCCGGCGCGACGGCACGCCGATCGCGAAGGCCGGTCGACTACACTGGACGCGATTGCCCGGCGGGACTGTCCGGCCGGGCGGAAAGGAATCCGATCCACGATGACGCTGCTCACGAGCTATACCGTCCCCGGCCTGCACGTCGAGGACCATTCGACCGTCGTGCCGCTGGACTGGCGCGACAGGACTCCCGGCGAGGGGTTCACCGGCGAACGGCTCTCGCTGTTCTATCGCGTGATCTGCGCGCCGGAGCATGTCCACGACGACCTGCCGCTGCTCGTCTTCCTGCAGGGCGGCCCCGGCGGCGCCGGCCCGCGACCGCTCGATCCGTCGTCGGACGGCTGGATCGCCGAGGCCGTCAGGCATTTCAGGATCGTGCTGCCTGACCAGCGCGGCACCGGCCGCTCCAGTCACGTCGACGGCCGGGTGGTCGCGCAGATGACCGGGGCGGAGGGATCGGACTACCTGAAACGATTCCTCGCGGACTCGATCGTGCGCGACTTCGAGCACCTGCGGCTGACGGAATTCGGCGGCGCGAAGTGGACGACGCTCGGCCAGAGCTACGGCGGGTTCCTGACGCTGACCTACCTGTCGCTGTTTCCGGAGGGCATCGTCGCGAGTTTCACGACCGGCGGCATTCCGCACGTTCCCGGCAACGCGAGGGAACTGTACGAGCACACGTTCCCGAAGATGGAAACGAAGACGAAGGCGTTCTACGAACGCTATCCGGAGGACGCCGAACGGCTCGCCATCATCGCCGACCGCGTGGCGAACGAATCGACGACGCTGCCGAACGGCGACCCGCTGACCGTCGAGCGGCTGCAGACGCTCGGCAGCTCGTTCGGCATGAAGCCGAGCTTCGAGCGCGTCCACTGGATCCTCGACGGCGCGTTCGCCGCCGGCGACGGCTCGGCGAGCGAGTCGAGCAGGCTGACCGACCGGTTCCTGTTCGACGTGATGACGGCGACCGATTCCCATCCGCTGTACTGGCCGCTGCAGGAGTTCATCTACGCCAACGGCGAGCTCGACGAGCCGATCGACTGGGCCGCCGCGCACGTGTGCGCCGCGATGCCGCAGTTCGCGACCGACAGCCGGCCGCTGATGCTGACGGGCGAGGCCGTCTTCCCGTGGATGTTCAGCCAGGAACGCGCGCTGCTGCCGTTCAAGTCGGCCGTCGACCAGATGATGCAGTCCACCGACTTCGGCGTCATCTACAGGCCCGACGTCCTCGGGCGCAACGAGGTGCCGCTGCAGGCCGCCGTCTACTACGACGACATGTACGTCCCCAGCGAGCTGTCGCTGGACACGCTGTCGCGCATTGGCAACTCGCACGCCTGGGTGACCAACGAGTTCGAGCACGACGGCGTCCACGGCGACGTCGTGTTCAGGCACCTGTTCGACGAGGCCCTGAACCGCGGAGACCTCGCCGGACTGTTCTAGTACCGGCCCGCTCAGGCCTGCTCGATGGCGTCGACGGCCTTGATGACGGCGCCGCGGAAGGCGCTGTCCTCCAGGGACGCGACGCCCTTGATCGTCGTGCCGCCGGGCGAGCAGACGGCGTCCTTCATCGCGCCCGGATGCTCGCCGGTGGCGAGGTACAGCGCCCCGACGCCCTCGATCATCTTCGCGGCGAGCCTATAGGCGGTCGCGCGCTGCAGGCCGTACTTGACGCCGGCGTCGCCGAGCGCCTCGAGATACATGTCGGTGAACGCCGGCGCGCAGCCGGCGATGCACATGCCGATGCCCATGTGGGCGGCGTCGACGCGCTCGACGAGCGAGATCGCCGAGAACAGCCGCTCGAACTCGGCCGTCTGGGCGTCGGTCAGCGTGTTCGACGTCTCGGTGACGAGGACGCCCTTGCCGACCGCCATCGGCGTGTTCGGGATCGTGCACTGGATGTGCATGCGCGAGGCGAGTTCCTCGCCGAACAGCTTCGCGTAGTCGTCGAGCGTCCAGCCGGCGGCGATCGAGACGACGAACTTGTCGTCGCGGGCGAGGATGTCGCCGAGCGGGCCGACGACCGCCTCGATCTGGTACGGCTTGATCGCGACGACGACGATGTCGGCCTGCTCGGCGACGGCGGCCGCGTCGGCGAGCGCGACGGCGCCGAACTTCGCCGTGTTCTTCTCGAGCCTGTCGAAGTGGGCGGCGCAGGCGACGATGTCGGCGCCGCGCACGGCGCCGGCGTCCGTCAGTCCCTGGGCGATGGCCTGCGCCATGTTGCCGAATCCAATGAAACCAAGAGTAGCCATGCCGGCACCTTCCGTGATCGGGAAACAACGATGGTTTCGAGTGTACTCGGCAGCGCGCCTCACGCCTCGGCGAGCGCCTCGACGGGACTGGTCTTCGTGGCTCGCCGGGCCGGGAAGACGCTGGCGAGCAGCGCGGCGACGACGGCGACGAGGAGGATCAGGCCGTACTGGCCCCAGTCGACGGTGAAGACGAGCGTCGAGAAGCTGCTCATCACCATGTACGAGCCGAGGAAGCCGAACGCGGTGCCGACGACGAGGCCGGTGATCGACGACGTCACCGAGATGACGAGCGCCTCGACGGCGAGCGAGCGCCGCAACTGTCCCTTCGTCATGCCGATGGCGCGCAGCGTCGCCGACTCCCGGGTGCGTTCGATGACGGACAGGCTCAGCGTGTTCGCGACGCCGATCAGCGCGATGAGCACGGCGACGGCGAGCAGCGCGACGAGCATGAGCAGCAACTTGTCGATGATCGCGTTCCAGATCATCCTCATGACGACCGGCCCGGTGACGTCGAGGCCGTCGACGTCACCGAGTTCGGCGGTCAGCCGCTGGATTGTCGCCGACTGGGCCGACGAGTCGCCGGCGAGCCTGAGCATGACCATCCTGCCGGTCGACGGCAGCGTGCCGTCGGCGAACATCGACTCGTTGACGAAGCCGACCCTGGCGTACATCGTCGAGATGCTCCTGAAGTCGCGTGTCTCGGTCGACAGCGTGACGGCCTTCGTCGCGTCGGCGGCCTCGTCGGTCGACAGGGCGGTGCCGGCCGCCGACGACGAGACGTCGAACGTCGCGGTCGTGCCGCCGGCGAATGTCGTGCCGTAGACGGCGCTGACCGACTGCAGCAGCACCTGGCCGCTGTCGAGCGTGACGCCGGACAGGTCGGTGTGCATGACGGAGGCCAGCGCGTCGACGGACGGGACGCCGACGAGCAGCACGCCGACTTCGTGGCCGTCGTCGGTCATCGTCGCGTAGGCGGTCGGGCCGCTGACCGACGCCTCGACGCCCTCGGTCGAGGCCAGCTTGTCCGTCGTCGTCTCGGTCAGCGTGGCGCCGGAGAGCGCGAAGTCGACCGAATAGCGCGAATCGAGCGTCTCTCCCATCGTTGCCTTCAGCGTGGCGGCACCGGTGGCGATCGTCGAGACGAGCGTGACGCCGATGAGGAGGGCCGTGCCGGTCGCGGCGATGCGCCGCGGATTCTTGCGCACGTTGGCGGCGGCGACGGCCGACGACGGGCCGATGCGCGAGACGAGCGCGCATGCGCCCTTCATCAGCACCGGCATCCAGAACGTCGCCGTGACGACGAGTCCGATGAACGTCAGGCCGCAGCCGGCGACGGCGCTCAGCAGCGTCGTGTTGGCGGCCGCGTCGCTCAGGCCCTGCGGCGAATGGATCGCCTGCGTCAGCGCGACGGCGCCGTAGACGGCGAGCGCCACGCCGACGACGAGCAGCAGCGTGCCGATGACGGCGCGGCCGCGGCGCGCGGACGCGCGTTCGGACAGGTCGATCGGCCGCAGCGCTTCCAGCGGGCTGACGGCCGTCGCCGACCGGGCGGCGCCGCAGGACGCGAGCATCGTGACGACGGTGCCGAACGCGATCGGGATGACGACGACCTGCCAGCTGAGGATGACGGGCACGTGGATGTTGGCGAAGTCGCCGCCGAGGTGCGGCACGACGGCGGAGACGGCCGCCATCGCGCCCCAGCCGGCGAGCACGCCGAGCGCCGAGGCGATCAGGCCGAGCAAGGCGGCCTCGAGGACGACCGACCGGTACAGCTGGCCGCTCTTCGCGCCGATCGTGCGCAGCAGCGCCAGCGTGCGCCGGCGCTGGGCGACGAGCACCTGGAACGTGTTGGCGATGACGAGCGCGGCGACGAGCAGGGCGAGGATGCCGAACGCGAGCAGGAACGTCGTGACGATCTGCGTCTCGTCGGCGTGGTTGGCGAGCGGGCCGCCGTCGCCATACAGCATCTGGCGCATGGCGTTGCCGAACAGGTAGGTGCCGGCGATGAACGCCGAGCCGACGAGGATGGCGATGCCGGCGGGCACGAGCATCCTCGCGTTCTTCTTCATGAGCTGGAACGTAATCGACCACATCGCCGTTCACCTCGCCGTCTTCAGGTCGCGGATGTCGGTGAGCAGCTCGCTCATCGCGGCGGCCTCGGGGTCGGAAATGTCGCGCACGATGCGGCCGTCGGCGACGACGAGCGCCCGGTCGGCGTAGGAGGCGGCGACCGGATCGTGCGTGACCATGATGACGGTCTGGCCGAATTCGCGCACCGAGCCGCGCAGGAAGCCGAGGACCTCGGCGCTCGACGCCGAGTCGAGCGCGCCGGTCGGCTCGTCGGCGAAGACGACCTTCGGCTTCGTGATCAGCGCGCGGGCGATCGCGACGCGCTGCTGCTGGCCGCCGGACAGTTCGTTCGGCCGGTGCCGCAGCCGGTCGGTCAGGCCCAGCGTGGTCGTCAGCCGGTCGAACCATTCCCGGTCGGATTTCTCGCCGGCGAGCGTCAGCGGCATCAGGATGTTCTGTTCGGCCGTGAACATCGGCAGCAGGTTGAAGTTCTGGAAGACGAAGCCGACGTCGTGACGACGCATCAGCGTCAGCTCGTTGTCGTTCAGCTTCGTGATGTCGCGGCCGTCGAAGATCACCTCGCCGGCCGTGACGGTGTCGAGGCCGGAGAGCGTGTGCATCAGCGTCGACTTGCCGGAACCCGACGGCCCCATGATCGCCGTGAATCTCCCCTGTTCGAACGCCACGTCGACGTCCCGCAGCGCATGGACGGCCGCCTCGCCGTCGCCGTAGTCCTTCGTCAGGCCAATGGCCTGGATGACTGTCGTGTTCGTGTATGCCATCGTGTCCTCCATCGCGGTTGGATCCGTTGATGGAAGCGAGCATAGAAAATCCCGGCGGGCCGTCGCGTCGGCCCCCGGGATTATTTCCGGCCTGCGTCGCCGTGGACGTCATCCTGCGGGATGGGCACGATTCCCGCGCGCTCATCCGGCGGGATGAATCGTGCCATGACACGATGCGGGACGCTACCAGCCCAGACAGATCATGACGATGACCGCGGCGAGGACGAGCAGCGCGACGAACAGTTCGAACCAGTCGACGCCGCGCATCCTGACCGGCAGGTACTGCGTGCGGCGGCGCTTGCCGTCGAGCGTCATGCCGGCGCCGCGCTCGCGCATCGCGCGGTCGACGCGGGCCGTGCGCCGGTCGATCCTCGCGTTCGCGGACGCCGAGATCGCCGAGCCGGACCAGAAGCCGCCCGTCAGTCCCCTCGTCTGCTCGGCGGCGACGATCTCGCGCTTGACGGCGAAATACTGCGGCAGGTAGTTCAGGAACCTGGTCCACGCCACGCCGCCCCGGAACGGCACGCCGAAGCGCGCCAGCCCGTTGATCCACTGCGTGCGACTCGTCGTGAACAGCATCAGGAACCAGGCGACGACGATGTTCGAGATGCGCAGCACGACGACGCCGGCGACGGTCAGCGACTCGGCCGTCAGCTTCACCCAGTCGAGGTCCCACAGCACGGTGCCGTCGGCCACCCGCCACGCGAGCACGATGACCGCGAAGACGACGATGTCGACCGGCAGCAGCCACCGCCACAGGTGACCGACGCGACCGGCCGGCGTGTGGTCGAGCAGCAGGAACAGGTGCAGCAGCACGAGGACCGCCGCGAGGAAGATCAGGTTGCCCCACACGCAGCTCATCACGGCCGTCGCCAGCACGATGAAGCACTTGACGCGCGGGTCCATCCGGTGGAGCCATCCGTGGCCCCGGACATAGAATTCTGCGTTCATGCGGCTCGTCCGCCGTCCTTTCCTCTCGTCGTCGCCGACACCGGCACGATCCGTCCGCTCTCGACGAGATTGCCGCCGTCGAGCCGGACAACATGCGAACAATGGCGGCCGATCGCCACGCGGTCGTTCGTGACCATGACGATGGTCGTGCCCTCGCGGTTGAGGCGCGCGAGGATGTTGAGGAGCCTGCCGGACAGGCGCCGGTCGAGGCCGGCCGTCGGCTCGTCGAGCACGAGGATGTCCGGATGCATGGCCAGCGTCGCCGCGAGCGCGACGGCGCGGCGTTCGCCGTAGCTCAGCGACGACGGCGCGATGTCCTCGATCGCGTACAGGTCGAACAGGCCGAGCATCTCGTTGACGCGGCGGCGCACCTCGTCGTCCTTCAGGTGGAGTTTCTGCGGGCCGAACGCGATCTCGTCGCGGACCGTCTTGCAGAACAGCTGTTCGTCGGGGTTCTGCGAGACGTAGCCGACGACACGGGCCATCTGGCCGACCGACTTCCTGCGCACCTTGCGGCCGGCGACGGTGACGGAGCCGTGCGACGGGCGCACGAGGCCGTTGAACAGCCTGACGAGCGTCGACTTGCCGGAGGCGTTGCCGCCGGTGACGGCCGTGAACGATCCGCGCGCGATCTCGAGGCTGACGTCGTTGAGCGCCGGCGCCTGGCCGGGCAGCGCGTCGGGATAGTCGACGCTGACGTGGGACAGGTCAATGGCGACGTCGGCCGGACGGTCCTTCTCGACGGCCCATGACGGCGCCTGGTCGTCGGGCTGCGGCGTGACGACGCCGACCGATTCGAGCAGCGCCTGTTCCCGCACGAAGATGTCGGGCGTGGTGCGGCGGATGATCTCGCCGTTGACGAGCAGGAAGATCGAGTCGGCCCACCGGGCCATGCCGGACGTGTCCTGGTCGACGAGCATGACGGCCATCTTGCGGGTGCGGCGCATGTCGGCGATGGCGGCGAACAGGTCGCGCTTGCCGTCGGCGTCGAGGGCGGCCGTCGCCTCGTCGAGCACGAGGACGTCGGGCTGCGCGACGAGGGCCGACGCGATGGCGACGCGCTCGGCCTCGCCGGCGGACAGCGTCGTCGGGTCGCGGTGGCGCAGGCCGGCGATGTGCAGGCGGTCCATGACATCGTCGACGTGCTTCTTCATCTCGTCGAGCGGCATGCCGCGGTTCTCGAGCGGGAACGCGATCTCCTCCTCGACGGTCGACGCGAACAGCTGCCACTGCGGGTTCTGGCTCACGTAGGCGACCTTGCGGGAAATGTTTGCGACGGACGTCGACTTGACATTCATGCCGGCGATGCGCACGAATCCGCTCATTTCGCCGTCGAGCATGTGCGGGATGACGCCGGCCAGCGCCCGCGTGAACGTTGTCTTGCCGGCGCCGGTCGGACCGACCACGCCGGTGAAATACCCCTCGGGCACGTAGCAACTCACGTTGCTCAGTCCGGTGACAGGCTGGCCGCCTTCCAGCAGCGGCGCATACTGCCAGCCCAGATTCATCACGGTTATTACGTCGGCCACACCACTCTCCCGTTACCGTCAAGGCTTGCGCTGAATACCCCTAGCACTTCGAATAGTCAGTATTATAGAGTACGCGCTCAGGCGGTCAAACGCCGCCGTCTTCGCCGCCGACGGAGCGGGTTACCGGGCGAGGCCGCTGGCGCGGACCGCCTCGAAGCCGTGTTCGAGGTCGGCGAGGATGTCGTCGATGTGCTCGGTGCCGATGGACAGGCGGATGGTGCCCTGGTGGATGCCCTGGTCCTCGAGTTCCTCCGGCGTCTCCTGCGAATGCGTCGTCGAGGCCGGATGGATGACGAGGCTCTTGGCGTCGGCGACGTTGGCGAGCAGGCTGAACAGCTCGAGGTTGTCGATGAAGACGCGCGCCGCGTCCTTGCCGCCCCTGATGTCGAACGTGAAGATCGAGCCGCCGCCGTCCGGGAAGTACCGCTCGTAGAGGTCGTGGTCGGGGCGTCCCGGGACAGCCGGGTGGGAGACGGATTCGACTTCCGGCACCGTCTGCAGGTACTCGACGACCTTGAGCGCGTTCTCGACGTGGCGTTCCACGCGCAGCGACAGCGTCTCGGTGCCCTGCAGCAGCAGGAACGCGGCGAACGGCGAGAGCGTGGCGCCGGTGTCGCGCAGCAGGATGGCGCGGATGCGGGTGACGTAGGCGGCGGGACCGAGCGCCTCGTAGAAGTTGAGGCCGTGGTAGGACGGGTCCGGTTCGGTCAGCGTCGGGAACTTGCCCGGCGCTGCCGCCCAGTCGAAGTTGCCGCCCTCGACGATGACGCCGCCGAGCGTCGTGCCGTGACCGCCGATGAACTTCGTCGCCGACTCGACGACGATGTCGGCGCCGTGCTCCAGCGGACGGAACAGGTAGGGCGTGGCGAACGTGTTGTCGACGATGACCGGCAGGTGGTGGCGGTGGGCGATCTCGGCGATGGCCTCGAAGTCGGGCAGGTCGGCGTTCGGATTGCCGAACGTCTCGAAGTAGACGAGCTTCGTGTTGTCGCGGATGGCGTCCTCGAATTCCCGGGGATCGGAGGCATTCACGAACGTCGTCGCGATACCGTCGCGTTCGAGCGTGTGGCGCAGCAGGTTGTAGGTGCCGCCGTAGATGTTCTTGGCGGAGACGATGTGGTCGCCGGTCTGCGTGATGTTGCGCAGGGCGTATTCGACGGCGGCGGCGCCGGAGGCGACGGCGAGGCCGGCCACGCCGCCTTCCAGCGCGGCGATGCGGTCCTCGAACACGCCCTGCGTGGTGTTGGTCAGGCGGCCGTAGATGTTGCCGGCGTCGGCCAGGCCGAACCTCGCCTCGGCGTGGTCGAAGTCGTGGAAGACGTAGCTGGTGGTCTGGTAGATCGGCACGGCACGGGCGTCGGACGCCGGGTCCGGCGATTCCTGGCCGACGTGCAGCTGCAGCGTCTCGAAATGGTACTTCGGCCTGGCGGTTTCGTTGGTATTGGTCACGGTGGGCTCCTGACTTGCGGGGATTGGACGACTGGTTGTCCCCCACCCTATGGATTCGGGCGTTTCCAATGCAAGCCAGGAGTTATCGCGATTGCCTATACCGGATTATCAACGATTTGTCCGGCACGGATCGCCGTCCGGAAATTCCTTCCGCGACACGCCGGACAGGCCAGTCGGATCAGTCGACGAGGCCGGTCAGGTCGGCGAGGTTGAGCTCGAAGCTGACGCCGCGCTCCTCGAAGTTCGGCTGGTGCCTGGTGTTGATCATCGAGTGACGGACGAATTCGCCGGCGATGCGGGCCGACTCGGCGAGGTCGCGGCCGGCCATGACGGCGCCGATGAGGGCGGAGGCGAACGCGTCGCCGGTGCCGTGGATCATGTACGGCATCTTTTCGTGGACGAGCTCGGTTTTCTTGCCGGCGCCCTCGACGGCGGAGGCGACGTAGTTGCGCAGGCGGCCGTCCTCGCGGTCGATGCCCTTGAGGACGACGTTCTTCGCGCCGAGGCCGAGCAGGGCGTCCAGCATGTCGGTGACCTGCGCGTCGTCGAGGTTCTGGCCCTCGTAGTCGCGGCCGGTCAGGATGGAGGCCTCGGTCAGGTTCGGCATGAGGACGTCGGCGCCGTCGGCCAGCGCGCCCATCGCCTCGCACATCTCGAGCGTGTACGTCGGATACATCTTGCCGCCGTCGCCCATGACCGGGTCGACGAGGCGCAGCGACTTCGGATACTCGGTGTACAGGCGCTGGATGATGGCGACCTGCTCGGCCGAGCCGAGGAAGCCGGAGTAGACGCCGTCGATGTCGACGTTTTCCTGCTTCCAGGCGTCGAGGTAGCCGGCGAGGATGTCGGTCGTGTCGTGCATCGTGAAGACTTCGTAGCGGGTATGCGCGGAGAACAGCGCGGTCGGCACCGGGCACACGTCGCAGCCGGCGGCGGACAGGATCGGGATGGCCGCGGTCAGCGAGCACTTGCCGTATCCGCACATGTCGTGGACGGCGGCGATGCGCGGAATGTAGTCGGGATTGCGGTTATACAGCGTCACGCTCATGGGTGCCTCCATGGTTTCTCGGTTGGTGACTTTCCAGCACAAACTGTAGGCCATCGTGTGCGGTTTGGCGAATCTCACGGCGAAAAATGAACCCGTCCCGCACGATTCCCGCGTCAGGATGTACCACGGATCGCGGTGGAAAACGGGGCATTCGTCCACAGGACTCCGGTGGCCTTGGTCCGCGGCGCCGGGCGTGCTGGACTGGGGCCATGGACGAATTTGCAACGGATGCCGGCGCCGTGACGGCCGGCGAGGAGCGGGAATTCCGGCGCACGATGTCCCTGCGCGAGGCGCTGGACTCCCTGTTCGGCGAGGACCTGATCGACATGATGGAATCGGCCCGTGACGACGCCGGCGACGGCAAGAATCACGGGGGCAGCGGAAACGGAGGCTTCGACGTCTTCTCGCTGTCGACGCGCCAGCTCGGCGCGATGGGCGAATCGCTGGCGGCCATGCAGCTGGCCGGCGACGGCTACGAGATGCTCGACCGCAACTGGCGCTGCCGCTACGGCGAGCTCGACCTGGTGGCGCTGTCGGCCGACCAGCTGCTTGTCTTCGTCGAGGTGAAGACGCGGCGGTCGGTGCGCAGCGGCCTGCCGGCGGAAGCCGTCACCGTCACGAAGCAGAAGCACCTGCGGATGGCGGCGAGCGAGTGGCTGCTGACGCGGAAGCACAAGCCGTACAACACCGGCGTGCGCTTCGACGTCATCTCGATCGTCGTCGGCGACCGGCGCGTCGAGATCACGCATGTGCCGGGAGCGTTCTGATGGGCATCGGCGGGGCGCTGTCGGTCGGCCTGATGGGCCTGCAGGCGTTCGTCATCCAGCTGCAGGCGTTCGTCTCGCCCGGACTGCCGTGCTTCTCGATCATCGGCCTGCCGGACGCGTCGCTGGCCGAGGCGCGCGAGCGTGTCCGGTCGGCGTGCGTGGCCGCCGGCTTCCACTGGCCGGACATGCGCGTGACGGTGAACATGTCGCCGGCGTCGCTGCCCAAGCGCGGCTCGGGCCACGATCTCGCGATCGCCGCCAGCGTGCTGACGGCCAACTGCAGGCATCCCGACTGTCTGGCGGACACGATCGTGCTCGGCGAGGTCAGCCTCGATGGCACCGTCCTGCCGATCAACGGCATGCTGCCAATCCTGATGCATGCCCGCGAGCGCGGGCTGACGTCGGTCATCGCGCCGCGGCTCAACGCCGACGAGGCCGAGCTCGTCAAGGGCCTCGATGTCATGTATGTCTCCCATGTCGGCGAGCTCATCGAGCTGCTCGGCGCCGAGGCGAAGACGACGACGCCGAATCCGGTGGCGACGCTGGCCGACCGCGCGGCGACGTCGCAGGCCGAGGCGGCGCCGGCGGTCGGCGACATGGACGAGGTCATCGGCCAGCAGACGGCGAAGTGGGCGCTGCAGGTCGCGGCGGCAGGCGGTCATCACCTGCTGATGGTCGGGCCGCCGGGCACCGGCAAGACGATGCTGGCCTCGCGGCTGCCGGGCATCATGTGTCCGCTGACCGAGCAGGAGCAGTTCGAAGTCGCGTCGATCCGGTCGCTGTGCGGCACGCTGTCGCGCTACGGCATCACGGACACGCCGCCGTTCGAGGCGCCGCACCATACGGCGTCGGTCGTCTCGATCGCCGGCGGCGGCACCGGCGTGCCCGAGCCGGGACTGGTGACGAAGGCGCACAACGGCGTGCTGTTCATGGACGAGGCGCCGGAGTTCGCGACGAAGGCGTTGCAGGCGCTGCGGGAGCCGCTCGAGTCGGGCTACGTGACGGTGTCGCGTTCGAAGGGCACGACGTTCTTTCCGGCCCGGTTCCAGCTGGTCATGGCCGCCAATCCGTGTCCGTGCGGCTACGGATACGGCAACTGCGAGCGCTGCACGTGCCGCGAACGCGACCGCATCCGGTATTTCGGGCGATTGTCCGGACCGATCCTCGACCGCATCGACATCCAGGTCGACGTGATGCCGGCGACGAACGTCACGTCGCGCCGCGGACACGACGGACCGTCGAGCGCCCGGATGCGGCAGGCCGTCGTCGAGGCCCGGAACCGCGCGGCCGAACGCTTCGCCGGACTGCCATGGAGCTGCAACGGGCAGGCGTCGGGCGCGTGGCTGCGCGAGCATACGCCGTCGGCCGTCCTCGACGTCGTCGACCGGACGCTGGCCTCGCAGTTCATGAGCCTGCGCGGCGCCGACCGCGCGATGCGGCTGGCGTGGACGCTCGCCGACCTCGCCGGCCATGGCGAGCCGGACGCCGAGGACATGCACCGGGCGATCGCGCTTCGCACGCGCGTGTAGGCGACTGTCCGGGGAGACAATCCCGTCGGCAATCCAGCCGACGACAACAACGACGATGACGACTATGACGACAACGACGAAAGGACGACGATGACCACGACGATTCCGGAGCCGCTGGCCAGGGCCGTGCTGTCGGCGATCGGCGACGGCGCCGACGCGCTGATGGTCGCGCTGCTGCGCGGCATGGACGGCGGCGGCGTGGCGCTGCTCGACGAGCTGACGGGGCTGTGGCGCGCTCCCGACGACCGCCGGTTGCGGATCCGGCTCGACGACCGGTTCGGCGCCGGACTGGCCTGCTGGGGCCGGCGCGCGGGCGCGGCCGGTCTCGACGCATTCGGCCGCGCCGTCAACCGGTGGCTGCTGCGGCTCGACCGGCTGCTCGCCCGTGTCGGCGACGGCGCCGGCCCCGACAATGCCGACGGCCTGTCGGCGTTGCGGGCGTGGGCGACGGCCGACGGCGCCTACCGGCTCGTCGTGCCCGGCGACGACTGCTGGCCGTCCCGGTTCGCCGACCTGTCGGTCCGCTCGGACTGGGCGCCGCCGGTGTGCCTGTGGGTCAGGGGCGCGCCGGACGCGCTCGTCGCCTGCGACATGCCGGTCGCGATCGTCGGGTCCCGCGCCGTCAACGATGCCGGCCGGCACATCGCCGGCACGCTGGCCTCGAACCTCGCCGCGGCCGGCCACACCGTCGTTTCCGGCGGCGCGATGGGCACCGACGCGGCCGCGCACCGCGGTGTCGTCGACATGGCCGACCGGATCGGAACGGAACGCTGCGGACGCACCGTCGCGTTCTTCGCCGGCGGCCTCGACCATGCCGGTCCGTCGGTCAACCTGCGCCTGTTCGACCGGATCGTCGCCGCCGGCGGCGCGCTCGCGACGGAAATGGCGCCCGGCACGGTGCCGGAGGCACACCGGTTCCTGATGCGCAACCGGCTCATCGCGGCGCTCGCCGACTCCATCGTCGTCGCGCAGGCCCGGCTGCGGTCCGGGGCGCTGAACACGGCCAACTGGGCAAACGATCTCAACCGCAATGTCTGGGCGGCGCCCGGTTCGCCGCTCGACGCCGACAGTTCGGGCTGCAACCGGCTCATCGCCGATCAGCGCGCGGTGCCGCTGCTCGACGTCGCCGACCTGGGCGACCTGTGTCATCCGGCCCATCTGCCGCATGTCGTTTCCCGGGACGACGTCACCGGCACCGTCCGGTCCGGCGGCGCCGTCGACGACCCGTGGTCACGGACCGTGTCGCCGTCCGGCTCGCGTCCGCATGCCGTCCCGGATATCGTCGCGATGCCGCACGCCCGCCAGCCACAGCTCAACCTGATGCCCGCCGTCGCCGCCGGCCCTGGTTCGGCCGCGGATCCGTCCGCGGATTCGGCGATGGATTCGGCGACGGATCCGGCGATGGATTCGGTGACAGATCCGGCGACGGATTTGGACACTGATCCGGCCGCGCGAGTCGTCGCCGCCATCCGTCGTTGCCGGCGCCGCGGCGCCGCGGCCACGCCCGACAACGTGCTGGCGACGTTCAACGGGAGAAGGCCGGCCGGCGCTCCCCCGCTGGACGCCGGCGAATTCGCCAGCCTGCTCGGCCGTCTGGAACTCGACGGCGTCATTCGCCGGCAGGGCACGCTGCTGGTCGCCTAGGATTGTCCGTTTCGGGCTCCCGCCGACGTCGCGAACCCGGGCCATCGGCCCGGGTTCGCATCTGAAAAGGGACCGGAAAACTGTCGCCTAGCGCAGCGCGGCGACGAGGATGCCGCTGCCGACGGGCAGCAGGGCGGTCGAGAAGCGTTCGTCGTCCTCGACGGCGTCGAGCAGCGCACGCATCGCGACGGCCTTCGCCGACCGGTCGGCGGCGTTGACGACGCCTTCGCTCGACGCGTCGTCGCCCATCGCGAGCACGTCGGTGAAGACAAGCACGCCGCCGCGGTGCAGCAGGCGCGGGGCCGCCGCGAACGAGGCAGTGTAGTTGTCCGGATCGCCGGAGACGAGGAGGAGGTCGTAGTCGTCGGCGTTGAGACGCGTCAGGTAGACGCGCGGATCGGCGTTGACGGCGCGCAGGATTGCCGACGTGCGGTTGCCGACGGCGTTGAAGAAGCGGCGCACCTCGGCGATGCCCTGCGGCGAAGAGTCGACCGTCGTCACGCGCGCGACCGAGCTGTGCGGGCCGGTGACGCCGATCGTGCCGTGCAGCGACGCCGACGGCGAGAATCGTTCGAAGCCCTCGATGATCTGCGCCGTCTCGACGAGGACGTCGGTGCCGACGACGATCGCCGACGACGCGCCGACGAGCGCCAGCAGCGTGTCGACCATCGCGCCCTGCGCGGCGGAGGACTGCGGCAGGCCGGCTTCGGCGGCGCGCGTGCGCGCCTCGGCGACGATGCCGGATTCGCGGTCCCGCTCGTGACCTTCGGTGAATTCCCACGCCTTCGCGTGATTGATGAACGACTCTTTATTCATGTCTCGTCTGTCCCCGGGCGCCGCCGGCCGTCGACTGTGGCGGCCGGCCGCGCCCAACTGTCGTGGTGGATGGCCTAGCGTTCCCGCACCTGCGCGATGAGCTGCCAGATTTCCTCGCCGACGTCGATGCCCTTCGGGCATGGCCGCGAGCATGCGCGCACCGACTGGCAGGCCTGGATGCCGTCGGCCGTGTCGATCATGTCGAGTCGCCCGTCGTGCTCGTAGTCGCGCGAATCGTTAACGAACCGGCTCTCGTTGATCAGCGCGGCCGGACCGACGAACGCCTCGCCGCCGGAATACACCGGGCAGGCGCCCTCGCACACGCCGCACAGGATGCAGTTCGTCAGCTGTTCGTATTTCTTCAGCTGTTCGGGTCGCTGCAGGTATTCGAAGACGTCGACCTTGCCGTCGACGGTCGTCGCGAGCACGCCGTCGGCGATGAGGTACGGCTTGAGCTTGCGCAGCTGGTCGAGCATCTTGTCGATGTCGACGACGAGGTCGCGCAGCACGGCGAAGCCCGGCAGCGGCGCGATCTCGACGACGCCGAGATCGAGCGGACCGTCGGCGTCGCCGGCGGGGTTGCCTGTGACGCTGTCGGCGTCGGTCTCGACGACGGCCGGCACGCCGGTCTTGCGGAAGCCCTCGTCGTCGGCGCCCGGGAAACTCGACGGCAGCTTGGCGACGTCGCGGATCTTCGCCGTGCACAGCAGCGTCGGCGTGCCGTTGACGGCGACGGCGTCGGAACCGCACATGCCATGGCCGCACGAGTAGCGGAACGCGAGCGACGGGTCGACGGTGCGCTTGACGGTCAGCAGCGCGTCGAGCAGCGTCGTCTCCGGCGACAGCTCGAGCCGGTAGTCCTGCGTCCACTGCCTGCCGCGCACGCGCTTGGCGCCGCCGAACGGCGACGACGAGCCGCGCCGGCCGCCGAACGGCGAGCCGCCGCGCTCGCGACGCCCGGCCCTCGCCGGACGCTCGCGCTCGGCCTTCGGCTGGAATCTCGCCACGCGCAGCGTCACGGTCGCCTTGTCGCTTCGCTCGTCACTCATCGTCTGGCCTTTCCATTGATCGAACCAAGGAACCCATTATATACGGCCGTCCTCCGCGCCGTCAGTACGCCCGCTGTCGCGGCTCGATGTCGACGATCTCGACCGGCTTCCAGTCGACGTCGCCGTCGCGACCGGTCATCGAGTGGGCCAGGAAATGCCCGTCGTCGCGCTTCGGATAGTCGGTGCGGTAGAGCGATCCGCGCGACTCGTGCCGCGCGGCCGTCGCCTCGAGCACGGCCGTCGCCAGCTCGATCAGGTGGCGCGTCTCCCAGATCGCCGTGATTTCCTGGTTGAACGCGGCGGCGTCCATGTGCGACGCCAGCGCGGCGGCCTGTTCGCGCAGCTCGCCGACTTCGGCGAGCGCGCGGTCGATCTTGTCGCCGTCGGTGATGACGGCGAGCGCCGCGTCCATGACGGCGCCGAGCCGGTCCATGACCTGGTAGGCGTTGGCGTCGGACGATTCTTCCGCGGCGGTCCCGCCCATGTTGTCGACGTTGTCGTCCTCGCCGGCGGTTTCGTTCTCCGGTCCCGGCGTGACGGTGCCGAGCAGCGCCCTGACGTCGTCGGCGCGGGCGTCGGCGGCTTCCCGCACGGGGTCGGTGTCGTCTCCGGTGTCGGCGCCGTCGTCGGCCATCGGGTTGTCGACGGGGTCGGCGAGGACATTGGCGGCGATCGTGTGGCCGGCGCGCGTGCCGAACAGGCAGGCGTCGAGCAGCGAGTTGCCGCCGAGGCGGTTGGCGCCGTGGACGGAGACGCACGAGCATTCGCCGGCCGCGTACAGGCCGGTGACGGGCGACGTCCTGACGCCGTCCCCGTCGCCGGTCACGGTGTAGACCTGGCCGTCCACGGTGATCGGGATGCCGCCCATCGTGTAGTGGGCCGTCGGCTTGACTGGCACCCAGTCGCGCGTCGGGTCGAGGCCGCCGTACATCTCGATCGTCTCGAGGACCTGCGGCAGCACTTCGCGCATGTGTTCCGGGTCGATGCCGGTCATGTCGAGCCAGACGCAGTCCTTCGGACCGTCGGGGTCCTTCGGGTCGGCGACGCCGCGGCCCGCGTCGACTTCGGCGCGGATGGCGCGGCTGACGACGTCGCGGGCGGCGAGGTCGCGGTGCTCGGGCGCGTAGTCGGCCATGAACGCCTTGCCGTCGCCGTTGCGCAGGATGCCGCCCTCGGCGCGGCTCGCTTCCGACAGCAGGATGCCGGTGTGGGCCAGGCCGGTCGGATGGAACTGGACGAATTCGACGTCCTCGACCTGCAGGCCGGCGTCCAGCGCGAGCGCCATGCCGTCGCCGGTCAGGTCGTAGGAATTCGACGTCGTGTGGAACAGCCGGCCGGCGCCGCCGGTCGCGATCAGCACGTTGCGGGCGTGGACGGCATGTGTCTTGCCGGTGTGGGTGTCGAACGCGACGACGCCCTCGACCCTGCGTTCCCCGCTGCCGGAGGACGATTCGGCCGTGGATTCGGTGGCGGCAGCGGCGCGCGAATCGTGCCAGTCGTCGAGAACCAGGTCGGAAACGTACCATTCCTCGGCGAACTGGACGCCGTAGTTGACGCACTGCTGCCACAGCGTCATCAGGATCTGGTGGCCGATGCGGTCGGCGGCGTAGGCGGCGCGCTCCATCGGTTCCCCGCCATAATCCTTCGTGTGGCCGCCGAAGCGGCGCTGGGCGATATGGCCGTCGGCGGTGCGCGAGAACGCGACGCCGGAACGCTCGAGGTTGACGACAGTTTCCGGCGCGTACTGCGCGAGCAGCTTCGCGGCCGGCTGGTCGACGAGATAGTCGCCGCCCTTGACGGTGTCGTAGTAGTGCCACTGCCATTCGTCGGGCTCGATGTTCCCGAGGCTCGCGGCAATGCCGCCCTCGGCCGATCCGGTATGGCTGCGCAGCGGCTGGAGCTTCGAGATGACGAGCACCTTCGGCTCGACGCCCCGCTCCCTCAGCTCGTTCACCGCCTCGCTGCGATAGAACCCCAGTGCCGCCGACAGGCCCGCGGCGCCCGCGCCGATGATCACGGCATCGTACATCTCTTCGACTGTGTTCGGACTCATGCGGGCCATTATACAAAACGCGCCGGCCGGTGACTCCTAGATCGCGCTCGTCGCGACGTCGACGGCCTCGTCGACGTCGTCGGTGATCGTCACGAGGCTCGGATCGAATTCGGAAATCATGCCGTGTTCGCTCACCGGACCGTTGATCCAGTCGAACAGGCCCTTCCAGTATTCGCTGTCGAACAGCACGACCGGCATCGACGCGACCTTGTGCGTCTGGACGAGCGTGAGCAGCTCGAACGTCTCGTCGAGCGTGCCGAAGCCGCCGGGGCAGATGATGACGCCGTTCGCGTACTTGACGAACATCGTCTTGCGCACGAAGAAATAGCGGAACGTCATGCCGAGGTTGACCCACTCGTTGATGCCCTGCTCGTGCGGCAGCTCGATGCCGAGGCCCACCGACTTGCCGCCGGCTTCCGCGGCGCCACGGTTGGCGGCTTCCATGATGCCGGGGCCGCCGCCGGTGATGACGGCGATCTTGCGGCCGGCGATCTTGCGGCCCATGTCGTAGGCGGACCGGTAGGACGGTTCGTCCGGCTTGATCCTCGCCGAGCCGAAGACCGAGACGGCCGGACCGAGCTCGGCGAGCGCGCCGAAGCCGTCGACGAACTCGGCCTGGATGCGCAGCACGCGCCACGGATCGTGGTGCAGCCAGTCGGATTCGTCCTTCTCGAGCAGCTGTTCGGTGCTCGATTTCTCCGGCACCAGGTTGCCGCGCAGGATGACCGGGCCGCGGTGGTAGGTCTCGCCGAGCGGCGACTCGACCTGCGGGTTCGGCGGCATGACGGACGAATCGTCCGTATCGCCGGCGGAACCGCCGGCGGACGAGGCGTTCACGAAATTAGCGTTGGCTGCCGGATGCCTGCCCGGCACCCTCGGAGGTTCCATTCTGGCCATGGTGATGCAGTCCCTTCATTGTCTGACTGACCACCACCGTACCATCGGAGAGCGTGGTGGCGGTTTCGCCGGCACCGGAATCGAGGGCTTCCTCCCCGGCCTCGAGCGCCGGATGGAGCTTCGCGAACCTCGCCGACTGACGGCTCAGCAGCACGCCGGAGATCGCGGCGGCGAGCAGCGACGCGAGCAGCACGCCGAAGCGGCCCTCCGCCGACAGCTCGGCGTTCGAGTACGCGAGCGAGGCGATGAGGAACGAGACGGTGAAGCCGATGCCGCAGGCGCAGGCCGCCGGGAACATGTCCCGCACGCGCAGGCCCTTCGGCATCTTCAGGCCGCCGGCATGCGTGGCGAGCCACGCCGTGATCATGATGCCCAGCGGCTTGCCGACAACGAGCGCGACGATGATGCCAATCACGACCGGCGAGACGAACAGCATCAGCGAGATCTCGTCGAAGTGGACGCCGGTCGCGAAGAACGCGAAGATCGGCAGCGCGAGCAGCGCCGAGAACGGCTGGAGCTTCTCGGCGTAGCGCTCGGCGCGCGGCGTGCGCTCGCCGTAGACGGCGCGCGCCGGCGTCAGCAGGCCGACGAGGACGCCGGCGAGCGTCGGATGGACGCCGGCCTCGTACATCATGACCCACGCGAGGATGCCGATGACGGCAACGCCGAACCACGGCACCTTCTTCATCCTGACGAGGAAGTACCAGGCGACGCCGCAGATGGCGATGCCGAGGAACCAGTACCAGGCGTTAAGCGACGAGAAGAACACGGCGATCAAGATGATCGCGAGCAGGTCGTCGACGGTGGCGAGCGTCATCAGGAACGCGCGGATGGAGCCGGGCAGCGCCTTGGCGAACAGGGCGAGGACGGCGAGCGAGAACGCGATGTCGGTGGCCGTCGGGATGGCCCAGCCGTGGGCCGTGTCCGCGAAGCTGAACATCGAGCCGTTCGCAATGACCAGGCTGCCGGGGTCGCCGGCGCCGACGTGGCAGAAGATCGCGATGACGGCGAGGAACAGGACCGGCGGCACGATCATGCCGCCGACGGCGCACAGCATCGGCACGGCGGCGGCCTTCGGATTGGCGAGCGAGCCGGTCGACAGTTCCTGGCGCAACTCGAGGCCGACGACGAGGAAGAAGATCGTCAGCAGGCCGTCCTGCGCCCAGTGGCCCAGGCCCATGTCGATGTTGGTGCCTGGGATGCCGAGGTGAAACTCGGAGAGTTCCTCGAAGAAGTGATAGGTGGCCGGCAGGTTGGCGAGCACGAGGCCGGCGAGCGCGAACCCGAGCATGATCAGGCCGGAAATCCTGTCGGAGGCGGCCACGTGCCGGATTTTCGCCCACACCCCGTTGCTGCTGCTTTCGCCCATGTCTGTCCATCCCTTCGTCGGCGGCCGTGCCGCCGGTGCCGTGATCGGTCAATACGCAAATCGATACCGCTAATCAATACCGCCACCGTCAACAGCCGGTCAAGCCCGGTCATTCCGGCCGCGGCCAACCGCGACCAAACGTTCACCATTATGCCATCCGGACGCGTCTTCGGGGGCCTGCTGCACCGACGGCGCAGCTACCGCGGCAACGAAAAACCCCGGCCGCTTTCGCGACCGGGGTTTCGGTTCCGTGCGCGAGACAGGATTCGAACCTGCGACCTGCTGATCCGTAGTCAGCTGCTCTAATCCGCTGGGCTACTCGCGCAACACCACTTGCATCCGCCATGTGCTCGACTCGCGGTTTGGCGGAAACCGTGGCCAGTGCGCGAGACAGGATTCGAACCTGCGACCTGCTGATCCGTAGTCAGCTGCTCTAATCCGCTGGGCTACTCGCGCATGTTGTCCGTCAAGCTGCAATTTCTTGCTTGCTTGAAGCAACTCGTATAAGTTACCGCCGTTTGCCGGTTTGGCCAAATCGCGGCGTGTCGAAACGGGGGCATTCGGCTTGGTTTCGCCGGAATTCCAACGGTTTTCGCCGCCGGAACAGGCAATGGTCCCGGGCGGAGGAATCGTTTTACATCTGCGAGAGCGACGGATGGCCGAACGACGTCAGGCGGCCGCGGCCGCCGCGGATGACCCGGAACGCCGCCGTGTCCGCGCCGCCGGTCTTCCAGGCGCGGTACTCGGTCTCGTCCATCGCCTTCGGGACATCGCCGTCCGTCACGCACTTCTCGTCGACGATGACGCCGCCGCCCTCGAGGCCGGCGCCGGGCACGCGGAACATCGTGTCCTCGAGCGTGCGCTCGATGATCGAGCGCAGGCCGCGGGCGCCGGTGCCGCGGGCGATCGACTGCCGCGCGATCGCGGCGATGGCGTTCGGCGTGAACTCGAGCGCCACGCCGTCGGCGGCGAACAGCTTGCGGTACTGCTTGACGAGCGCGTTTTCCGGCTCGGTCAGGATGCGGCACAGGTCGTCCTCGGTCAGTTCGTCGAGCGTCGTGACGACGGGCAGGCGGCCGACGAATTCGGGCAGCAGGCCGAATTCGGCGAGGTCGTCGGCGCTGACCTGACCGAGCAGTTCCTCCTTCGGCACCTCGTGGTCGTGCCAGGAAGCGCCGAAGCCGCTCTCCCGGGCGCCGAGGCGCCTCGCGACGATGTCGGCGAGGCCGACGAACGCGCCGCCGCAGATGAACAGGATGTTGCGCGTGTCCACCTTGACGGTCTCGACGTCGCGATGCTTGCGTCCGCCCTCGACCGGCACGGCGGCGACGGTGCCCTCGAGGATCTTGAGCAGCGCCTGCTGCACGCCCTCGCCGGAGACGTCGCGCGTGACGGAGGTGTTCTCGCCGGACTTGCGGGCGATCTTGTCGATCTCGTCGATGTAGACGATGCCGCGCTGCGCGGCCTCGATGTCGCCGTCGGCGGCCTGCAGCAGTCGCTGCAGCACCGTCTCGACGTCGTCGCCGACGTAGCCGGCCTCGGTCAGCGTCGTCGCGTCGGCGATGACGAACGGCACGTTCATCGTGCGCGCGAGCGTCTGCGCGAGGTACGTCTTGCCGACGCCGGTCGGCCCGATCATCAGGATGTTCGATTTCGCAACGGTGACGTTGGCCAGCTCGTCGGCGTCGTCGGGCATGAACGCCGCGCCGCCGGGGGCCGGCACGCCGCGGCCGGCGTCGCGGTCGGCGAAGAACCGCCGGTACTCCGGACCCATCTTCGCCTTGAGTTCGTCGGCCTGCCGCCGCTCCCGTCCGGAACGATCCATCCGCAGGCGCTTGAAGTGGTTGTAGACCGCCACCGACAGCGTGCGCTTGGCCGCGCGCTGGCCGACGACGTCGCGGTCGAGCTCGTCGAAGATCTCGGCCGGCCGCACGGGCGCGACGTCGTCGTCGACGGTTCCGCCGGTGTTGTCCGGTTCGGCGATGATGTCCACGCACAGCGCAATGCATTCGTCGCAGATCGCCACGCCGGCGCCGGCGACGAGCTTGACGACCTCGCGCTCGGACTTGCCGCAGAACGCGCAGCGCTGCACCCCTTCGTTGTAGCTGATGACGTGTCCCACGGCTCACCTCCCCCGGCGTTGCAGTTGCCACGATTCTAACACGGACGGTCCGCGTCCCGGCGGCATGTGCCACCGGGACGCGGACCGTCGCAAGCGCGGGAAACCGTGCTATCCTACGCCGTCATGCCGGCGCGGCATCGCGGCACGGCCGCGTCACGTCACTTGGCGCGGTGCTCGAGCACCTCGTCGACGACGCCGTATTCCTTGGCCTCCTGGGCCGTCAGGAACGTGTCAACCTCAATGTCCTTGCGGATCTTCTCGATCGGCTGGCCGGTGTGCTCGGCGAGCGTCTTCTCGAGCCAGTCGCGCATGCGCAGCATTTCCTTGGCCTGGATCTCGATCTCGGTCGCCTTGCCGAAGCCCTGGTCGATGGCCGGCTGGTGGATGAGCACTCGGGCGTTCGGCAGGATCAGGCGCTTGCCCTTCGTGCCGGACGCGAGCAGGATGGCCGCCGCCGAGGCCGCCTGGCCCAGGCACACCGTCTGCACGTCGGGCTTGATGTACTGCATCGTGTCGTAAATCGCCGTCATCGCCGTCATCGAGCCGCCCGGCGAGTTGATGTACATCATGACGTCGCGGTTCGGGTCGAGGCTCTCGAGCACGAGCAGCTGGGCCATGATGTCGTCGGCCGACGTGTCGTCGACCTGGACGCCAAGGAAGATGATGCGGTCCTCGAACAGGCGCGTGTACGGATTCTGGCGCTTGTAGCCGTACGGCGTCTTCTCCTCGAACTCCGGGACGACGTAGCGGTCGACGGGCTGGCCGAACGCCGCCGCGCGGGCGGCCGCCGGCTGGAAGCCGACGATGCCGGACGGTCCGGCGAGCCGCTCGGCGCGGCCGACAAACTTCGCTTCTTCAGATGCCATGGTTATGTTCACTCCCCTTCCGCGGACTCACTCGGCCTTCGTCATCGTCTCGGGCGTGGAGACGAGCTTGTCGACGAAGCCGTACTCCAGCGCCTCCTGGGCGGTGAACCAGTGGTCGTATTCGTTGTCGCGGTAGATTTCCTCGACGGTGTGGCCGGTCTGCTCGGCCGTCAGCTCGGCGAGCGTCTTCTTCATGTTCATGATGAGCTCGGCGGAAATGCGCACGTCGGTCGTCGTGCCGCCGATGCCGCCGGACGGCTGGTGCATCAGCACGCGGGCGTGGCTCGTCAGGAAGCGCTTGCCCTTCGTGCCGGAGCTCAGCAGGAACTGGCCCATCGACGCGCACATGCCGATGCCGACCGTCGCGACGTCCGGCTCGATGAGCTGCATCGTGTCGTAGATCGCCATGCCGGCGGTAATCGAACCGCCCGGCGAATTGATGTACAGCCAGATGTCCTTCTTCGGATCCTCGGCGGCCAGCATCAGCATCTGGGCGCAGATGCGGTTGGCCATGTCGTCCTTGACCTCTTCGCCCATCCAGATGATGCGGTCCTTGAGCAGCCGGTTGAAAATCGGATCGATCGGGCCGCTCGGCGCGTCGCCTTCATCCATCCGAGGCGACGTCGTCATGAGATTGCTCACCTTTGTCTCCTTGTCTTCACAGTTGTGCCTTAGCCTACCTCGGTCAAACGACGGTGCCGGATATTATTCCCGTTTTATTCCCGCGTAGCCGATATTGTCGCCGGGTCGCCGTCTTCGGCACGCGAATCGTTAGACTTGACGTTCAGTATGAGACGGAACTTTCTTCGCAAGCATTCTCCCGACGACGGCACCGCCGGCAGCCGTGCCGCTGGCGCCGGCGACGCCGGCGACCACGCCGGTCCTTCCTTCTACACCGGCGACCTCAAGGACGCCGGCCACTTCGACAATACCGAGCTGCGGCCCGGCCAGCAGGTCGCCGACACCACGCTCGACCATCCCGACACCCGCCGCGACGGCCGCGTGCGCATCCTCGTCGTCATCGTCGCGACAGTCGTCCTCGGCCTTGCCGTCGGTGCCGGCGCCGGCCTGCTCACCGAGCTGCTGTACGGCATCGAGCATTGCTTCCTCGGCTTCGTCGAGAGTCCGGACCTGCCGGGACCGTTCGAGACCGACTGGCGCCGCCGTTTTCTCTCCGTCGTCGTCGCCGCCGTCGTCGCCGCCGTGCTGTGGTACCTGCTGCGCACGAAGACGAAGAAAGTACCGTCGGTCGGCCAGGCGTTCCGCGGCGCGCTGATGCCGGTCTGGCAGACCGTCGTCCACGTGCTGCTGCAGATCTTCATCGTCGGCGCCGGCCTGTCCGTCGGCCGCGAGGTCGCCCCGCGCGAACTCGGCTCGATGTTCGCCCAGCGCGTCGGATCGTGGCTGCGCGTCCGCGAATCCGACCTGCACCTGCTCGTCGCCATCGCCGCCGGCGCCGGCATCGGCGGCGTCTACAACGCCCCGCTCGCCGGCGCGTTCTTCGCCATCGAGATCCTCATGGTCGACGTCACCGTCGGCCGCGTGGCGCTCGCGTTCGGCTGTTCGGCGCTCGCCGCGTGGACGGCGTCGCTGATCAAGGGCACGCACACGTTCTATGTCATGGGCACCGTCGACGCGCTCTACTCCCCCGACCTCATGCTGTACGCCGTGCCGGCCGGCATCGTGCTCGGCCTGCTGGGCATGTGGTTCCGCCGCGGCGCGCAGTGGGCGGAACGCAGGAAGGCGTCCGACCGCTCGATCCTCTGGATGCTGCCGCTGGCCGGCCTTGTCACCGGCGTCGTCGCGATCTGGGTGCCGCAGGTCATGGGCAACGGCCGCGCGACGGCCCAGATTGCGTTCTCGGGCACGCCGACGATGTCGCTGATCCCGCTGCTGCTGTTGTCGTTCGTCGCGAAGGCGCTCGTCACCTTGTTCACGATCCGCTCGGGCGCGTCCGGCGGCGTGCTGACGCCGGGCATCGCGCTCGGTTCGTCGATGGGTTGCATCCTCGGCATCCTGTGGATGCAGCTCGCCGGCACGAACTCGATCGGCGTCTACGCGCTGATGGGCGCCTGCGCGCTGCTGTCGGCGTCGCAGAACGCCCCGCTGATGGCGATGTCGCTCGTCATGGAGCTCACCGAGGCCCCGCTCAATCTCTTCATCCCGGTCGCCTGGATCAGCATCGTCGCCGTCCTCACGGCGAAAATCACCGAACACTGGCACGATTCTCCCGCCAAAACGCTGCTGGGAGACTGACCAACACTCCTGTGTCCCAGAACCTCCACCAATTTGGCAGGCACGGTATGTGACAAAACGTCCCGTATCCGGGAGCTGCCTGCGTTGGTGGCGGCGGTTTTCGCGGTGGTCATCAAAACGCCCCGTATCCGGGAGCTGCCACCACGCGCCTACGCCAACGACAACAGTGAAACTGCCCGTATTCAGTCTGCCATCCCGGGGGCAACGGAGACCCAGCATGTGGTTTCCGCCAAATGCAACTGGCTTCTGGCAGCTCCCTCATGCTGCGGTCTCTTTTCCGTGAGGCAGATGCCAAACTGCTGGTCACGGTGATCATCGCCTCACGCTATTTGCCTCCTGGCATGACTTTCTTGTGCGAAGTAGGCATCTCCTGTCAGTTGCCTCACGCTACCGATCCATAAGCATGGGACAACTGACAAATCATGGACCGTCCTGACGGCAGCCTCACTGGATCATTGCGCACCAGTCGGGTGCGGCATATGCGCCACCAGAACAATTCAGGGGTGCCATGAACCCACGGTTACATCGGGGAATCCCGGCACTCAGCAACAGCGCAATGAATCGTTCGGTGTTCAAGACGTCGGCGAACGTGAACCGAAAGACCCTGGTGACACCGCAATGCCGGACAAGCCACGTTTCGCGACGGGACTCCTCGTGGCCGATCTGCGCCGGCGACTTGCCGCGCGTCATTACAGGGTCGCCGTATTTATCCTTGCCATCCAGTTCCCCGACAATGACGACGCCATTGGGTAGCCGCCAACAAAAATCCACGCGGTAGGGGAAATCGGGATTGTCCGGATTCGGGAATTGCACCTGCAAATCCGGCAGCAGGAACCCCTGCTGGATCATGACTCCCCGCGCAAACGATTCGCCGCCGTTATCGGACAGCGGATTTGCATAGTCCACCAGCTGTCGCACCTTGTCCACCGGCACGCCCAGCGAACCGGCCGAACGGGACGCAAATTCGAGCAGTCGATCATCGTTCACCGCGGGAATCGTTTTCATTGCCGAATCAAACACGGCAAGTGCGTGAGGAAAATCAGTCATCGCCGCGATCACCACCAGCTGCCGGACCGGAGACGTTACGACAACGCCGCCGACATTCCATTGCTCGGCCGGGTCGTCGTCCGGAATATACAGCTTGTTCAGCGTAGCCGGAACCTTCCATCCCCGCGCCGGCGCCGACGTCGCCATTGGAACCGTACGATTGTCACGTCGTGTTCCGACGACGAACAGTCCGCCGGCATGCAGCACCCGCGGCACTTCGAAACCCATCAGCATTGCGCCCGTCGGACCGTCGAAACAGTATTTCCCCGGACGCAATTCTTGCAGTCCCAATGCAAGGTGCCATGCTTGCCGGGGTTGATCGAGGCCGTTCCAGTATGGAATGTCAATGAAGAGTCCTTCCATCGGACTCAGCAGTTCGCCATTGCGCACGCGCCGGCGAGACGCCTCCTGCAGATTGCAGTCATGCGGCGCCGCACAACGCTGTCGGGCATGCGCGTCGGCAAGCATTGTTTCCAGTCGTTCGTTTCTTCTCATCGCCATGGTCCAACGCTATGCGCCGTAGCGACGTCATTCAAGGAAAAATGGTACGGGTGGACGACTGCCTCGTTTTCCACAGTTCGCTCGCCGCACACGGCACCGGCGTCGGTCCCGCCCACGCATGAATCCAGTGACCAACCTTGTCTCCACCGGCGCCTTCTTGACACGGGTCCTCGCCCGCGTGGAAATCCCGATAACAGCAATGTCCGACGATTTCCCATTGGATTCCGACGCCTCGCTTACGCATGGGTCCGATGACAGGAGGAACTCTTTTTTGGTCGCTTCCCCACGCGCTCACGATCTAAGCGTGAGTTCGTCGCCATAATTGCCCTGTTATTGACTGTCAACCCACGCTACGCTTGCCAAAGCATGTATCCGACGGCATATAGCTCTTGTTTTGGCAGCGGACTCACGCTACCGGGCGCCAACTGTGCGGTTCCTGCCATTCCGGGCCTGTTTTTGGCAAGACACTCACGCAAGACTCTCACGCAAGACACTCACGCAAGACACTCACGGAAAAAACGAAGGTGCCGGACCTGCATGGTCCGGCACCTTCAGACAGGACGATTCGCGCGACGGAACTGTCGCGCGACGGACGTCAGTACCGAATTACCCGGCGAACGTCACTCGGCGTCCTCGGCGTCCTCGGCGGATTCGTCGGTGGCAGCGAGGTCGTCGGCGACGGCGGCAGCGGCGGCCGCGGCGGCGACGGACTCGTCCTCGTCGAGAGCCTCCTCGGCTTCCTCGGAGCCCAGGAAGTCGGACAGGTCGAGCGGCTCGCCGTCAACGGTGAAGCTGACCTTGCGCATGCCGGCGACCATGCCCTTCGAGCGGGCGACTTCCTCGACGGCCGAGCCGATCTGGCCGTTCTTGATGATGGCCTGGATGAACATGTTCGGATCCATGCCGTACTGCTGGGCGATGGAGGCGATGAACTGGAAGACCTCGTTCTGGGAGACCTGGACGTTCATCGTCTCGGCGAGCTGGTCGAGGACGATCTGGTTGCGCAGGTCCTTCTCGACCTGCTCCTCGACGTCCTTCTTCTCCTCGGCGGAGATCGTCTCCGGATCCTGGCCGGAGTTCTTGAGCTGCTGCTCGACCATGTTGGCCTTGATGCCCTTCGGCACCGGCACCTCGATGTTCTCCTCGAGGTAGGCGACGAACGCGTCGCGGGCGGCGGTGGCCTGGCGGCCCTTGGCGTCGGCGGCGGCGGCCTTGCGGATGTCTTCCTTGAGCTCGTCGAGCGTGTCGAACTCGGAGGCTTCCTGGGCGAACTCGTCATCGAGCTCCGGGAGCTCCTCGGCCTTGACGGAGTTGACCTTGACCTTGACGAGGGCCTTCTCGCCCTCGTGCTCGCCGGCTTCCAGCGTCGACTCGAACGAGGTCTCCTCGCCGGCGGACAGGCCCTCGAGGGCCTCGTCGATGCCGTCAAGCATGGTGCCGGAGCCGAGCTCGTAGCTCACGCCTTCCTGGGAGTCGACCGACTCGCCGTCGATGACGGCGTCGAGGTCGATGTTGACGAAGTCGCCCTTGGCGGCCGGACGGTCGACGCCGACGAGCGTGGCGAAGCGCTGCTGCAGCACGTTGAGGCGGCGGTCGACGTCCTCGTCGGAGACCTCGGTCTTCTCGACGGCGATCGTCACGTCGTCGAGGGCCGGCAGCTCGAAGTCGGGGCGGCGCTCGACGGTGGCGGTGAACTTCAGCTTGGTGTCGTCGTCGGCGGATTCCGGCACGTCGACGACCTCGATCTCCGGGCGGTCCATCGGCTTGATGTTCTTTTCGCCGAGGGCTTCCTCGTAGAACTTCGGGACGGCGTTGTTGATGGCCTCGCCGGCGACGGCGCCGAAGCCGACGCGCTGGTCGACGATCTTGCCGGGCACGTGGCCCTTGCGGAAGCCGGGGACGGTGATCTGCTTGGCGATTTCCTTGCGGGCTTCCTCGAGGTACGGCTCGAACTCTTCCTTGTCGACGGTGATGGTGAGCTTCGCCTTGGTCGGCTCGAGGTTCCTGACGCTGATCTTCACGTTGTACGCTCCTGACGGTAACGGTTCGTAAATACTTTCGCCTCCGGAACGGAGTTCCGTGGCTCACGGGTATTGTCCACGATTCTTCCGTTGCCAGAGCAACCGTTACATGATAGCTCGGCTCAGCGACGGCGCGCACAGCGCGACCTGCCAGTCGCGGGCGCCGTGTTCGGCGAGGAAGCCGGCCACGTCGGCACGCGGCTCGTCGCTCCAGCACAGGTTGCGCACGATCTGCGGCTTGAGCAGCACGTCGGGCGGCGTGTGGGTGTCCTGCGCGATCGTCGTGATCGCCTTGCGGGCCCGCTGGAAGCGGGCGAAGCGGTCGGGATGCCGGTTGCGCCAGACCTTCATGTTCTTTGGGGCCTCCCCCTCGCCGGCGTCGTGAGTCGGCCGGTGCGGAATCGTCGGCAGTTCGTCGTCGGGCAGGTCGAGGGCGTGCTGGATGGCCGTCTTCCAGACCGACGGCTTGACCTTGCGCTGGATCGGCGCGTAGCGTTCGAACATCTTGTGGCGGTCCGGCGGCACATTGAGCTTCACGCGCTCGTTGAGCGAGCGGACCGAACGGAACTGCGCGGCGTTGTGCGGCTTTTTCTTCGCCGCCTCGATGATCGTCGAGTCCTCGAGCAACAGGCCGGGATCGATGTCGTATTCGCGCGCGAGTTCGTCGCGCTGTTCCCACAGCGCCTTCGCGACGGCCAGCCCGCGGCGGTCGCGTCCGAGCTCGGTGATCTTCGAGATGTGCAGCCACGGCACCGGCGGCTTCTTCGGCTCCCCGAGCCCGCTGGCCAGCTCGTAGGCGAACTCCTGCAGCGCCCACTCCCACTTGCCGGCCTGCTTGAGCTCGGCGGTCAGCGCGTTCTCGAGCTCGATGAGCAGCTCGACGTCGAGCGCCGCGTACGCCCGCCAGTCGCGCGGCAGCGGCCGGTAGGACCAGTCGGCGGCGGAATGTTCCTTGGCGAGCGTGAGGCCGAGATAGTGCTCGGTCAGCGCCGACAGGCCGAAGCGGTGCGCGCCGAGCAGCCTCGCCGCCGTCTTCGTGTCGAAGAGCTTCTTCGGTTTCAGGCCGATTCTCGCGAATCCGGGCAGGTCCATCGCCGCATCGTGAATAATATAGTGCGATTCTCCCGCCAGGACGTTGAACCGTTCCCATTCGTCGGGTCCGATCGGCAGCTCGCCGGGCCGCTGGGGACTGGCGATCGCGACGGGGTCGACGAGCGCGATGCCGGCACCCTCGCGCTTGAACTGGACGAGCCAGTCCTGCTGGTCATAGCGGTACGAGCAGGCGCGTTCGGCGTCGATCGCGATCGAGCCGGTGCCACCCGCGAACCGGTCGCAGAACTCGAAGAACCCGCGCGGCGTGTCGATGATGTCCGGCACTCCTCCGCGGGGTTCCCTCAACAGTACCGGCTCGACGTCAGCCACGGGACCTCCAGAACACGACGGAAACAACTTGAACGTCTCAATGATAATGAGGCACCGTGACCCGCGACGGAAAGACCCCCTCCTGAAAGAAGAGTCTTTCAGGAGGGGGTCTTTCCGTCGCGGGCAATGTCCGGGGCGACTTTCCCGGATCAGTAGACCTTGAACCCGTGGTTCTCGAACTGTTCCTTGACGCGGGCCCGGAGCGCCTGGCTCGGGCCCTTCTGGTCCTCGAGCGGGTACGGGATGCGCAGTTCGTGCCACTTCGGGCGCCCGAGCTGGTGGAACGGCAGCACGTCGATGTGCTCGACGGCGTCGCCGAACCGCTCGCAGATCTTCGCGACGTTCTCGACGTTCTCCTCGTCGGAAGTCAGGCCGGGCACGAGGACGAATCGCACCCAGATCTTCTTGCCGGCCTTCGCGAGCCGCTCGCCGAAGTCGATCGTCGGCTGCAGCACGCCGCCGGTGACCTTGCGGTACGTTTCCTCGTCGCCCGACTTGACGTCGAGCAGGCACAGGTCGATGTCCTCGATCATCTCGTCGGTGTAGTCCTTGTTGAGGAAACCGGACGTGTCGAGGCAGGTGTGGATGCCCATTTCCTTGGCGGCGCGGAAAACGCGGGAGACGAACGGCGCCTGCATCATCGATTCGCCGCCCGAGAACGTGATGCCGCCGTTGGTCGCCTTGAACAGGTCGGCGTAGCGGTCGATCTTCTTGATCATGGCTTCCAGCGTGACCGGCTTGCCGTCGCGCATCTTCCACGTGTCCGGGTTCTGGCAGTACTGGCAGCGCAGCGGGCAGCCGCTCATGAACACTGTCATGCGCGTGCCCGGGCCGTCCACCGACGTGTTGATGTCCCACGAATGCACGAAGCCGATGTCGCCGGTCCGCAGCGCGCGGATGCGGTCGCGCCGGTCGAGTCCGATCGGGCTTTCGAAGCCGGACAGGCCGCCCATCAGCGTCTGGCTCCGATATTCCTTGGATTCCCGCAGCATGTGCTGCTTCGTGGAGCGGAACCCCGCGTCCTGTTCTCCCATGGCTGCCTCCCTGGCATGTGCGATATCGACGATTATAGGACGTTCGCGCGTGACGTCCGGCAACGTGAAAGGCGGAGCCGAAGCCCCGCCTTTCACTCAGTTTCCCGTGCTACGCACCGAGTCTCACTCGGTGACGGCGCCCTGATGGAACGTACGCGAGATGACGTCGAGCTGCTGTTCCTTCGTCAGCTTGACGAAGTTGACGGCGTAGCCGGAGACGCGCACGGTCAGGTGCGGGTACTTCTCCGGGTGCTCGACGGCGTCCTCGAGCTGCTCCTTGCGCAGGACGTTGATGTTCGCGTGGTACAGGCCGTGGCCGTTGCCGGCGTCCAGGATGCCGACGAGGTTGGAGATGCGCTCGTCCTCGTCGCGGCCCAGGCCGTCGGGGGTGATCGTGTTGGTCAGCGAGATGCCGTCGAGGGCATCGTCGTAGTCGATCTTGCCGACGGAGAACATCGACGGCAGCATGCCGTGGGAGTCCATGCCGTTCTCCGGGTTGGCGCCCGGGGCGTACGGCGTGCCCTTCTGGTGGCCGGACGGGAAGGAACCGGTGTTCTTGCCGTACTCGACGTTCGAGGTGATCGTCAGGATGGACTGCGTCGGGACGGCGCCGCGGTACACGGGCAGGCGCTTGACCTGGCCCATGACGGTGGAGACCACCCACTTGGCGATGTCGTCAGCACGGTCGTCGTCGTTGCCGTAGAGCGGGAATTCGCCTTCGGTGCGGTAGCCGACGATCAGGTCGTCGTCCGCGCCCTCGACGTACTCGTACTCGTGGCCCGGCATGTCCTTGGCGTCCTTGTTGTAGATCGGGTAGACCTTGGCGTACTTGCAGGCGGACAGCGAGTCGGCGGCGATGGACAGGCCGGACATGCCGCAGCCGAGGGTGCGGTAGACTTCGCGGTCGTGCAGGGCCATCTCGATGGCTTCGTAGGCGTACTTGTCATGCATGTAGTGGATGATGTTCAGCGCCTCGACGTAGGTCTCGGACAGCCACTCGAGGGCCTTCTCGTAGTTGGCCTTGACCTTCTCGTAGTCGAGCGTGCCGTCGGCTTCCGGCGTGATCGGATCGATGACGCCCTTGTCGATGACCTGCATGCCGGTCATCTCGTCGCGGCCACCGTTGATCGCGTAGAGCAGCGCCTTGGCGGAGTTCACGCGGGCGGCGAAGAACTGCATCTGCTTGCCGACGCGCATCGGGGAGACGCAGCAGGCGATGGCGGCGTCGTCGCCCCAGTGCGAGCGGATGTCCTTGTCGGACTCGTACTGGATGGCCGAGGTGTCGATCGAGATGCGGGCGCAGAAGCGCTTGTAGGCTTCCGGCAGCTTCGGATCCCAGAAGATCGTGATGTTCGGCTCCGGGCCCGGTCCGAGGTGCTCGAGCGTCAGCGTGTTGAGCAGTCGGAACGACGTCTTGGTGACCATCGTGCGACCGTCGTCGCCGAAGCCGGCGTCGGACCAGGTCGCCCAGTACGGGTCGCCGGAGAAGATCGCGTCGTAGTCCTTGGTGCGCAGGAAGCGGACGATGCGCAGCTTCATGACCAGGTTGTCGATGATCTCCTGCGCGCCTTCCTCGGTCAGCGTGCCGTTCTTGAGGTCGCGCTCGAAGTAGATGTCGAAGAACGTGGAGACGCGGCCGAAGGACATGGCGGCGCCGTCCTGGCTCTTGACGGAGGCGAGGTAGCCCATGTAGGTCCACTGGACGGCTTCCTGGGCGTTCATGGCCGGACGGGCGAGGTCGAGGCCGTATTCCTTGCCGAGGTTGATGAGCTTCTTCAGGGCCTTGATCTGCTCGTCGTGCTCCTCGCGGTAGCGGATCCAGTGCTCGATCTCCGGCTCGGTGAAGTCGTTGCGGTACGGAACGGCGTCCTTGTCGCGCTGCTTGAACTTGATCAGCGCGTCGACGCCGTACAGCGCCACGCGGCGGTAGTCGCCGATGATGCGGCCGCGGCCGTAGGCGTCCGGCAGGCCGGTGAGGATCTTGTTGTGGCGGGCGACCTTGATGTTCTTCGTGTAGACGCCGAAGACGCCGTCGTTGTGGGTCTTGCGGTACTTCGTGAAGATCGTCTTGATGGCCGGATCGACTTCCTTGCCGGCTTCCTTGATGGCCTGCTCGACCATGCGCCAGCCGCCGTTCGGCATCATCGCGCGCTTGCACGGCTCGTCGGTCTGCAGGCCGACGATGACGTTGTCGACCTCCGGGGACTCGATGTAGCCGGCCGGGAAGGCGTCGACGTCTGCCGGGGTGTGGGTGTCCACGTCGTAGACACGCTGCTTGCGTTCCACAGCCAGGTAGTTGTCATCGAGGTATTCCCACAGGTGCTTCGTCTTGTCGGTCGCGTTGGCGAGGAACGTCTCGTCGCCCTCGTACGGCGTGTAGTTCTTCTGGATGAAGTCGCGGACGTCGATGTCTTCTTCCCAGTGACCCGGCACAAAGCCCTTCCAGGCCTCTTCCTTGAGCTGCTCCGGGGAGACTGCAGTTGCGTCAACAGCTGTCATTACCACTCCTTTGTTGGTGTTCGTCACGACGCGTCGTCGTGTCGTTGGCTGAGATCAATCGTAACGAATTTCCGTCGGCGAAACATCCCTCGGGGGCGTGAGCTTCGTCACATTTCGCGATTCCGCGCCGTTTTCGGGCTTCCTCGCGCCGTCTTCCGCCACGGAAAATCAGCCATTTCGAGTTCCGTACGTCGCATTTTGTGATAAGGCTCACATTTGCGACGATTCATGCGGACGATTCATGCGCATGCACGGTTGCGCGCATGAAAAATCGGATGTCGCGAGCCCGGGACCGAAGCCCGGGTCCGCGACATCCGAGGGAAGAGGGATCAGTTGGCCGCGTCCTTCGGCCACTGCTTCCATTCGCGCTCCTGATTTTCCCATTCCTTGTTGCGCTCCTCGGCGATGTCGAGGGCCTTCTCGGCCTCCTCCTTCGTCTTGTACGGTCCGAGCCGGATCGCCATCGGAGACTGCGGCCCCAGTTCCACCTTGCCGGTGACGGTATTGAAGTACCACTCCTTGTCGCCCATCATCCCCACCTTTCTGTTGAGCAATCGATACGATTCATCCTACTCGCGGAACATCGACGTGATCGGCAGGCGGCGGTCGCGGCCGAAGGCGAGCGCGGTGACCTTGGGTCCGAGCGGATACTGGCGACGCTTCCATTCGGCGCGGTCGACGAGCCGCATGACGGTGTCGACGGTGTCCGGGTCGAATCCGTCGGCGAGCAGGTCCGCCCTGCCATGCGCGTGCTCGATGTAGGCCTCGAGGACCTGGTCGAGCAGGTCGTATTCGGGCAGCGAGTCGGAGTCCTTCTGGCCCGGGCGCAGTTCGGCGCTCGGCGGCTTGACGATCGAGTTGACCGGAATGACGTCGCCGTCGACCGGCTGGCCCTTCCAGCCGCCCTCGTTGCCGACGATCTTCAGGCCGCCGATGCCGACGCCGTCCGCCGCGGCGCGGTTGCGCCAGCGGGCAAGCTGCCAGACGCGCGTCTTGAGCAGGTCCTTGATCGGCGCGTAGCCGCCGACGGCATCGCCGTAGATCGTCGAGTAGCCGCAGGCCAGCTCGCTCTTGTTGCCGGTGGCCAGCGCGAGCAGGCCCTTCGAGTTCGAGTAGGCCATGACGATGACGCCGCGGATGCGGGCCTGCAGGTTCTCGGCGGCCACGCCGTCGAGGTCGAGCTGCTTCTGGAAGGCGACGAACAGCGGTTCGATCGGCTGGACGTCATAGTGCGCGCCGAGGTTGCGGGCCAGGTCGGCGGCGTCGTCCTTCGATCCGTCGGACGAGTACATGCTCGGCATCGAGATGCCGTACACGCGGTCGCCGCCGCCGAGCGCGTCGGCCGCCATCGCGGCGACGAGCGCCGAGTCGATGCCGCCGGACAGGCCAAGGCAGACACCCTTCGTAAAGCCGTTCTTGGCCATGTAGTCCTTCAGGCCGAGCACGCAGGCCGTGTAGACCTCCTCGTCGGGGTCGGGGTCGGCGGCGATCGTGCCGGGGACCTGCTTCGGGAGGTCCGAATCGTAGTCGAAGAAGGACAGGTCCTCCATGAACATCGGCGAGCGCTCGAGCAGCGTGCCGTCGGCGTCGACGACGAAGCTGCCGCCGTCGAAGACGAGGTCGTCCTGGCCTCCGACCTGGTTGACGTAGACGAGCGGCGCGCCGACTTCGGCGGCGCGGCGGCCGGCGAGGTCGCGGCGCACGTGCGTCTTGCCTTCCTCGTACGGCGAGCCGTTGATCGTCAGCAGGACGTCGATGTCCTTCGCCGCGAGGTCGGCGACCGGGCCGCCGTCCTGCCAGATGTCCTCGCAGATCGCGACGCCGACCCTGATGCCGGCCATCTCGAGCACGACGGACTTGTCGCCGGCCGAGAAGATGCGGAATTCGTCGAAGACGCCGTAGTTCGGCAGGAAATGCTTGTCGTAGCCGGCCCAGACGACGCCGTCGTGCAGCACGATCATGCGGTTGCGCGGCTTGCCGGTCTCGTGGTCGGTGCCGATCGTGCCGACGACGACGAACAGGTCGGCCAGTCCGTCGCCGGCCAGCCGCGTGGCGAGCTCGGAGGCCGTCTGCCAGGCGGCGCGGCGGAACGTGGCGCGCAGCGCGAGGTCCTCGATCGGATAGCCGGTCAGCGTCATCTCCGGAAACGCGACGACCTGCGCGCCGCCGGCCGCGGCCCGGCGCGCGAAGTCGAGGACGCGGTCGGCGTTGCCGTCGAGGTCGCCGACGCAGGTGTCCATCTGTGCGAGTGCAAAGCGTACTTGAGTCATGCGTCCAGTGTAACGCCGACGCTACGCGAGCACCTCGAGCAGCCGTAGCGCGGCGTTGGCGTAGAAGCTCGCGCCGGTGGCGACCGAGGCGTCGAGGCCGAGGAAGGCCGGGCTGTGCCAGTCGGCGCAGTTGGCCGTGCCGTTCGAGCCGATGAACGCGAAGACGACCGGGCAACGGTGCGAGTACTCGATGAAGTCCTCCCCCGCCATCGACGGCCGGATCGGCGCGATGCGCGCGTACGACGGGACGTCGTCGGCGATGATCTCGGCGAGCTTCGCGTCCGACTGGACCGGTTCCTGCAGGTCTTCCCAGTCGATGTCGGCGTGGATGCCGTAGGCGGCGGCCGTCTGCGTGACGATCGAGCGGAAGCGCGCGCCGGCCATGCGGCCGTCGTCGGGATAGAAATACCGCACGGTGCCCTGGAAGCCGGCTTCCTGCGGAATGACGTTCCAGACGTCGCCGCCGTGGACCGCGGTGACGGAGACGACGAGCGGATGGAACGGCGTCTCGTTGCGGGAGACGATCGTCTGCAGCGACAGCACCATCGACGCCATCGCCTCGATCGGGCTCCTGCCCTTCTCGGGATAGCCGCCGTGCGTGCCGGTGCCGGTCAGCGTCACGTTGAACTTGATGCAGCCGGCCATCATCGGCTCCACACCGACGGCGACCTGGTCGGGCTTGTAGTTCGGGTTGTTATGCGTGCCGACCATGACGTCGAGTCCGTCGGTCAGTCCGGCGGCGATCATGTGCTTGGCGCCCTCGCCGGTTTCCTCGGCCGGCTGGAAGAACAGCCGCACGGTGCCGGCGAAGTCGTCGGTGTGGTCGGCCAGGTAGAACGCCGCGCCGACCAGCGACGCCATGTGGATGTCGTGGCCGCAGGCGTGCATGACGCCCTCGTTGAGCGAGACGGGGTTGTTGTGTTCGGGTTCGGTGACCGGCAGCCCGTCGATGTCGGCGCGCAGGCCGACGACCGGATGGCCGGCCTTCGTCTTCCTGTCAAGCGTCGCTTCCGTCGCGGGAATCGTGTCCGCGTCCCTGGCGGCCGTGCCGTCCTCGACGATGTCGGCGACCGGCTTCGTGCCGACGATGTCGGCGACGAGGCCCGACTTCATCGGATCGTCCCTGATCACGATGTTGCCGTGGTCCCTGAGCAGCTTCTTCAGGTAGGTCGTCGTGTTGAATTCGCGGAACGAACGTTCCGGATGCTCGTGCAGGTAATGCCGGATCCCCTCCAGCTCGGGGGTGAGTGGAATGCGTACTGTCATAATACCGTTATACCCCCTAAACGACGCGACTCCCTCCGGAGAGGGAGTCGCGTCGGCAAAATCGTCCTGTTGTGGTCACCGCTTGAGCAGGTGCTTGGCGATCGCGTTCGCGATGGCCTGGACGACCTGGACGAGGACGATCATGATGATGACGGCCGTCCACGTGACCGTCTGGTCGAACTTCTGGTAGCCGTACGCGATGGCGAAGTTACCGAGGCCGCCACCGCCGATGTAGCCGGCCATCGCCGACATGTCGAGGACGGAGATGAACAGGAACGCGTAGGCGAGGATGAGCGGCGCCAGCGCCTCCGGGATCAGCACCGACCAGATGATGCGCAGTTTCGACGCGCCCATCGAGCGGGCCGCCTCGATGACGCCTGGATCGACCGGCACGAGGTTCTGTTCGACGAGTCGGCTCGTCGCGAACGTGCACATCACGCACATCGGGAAGATCGCCGCCGACGTGCCGATCGACGTGCCGATGACGGCGATCGTCACCGGCTGCATCGCAGCGAGGAAGATGATGAACGGGATGGGGCGGACGATGTTGACGATGATGTCGAGAATGCGGTAGACGACGGCGTTCTCGAACAGGTTGCCGGGGCGCGTGCCGTAGAGGAACACGCCGAGCACGAGGCCGAGGATGCCGCCGACGACGAGCGTGATGCAGACCATCTCGAGCGTCTGGCCGATCGACTGCCACAGGATCGGCTTCAAGACGCTCCAGTCGGTGCGGCTGGCGAGCGTGACGGTGCCGTCGGCAATGAGGGTATTGGTCATCGGTTACTGCCTCTCCTCTTCGCTGCGTGCCTCGAGGGCGCGCGGGTCGGTGACGTCGACCATGTCGTCGACCTGTTCGAGGTCGTTCCAGTCGGCCTTGAGCCGGGACGATTCGTCCGTGGCAACGGAATCGTTCATGATGGCGGAATCGTCCGCATCGTGCGGATCGTCCCCGTCGGCGTTGTCCGGCGACATGACCGGCGTCGCGATGCCGGCCTTCTCGACGGCCTCGGCGTACGGCACCGGCTGTTCCTTCGTGCCGAAGTCGACGACGTCGCTGTCCTTCGCGAGCGCGGCGAGGAATTCGTCGACGTGCGACTGGTCGCCGCTGAATTCGTAGGTGATCGCGCCGATCGCGATGCCGCGCACCGTGTCGATGCCGCCGTACAGCAGGCTCGACGTGACGCCGAACTTCGCGATCAGGTCGGAAATGTTCTGGCCCGACGCCGTGATGAGCGGCTTGCCGTCGCCGTCGACGATGTCGTGCTGGCGGATGACGACGGTGACGATGCGGCCCGGCCACTGCTTGCGCATCTCGGCGACGCGCTGCTCGTCCGGCAGGCCGGACATCGCCGTCGCGATGAACCGCTTGGTGATCGGTTCCTTCGGCGCGGCGAACACGTCGTAGACGTCGCCGCGCTCGACGACCTTGCCGGCCGACATGACGGCGACGCGGTTCGCGATCTGCTGGACGACGTTCATCTGGTGGGTGATAAGGACGATGGTGACGCCGAGCTGTTCGTTGACGCGCTTGAGGAGTTCGAGCACCTCGGTTGTCGTCTCCGGGTCGAGTGCGCTTGTCGCCTCGTCGGCGAGCAGGATCTGCGGGTTCGTGGCGAGCGCGCGGGCGATGCCGACGCGCTGCTTCTGGCCGCCGGAGAGCTGCGACGGATACTTGTCGGCATGCTCGGACAGGCCGACGAAGTCGAGCAGTTCGCGCACGCGCTGTTCCTGGTAGTCCTCGCGCCAGTGGTCGAGCTTCAACGGGAAGCGGATGTTGTCGGCGACGGTTTTCGTCGAGAACAGGTTGAACTGCTGGAAGATCATGCCGATCTTCTGGCGGAACGGCCGCAGCTTGCCTTCCGACATCGACGAGATCCGTTCGCCGAGAACGGTGACAGTGCCGCTGGTGGGCTGCTCGAGCGCGTTGATCATGCGCACGAGCGTGGACTTGCCGGCGCCCGAGTAGCCGATGATACCGAAGATGTCGCCCTTGTTGATCGTCAGGCTGACGTCGTCGACGGCCTTCGGCGCCGCCGCGCCCTTCCTGCCGCTCCTGGCGGCCTTGTACTGCTTGACGACGTGGTCGAATTCGATGATCGGCTCGCCGACGGCGATCCTGCCGGCCGCCGCCTCGACGGCCTCGCGTGCCTTGATCTGGTTCACTGGTTGTCCCTCACGTCCTGCTCGATGTCCTTGAGATACTGCTGCAGCTGTGCCGTGGTGAAGTTGTTGGCGAACACGGCCGTGCCGTCGGAATTCTCCTGCAGCTTCTCGAGCACGGCGTCGCTCTGGAAGATCTCGACGGCCTTCTGGTAGACGGGATTGTCGACGTCGTCGGCGCGCACGACGAAGACGTTGATGTACGGGCGCGATTCCTCCGACTCGGCGTCGTCCTGGTAGATGGCGTCCTTCGCGGACAGGCCCGCGTCGGCGACATAGTCGTTGTTGATGACGCCGGCCGCGATCGTCGGGTCTGACTTGAGCGAGTTGGCGATCTGCTCGGCCTTCATCGCGACGACCTTGACCTTCGAGGCGCTTTCGTCGATGTCCTGCGGAATCGAGAACGCCGTCCATTCGTTCTTCAGCGTGACGAGGCCGGCGGCCTTGAGCACGCCGATCGCGCGGGCCTGGTTCGTCTCGTCGTTCGGAATGGCGACCGTGGAGCCTTCCGGAATCTGCGAGATGTCGGTGTAGACCGGGTTGCCGTCCGAATCCATCTGCGAGTAGACGCCGAGCGGGAAGATCGCGACGCCGCCGATCGGCTGCAGGTCCTGGTTGTCCGAGACGTTGTAGTTCGCGAGGTAGAGCAGGTGCTGGAACTCGTTCATGTCGAGGTCGCCGGCCGCAAGCGCCGGATTCTCGGACGTGTAGTCCTGGAAGTCCTTGATCTGGACGTAGAGGCCCTGCGCCTCGGCCTGCTTCTTGAACTCGACCCACTGCGGGTCGGTCGCGCCGACGACGCCGATGACGACCGGGTTGCCGGCCGTGCCCTTCTCGGCCGCGTGGCTGTCGCGGTTCATCACCCACGGAATGCCGATCGCGAGCGCCGCGATGACGAGCACGGCAACGACGGCAATGATGGCGTTGCGCCTGCCGTGATAGACGCGGACCGGATTGGAGGTGTCCAGCGGGTAGCGCGGATCGCGTCCGCCGCCGGAAGTGCCGTTGGGCATTGGCTGCGCAGTCATTCAGGCCTTTCTTTCCATTCTTCGCTCGGTGCCGGCCGCCGTTCCCCGTCCGGGGCCGCGTTGGCCAAGCAAACTCTATTACTGTACGGCCGGTCGTCCGGTTTGCCCAGCCGATCCTCCCCCGAACCTCTATAACTTTTTTCTATGGCCGGTTATTGTCGCCCGGCACCCCGGGCGACAATAACCGGCCAGCAGGTACCGGGTCGTTGTCGATCATGGCCCATTCCTCTCTCTGTGGCCTGTCGGTTCTCTCGCCGTTGCGGCGTTGGGCACCACCCTACGGAAGATGCAACCGCCACACGCCTGCGCCGTCATCGCCATTTTCTATGGCACGTTCTAAGAAGTGCCCGGAGTCGCGCCAGTGATCGCGTAGGGGGTCGGAGATTCGCTGCGCTCCCAGTAGTGCAGCCGTGACCGGAAGGACGGCGGAGAACTGTTTCTCGAGACGCTCGAGGCCGCTCGGCCAAGCCTACGCTCGAGAAACAGTTCTCCGCCGTCCTTCCTCCCTCCGTGGTCAGGTTGCTGTTCGGCTGTAGGATGGCTACGGAAGAATCGTTCAAAGTGAAGGGGAACCATGACGGCTATCCAGGCGGCGTTTTTCGACATCGACGGAACGCTGACGAGCTTCGAGACGCATCGCGTGCCGGAGTCGACGATCGAGGCGCTGCGGCAACTGAAGAGCAGCGGCGTGAAGATCTTCATCTGCTCGGGCCGCGCGCCGGCGTTCCTCGATGTCATCATCGACATGATTCCGGTGAGGTTCGACGGCTTCGTCTGCGTCAACGGACAGTACTGCGTCGACGGCGACTTCAATCTCATCCACAAGGAGCCGCTGTCCGATCACGACGTCGCCGTCGCGCTCGACTGGATGGACGCCCATCCCGACGTCGTCGTCAGCTACTGCGAGAAGGACTACGCGTATTTCAACCATGCGAACGAGCAGCTCGAGCGGTCGTGGAAGTCGCTCGGCAAGACGGCGCCGAGGATCTTCTTCGACGACGCGCGCGCCAGGACGGCCGCCGGCCACGAGCTCTTCCAGTTCTCGCCGTACATTTCCGCCGAGCAGGAAGCCGAGCTCGTCGCGCTGTCCGACAACCTGGTCGGCGTGCAGTGGGCGCCCGATTTCTACGACATGATCAACAACAACGGCGGCAAAGGCTTCGGCATGCGGCAGATGGCCCGTCATTTCGGCTTCGGCATGGACGCCACGATCGCGTTCGGCGACGGCGGCAACGACATCCAGATGCTCGAGGCCGCCGCGATCGGCGTCGCGATGGGCAACGCCGGCGACGACGTCAAGCAGCGTGCCGACTACGTGACCGATGCCGTCGACGACGACGGCATCATGAATGCGCTGAAGCATTTCGACGTGCTCCAGGAGACTCCCTCTTCAGAGGTTGAGCCGTGAAGCAAACAGCCCTGTGGGCTGTTTGTAGGCGAAGGCGAGCGACAGCGAGCAAATGATGAGCCTCGCCGAAGGCGAGTCCAAACTCACAGGAAGGTCGGCGAGGCGTAGCCGAGCCGGTGGGAGTAGCGTAGCGGCATCGCCGCGAAGCGTAGTTCGCAAGTGGGCTGGAACGTGACGTTTCTCGGGAAAATGTCACGTTCCAGCCCACTCGCGAACTCCCACCGAAAATCCCTACGGGATTTTCGACTCCCTCCAAGGAGGGAGTCAAGGGGAGGTCAGACGAGCTCGATCGACTCGATCATGACCGGCTCGAGCGGCATGTCGTTGCGGCCGGTGGCGACGGAGTCGATCTTGTCGACGACCTTCTTCGAGGCGTCGTCGGCGACCTCGCCGAAGATCGTGTGGTGGCCGTCGAGCCACGGCGTCGGGACCGTCGTGATGAAGAACTGCGAGCCGTTCGTGCCGTGGATCTTGCCGTCGGCGCCGCGGCGCAGGCCGGCATTCGCCATCGCCAGCAGGTACGGACGGTCGAACGACAGCGACGGATCGATCTCGTCGTCGAAGTCGTAGCCCGGGCCGCCGGTGCCGTTGCCGAGCGGGCAGCCGCCCTGGATCATGAAGTCCTTGATGACGCGGTGGAACGTCAGGCCGTTGTAGAATTCCTCATTCGACGGCTGGCCGGTGAACGGATCGGTCCACTGCTTCTTGCCGGTCGCCAGTCCGAGGAAGTTCTCGACGGTGTGCGGCGCCTTGTCGTCGAACAGGTCGATCTTGATATCACCTTCGGAGGTGTGCATGATAATAGTGCTCATGGAGCGCCAGCCTACCACACCGTCCCCGTGACCGGCCGGAGAAATGTCGCAGGGCCGAAGCGGCGGCGCAAGCCGGCGACCACGGAGACAGTGGTGCCTACGAGAACGATTCAGTGCGTCTTCGGCTCCTGGCGGCGGTCGGCGCGCGATTCGCGGGCGCGCTGGCGTAACCGTCGCAGCTTCGGCTGGGCGTCCTCCTTCGCGCCGGTCAGGCGATAGACGTCGTAGACGCCGTCGATCTTGCGGATGGCGGCGAGCAGCGAGTTGAGATGCTGCGGGTCGGCCATCTCGAAGCTGAACTGGCTCGTGGCCACGCGGTCGGCGCCGGTCGAGATCGTGCCGGACAGGATGTTGACGCCGTGGTCGGACAGCACGCGCGTGACGTCGCTCAGCAGGTGCGGACGGTCGAGCGCCTCGACCTGGATGCGCACCATGAACAGGCCCTTCGAGCTCGCCCATTCGACCTCGACGACGCGTTCGGGCTGGCGGCGCTTCAGGTTGATCATGTTGATGCAGTCGATGCGGTGCACCGAGACGCCCTCGCTGCGCGTGACAAAGCCGACGATCGCGTCGCCGGGCACCGGCATGCAGCAGTGCGCGAGCTTCGTCCAGACGTCGGAGACGCCCTTGACGGTCACGCCGGTCGAGTTCGTGCCGGACCTCGAGACGCTCGAGTTCGAGTGAACGCGCAGCGGCAGCATCTCGCGTTCGGCTTCCTCGGACACCTCGTCGTCGCCGGCGTCCTTGACCAGGTGGGAGATGACGTTCTGCGTGGAAATCTGGCCCTCGCCGATCGCCGCGAGGACGACGTCCGGACTCGACAGGCCGAGGTCGTCGGCCACGCCGATCATCGCCTCGTTCGTCAGCAGCGCCTGGATCGGCAGGTTGCGCTTGCGCATCGCGCGCGTCAGCTCGTCGCGGCCTTCCTCGATCGCCTCGGAACGGCGTTCCTTGCTGAACCACTGGCGGATCTTGTTGCGGGCCTTCGGGCTCTTGACGAAGTCCATCCAGTCGCGCGACGGGCCGGCCGTCTCCGACTTGCTGGTGAGCACCTCGACGGTGTCGCCGTTCTCGAGCTTCGTGTCGAGCGGCACCAGTCGGCCGTTGACGCGGGCGCCCATCGTGCGGTGGCCGACCTCGGTGTGGACGGCGTAGGCGAAGTCGACCGGCGTGGCGTCTTTCGGCAGCGAGACGATCTTGCCCTTCGGCGTGAAGACATAGACTTCGGCGGCACCGAGGTCTTCCTTGAGCGACCCGAGGAACTCGTCGGAGTCGGGCGTCTCGCTCGTCCAGTCGGCGAGCTGCTGGATCCACTTGAGATTGTCGGCCGACGTCAGGCCCTGGCGGTCGGATGATTCATGCGCCAGTTCGTCGCCGCGCTTCTTGTCCTGCTTGTCCGGCGTCGACAGCGCGCGGCCGGCCTGGCCGTTTTCCTTGTACTTCCAGTGCGCGGCGATGCCGAACTCGGCCTTGCGGTGCATGTCCCACGTGCGGATCTGGATCTCGACCGGCTTGCCGCCGGGGCCGACGACCGTCGTGTGCAGGCTCTGGTACATGTTGAGCTTCGGCATCGCGATGTAGTCCTTGAACCGGCCCGGCACCGGCGACCAGCGCGCGTGGACGGCGCCGAGCGCCGCATAGCAGTCCTGGATCGTGTCGACGATGATGCGCACGCCGACGAGATCGTAGATGTCGGAGAAATCGTGGCCGCGCACGATCATCTTCTGGTAGATCGAGAAATAGTCCTTCGGGCGGCCGGTGACGGTGGCGTGGATGTGCTGGTCCTCGAGATCCTCGTTGATCTCGGCCAGGATTTGCTTGAGGTAGACGCTGCGCTGGCCGGCGCGGCGCGAGACGAGCATGACGATCTCGTTGTAGATCTTCGGATAGAGGACCTTGAAGCTCAGTTCCTCGAGCTCGGTCTTGATGGCGTTCATGCCGAGGCGGTTGGCGAGCGGCGCGTAGACGTCGAGCGTCTCGCGGGCCTTCTTCTGCGCGCTCGACGGCTTGACATAGCGCCAGGTGCGGGCATTGTGGACACGATCGGCGAGCTTGACGACGAGGACGCGCACGTCACGGCTCGTCGCGATGACCATCTTGCGGATCGTCTCGGCCTGTGCCGAGTCGCCATAGTCCATCTTCGTGAGCTTGGTGACGCCGTCGACGAGGCCGGTGACGGTGTCGCCGAATTCGGCGCGACATTCCTCGAGCGTGTAGTCGGTGTCCTCGACGGTGTCGTGCAGCAGGCCGGCGGCGACGACGATCGGTCCCATGCCGAGGTCGGCGAGGATCTGCGCGACGGCGAGCGGATGGATGATGTACGGTTCGCCGGACTTGCGGCGCTGTGTCGAATGCTGCCTGACGGCACGGCGGTAGGCGCGCTGCAGGATCGACATGTCGTCGTCGGGATTGTGGGCCTGACAGGTCTTGAGGATCGGCAGCAGCGGATCGAGCGCGTTCTCGCTGATCTCGCACCCGAGCATGTGGGCAGGCTGCATCTCGTCCTGCTGTGCGGTCATCCTCTTGCCTCCTCCTGCCGCCCGTCGCGTCGCCGGACGCGCGGGCCACCCGCTCCCGCCGGGCGGACCTCACGGCGAGATTGTTCCCATCATACGCCGTCCGGACAGCTGGAACCCAACCGGACGGGACGACGGCGCCGGCGGGCCGTCCGGCTCAGGCCGAACGCACGCCGGTGGAGCCGAAGCCGCGCTCGGCGCGGTCGGATCCCGGCAGTTCGTCGGCCTCGACGAACCTGGCCTCGACGTAGCGCTGGACGACGAGCTGCGCAATGCGGTCGCCCGGATGGAACACGACGGTGTGCTCGGGATCCAGGTTGATCAGCGGCACCTTGATCTCGCCGCGGTAGCCGGCGTCGATCGTGCCCGGCGCATTGAGCACCGTCACGCCCTGCTTCGCGGCGAGGCCGGAGCGCGGATGAACCAGCCCGACGTAGCCGGCCGGCAGCGCGATCGCGACGCCCGTCGGCACGAGCGCGCGTTCGAACGGCTTGAGCGTCACGTCCACCGTCGTCACGAGGTCGGCGCCGGCGTCGCCGGCATGCGCGTAGCGCAGCCGCGCCGGAAACGCCGGGTCCAGCGACTTGACGAGGACTTCGGTCTGCTCTGGTTCGTTGTATGCCGGATCGAACGTCATCAGGCGGCGCACTCCTCGCAGACGGGCTGGCCGTCCTCGTTCGTGTAGGCGAGCTGGCTGCGGTGCTTGACGAGGAAGCACTCGGCGCAGATGAACTCGTCGCCCTGCATCGGGACGACGGTCACCGACGCGTCCTCGTTGGAGAGGTCGGCGCCCGGCAGCTCGTAGTCCTCGGCGATGGCGTTCTCGTCGTCGTCCATGCCGTTGCTGGCATCCTGGTTGCCCTTGCTCAGCGCCTGCAGCGACTCCTCGTCCTCGTCGGCGTTGCGCGGCGTGTCATAATCCTGTGCCATGGCGATTCCTTTCGTTTCGTTCCCTGGCTGCTGTTCCTGTTCTTCGCCCGGATGATCGCGCACGATTCCCGCGCGGGAATCGTTCTCGTCCCCGAGTCCGGTCGGCTGGTTCCAACCAACCCAAGTCCTTGGCATTCTCGTCGGAGAATTCCCCAACCTTAGCGCGGATAGCGACAAATGGTATGGTATTTTCCCCGCATAGGATACACGATTTCCAACATCCGTACAGTCCGACACTCCACCCGCGTGTACACTGGTTCAATATTGTCACCGTGAAAAGAGGAATGCCATGGCAGCTGAGTCGGACCACGTGGCCCGTTTCGATCATGTCAGCAGCGAGGGGCAGCTGGTATTCACCGTCGACGGTCGGAACGCCGTCGTCACCGTCGACGACGAACTCGAACGCGCTATTCTCGAGGCCAAGCAGATCTTGTCCGAACGAATGGAAGACGAGGCGCCGGCGCAGCGCACGCAGCCGCTGCCGATCTCGCAGATCCAGTCGCTGATCCGGGCCGGCGCGACGACCGAGCAGGTCGCCGCGAAATACAGCCTGAGCGAGGCGATCGTGCGACGATTCTCGACGTCGGTCGAGGCGGAGAAACAGTACGCGATCAACCAGTTCCTCCATGTCGGGGCGCCGCGCGAGAGCCACATGCACACGATTTCCCAGCTCATCGAAAACACGCTGGCCGCCGCGCAGGTGGCGCCGGCCTCGGTGTCCTGGGCGGCCACGCGCCGCGGGCTGGAACCGTGGCAGATCTCGGCGACGTTCGAGTCGAACGGCCGGCCCGTCGTGGCGCGCTGGTCGTGGAACATGCGCGACAACGCCGTCGTCTGCGAGAACAACGCGGCCAGCGTGCTGCTCGGCGAGTTCATTCCGTCCGAGAACACCGCGATCAAGGCGGCCGAGGCGGCGCCCGACGACGACTCGTTCCCGATGTCGCTCAACCTGCCCGGCAACTCCGCCGATTCGGCGCGCATCGAGATGACCTTGTCGTCGTGGCGGCACGACCAGGCGGCCGCTGCCGTCGCCGAGCGCGACGCGTTGCGCATGGAAGCAAGCAGGCGCGATCCCGCCGACCGGCCATCCGGCGAACAGGTCGCCATGGCGCCGGCTGGCGATGGCGGCCAGGTGAACGATGGCGGAGTCCCGGCGGCTGTCGCCGGCGACGCCGCCGCGACCGGTGTTCCGGACGCCGGAATCCCGGTGGCCGGTGACGGCCACGGCGCCGGCCACCCGGACGACGACGCCGTCGATGTGGTTGCCGATGCCGCCAACGCCGACGACATGGATCAGGCCGGGACGACGGCCGAAGATCATGCTGCCGACGGTCGCGAAGCCGGCGGCCATGACGCGGCCGCCCATGACGACATGCATGACGGCATGATGGACTTTCCGCCGACTTCCGACCGGCTCGTCGCCGTTCCCTCCCCCGATGCCGATGTTCCGGCGGCGACCGCTGGCCGTACCGGCGACGCCGTCGTCAGCGCGGCACCGAAGGCCGAAGTCGAGGATGCCCGCGAGGCGGCCCGCAAGCGCACGCCGAACGTCTCGATCTCGGCGATCGCCGGCGGCGGACGCTCGCGTCGCCAGAATGACCGTCAGCCGTTGCGGCCGGCGACGACGCCGACGCCGGCCGACGGCGAGACGACGTCGGTCATCGACCAGGACGACCTGCGCACGCCGACGAACGGCTTCCCCGCCGTCAACGAATCGGCGCAGGCCGCCGCGAAGAAGGCCAAGAAGAACAACGCCTTCCGCAGTTGGGACGAGATCATCTTCGGCTGAGCAGCCATATGGGCACAAGCAGAAGACCCCGCTTCGGCGGGGTCTTCTGCTTGTTGATTCACAAACCCGGGCTCATGGCCCGGGTTTGTGAATCAACATGGAGCCGGTCCTCGTTCTCGGACCAGTCCTTCTAGCCGGCACAGGCGATCGGGGCGTCCAGCTCGCTGCCGCTGCCGTCGCGGCGCGGGTCGACGGCCGGCAGCGCAACGGGCTTGCCACCCTCGGTCGAGGCCAGCAACGGGAACGGGCCGACGTGGGCGAACAGCAACGTGTCCTGTCCCTTGAGGAAGCGCTGCGAGCGCACGCCGCCGGTGCCGCGGCCCTTCGTCGGGTACAGCGCGAACGGCGTGACCTTGGCCGAGCCGTTGTCGGTGCCGGGCAGCGCGTCGGCGTCACCGGCGACGGTCAGCACGACGGCACCCGACATCGCGGGCGCGTCGTCGCCGGATTCGGTACCGTCGGAGGCGCTGTCCGCCGTGCCGTCGGCGGCACCGTCCACTCCGGCCGCGCCTTCGTCGTCGTTCCAGGCGATCTCGCCGGCCGGGACGACGGCGAACGTGATCGCCTCGCGGCCTTCGGCCAGGCGGATGCCGGCCATGCCGCCGGCCGTGCGCCCCTGCGGGCGCACGTTCTTCGCGTCGAACGTCAGCAACGATGAGTCGGACGAGACGAACACGAGCCGGTCGCCGTCGGCCGCGTCGGCGGCGAACAGCACCTCGTCGCCGTCCTTGAGGTCGATGACGCTCCACGAATCCATCGTCGTCGGCGCCTCGCGGTTCCAGCGCTTGACGACGCCGTGCCTGGTGCCGAGCGCGAGCGGTGCCAGCGTGACGGCCTTGCCGTCATCGTCCGTCCCGTCGCGGTTGTCACTCCGGTCGGCCGCCCCGGCGGCCGTCATCGGGACGGCGGCGACAACGTGTTCGCCGCGAATCGGCCCGGTGCTTTCGGTGCCGGCGAGCAGTTCGTCGGCCCTGATGCCGCCGGTCAGCGACAGCGCGCCTGCCGAGCCGCCGGCGTCGACGCCGTCGACGAGGTTCGGCAGGTCGACGGCGTGCGCGAGGACGAGCCTGCCCTTCGACGTGATCAGTGCGTAGGTCGAGCGGGTCGTCGTCGCGAAGACCGAGCGCGGCACGTCATCGGACGTGCGCTTCGTCGCCGTCGAACGCTGGTGCAGCGCGTCGAGGGCACTGGCCGGCATGCGTCCGATCAGGCCGCTCGCTGACAGCGCGACGACGCACGGTTCGTCGTCGATCGCGAGCGCCGACAGCAGTCCCGGCGCCCCGGCACCGTCGGTCGCGCCGGTCTCGCCGTTCTTCGCGGCCCTGGCGGCGGCCTTGCGGGCGGCGTCGACGTCGGCGGCCGTGCTCGACAGCGTGTCGGCGGCGCGGGCGGCGACGAGCGCCTCGTCGGAGACGGCGCGGGAGCCGCGAATCTTCACCGGCGCCATCGCGCCGGATTCGTCGGCCTCGAGGATGACGGTGCGCCGCGGCGTGCCGTATTCGGCGACGGCCTTGTCCATTTCGTCGACGACGACGGCGTCGAGCGCCTCGTCGGACGAGAGGATGACGTCGAGTTCGTCGAGCTTCGCCTTGAGGTCGTCGCGTTCGGCCTCGAGCTCGATGCGGCTCATCCTGGTCAGTCGGCGCAGGCGCAGGTCGAGGATGTACTGGGCCTGGATGTCGTCGAGGTCGAAGACCTGGATGAGCCGGGTCTTCGCGGCGTCGGCGTTCTCGGAGGTGCGGATGACCTGGATGACCTCGTCGATGTCGACCATCGCCATCAGCATGCCCTCGACGAGGTGCAGCCGCTCGAGCGCCTTCCTGCGACGGAATTCGCTGCGCCGGCGGATGACGTCGCGGCGGTGGCCGATCCAGACGTCGAGCATTTCGCGCAGGCCCATCGTGTGCGGACGGCCGTCGACGAGCGCGACGTTGTTGATCGTGAAGTTCTCCTGCAGCGGCGTGTGGCGCAGCAGCTGGACGAGGACGGCGTTCGGGTCGAAGCCGGTCTTGATCTCGATGACGAGGCGGGTGCCGTTGTGCCGGTCGGTCAGGTCGATCGCGCCGCTGATGCCCTCGAGCTTGTGGTTCTTGACGCCGTCGGAGATGCGTTCGAGCACGCGTTCGGGGCCGACCATGTACGGCAGTTCGGTGACGACGATCGCCTTCTTGCGGGCCGTCACGTTCTCGACATGCGTGCGGGCGCGCGTCGTGACGGTGCCTCGGCCGGATTCGTAGGCGTCGCGGATGCCGTCGCGGCCGATGATCGTGCCGCCGCCGGGCCAGTCCGGGCCGGGCACGAATTCCATCAGCTTGTCGAGCGTGGCGTTCGGGTGCTTCATCACGTACTTGGCCGCGGCGACGACTTCGCCGAGGTTGTGCGTGGCCATGTTCGTCGCCATGCCGACGGCGATGCCGGAGGCGCCGTTGACGAGCAGGTTCGGGATGGCGGCCGGCAGCACGCTCGGCTCCTTGAGCTTGTTGTCGTAGTTCGGCGTGAAGTCGACGGTGTCCTCGTTGATGTCGGCGTTCATCGCGAGCGCCGCCGGCGCGAGTCTCGCCTCGGTGTATCGGGAGGCGGCGGGCCCGTCGTCGAGCGAGCCGAAGTTGCCGTGGCCGTCGACGAGCGGCAACCTCATCGCGAACGGCTGGGCGAGGCGGACCATCGCCTCGTAGATCGCCGAGTCGCCGTGCGGGTGCAGCTTGCCCATGACCTCGCCGACCACGCGGGCGGATTTCATGTACGGCCGGGTGGGCAGCAGGTTCATTTCGCCCATCTGGTAGACGATGCGTCGCTGCACCGGCTTCATGCCGTCGCGCGCGTCCGGCAGCGCGCGGGCGTAGATCACCGAATACGCGTATTCGAGGAACGACTTGCTCATTTCCTCGTTGAGCGGCGTCTCCACGATGTTTTCCCTGACCGTTCTCGGGTCGTAGGAAGCGGCGTGTGACTTCTTGCGACGTGCTGCTGCCATGTCTCTCCTGTTACTCGGTGCCGACGGGTTCGTCAACAGTCACGATTCGTCCGTCCGGCTCGTTCGCCCGGACGAATCGTGACCATTCATTCGAACATCCATTCGAATACTGTCCCTATATTACCAGCCAGCCGGCGACGCCCCTCGTCGCGCCGTTTCGCCGGCCGTCGCGCGGCGGCGCCGGCGATCAGGCCATGTCGACGAGGCAGGGAATGTCCATTTCCGTCATCGTCTGGCTGCCGTGGACGCTCGGCAGCGCCATCGCCTGCTCGGTCTGCGTGCGGCTGTCGACGATCGTGACGACGCCGTTGCCGGGCGTGCCGTCGGCGCCGGGCCGGCCAGCCGCCTCGTCGTCGATGCCGGCGCAGACGACGACGTCGCCGACGACCTCGGCCGTGCGGTGCAGCATCGGCCCGTAGAATCCGGAGGCGACGATCTCCTCCTTCGTGCGCACCCAGGCGCGTGTGCCGAGGCGCCGCTTCCAGCGGTGGGCGATCTCGTCGGCGCTCTCGTCCTCCTCGGCGTACAGCGCCACGCAGCGCGGCTCGCCGCCGACGAGGCGCACGCCGCGCATCAGCTCGGGTTCGGCGGCGATGTCGATTCGCGCGGCCGGATCGGTCATCACCATGCCGTGGTCCGCGACGATGACGATCAGCGTGCCCTTCGGCGCGAGGCGGCGCAGCGCGGCCAGCTGCGCGTCGGTCTTCTCGAACGCCGCCACCCATTTCTCGCTGAGCCATCCCTCGGCGTGGCCGACCTTGTCGGTGTCGCGCAGGTACAGGTAGGTCAGGCCCGGCTGCCGGGCCGATTCGGCGGCCTTCTTCACGCGCTGCATCGGCCGTTCGTCGGCGATGTAGCGGGCGCCGCGCAGCGCCGCCGTCGTCAGCGGCGAGCGGGCAAACTTCATCAGGCCCACGCTCGTCGCGCGCACGCCGAGGCTGTCGAGCTGCTCGAAGACGGTCGGCTGGCGCTGCAGGTCGGCCGGGTCCGGCGCGCCGCGGAACTGGATGAGCTGGCAGATCGCGTCGGTCGTCGGGTTGAGCTGCGTGTAGCCGGTCATGCCGGTCAGGCCGGGGCACGTGCCGGTGCCGAACGTCGCCATCGCGGCGACCGTCGTGCTTGGCGAGCAGGTCGAGATCGGCCTGCGGTTGGACGAATCGTTCATCAGCGAGCGCAGGTAGGGCGCGTGGCCGAGCCGGTCGACGAGGTTCCAGTAGCCCAGTCCGTCGACGAGCACGACGATCGCGGCGCCGTTACCGGCGTCCGGCAGCCCGAGCACCGACTGCAGCGCCGCCGGGTCGCGGTGGACGGCCGTCGTCACCGGCGCGCCGATTGCCGACGAGACGGCCGGCAGCACGCTCGACAGGTGCAGCGCGCCGCCGCGCGGCGCCGTCGTCGCCGCCGGCAGCCGCCCGGGAACGTCGCTCGGTCTCTCCGGGTCGATCCGGTCGCCATACTGGGCGGTCGGCACGAACGACAGCAACGTTTCCACTTCCGGCATCTCGATGATCATGCTTCCATTGAACCACCGCCCGTGACGTCGGCGACGCTACTTCGACGTGAACAGGCCCATCAGGATGGCGCCGGCGACGAGGAGGAGACACCCGATGACGATGAAGATCATCTGGCGCTTCGTCTTGCGTTCGTGCAGGACGACGATGCCGCCGAACGTCGCGACGATGACGCCGAGCTGCGAGAACGTCGTCGCGATGGCCTGGCCGACGGACGGGCTGGCGCAGGCGATGAAGATGCAGACGTTGCCGACGGCCCAGACGAGGCCGCTGGCGATGTTCTGCCAGGTCTTCTTCACGAAGAACCGGTCGTTGGGATCGACCGGCGACACCGGCCGGCCGGCGCGGCGGTTCATCAGGCAGTTCATGGCGCCCATGATCGCGAGGACGCCGACGATCTGGCCGAACGACTGCGGCAGCACGATCGACGTCATGTAGTAGAGACCGTCGCCGTTCGGCGCGTCGTAGACGCTGTTGGCGATGAAGCCGACCTTGTGCAGCAGGTTCGGGAAGACGAAGTAGAGCATGTAGCCGACCGTCGAGATCGCGATCGCCGTCAGGCCCTTGCGGAAGTCCTTCTTCGAGACGATCTTCGGGGCGGCCGGGCTGGTCGGCGACGTGATGGCGCTGGTGGCGGTCGGGTCGGCGCCGAGGTCGGTGACGGCGTCGGCGGCCGGCAGTTCGGAGTTGAGTAGCGCCTGGTCGGCAAGCCGCTGCCTCTTCGACTTGGGCTGCGCCGACGTGCAGACGGCGCCGACGGTGACGAGGGCGATCGAGACGAGGCCGACGATCCAGACGCGCACCGTTGTCCATTCGCCGAGCACGATCGCCGCCATCAGCGCGTTGCCGATGACCTGGCCTGCCGTCGAGATCGGCATCGCGATCGAGACGCCGAGCGGTTTCAGGGCGGTGAACTGGCCGATCTGGCCGACGGACCAGAACAGGCCGGAGACGAAGCCGACGAGCCAGATGCGCGGATTGAACACGTAGCCGAGGCCGGCGCGCGGCCAGACGAAGAGGAGCGCGGTCAGCATGCCGAAGATGACGGCGCCGACGGTCATGCCGAGCGACTGCTGCGTGGCCTTGCCGCCGATCTTCGTCGCCACCACGCTCGTCGAGCCGATGAACAGCGCGGACAGCAGCGCAATCGTCATTCCCATGGCCGTGGTTCCTTTCGCCGGTCTTCTTTCCCAGCGTAGGACAGTAAGACCGCGTTGCGACGATTCATGCGCCCAAGGCGAGCACGGGGGTATCGATCCTTTCCCTGCTACCGGTACAGCTTCATCCCCTGCGGCGTGGGCGTGAAGCCGGCGGCGCGCAACGGGTGATAGAGCGGCGAGGCGACACCGATCGCCTCGCCGTTGGCTTCCGAGAACGTCACCGGGCCGGCGCCGGCGTTGCGTTGCAGCATGTAGGCGAGTTCGCCCGCGGCCTGGTTGAGCAGGCTGTCGACGTCGGTGAACGCGACGAGTTTCTTGCCCTTGACGTTGGCGACAAGCACTGGCTCGCCGTGCCGCAGCACGACGAACGATCCGGCCTTGCGCATCGGTTTCGCGGCCGATTCGCTGACCGCGTCCGGCCACCTGACGGCCCCGCCCCAGACGACGGCCGGGTCGACGGTGCTCAGCGTCACTGTCGTGACGCCCGCGGATACGGCGGCCGAACCGAAGCGCGACTGGCTGCCGCCCGTGGCGGCGTGGCCGGCCGTGGCGGCGACGGCGCGCAGCGCGTCGACGGTGTCCTTCGCCGCGAACTGGGCCGCCCCGAATCCGTCGACGAACATGCCGCGCACGACAAGGCCGCGTTCCTCCATGCGCCTGAGGACCGGATAGACGGCGGAGAATCCGCCGGCAATGCCGGCCTGCTCGACGATCGGCTGGGCGACGACGCCGTACCGGTCGAGCAGCAGCTCGACCTCGTCGATGGCGACCTGCTCGGGAGTGAAGTCGGCAGTGTTACCGTCGTTGTCATCATTACCGTCGTTGCCGCTGCCGGCATCGCCGGCCGGCGCGGCGGGGATAAGCGACCAGAAGCCGCCGGCCGTCGCCGGCTGACGCAATGGCACGGCGGCACGCATCCGTCTGCGTCCCGTCATGCCGCCCCGGACCGTCCTTGCGCCAGTGCGCGCCGCGCCGGACTGTGCGGCGCCGCGGCCACGGACGACAGCGAACGACGAGTTCGTCACGCTCCCCTGCCACACAAGGTTCCACAGTGCCTCCTCGAAGGCGGCTCCGCTCCAGTACGGCGGCACGATCTCGCCGGTTTTCTCGTCGATGAGCGGTTCGGCCGAGGCCAGCCATGTCGACTTCACCACCGGTTCCAGCTGCGATGCCTGATAGGCGCCGCCACCGGCCAGCTGGTCGACGATGACCTGCTCGATGGTCAGTCCGCCGTCGACGGCGTTCGCGATCGCAATCTTGCGCCGTGCCGCCAGTTGCGGCGAGTCGGCCGGATAGAAGCTGACCGTCGCGCCCTGTCGTGGCGAGGTCTTCGCGTCCGACTCCCCCACCCAGACAACGTCGGACGACATGACGAGTTCGTCGAGCATCATCGGCATGTAGTCGCGCACGCGGGCCGGGAACACGGCGCGTTCCCAGACGTCGACCGGCAGGGCGACGCCCTCGAGCTGCTCGATGACGGCCATCAGCCCGTCGAGGCCGTCGCGCTGTTCGGCGCCGACCGGACCGACGCCCTGCAACTCGAGCAGGAAGCGCTGGTAGGCGTCGGGTTTCACTGGTTTCACGGCGGCGCGTGCGGCGGCAAGCGACTTTGTCCTGATGCGCTTGAAGACGTCCTCGTGCACCCACTGGTCCACGCCTTCGGGCAGTCGTCCGTCGAAGCGGCCGGTCAGGACCGTGCCGGATTCCTTCATGCGGTCGAGCGCGCGCACGACCTGTTCGGCGTCGATCGGCGTGCCGGCGGCGGTTTCGTCCTCGAGCAGGCCGGCGACGGTGAACGGTCCGTGCGTCTTGGCGTAGCGGGCCACGCGGCCGGCGATGTCGTCGGCGGCGAGCTCGTTCCAGAATGTGCGTTCCGCCAGCTGCCTGGCGACGGCATCGATGGCCTGTTCGTCGAGCACCGTGACGTAGTCGGCGGTGCCGAGCAGCTTCTCGAGCATGCCGGGGTCCATCGAGAGCAGTTGCGAGTTGCGTTCGGCCTGCGGCACGTCGTACTGGTACATGACCGATCCGACGAAGCCGAACAGTAGCTGTTCGGCCATCGGGCTCGGCGTTTCGGTGACGACGTCGGTCACCGCAATGGTGCCGGCATTGAGCCGTTCCATGACCTCGCGCAATGCCGGCACGTCGTATACGTCCTGCAGGCATTCGCGCGTGGTCTCGAGCAGCAGCGGGAAGTTCTTCTGCGTGCGTGCGGCGGCGAGCAGCTGTGCCGCGCGCAGTCGCTGTTGCCACAGCGGCACGCGCTTGCCCGGGTTCATGCGGGGCATGTACAGCGAGCGCGCCGCGATTTCGCGGAACCGTGCGGAGTAGAGCACCGAGTCGCCGACCTGTTCCTGCACGGTGCGTTGCAGGTCGTCAAGGTCGAACTTGACCAGGCCGGCGACGTCGATAGTGCCGTCGCCGTCCGGCACTTTCATGACAATGCCGTCGTCGGCGGCGAAGATTTGCGGTTCGAAGCCGTAGCGTTGGCGCATGCGCGCGTTGATCGCGAGCGCCCACGGTTCGTGGACGCGCCGGCCGAACGGCGAATGGAGCACGATCGTCCAGTCGCCTTCCTCGTCGCGGGTCCGTTCGACGACGAGGTGCGTGGCGTCGGGAATGACACCGGTGCTGCGTTGCTGGTCGGCGAGGAACGCGGCGAGGTTGCGGATGGCATTGTCGTCGAGGCCGTCGCCGCGCAGCCGGGTCAGGACGGCCGGCGTGAAGGTCGGCCGTTCGGGCGTCAGGTACGATTCGTTCGCGTCCTGTCCCCTCCCGCCATGGCCGGACGTGGCCGGGGAACCCGTTGTCGTCAGGCCGGCGCCGACGGCCGCGACGAACTGGCCCTGGGCGAGGCCGAAGCGGTAGTCGCGTCCGTCGCCGTCGCCGTGCCAGAACGGCAAGCGGGCGCTGCGTCCCGGAGCCGGCGTGACGATAACGCGGTCTCGCGTGATTTCCTGGATCTGCCAGCTTGACGTGCCGAGCGTGATGATGTCGCCGACACGCGATTCGTACACCATTTCCTCGTCGAGTTCGCCGACGCGTCGCGGCCCCTTCGAGCCTCCTCCGTCGCCTTCGGGCAAGACGACGGTGTACATGCCGCGGTCGGGAATCGTGCCGCCGCTGGTGACGGCGAGTCGCTGGGCGCCGGGGCGGCCGGAGAGCATGCCGGTTTCCTTCTCGATCATCAGCGGCGGCCTGAACGCCGAGAAGTCTTCGGAGGCGTAGGCGCCGGTCAGCATGCCGATCACCGAATCATAGACGTCGCGCGGCAGGTTGGCATACGGGGCGGACCTGCGCACCGTCGCATACCAGCGGTCGACGTTGACCGGTTCGATGGCGGCGGCCGCGACCGTCTGCTGGGCGAGCACGTCGAGCGCGTTTGCCGGCATGTGCAGCGGTTCGATGGCACCGTCCATCATGCATTCGACGCTGGTGCCGGCGCCGATGACCTGCTGGCGCGTCAGCGGATAGACGAGCGCATGCGAGACGCCGCCGACCTGGTGGTCGGCGCGGCCGACGCGCTGCAGGCCGGACGATACCGACAGCGGCGGGGCGATCTGGATGACGAGGTCGACGGAGCCCATGTCGATGCCGAGTTCGAGGCTGCTCGTCGCGACGACGCATCGCAGCTGGCCGCGCTTCAGCTGGTCCTCGATCTGCTTGCGCCGGTCCTTGGACACCGAGCCGTGGTGCGCCATCGCGATGACGTCGTCGGGATCCAGCGATGCCGGACCGCCGACCAGCATGCTCGTGGACCCGTATGAGCTGCGCCGGTGTCGCGGCTCGTCGGGACCATCCGACTGGTCGATCGTGCCGGAACTGGAGGTCTGTTTCCCAAGTCCCCGAGTGCCTTCGGCGTCCCCCATGAGTACGCGGTCATATACGTCATCCAGCGAAGCGGCCCCCTTCTCTTCCCGGGGATGCCTGCGGGCGGCGTAGAGGTCGTTCAATTGGGCGGTCAGGCGTTCGGCGAGGCCGCGCGAGTTGACGAAGACGAGCGTCGTCCTGTGCTTCATGACTTCGTCGAGGACGCTGCGCTGGATGTCGGGCCAGACGGAAGCCGGCTTGCCGTCGCCGTCGTCGCTCCTCACGGCCGACAGCGAGTCGTGTTCGGTGTCGGCCTGCAGGTACTTGCGATCCTTGCGTTCGGCAAGGCGTCGCATGGCCGGCGTGACACCCGAGATTTCGGATGTGCCGATGCCGGGCGAATCGTTCGGGGCTTTCCGGCGGCCGCTGTCGGGCAGCCGGTCGGCCGGGTCGACGACCTTGAGGTCCATGGCCGCCGGCGCGGCGGCATGGACGATCTCGACGGGCCGGTCGCCGCCGAGGAACCGCGCGGCCTCCCCGACCGGATTGACGGTGGCGGACAGACCGATGCGCTGCGCCGGCGTTTCCAGCAGGTCGTCGAGCCGTTCGAGGCTCAGCGCGAGATGCGCGCCGCGCTTCGTGCCGGCGACGGCGTGGACTTCGTCGAGGATGACCGTCTCGACGGTGCTCAGCGTCGAGCGCGCCTTCGACGTCAGCATCAGGTAGAGCGATTCGGGCGTGGTAACGAGGATGTCCGGCGGATTGCGGACGATCGCGGCGCGCTCCTTCGGCGTCGTGTCGCCCGAGCGCATCGCGACGGCGATGTCCGGAACGGCGTCCTTGCCTTCCGTCTGCTCGATCTCGTGCCGGATGCCGTCGAGCGGCGTCTCGAGGTTCTTCGCGACGTCGACGCCGAGCGCCTTGAGCGGCGAGACATAGAGGACCTTGACGCCTTTCTTCCGGCGCTTCGCGCGCGCGGCGCCCCGGGCCTGCGCGCTCTCCCCGTCGCCGGAGGGCGTTTTCTCCCGGATCAGCCGGTCGATCGCCGACAGGAACGCCGCCAGCGTCTTGCCGGAACCGGTCGGCGCGATGACGAGCACGTGCTTGCCGGAACGAATGGCAGGCCACGCGAGGCGCTGCGCCTCGGTGGCCGAACCGAAGCGACGCGCGAACCAGTCGCGCGTCGCCTGCATGAATCCGTCCATCCATTCGAACATGTGTTCTATTCTATCATGGACAATTTCGCTCCTGTCGTGTCACGACAGGAGCGAAATCTATTGCGCCGCCCGCTTGCGGCGCAGCGTCTCGTGCATGGCGATCATCAGGATCGTGAACAGCAGGATGTACCACGGCAGCAGGCGCACGCTGACGTACTGGGCGATCAGGCCGAACAGCGGCGGCATCGCCAGCGTGCCGACGTAGGCGAACGCCATCTGCATGCCGACGATGGCCTGCGACTTGTCGGCGCCGAAGTAGCCGGGCGTCGAGTGGATGATGCACGGATAGACCGGCGCGCAGCCGAAGCCGAGGACGACGAACGCGACGAGCGAGTTCCACGTGCCCGGCAGCGGCAGCACCATGATCAGCACGCCGACGAGCAGCAGCGCCTGGCCAATGCGGATCATCGTCCAGTCGGGGAACTTCATCGTCAGGAATCCGGACAGCATCCTGCCGACGGTGATGCCGATGAAGAACAGGCTCGCGTACTGGGCGGCCGTCGCCGCGTCGAAGCCGTCGGCGTGGACCATGTAGGTGCTCGCCCACAGGATCGTCGTCTGCTCGACGGCGCAGTAGCAGAAGAACATCAGCAGGATTTCCGGGGCGCCCGGCAGCCGGAAGACGGCGCGGAACCCGAGCGGCTTCGCCGGATTGGCCGGCGACGGGTCGGCACCGGTGTCGCCGGCGGTCACGTACGGAGCCGTCGCCGCGTCGTCGGCGACGTTGGCCCGGGCGGCCGCCGTGGCCTCGCCGGCCCTGGCGACGACGCCGGCGTCGTCGGACATGTCCGGCTGCGCGGCCGTCTGCGACGCGGGAATCGTGGCCGCCGAACGATTCTTCCACAGCGGCAGCGAGAAGACGATGACGGCCGTCAGCACGATCTGGATGATGCCGATGTAGCGGTAGCCCCACTGCCAGCCCTGGTCGGCGCCGATCGCGTAGCTCATGATGTACGGGCCGACGAGCGCGCCGAGGCCCCACATGCTGTGCAGCCAGCTCATGTGACGGCTCGCGTAGTGGACGGCGACGTAGTTGTTGAGCGCCGCGTCGACGCCGCCGGCGCCGAGGCCGTACGGGATGGCCAGCAGGATGAGGACCCAGTAGTTCGGCGCGATCGAGAAGCCGAACAATGCGAGCGCCGTCAGCGCCACCGAGCAGGCCGTCACCTTGCCGGCGCCGAACCTGAGCGTCATCCTGTCCGACAGCAGCGCCGAGACGATCGTGCCGGCGGAGATCGTCATCGAGATGCCGCCGGCCCAGCTCAGCGGCGCGCCGAGCGAGATGCTCATCGTCGGCCATGCGGAGCCGAGCAGCGAATCCGGCAGACCAAGCGAAATGAATGCCAGGTAGATGACGGCAAGGAGCAGACTGGCCATGATCCTCCATTGGGGTGCGTGACGAAGCGGGACGCGACGGCGCAATATGCCGGAGCCGGGGCCGTCGTGTCGAATCTCTCTGAATAGCCACGATTATAGGGAGACCCGCCACCATGGATTGCCGGACGGCGGTCGTTGTCGTGTCACGGCCGGCGTTTCGGCAATGCGACCCGGCGTCGCGACGGTGCGCCGGCCGCCAGCATCAGCATGCCGGCCGGAATCGTCAGCAGGCCGCCCGCGACGAAGACCGACCGCACCGGCACGATGTCCGCCAGCGGTCCGAAGACCAGCAGTCCCAGCGGCGTGCCGAACGACGAGAACGTCGTCAGCAACCCGAAGACGCGGCCCTGCATGTCGGCCGGCGTCTGTTGCTGGAGCAGCGTGAACGTCGGCGGCGCCGTGAACGACGTGGCGACGCCGAGGAGACCATCGACGGCCATGTAGGCGCCCAGCGTCGGGGCGAGCCCGAGACCGGCCGTCAGCACGCCCATGGCCGCGATCACGACGGCGAGCACGAGCAGCTGCCGCGGCGCTGGACGTTTCCGCCGCTCCCCCGCGCCGTCCGGCGGCGCGGAGGCGGTGTCCGGCATGTTGCGCGAGCCGAACGTCGACAGCACGAGGCCGCCCAGTACCATGCCGACGCTCCAGCACAGTTCGTCGGCGGCGAGCTTGTCGGCCGACGTCGTCAGCGACAACCACCCTCCCAGCTGGAAGGTCTGGCCGGCGAAGGCGCGGTTGACGAGGACGAGCGTCAGGTTCATCGGCGCCGTGTTGAGCAGGCAGACGGCGAAGTAGCCCAGCAGGACGGCGCGGACGACGCGGTGATGCCACATGTAGCGCACGCCGGCGGCGAGGTCGGCGAAGACGGTGCCGACGGAGCCGGCGCCGCGGGAATCGTGTGCGGTCCGGCGGTCCGGAACCCTGATCAGCGCGACGAATCCGATGCCGATCACCGCCGTCGCCACGTCGACGAACAGGATCGTCCACAGCGGCAGCACGTTGACGAGGACGGCGGCGATGGCCGGCGCGGCGAGCATGTTGGCCGACTGGATGGTGCCGTTGATCGAGTTGACGCGCAGCAGCCGGTCCTCCGGCGCGACGTCGGGAATGAACGACTGGACGGCCGGCGTCTGCACGCCGGCGCCGGCGGAACGGATGGCGAGGATGACGAGGATGGCGGCGAGCGCCGCCGGACCGCCGGCGTTGCCGTTGCCGGCATCGCCGGCGGCGCGCAACAGCAGCGCCAGCACGACGGTGGCGGCGGCGATGAGGCCGTCCGGCAGCATGATCAGCGTCTTGCGGCGCCAGCGGTCGGACCACACGCCGCCGAACAGCGAGAGGACAGCCTGCGGCAGGCAGGAACAGAGCATCGTGGCGGTGACGACGGCGCCGGAATCCGTCCGCATGACGAGCGTCCACGACACGGCGTACTGGACGATCGACGAGCCGGCGAGCGAAAGCGCCTGCCCGACGAGCAGCAGGGCGACGCGCCGTCGCCACGGCCGGGTCGCCGGCCCGGCTGGCCGGGCAGAGGGCACGTCGGTCGTCACTGTCGCGGCGGACGATGCGGCAGTCGAATTGGAGGAATGCGGGGAAGTTGAAGATACGGGAGTGCCGGCCGGTTCGACGGTCTCGGCGTCTTCCGGAATGGAAGTCATGACGGCTTGCTTTCTGAATGGAATGACGGATGGCTGAATTGGGCACGGTCGACGGGCCGGCGGCGCGTCCCGCAGGACGCGGACCGACGGCACGTCGGGGCGCATTCAGAAGATCCGGAATGCAAACCAGCATTGACAACTCATGGTCGATCACTGTACCAGTCGAGTCGGCGCCGTCAAGCCGACGGGCCACATGGCGACCCCGGCGCCGGGAAACGGCGAAGGTGCCGGGCCGGGATCCGCGGTTTTCCCACCGTCGGGCGTACAGTGAGGCTTCATGACTTCCTGCTTTGACCGGCCACTGACCATCGGATTCCTGTTCGACGACACGCTCGACGTTCTCGACGGCGTCCAGCAGCACATCGTCACGCTCGGCACGGAGCTGGCGCGGCGCGGTCACGACGTGCACTATCTCGTCGGGGAAACGCACGACTCGCCAATGCCGAACACGCATTCGATGGCCCGCAACGTGCAGGTCAGGTTCAACGGCAACCGCATGCGCATTCCGTTGCCGGCCAGCCGCGCCGGCATCCGCGACGTCCTCGCGGCCAACGATTTCGACATCCTGCACGTGCAGGCCCCGTATTCGCCGTTCATGAGCGGCGAGGTGCTGTCGATGGCGGCGCCGTGGACCGGCGTCGTCGCCACGTACCACATCGCGTCGGCCGATCCGGTCTCGCGGCTGGGCGGCATGGCGCTCGGCCTGCTCAACCGGCCGACGCACCGTCGCGTCGACGAGGTCGTCGCCGTGTCCGCCGTCGCCGCCGAGTACGCGACGGCGACGGCCGGCGTCACCGGCTCGGTCATTCCGAATCCGGTCGACGTCGGACGATTCTCCACGCCGGCCGCGCACCGGGCCGCGGCCGCCCGCGACACCGCCCGTGCGCCTCACGTCGTCTTCCTCGGCCGGTTCGTCGAGCGCAAGGGCGCGTCGCTGCTGCTCGACGCCATCGAGTACGGCGAGCGCGAGCGCCTGTTCCCCGACGGCCTGCACGTCACGTTCGCCGGCAAGGGCCCGTTGCTGGACGAGTGCCGGGCCCGCGCGGCATCGCTGAGGACGCCGGTCGAGTTCCTCGGTTTCGTCGACGAGGAGGACAAGCCGGCGCTGCTGGCGAGCGCCGACGTCGCCGTGTTCCCGGCGACCGGCGGCGAGAGCTTCGGCATCGTGCTGCTCGAGGCGATCGCGGCCGGCGCCGGCGTCACGCTGGCCGGCGACAATCCCGGCTACCGCTCGACGTTCCGCGACAGCGAGGCGATGCTGTTCCCCGTCACGCCGCAGGACCATGCGCGGGCGCTGGCGACGAAGATCCGCGCGGCCGTCACGTCGCCGGAATGGGCCGCCGACGTCCACGCCCGCCAGCAGGACCTGCTGCGCCGCTACACCGTCCAGACCGTCGCCGACCAGGTCGAGCGGGTCTACGCGAGGGCGATCGCGAAGCGGCGCGGATAGCTTGCCGTTGATGTCGCGAACCCGGGCTTGCGGCCCGGGTTCGCGACATCAACGGGAAGATCAGGTGTCGATCTTGCTGCGGTCGAAGTCGTTGGCGTTGTCGACGATGAACTGGCGGCGGGGCGGGACTTCGTCGCCCATCAGCAGGCTGAAGATGCCGCTGGCCTGTTCGGCCTCGATCATCGTGATGCGGCGCAGCATGCGCGTGCGCGGATCCATCGTCGTGTCGGCCAGCTGGTCGGCGTCCATTTCGCCCAGGCCCTTGTAGCGCTGGATGTCGGCGTCGTAGCCGATGCCGTCGGCGTCGAGTCCGGCCAGCCTGTCGGCGAGTTCGTCGTCGGAATACGTGTAGATGTATTGTCCCTTGCGCGGGCCGGTCAGCGCGATGCGGTGCAGCGGCGGCACGGCGGCGTAGACGTGGCCTTCCTCGATGAGCGGGCGCATGTAGCGGTAGAACAGCGTGAGCAGCAGCGTGCGGATGTGGGCGCCGTCGACGTCGGCATCGGTCATCATGATGACCTTGTCGTAGCGGCGCTGCGAGATGTCGAACGTCGCGCCGGAGCCGGCGCCGACGACCTGGATGATCGCCGCGCATTCCTTGTTCGACAGCATCTGCGCGAGCGACGCCTTCTGCACGTTGAGGATCTTGCCGCGGATCGGCAGCAGCGCCTGGAAGCTCGAGTTGCGGGCCGCCTTCGCGGTGCCGAGGGCCGAGTCGCCCTCGACGATGAACAGTTCGGCGATGTCGTCGTTGCCGGGCTGGCAGTCGGACAGCTTCGGCGGCATGGAGGCCGATTCGAGCGCGTTCTTGCGGCGCGTGACTTCCTTGGTCTTGCGGGCCTGGATGCGGGCGTGCATTTCGCCGACGATCTTCTCGAGCACGCGGCCGGACTGGTCCTTGTAGCCGCGCTTCGAGCCGGTGATCATCTCGGAGAACTGCTTGTCGGTGAGCCTGGAGACCACGCCGCGCACCGGCGCCGTGCCGAGGACGCCCTTGGTCTGGCCCTCGAACTGCGGTTCGGCGATGCGGACGGTGACGACGGCGACGAAGCCGGTCAGGATGTCGTCGCGGTCGACCTTGTTCTTGGCGTCCTTGAGGTTGACCTTGAGCTTGCGGGCGTTGTCCTCGACGGCCTTGCGCACCTGCCTGGTCAGCGACTGGAGGAAGCCGTCGACGTGCGTGCCGCCGCCCGGCGTCTCGACGACGTTGACGAAGCTGCGGATCGTCGTGTCGTAGCCGTCGACCCAGCGCATCGCGATGTCGACGGTGCAGTCGCGCGTCACCTTCTCGGCGTGCAGGTCGCCGTTGTCGTCGACGGCCTGCGTTTCCTCCTGGTAGGTGCCGGTGCCCTGCACGCGCCAGACGGTCGAGACCGGTTCGCCGTGGGACAGGAAGTCGACGAAGTCGACGACGCCGCCGGTGTGGCAGAATTCCTCGACGCGGCGGTGCGCCGGCTTCGCGGCCGACGCCGTGTCCGCCACGACGAGGTCGGCGGCGCGTTCGGCCCCGGCGAGGTTGCCGTCGGCCCCGGCCAGTTCGGCGTCGGCTTCCGGGGTCCCGGCGGACTCCCCGCCATCTCCGCCGTCTCCGGCATCGGCGGCCGCCGCTTCGGCCAGCAGGTCGATCGTCTCGGCGTCGGCGAGCGACGATTCCTCCGCGCTTGCCTCGTCCCCGGCCGCCACCGTGTCCCCGTCCTCGACGGCGTCGGCCCGCGCCGTCTCGACGTCGCTCTCGATGAGCTCGTCGACGGCGGCGTCGCCGGTTTCCGGAATGTTCTCGTCGACGACGGTGATCTTGAGTCCCGGCACGAGGAACGATGTCTGGCGCACGCGTTCGATGAGCTGTTCGTAGTTGAACTCGGCGGTCTCGTTGAAGATTTCGGGGTCGGCCCAGTAGCGGATGCGCGTGCCGGTCTTCCGTCGCGGCACGGTGCCGATGATCTCGAGTTCGGTCGGCTTGTTCTTGCGCGTCTTCTTGAACGGCGAGTCCGGCGACGGATGGGCCGGGTCGGCGTCGGCGTAGACGCCGGCGTGACCCTGGTGGAACGCCATGTGGTGCGTCTTGCCGTCGCGGTCGACCTCGACGTCGAGTCGCGAGCTCAGCGCGTTGACGACGGAGGAGCCGACGCCGTGCAGGCCGCCGGCGGAATTGTAGGCGGAGTTGCCGAACTTGGCGCCGGCGTGCAGTTTCGTCAGCACGACCTCGACGCCGGTCATCTTCGTCTTCGGCTCGATGTCGACCGGAATGCCGCGGCCGTTGTCGGCCACTTCGATGGACCCGTCGGTGTGCAGCGTCACGACGATGTGGTCGCAGACGCCGGCAAGCGCCTCGTCGACCGAGTTGTCGATGATTTCCCATAGGCAGTGCATCAGGCCCTGGCTATCGGTCGTGCCGATGTACATGCCCGGCCTCTTGCGCACGGCATCCAGCCCCTCGAGGACGGTCAGGTTCTTCGCCCCGTAGGCGTCCCGCTCATCCCCGTCCTGGCCGGACTTTCTCCTAGTGACCATCTTCCCTCTCTGTCGACGAAGTTGAAACGATTCGAACAATTGTTCGACATCCAAGTATAACACAACGAAAAGAGCGGCAAAACGGGAACCGTTTTGCCGCTCCTGCAGCCTGTCGCGCGGGCCCCGTCACTGGTCGAGGAAGTCGCGCAGCGTCTGCGACCTCGACGGGTGACGCAGCTTCGACATCGTCTTCGACTCGATCTGGCGAATGCGTTCGCGCGTGACGCCGTAGACGCGGCCGATGTCGTCGAGCGTCTTCGGCTGGCCGTCCTCGAGGCCGTAGCGCATCTTGATGACGCCGGCCTCGCGCGGCGACAGCGTCTCGAGCACCTGCTTGAACTGCTCCTGCAGCAGCGAGAAGGCGACGGCGTCGGACGGAGCGATCGCGTCGGTGTCTTCGATGAGGTCGCCGAACTCCGAGTCGCCGTCCTCGCCGAGCGGCGTGTGCAGCGAGATCGGTTCGCGGCCGTACTTCTGCACTTCCTGCACCTTCTCGACCGGCATGTCGAGTTCGCGCGCCAGCTCGTCGGGCGTGGGCTCGCGGCCCAGGTCCTGCAGCATCTGGCGCTGCACGCGGGACAGCTTGTTGATGACCTCGACCATGTGCACGGGCACGCGGATGGTGCGGGCCTGGTCGGCCATGGCGCGGGTGATGGCCTGGCGAATCCACCACGTCGCGTAGGTGGAGAACTTGAAGCCCTTCTTCCAGTCGAACTTCTCGACGGCGCGGATGAGGCCCAGGTTGCCTTCCTGGATGAGGTCGAGGAACAGCATGCCGCGACCGGTGTAGCGCTTGGCCAGCGAGACGACGAGTCGCAGGTTCGCCTCGAGCAGGTGGTCCTTCGCCTTCTTGCCGTCGGCGGCGGCCCACTTGAGCTCGCGGCGGCGCTTGAAGTCGAGGTTGTCGCCCTCGGTGTCCAGCAGGTGCTGCGCGTACAGGCCGGCCTCGATGCGCTCGGACAGGTCGACTTCCTGCTCGGCGTTCAGCAGCGAGACGCGACCGATCTGCTTGAGGTAGTCCTTGACCGGATCGGCGGTGGCGCCGGTCGTCACGACGCGGCGGCGCGGATTCGTGCCGCTGCTGCGACGGCGGCGCGAGGCCGGCGGCACGTCGTCATCGTCGTCGTCGGAGACGACGAAGGCGCCCTTGGCCTTCGGTTCCTCGGCGACCGGCTCGTCGTCGTCCTCGTCGTCGTCCTCTTCCGGTTCGCTTTCGCGGTCGATGCCGAGATCGTCATCGTCGTCGTGCTCCGACGACGACTCGTCAAGGTCGCCGTCGAGGTCGAGGTCGTTCTCGTCGATCTCCTCGTCGTCGAGCATCGCCTCGTCGTCCTCGGACTTCGCGTCGGCCTTGGCCTTCGGGGAAGCCTTCTTCGCGCGGGTCTTGCGCGGCTTCTTCTTCGTCTCGGCGGCGTCGGCGCCGTCGCCGGCCGCCTTCTTCGCGGACTTGCGTCCGCGCCTGGCGGGGGCCTTCTTCGCCGTCGAATCCGCGTCCGCCGTCGCCGCGGCTGCCGTCTCTGCGGCCTGCGCGGTGTCCGCGGTCACGTCGACGCCGTCCCCGGAGACCGTCTTGCCGGACTTCTTCCTGGCTGCCGTCGTTTCCTTCGCGACCAAACTTTCCTCCTAAGATTTCGCCAGACGAACTTTTGGGCGCACTTCCCGCAAGTGCAAGTTCGTCAACTATGCGAGTAAACCACGCTCCGGGGACGATTATTCCGGAATTGTCAAGCGTGTCGCCGCAATTTTTTCACGGCACGATCTGGCCGTCCGGTCATCCGCGGCCGCCGGGCACGCCCATCGCCGCCCGGGGATCGCCGACCATGCATATCTCGAGGCCGGTGTCCAGCACGCTGACGGCCACGCTCTCGTGTTCGCCGGGGTTCGGATCGCGCCGGAGGATCCTGCAGTGGTGCGCGCCCGGGTCGCCGTGGTCGGCGTGTTCGGCGTTCTTCGGATAGACGCCGCAGATCAGCGCCTGCATGACGATCGGCGCGAGCGTGTTGCCGCGGTTGGCGACGAGCGATCGCCACACATAGCGCCACGCCTCCGCCTCGCCGCGCCACCAGGCGACGTAGGCGGCGACGGCGTACGGCTCGTCGACGTAGGGACGCATGACGGTGTCGGCAATGCGGTCGAGCAGCCTGACGCCGCGGTCGCAGCGCGGCATGCGGCCGGCGACGTCGGTGGCGGCGAACGCGTCGGCGAGCAGCTCGCGCATCGTGTTGACCTGCGCGCAGCCGCGCGGATGGGCCGCGACGTCGAGCAGCAGGTCGCGGTTCCACATCGCCGGGTCGGCGACCATCGAGACGACGATTGCGTCCCGGATCGGCAACGCGAGCTTCATCGCCGTGGCGAGCCGGCGCATCGTCGCCGTCGTCATCGTCGTGGCCGCCGGTCCGCCGTCCGTGTTGTCGCCGATCGCCGCGAGCCAGTGGTCGAGCGGCTCGGCGAACACCGACCGCACGGCCTGGGCGTAGCCGCGTTCGAGCCGTATCTGCCGGAATTCCGCCGCGATGCGGTCGCACGTCGGCGCCGTCGCCGTTCCGTCGCCGCCGCGTTCCCGTTCCGTCGCCTCCGTCATGCCGTCTCCTTTCGCCGTGATCGCGGACGGTCGCCGTCGACCGTCCGCTTCCACTGTCGGCCATCGTCGCCGCCAGATCCAGCGGGCCGGACACCTGTGGGCGAACGCCCCAGTTTCCACAGCCCGGCCGGCGGCTTGTCGCAACACTGTGGGTGAATGGCACTATGAGTGTGAGCGCCGATCTCGAGCAGATAGAACCGCGAATTTCCAGCCTTGTCGCCAGGCATGCCGGCGCCGGAATCGTCGATGTCGACGACGATTCGTCCGCCACTGGCCTGTGCGGTGCGCTGCGGCCGACGATGGACGCCGTCGCCGCGCAGGCGCTGACGAGCAGCGAGGGCGGCAAGCGGCTGCGGGCGCTGCTGACGCTCGCCGCCCACGACGCCGTCGCGGCTGGCGACGCCTCGCCCTCCCCCGCCCGCGACGCCGTGCTCGACGTCGCCTGCGCCATCGAGGTGTTCCAGACGGCCGCGCTCGTCCACGACGACATCATCGACGACTCGGACCTGCGCCGTGGCAAGCCGTCGGCCCACCGCGCGCTGTCGGCAATGGCCGGCGACGACGCCGTCGGCGAGGGCCTCGGCATCATGCTCGGCGACCTACTGGCCACGGCGTGCATCGGCATCGTCAACGCGGCGGCGACGTCGCTGCCGCACTCGGGCCGACTGCTCGACGTGTTCCTGCGCATGCAGCGCGAAGTCGAGGTCGGCCAGATCCTCGACCTGTCGATCGAGACGATGGCCCTCGACGACCCGGCGGCGCTGGCCGCCGCGTCGCTCGACGTGTTCCGATGGAAGACGGCGAGCTACACGACCGTCGCGCCGCTCGAGCTGGGCTTCCTCGCCGCCGGCATGGCGCCGGCGGACGCCCACCGGCACGCCGTCGCCGTCGGCCGGCCGCTCGGCGTCGCGTTCCAGCTCGCCGACGACCTGCTCGACGTCGCCGGCTCGCCGGGCGTCACCGGCAAGCCCGTCGGCGGCGACATCCGCGAGGGCAAGCGCAACGTGCTGCTCGCCGACGCGCTGGCCGCGCTCGGCGGCCCCGGCCGGGGAACCGCGGACGGTGAACGTTTGAAGGAGATTTTCACGGCCGTCCGGCGCACCGACGACGACGTCGAGTTCGCGATCGCGACGTTCCGCGCGACCGGAGCGATCGGACGCAGCGAGGAACGGATCCGGGACCTGTGGCGCGAATCGTGCCGGGCGATGGATACTATGGAACTCGATCGCGGGGCGGCCGCGCGCCTGAAGTCGATGTGCGCGCGGTTCCTCCCCGCCGACCTGGTCAACGAATGAACCTCTCCATGGAAGAAGGACAGCCGCCCGAGATGAATGACGACGCACATCTTTCCGTCGGCGCCGTGATCGACGGCCGCTACCGCATTGTCCGCAAGATCGCCGACGGCGGCATGGCGACCGTCTACCAGGCCACCGACGGGCGGCTCGGCCGCGACGTCGCGATCAAGGTCATGCACGTCCAGCTGGCCCAGGGGCCGCACCGCGCGCAGTTCGTCGAGCGGTTCCGCCGCGAGGCCAAGTCGGCCGCCGCGATCGCCAACCCGCATATCGTGCAGGTCTACGATTCCGGCGAGACGCACAACCTCGACTACCTTGTCATGGAGTACGTCGAGGGCCAGAACCTGCGCCAGGAAATGACGGCGCACACGACATTCACGGTGCGCGAGACGCTGCGCGTCATCGGCGAGACGCTCGACGGCCTCGCCGCCGCCCACCGCGCCGGCGTCGTCCACCGCGACATCAAGCCGGAGAACATCCTGCTCAACAAGCGTGGCCGCGTGCAGATCACCGACTTCGGCCTCGCCAAGGCCGTCTCGCAGGCCACGCTGTCGACGACCGGCATGCTGCTCGGCACGGCCGCCTACCTGGCGCCGGAAATGATCGAGCGGAACCTGGCCACGCCGCAGGGCGACTGCTATTCGGTCGGCATCATGGCGTGGGAAATGCTCGCCGGCGCCGTGCCGTTCCAGTCGGACAATCCGGTCACGCTCGTCTTCAAGCACGTCAACGAGAACGTGCCGAGCATCGCGACGGTCTGCCGCGGCATCGACCCGAAGGTCGCCGACTTCGTCTCGTACCTGACGGCCAGGGAAGTCGGCAGGCGCCCGGCCGACGCCGGCGAGGCGCTCGCGCGGCTGCAGGCGCTGATTCCGCAGCTGTCGCAGAAGGCGCTCGACTACCGGTACGATCCCGCCGCCCCGCAGCTGGACACGCTGCTCGATGTCGGCGCGTCCGGCCTGTCCGCGAAGTTCGCGACATCGGACGCCACGAGCGCCGAGGTCAACGAGATGTGGCACGACAGCACGGCTGCCAAGGCGGCCACGGCACCGGATCCGGACGCCGCCGCGGCGGACGGATCGTCCGGCGCTCCGGCGACGGCGGACGACGGCGATGCCGTCGACGGCGCGCCGACGGAGATCCTGCGCGACGACGACGGCACGCTCGCGCTCGAACGGCACGGCGACGACGACGTGCCGAAGACGACGGCGATGCCGGTCGCCGACGACAGGAAACACCGTCGCCGGCACCATCACGGCGGCAAGCAGCTGCCGGGCACGCACGTCGGCGCCGGCAACGAGACGAAGGCGAAGAAGAGCCACCGCGGCCTGGTCATCGCGCTCGTCGTCGTCCTCGTCCTCGCGCTGGCCGGTGGCGGCGGATTCGCGGCCTGGTACTACATCGGCCCCGGCAGCTACTGGACGCTGCCCGGCTCCGATGCGCTGAAATGTTCGGGCGAATCGAACTGCAAGGTGACCGGCATCTCGTGGGACGACTACGAGAAGACGCTCAAGGTCGCCGACATTCCCTACACGGTGACCGAGGAGTATTCCGACACGGTGCCGGCCGGCGACATCGTCTCGACCGACCCGAGCAGCGTCGGCGCGAAGATCAGCAAGCGGCTGGGCGAGTCGCTCGAGGTCGTCGTCTCGAAGGGCGTCAAGCAGGCGACGATTCCGTCCGACATCATGGATTCCTCGACCGCGGACGGCAAGGATCCGATCAAGGCGCTGCAGAACGCCGGCTTCACGAACATCGTCCACGACACGGGCGACGACGAATACTCGACGACGGTGCCGGAGGGCGCATTGCTGTCGATCACGCCCGACCCCGGCACGACGATGGACTACAACGCCGCCGTCACCGTGACGCTGTCGAAGGGACCGATGCCGGTCTCGATGCCGGACGTCGCCGGCAAGACGAAGGACGACGCGGCGCAACTGTTCTCGGCCGCCAAGCTGAACGTGACGTACACCGAGGAGTATTCCGACACCGTCGCCGCCGGCACGATCATCTCGACGTCGGTCGCCGCCGGCACGACGCTGCACTGGGGCGACTCCGTCTCCGCCGTCGTCTCGCTCGGCCCGCAGATGGTGACGCTGCCGAACGTCGTCGGCATGTCGACCGACGAGGCGACGAGCACGCTGGAGGCGCTCGGTCTCCAGGTCAAGACGACGGCGCCGCTCGGCGACCTGACGCACACGGTGCGGCTGATGAGCCCGTCGGCCGGCGAGTCCGTCCGCGTCCGCGACGCCGACGGCAACCCCACCGTCGTCACGCTGACGATCGTCTGACCGGCATGAAAAAGGATCCACGCCGCGGCGGGGATCCTTTTTCATGCCGGACCGTATTGGCGCTCACTCGTTCGCGAACTCGTTGCCTTCCTCGGTCCTCGCGGTCTGCGCGGCCTCGCGGGCTTCCTTCTCGGCCTTGATCTGCGCCTTGACGACCTGCGCGTACTCGTCGACGTATTCCTGGCCGGACAGCTTCTGGATCTCGCGAACGACGCGGTCGGTCAGCTCGCGCAGCATGTCGTGCGTGACGGCTTCCGACGGCACCTTCTCGACCTCGATCGGCTTGCCGTAGATGACGCGGGAATGGCCCTTGTTCGGGATGACCTGGCCCGGCATCTGCAGTTCGCGCGAGCCGATGATCGCCGTCGGGATGATCGGACAGCCGGTTTCCAGCGCCAGTCGCGCCGCGCCGGTGTGGCCCTTGTACAAGCGCCCGTCGGGACTGCGGGTGCCCTCGACGTGGATGCCGAACAGGTGGCCTTCCTCGATGATCTCGCGGGCGTGCTCGAGCGCGCCGAGCGACTTCGAGCCGCCGGAGCGGTCGACCGGGAAGACGCCGACGCTCGTGAAGAACCACTTCTTGATCTTGCCCTTGATGCCCTTGCCCTCGAAGTATTCGGCCTTGCCCATGAAGTGGATCATGCGCGGGCACGTCATCGGCAGCAGCGCATCGTCGATGACGGCGAGGTGGTTGGCGGCGATGATGCCGCCGCCCTCGCGCGGAATGTTCTCGAGGCCCTCGGGGGTCGGGTCCATCCGCTTCCATGCGATCGGCCCCAGACCCTTCACGAAAAACCAATACAACATGCTCGATTTTGCCTCCCGGTGACTGTCCACCGCATGTAAAGTAATACTATGACTGACCACAAGAATAGCAACGACGGCGACGATCGCAGCGCGGATTTCCGCAAGGGCGAGCGGCAGGCGGGAAGCGACGTGGCTTCCGCCGGCGCCAATACGGAAGAATCGTGGGCCGATTTCATGGCCGAGCACGCCGGCGACCTCGACGACGTCGAGAACTCGCGGGCGGCGAGGAAATTCAACCGGAAAGCCGAATGCGAGGAAAAGAAGGCCCTGCTCGACGTCGAGGATCTCAAGAAGAACGCGTTCGTCGGCGGCAACCGGTTCACGCAGCCGGGGCCGCGCGACCACGCCGGCACGAGCTGGCTGGACACCGACGACGTCATGGACCGCTACGGCGAGGACTTCACGCCGCCGAATCCGTCGATCGGGCACGTCTCCCCCGGCCGCGTGGTGCTGTGGATCCTGTTCGTCGCCGGCATCCTCGGCATCATCGCCTCGACGCTGGTGCCGTCGCTCGCCTCGGTGCTCGGCGTGATCTTCGGCCTGTGCCTGATCGTCGGCGCCGGCGGCCTGTTCGCCACTCACCGGGGCCACGACGACACGAAGCGCGACGAGGACGACGACGGCGCGAGAGTGTGAGTGCAGGAGCGTCAATAAAAAATCCCTCCCTGGAGGAGGGATTTTTTTATTGGCTTATTGGCGTATTGACCGGCTCACTCGCCGTCCATTGCCTTCGCCGCCCCGATCCAGCGGTCGAGCAGCGCGCGGGCGCGGCCGGAGTCGACGGCCTCCTGGGCCTGCAGGTAGGCGTCGCGGAAGCGCTCGGCGAGCATGGCTCCGCCGTCGACGTGGCGGCCGTCGGCGACGATCGCCGACGCGGCGTTCAGGATGGCGGTCGTGCGGAACGGCACGTCCTCGCCGTCGAGGAAGTCGAGCATCGCCCTGGCGTTGACGGACGGCTCGCCTCCGCGCAGGTCGTCGACGGTGACCGGATCGAGGTCGAGCTCGGTGATCGGGTCGAACTCCTGCTCGACGATTTCCCTGCCGTGACGGAATTCCCAGACGGTGATCGGACCGGTCGGCGCCATCTCGTCGAGGCCTTCCCTCGACGTGTAGACCATGCCGGTCTGGCCGCGCGACGCGTAGACCTCGGCCATCAGCGGGCTCAGCCGCCGGTCGGCGCAGCCGATCGCGACATGGGCCGGATGGGCCGGATTCGTCAGCGGGCCCAGCACGTTGAAGACGCACGGAATGCCGAGCGCCGCGCGGACCGGTCCGACGAAGCGCATGGCCGGGTGGAACGTCTTCGCGTACGCGAACGTGATGCCGACCTCGTCGGCGATGGCGGCGACGGCCTCGGGCTTCAGGTCGAGCGGCAGTCCGAGTTCCTCGAGGACGTCGGCGGCGCCGCACTTCGACGAGGCGGCGCGGTTGCCGTGCTTGACGATCTTCACGCCGGCGGCGGCCGCGACGACGGCGCCCATCGTCGACAGGTTGACGGTGTGCGCACCGTCGCCGCCGGTGCCGACGATGTCGGTCGTCTCGCCGTCGACGTGCAGCGGCACGGCGTGGGCGACCATCGCCTTCGCCGCGCCGGCGATTTCCTGCGCCGTCAGACCGAGCTGCTGCTCGGTGGCCAGCACGGCGCCGACAGTGACGGGATTGGCGTTGCCTTTCATCAGGTCGTCGACGAACCACTGCGCTTCGTCCATATCGAGATGGTGCCCGTTGACGAGCTTGGTGAGAATCGACTTCCACATGATTTCAGCCATTTGTTCCCTCCTTCACTGTTGTTGCCCAGTGCTGGCCGATGAATAGTGTTCCCGTGCCGCCGTCGCCTCGCCGCGCTGTCCGCCGTCGGAGTTCCGGGCACGATTACTGCATCATTGTAGCGACGCGGCATGGTTGCGCGCCCCGGCGTCCACATGACGACAGGGGGCCGGCTTTTGCCTATCGCAAAAGCCGGCCCCCTGTCGAATAAACAACCCGCGTCAATCGCCGCGCTGGACGGCGATCAGGCCTTCTGTTCGTTCTGGCCGTGGCACAGCTTGTACTTGCGGCCGGAACCGCACGGGCACTGCGCGTTCTTCGGCGTGCCCTCGAACGTGCGGCCGTCGGCCCACGGCGTCTTGAGCTCCTCGGACTTCGGGCGCTTGAACGCCGGCACCTTGCCTTCGGCGTGCGTCAGGGGCTTGGGGCCCATGAGGCCGGACTTCGGGACGCGCTCGTAGTTCTTCTCGGCGGCCTTGACGGCGGCCTCGTTCTCGGCGGTGGCGACCTCGTCGGCCGTCTCGTCGTGGCGGGCGGGCTCGACCGGCTCGTGCAGGCGGGTCGGCACGTTCCTGATCGTGTCTTCCTCGCCGATGTCGTCGCCCATCCTGACCTCGGCGCTGTCGACGGCGGCGATGTCCTGCTCGATGGCGGCGTCGGTGGCCGGGGCGTTCGGATCCTCGGTATGGGCGACGGTCGTCACGTCGATGTTGAACAGCAGCTGGACGGTCTCCTCCTTGATGGCCTCGATCATCGAGTTGTACATCTGGTAGCCCTCGCGCTGGTACTCGACGAGCGGGTCGCGCTGGCCCATGCCACGCAGGCCGATGCCGTCCTTGAGGTAGTCCATCTCGTAGAGGTGCTCGCGCCACTTGCGGTCGAGCACGGCGAGCACCACGCGGCGCTCGAGCGTGCGCAGGTCCTCGTCGGAGAGCATCTCGAAGGCGGAGGCGTACTGGTCCTGCGCGTCCTCGACGAGCACGCGGCGGACGGCGTCCATCGCCTTGTCGCCCTTGAGGCCCTTCGTCGCCAGCTTGACGTCGTCTTCCTCGATCGCCATCGGGTACAGGCCGCGCACGGCCTTGAACAGGCCGTCCCAGTCCCAGTCCTTCGGACGGTCGGAGCCGTTGTTGGCGCCGTGGATGTAGCTGACGAGCGTGTCGTCGATGAACTTCTCGACGTCGTCGTGGATGTCCTCGCCCTTCAGGACGGCCTGGCGCTCGGCGTAGATGACGGTGCGCTGCTTGTTCATGACGTCGTCGTACTTGAGGACGTTCTTGCGGATCTCGAAGTTGCGGGACTCGACGGACTTCTGCGCGGTGCGCACGCCCTTCGAGACGCTCTTCGACTCGATCGGCTCGCCCTCCGGCATGCCCTTGGCCATGACGCGGGCGACGAGCTGCGTGTTGAACAGGCGCATCAGGTCATCCTCGAGGCTCAGGTAGAAGCGGGATTCGCCCGGGTCGCCCTGGCGTCCGGAACGGCCGCGCAGCTGGTTGTCGATGCGGCGCGATTCGTGGCGTTCGGTGCCGAGCACGTACAGGCCGCCGAGCTTGACGACTTCCTCGTGCTCGTCCTTGACCTGCTCCTTGATCTCGGCGAGCGTCGCCGGCCACAGCTTCTCGTATTCTTCCGGCGTGTCTTCCGGCGAGTAGCCCTCGCGCTTGAGCTTGGCGTCGGCGAGGAACTCGACGTTGCCGCCGAGCATGATGTCGGTGCCTCGGCCGGCCATGTTCGTCGCGACGGTGACGGCGCCCTTGCGTCCGGCGACGGCGACGACGGCGGCTTCCTGCTCGTGCTGCTTGGCGTTGAGGACCTTGTGCTCGATGCCGACGACGTCGAGCAGCGACGAGACGACTTCGGACGATTCGACCGACGCGGTGCCGAGCAGGACCGGCTGGCCCTTCTTGTGGCGCTCGGCGACGTCCTTGACGATCGCCGCGAGCTTTTCCTTCTTCGTGCGGTAGATCAGGTCGTCCTTGTCCTGGCGGATCATCGGCTTGTTCGTCGGAATCGGCAGCACGCCGAGCTTGTAGGTGCCCATGAACTCGGCGGCCTCGGTCTCGGCCGTGCCGGTCATGCCGGCGAGCTTGTCGTACATGCGGAAGTAGTTCTGCAGCGTGATCGTCGCGAACGTCTGGTTCTCGGCCTTGACCTCGACGTTCTCCTTCGCCTCGATGGCCTGGTGCAGGCCCTCGTTGTAGCGGCGGCCCGGCAGGATTCGGCCGGTGTGCTCGTCGACGATGAGGACCTCGCCGTTCGTGACGACGTAGTCGCGGTCGCGCAGGAACAGTTCCTTGGCCTTGATGGCGTTGTTGAGGTAGCCGATCAGCGCCGTGTTCGTCGGCTCGTAGAGGTTGTCGATGCCGAGGTAGTCCTCGACCTTCGTGATGCCCGGATCGAGGATGCCGACGACCTTCTTCTTCTCGTCGACCTCGTAGTCGTCGTCGCGGGTGAGCTTGGTGACGAGGCGCGCGAACTGGCGGTACCAGCGCGTCACGTCGCCCTCGGCCGGACCGGAGATGATCAGCGGCGTGCGGGCCTCGTCGATGAGGATGGAGTCGACCTCGTCGACGATGGCGAAGTTGTGGCCGCGCTGGACAAGCTCGCCCTTCTCCCACGCCATGTTGTCGCGCAGGTAGTCGAAGCCGAACTCGTTGTTCGTGCCGTACGTGATGTCGGCGTTGTACTGCTTGCGGCGCTCGGCCGGCTTCTGGTTCGTGATGATGCAGCCGACGTTCATGCCGAGGAAGCGGTAGATGCGGCCCATCAGCTCGCTCTGGTAGCTGGCGAGGTAGTCGTTGACGGTGATGACGTGGACGCCCTTGCCGGTCAGCGCGTTGAGGTAGCTCGGCAGCGTGGCGACCAGCGTCTTGCCCTCACCGGTCTTCATTTCGGCGATGTTGCCCCAGTGCAGCGCGGCGCCGCCCATGAGCTGGACGTCGAAGTGGCGCTGGCCCAGCGTGCGCTTCGAGACCTCGCGCACCGTGGCGAACGCCTCGGCCATGATGTCGTCGAGCGAGGCGCCGTTGTCGAGCTTCTGCTTGAACTTGGCGGTCTGGCCCTTGAGGTCCTCGTCGCTCAGCGCGGAGATCTCGTCCTCGAGCGCGTTGACGGCCTTGGCCACGTCCTCGAGCTTCTTGATCTGGCGGCCCTCGCCCATGCGCAGGGCCTTGTCCACGATATCTACCACTGTCACTCCCTTAGTGTCATGTGCGTCATCGGTCTGTTGGAAAAAGTCTCAACAGTGCAGAGCATAGCGCCTCGGCGACGATCCAGCCTGAGAATTCGTCCATTTTACGTAAATTTTGGAAGAATCATTACAACACCGGCAAAACAAACGGGAGTCCGGCAACATGCCGGACTCCCGAACGACCTTTCACGGCCGGAATGTCGATTCACGACCGCGCTGTCGGTTCACGACGGAATGCCAGGACCTCAGGCCTTCTCCTCCTCGAGCTTCTTGACGTTCTCCGGAGTGTCGATCTCGAAGACGCCGTAGCTCCAGCCGTGACGGTGGTAGACGACCGACGGACGGTTCGTCTCCTTGTTGACGAACAGGAAGAAGTCGTGGCCGATCAGCTCCATCTCGTACAGCGCCTCGTCGATGCTCATCGGCTCGGCGACGTGCAGCTTGCGACGGATGACGATCGGGGTGTCCCCAACCTGGACCTCGACCGACTCGCCCGGGGCGAGTTCCGAAGCGACGGCGGCCTGCGGGCTGTCCATCGGCTCGTCGTTGATGTCGGCTTCCTCCTCGGCCGGCGGGACGACCTTGCCCTCGTCGAACGGAGTGGTGGCCGGCGCGTAGCCCTTGCGATGGTCCTTGCGACGGTCGCGGGCGCGGCGCAGACGCAGCGTCAGCTTGTCGAGCGCCAGGTCCAGGGCCGTGTACATGTCGGCGCTGGACGCTTCGGCGCGCACGACGGTGCTGCCTGCGATCACGGTGATTTCCACGCGCTGGGCCGTGTCGGCCATGCGCGGGTTGCCCTCGTGCGACACCACGATCTGGATGCGCTGCGTGTCGGGGGCGATAGCGGTCACACGATTCATCTTGCTTTCGACGACGTCACGGAACCTCTGCTTGATTTGAGTGTGGCGCCCGGTGATGACGATTTCCATGTGGACCTCCCTAGACTCAAGCGGGTACTACCCGCTATATACGGATCGGATGGGGTTACCCCCAACCGAATATCTAACATTGTAACCGACGATAGCGCAATCGCCCACAAAAAGACCGCCATTCCCAGCAATTGCGAAAACGGCAGTTTCATGGGCGTTTTGCGGTCATCCGTTTGCTATAGTTGGCACTTTGAGACCCCTCGATGGCCGCGGCCTCGTCCCCTGGTTCCAGGAAGACGAGGCTGAGGAACTTCCGGGCTCCGCAGAGCACGATGGCGGATAACGTCCGCCCAGGGCGACCTGAGAGATAGCGCAGCAGAGAACAGACCGCCCCGCTCCTTCGGGAGCGGAGCAAGGGTGAAACGGCGGTGCAAGAGACCACCGGGCCGCTGGTAACAGTCGGTCGCATGGCAAGCCTCATCGGGAGCAAGGCCAAGCAGAAGGCGCACATGGGCTGCTCGTCCATTGCCTTCGGGTAGGCCGCTAGAGCCTGGCAGCAATGTCAGGTCGAGATGGATGGCCATCCGTGCCGGTTCGCCGGCATGACAAAACCCGGGGTATGAGGGGTCTCATTTTTTCTTTCTTTGTGCTTCTCCCCCAAGACGTGTCCATGACGTCCAATGCGGTGACGTCCAGCGCGGGATTCGGGACCGGCAGCTACATTTCGGTGTCGCCGTCCCGCAAAGCGGATTCCAGGACGGCGACACCGGCACGAAGGACAGGTCCTAGTCGTCACGGCCGGAGAACAGCGTGGCGGCGACATCGGCAAGGTCGGCGCCGTCGTGGCCCTTGCGTCCGCCGGCGGCCCAGAAGCGCCGGCGCCGCACGCCGGGGTCGAGGCCTGCCGTCTTCTTCGCGACGGCGCGGCCAAGTTGCCAGGCGGCGTCGACGAAGACGCCCTGTTCCTCGGCCTCGCGCACCACCCGTTGCGCTGTCGCGCGGTCGACGCCCCTGCGGCGCAGCTCGAACTCGGTGCCGCGCCGCCCCATCATCCGGTTGGCACACACGCGCGTCACCGACTCGGCGTAGAGGCGGTCGTCGAGCAGGTGCAGTTCGAGCAGCCGGTCGATCGTCGCGTCGATCGTCGCCGGCTCGTAGCCGCGTTCGGCGAGCTTGTCGCGCAGCGTGCCCGTCGAGCGGGCCGCCGCGTCGAGCAGGCGCAGCGCCGCCTCGCGGCATTCGTCGGCGTCGTCGGGGTGCGCGGCCTGCGCGCAGCGGAACGACCCCCGCCTCGGCGTCGCCCCGCGGGCGCGGGGCCGGCCCTTCTCCCCGGCCGTCGCCTCTCCGGCCGTCGCCTCTCCATCCCTTGTCTTCACGTCCTCCGTCCCCACGTCCTTCGTCTCGCCGTCGTCGACGATGACGGGACGGTGACCGGCGAGAAAGTCCTCGGCGGAGATCATCGGCGGATCACTTTCCGTCGCCGGCCGGCTCGGCCGGGGCGGCACCGGCGGCCGTGGCAACACCGTCGACGGACGCATCGTCGGCGATGACGCCGTCGGCATCGACGCCGTCGTCGACCCCTTCGGTCAGTTCGGACTCGTCGCTGTCGCTCAGCGCGATGCGGACCTTCTCGGAGATCTCGTCGGCGAGCGCCGGATTGTCCTTGAGATACTGGCGCACCTTCTCGCGGCCCTGGCCAAGCTGGTCACCCTCGTACGTGAACCACGAGCCCGACTTCTTGACGACGTCGGCCTGAAGCGCCATGTCGATGATCGAGCCTTCCTTCGAGATGCCCTCGCCGTAGAGCGTGTCGAACTCGGCGGTGCGGAACGGCGGCGCCATCTTGTTCTTGACGACCTTGACGCGCGTACGGTTGCCGATGGCCTGGTCGCCGTCCTTGAGCGTGGTGCCGCGGCGGATATCGAGGCGGACCGACGCGTAGAACTTCAGCGCGTTGCCGCCGGTCGTCGTCTCCGGGTTGCCGAAGAACACGCCGATCTTCTCGCGCAGCTGGTTGATGAAGATGGCGGTGGTGTTGGCCTGGGCCAGCGCTCCGGTCATCTTGCGCAGCGCCTGGCTCATCAGCCTGGCCTGCAGGCCGACGTGGCTGTCGCCCATGTCGCCCTCGATCTCGGCCTTCGGCACGAGCGCGGCGACCGAGTCGATGACGACGACGTCGAGCGCGCCGGAACGGATGAGCATGTCGGCGATCTCGAGCGCCTGCTCGCCATTGTCGGGCTGGGAGACGATCAGCGAGTCGGTGTCGACGCCGAGCTTGCGGGCGTAGACCGGGTCGAGCGCGTGTTCGGCGTCGATAAACGCGGCGACGCCGCCGGCCTTCTGCGCGTTGGCGACGACGTGGAGCGCCAGCGTCGTCTTGCCGGACGATTCGGGACCGTAGATCTCGACGACGCGGCCGCGCGGCAGGCCGCCGATGCCGAGCGCCATGTCGAGGGCCAGCGAGCCGGTCGGAATGACCTCGACATCCTGGACCGGCTTGGCGCCGAGGCGCATGGCCGAGCCCTTGCCGAAGCTCTTCTCCACCTGCTGGAGCGCGGTCTTCAGCGCCGTCTGGCGCTGCGCGTCGATTCCGGGAATGGTGTACTCGTCGTCTTTTTTCTTCGCAGACTTCGCCGCCATGCTTCCTCCTCCATATATATATAAGGTCCGGATGTCCACGTTCGATGGGTCCGTCCCCACGCTAGCCGCGTCCGGCCCGTGACGCCAAGCCGGACATGCGGTGTGGACGGACGCCGCCGATTCCACCGGTTGTCCCGGTAGCGGATGTCATCATGTGTCCTGCCAGCCAGTATACACCACAATCGAACACCTGTTCGAAATTGCGACGAAGCTGTCCAGATTCTTCACCGGCCGGCGTTCCCCCGCGCGAATCGTTCAGCGAAAGTCGACGGGCAGCGGCGGCGCGGCGTGATCCTTGCCCCACCGTTCGGCATCCGGCACGTCCATCTGGTCGCACAGCACGTTCCAGACGACGCGCGGCTCCTCGCCGGCGTCCAGCGCCTCGACGACCGTCATGTTGCCGAGCTTCGTCAGCCGCTGGTCATGGGCCAGCGACCGGCCGTAGGTCCGTCCGAATTCTTCCTCGAGCAACTGCCAGAATTCCCGTTCGCGCATGTCCCCCAGCATACGCGAAAACCCGCCGTTCCCCTCAACGGCGGGTTTTCAAGTCCGCAAGCGGATGACGATCGAGAACACCATGATCATGCTGTTTTCATCCGTACGGCGCAGTGTGTTGCAGTCACGGTCCGCTCGCGCGGCCCGGCTGGTTGTCGCACCCAGGCAATGATGGAACTTGACGGAAAGGCTCAGACCTCGACGGAATCGAGGTAGTCGGCGACGAGACGCAGCATCTGCGACGTCGTCAGGCCGAGGGCCTCGGAGATCGACGCGAGCAGTTCGGAGCTCGCTTCCTTCTGGCCACGCTCCACTTCGGACAGGTAGCCGAGCGAGACGCCCGCCTTCTCGGAGACCTCGCGCAGCGTCTTGTGATCGCGCGTGCGCAGTTCGCGCAGCACATGGCCGATCGCTTCCCTGAGCGACGCCTCCTTGACTTCGCCACCGACGACCTCGCGCTTGTGGACAATGGAACGCGGACGCGTCGTCTCGGCGTCCTCCTCCTGCCACATGCGCGCCAGCGCCGCCTGGCGTTCGTCCTTGGCCTTCTTGGCCGCCCGCGCACGCAGCACCTGCTGCTGGGCGAACATCACGGCACGGCGCTGGGCCGGCGTGAGCTCGCGCATGCGGGCACCGCCCATGCGGACCGAGGTGGAATGTTCCCCAACCTTTTTCACCTCGGACACGGTCTGTTCATCATTGGCAAGTGTAATGGATGCCATTTTCGCCACCCCTTTCATGTTCGACGAAATATCCAATAACTGCTTACAGGACCACACTACACGGGGTTATTCTGAGAGCTTTCTGAGAGTCGACTCAGCGTTCTCAAAACACACCGGACCGTCCCGCGTCTAATTATCTCTCTCGATCCTTGCAATTCCAACTTGATCGTCGGGTTGAGCCTAGGAAATAAATCACGAAAAATACCCGGCAACGACACGCCGATGTATACCAATCCAGCGGGCTTGTCACCGTCCGGACCGGGCCCGGCGACGCCTGTTGTCGAGACACCGATGACGCTATCGCCGTATTCGGGCTGGGCGAACAATTCAGCCGTGCGCCGCGCCATTTGTCTGGCCACTTCGGGGTGAACCGCACCTTCGCGGTCCAGCAGGTCGCGGTCGACGCCGAGCACGCTCGCCTTCGCGGCGATGTCGTAGGTGACGGCCGAGCCGAGAAAGACCCGGGACGCGCCGGGAATCCTGACGAACGCGTCGGCCAGCAGTCCGCCGGTCAGCGACTCGGCGGCGGCGATCTTCAGGCCGCGGCCGGCGCACCAGTCGAGGACGCCGGCGGCCAGCCGGTCGCACTCGCGCCGGATGTCGTCTCCGGTCTCGCCGGCGCCGTTGCCGGGCATTGTCGCGATGCCGTCCGTGAATGCTTCGGTGAATGCTTCCATGGGCACGATTCTACCGTCTCCGGACATGCCACGGCCGCCATGTCCGACCGAATGGTCATGGCATGGCGGCCGCGGAGGTCTGTCAGTTGCGAAGGACGGTCGTCAGTTCCTGGCGGCCGTGCGTCCGAACGTGTTGCGCAGGTATTCCCAGCCGGAGTACAGGCACAGGATCAGCGAGAAGTAGATGAGCGCGTAGGTGACGACGAAGTAGATCGACAGCCAGACGGGCTCGGTGCCCGCCGGCGCGAACGTCCACACCGGCAGCATCAGCATGCCGAGGCCGATGCACTGCGTCAGCGTCTTGTACTTGCCGGCCTGCGAGGCGGCGATGACCTTGCCGCCCGGATGTTCGAGCACGAAGAAGCGCATGACGGTGATGCCGATCTCGCGCACGAGGAACAGGATCGTCACGACCCAGCCGAGCACGGCGTTGCCGAATTCGTTGAAGCAGGCGGCGACGACGAGCGTGCCGAGCGTCAGCAGCTTGTCGGCGATCGGATCCATCAGTTTGCCGAGTTCGGTGACCTGGTTGTACTTGCGGGCCATCCAGCCGTCGATCTTATCGGTGGAGGCCGCGATGATGAAGATGATGCCGGCGGCCCAGCGCATGCCTTCGTTCTTCAAGCCCCACGGACCGGCGCCGATGTAGAGGCCGAGGAAGACGATCACGAGGATGATGCGGCTGAACGTCACGAGGTTCGGCGGGGCGTTCCAGCCGTCCCACAACGAACGCTTTTCCTGCTGATCCATGCTCACGAGTGATTCCCTTTGCTTGGTGGTTCAATGCCTGTGCCGTTCCCTCGCGCCGCGCACGGCTCCTGCGCCCGCGGTTCGCCCCGGGAACGCCGGACACGCCTTCCATGGCCAGTCCGGACGATCGTACAAGACATCCGAGTTTGTTTTAATTCCCCATAGTAGCCGCAGCGCCCCCAAAAATGGACACCGTGCCTGTCATGACGGCGCTACATCGCGAGTTCCTGCGATCCGGACGCCGGCTGCGCGGCGGCCGCGGCGTCGGCCGTCAGCGAATCGGCGTCGCCGCGGATGAACGCGAGCACCTGTGGCAAATCGGCCGGCTGGACGAGGACCTCGCGGGCCTTCGAGCCTTCCGACGGGCCGACGACGCCGCGCGACTCGAGCAGGTCCATCAGCCTGCCGGCCTTCGCGAAGCCGACACGCAGCTTGCGCTGCAGCATCGACGTCGAGCCGAACTGGCTGGTGACGACGAGCTCGGCGGCCTGCAGCAGCACGTCCATGTCGCCGCCGATGTCCTCGGTCGGATCGACCTTGTGCTCGTCCTCCTTCTTCGCCATCTCCTCGATGTCCTCGCGGTAGTGCGGCTTGCGCTGCTGCCGGACGAACTCGACGGCGTCGCGGATCTCGGACTCGTTGACCCACGAGCCCTGCACGCGCAGCGGCTTGGCCATGCCCATCGGCAGGAACAGGCCGTCGCCCTGACCGATCAGCGACTCGGCGCCGGTCGTGTCGAGGATGACGCGCGAATCGGTCGCCGATGACGTCGCGAACGCCAGGCGGGATGGAATGTTCGCCTTGATCAGGCCGGTGACGACGTCGACCGACGGGCGCTGCGTCGCCAGCACGAGGTGGACGCCGGCCGCTCGCGCCAGCTGCGTGATGCGCTGGATGGAGCTCTCGACGTCGTTCTTCGCGACGAGCATCAGGTCGGCCATCTCGTCGACGACGACGAGCAGGTACGGATACGGGGCGACCTTGCGCTTCGAGCCGGCCGGCGCGTGCACCTTGCCGGCGCGCACGGCCTCGTTGAAGTCCTTGACGTGCCTGAAGCCGAAGAACTCGAGATCCGAGTAGCGCGCGTCCATTTCCTTGACCACCCATTCGAGGGCCTGCGCGGCCTTCTTCGGGTCGGTGATGATCGGCGTGAGCAGGTGCGGAATGCCGGCGTAGGCGGTCAGCTCGACGTGCTTCGGATCGACCATGATCATCCTGACCTGGTCGGGCGTGGCCCGCATGATGATCGACGTCAGCATCGAGTTGATGAAGCTCGACTTGCCGGAGCCGGTCGCGCCGGCGACGAGCAGGTGCGGCATCTTCGTCAGGTCGGCCGTCACGACATGGCCCTCGACGTCCTTGCCCAGGCCGACGAGCATCGGGTTCGTGTCCTGGCGGGCGTGCGGGTCGCGCAGCACGTCGCCGAGCTGGACGATCTCGCGCTCGCGGTTCGGGATCTCGACGCCGATCGCCGACTTGCCGGGGATCGGCGACAGGATGCGGACGCGGTCGTCGGCGACGGCGTAGGCGATGTTCTTCTGGAGGTTCGTCACCTTCTCGACCTTGACGCCGGGACCGAGCTCGATCTCGTACTGCGTGACGGACGGGCCGCGCAGGAAGCCGACGACGCGCGCGTCGACCTTGAATTCCTGGAATGTCGTCGTCAGCGCGCGGATGATGCGGTCGTTCTCCGGCGTGCGCTGGGCGTGCGGCTTGCCGGGCTTGAGCAGGTCGAGGCTCGGCAGGCGGTACGGCTGGCTCTCGTCGATCTCGGCGATCGTGCCGGTCTGCGTGCCGCCCTCGCCGCCGGCATTGGCCGTGCCCGCGGACAGCGCCGCGGCGGCGGCCGTTCCCGCGGCGGCGGCCGTGGCCGCACGGGACGATCCGTCCGCCGGAGCCGGCATCGAGCCGGAGGCCGGTCCGACGATCTCGCCGGTTTCGGTGTTGACGACGACGGTGCGGTCGACTTCGGGCTGTTCGGTCGACTCGAGGCCGATCGTCGCCCACGGGTCGGCGCCCCCTGTCGCGGCGGCATTGTCCGGTGCCGTTCCGGACAGGGCTGCCAGGCCGGTGGCGTGCGCGCCGAACGACCCCGACGGCATCGCCGTCGTGTGGCCGTCGCGGCCGTCCGTCGCGTCGACGACGGGCGACTGGCCGGAGGAGGCGGAGAACGTGCCGCTCGTCAACGCCTCGGTCAGTTCTTCGTAGCTGTCGCGGTAGGCGTCGCCGCGGGGACCGTCGAGCCTTGTCTCCTGCGAGCGGCCGTGGCGCGCGGCGCCGTTGAGGAACGCCTCGTCGCCGGCATAGCGGTCGAGCCGTTCGGCGTCGACGTACTTGCCGTGCTTCGAGAACAGGCCGCGCAGCCTGTCGAACAGCGACGGCCTGGCGGACGAATCGTCGCCGGTCTCGTCGCTGCCGTCGTGCAGCGGCACGCCGTCGGCGAACGCGAGCGTGGAGTCACCGGCCTGCATTTCGTTCGGGAACTGCGATTCGCCGGACGAATCGTTCCGATCCCGCTGCCGTCCCATCACCGAGGCGACCTTGTCCGGCAACTCGGTGACGTGCGTGCGGGTGAGCAGCAGCACCGAGAACAGCGCGGCGATGACGAAGACGATGATCGCGAACGTCTGCGACAGGCCCCACGCGAGCGGCGAGCCGATGACGAAGCCGAGCAGGCCGCCGGCCTGCTGCAGGTTCGCCCAGCTGAACGCGCGGCTGTCGGAGGCCATGATGACGTCGATGATCGAGCAGACCGACCACAGCAGCATGATCCAGCCGACGATGACGCGCGGATTGTCGGAACTCTTGCCGGCGTTCCGGATAAGCCGGATGGCGATGACGACGAGCAGGACCGGCAGCACGACCGACATGACGCCGAACACGCTCGACGCGAGCACGTGCAGTCCCTGGCCGAGCGGTCCGGAGACGCGGAACCATTCGGAGGCGCAGAAGAAAATCGCGAGCACGATCAGGAAGAAGCACAGGCCGTCGCGACGGTACGCCGGATCGTATTCGCCGACGCTGATCGTCCTGACGAGCGAGCCGAACGCGCGCGGAATCGCGAGCGCCGCGCGCTTGAACAGCGACTCGTCGGCGCGGCTGTCCGCGGCGTCGCCGCCGGAACCCGAACGCGCCGTGCGCGGCGCCTTACCGCCGCCGGACCTGGAATTCGAAGAAGTAGATCGTGCCATAACAGATACGATTCTACCGGCTGCCGGCGCCGACGCCAGTCTTCGTTTCGCCGGTTTGGTGACGGTTCGGCGGCGACGGCGCCTTCATGACGACGACGCGGCGACGCCACAATGCCATCACAGTACCGCCACAATGCCGTCACAGTGCCGTCGCGGCGACCCGGTCAGTGCGCCGGACCCTGGTCCCAGCCGGCGACGAGGAAGACGCGGCTCGGGTTGGCCGGCCGCACGATCCTGTCGAACATCGCCTCGAATCCGGCCGTGTCGCCGGCGTAGGCGCGCTGCTTGGCGGCCCTGTATTCGTCGCGGCTCACGAGGCCCCAGTCGAGATCCCAGCCGGCGAAGTGCGACAGGCGGCTCGCGAACATGCGCAGCACCGACGCGTTGCCGCCGAGGAACGGATGCAGGTAGCCGAGCTCGTCGTAGATCGTCGCGAGCGCCCGGACGAAGTCGGGACGGTCGAGTGCCTTGAGATTGCGCTGCTCGGCGAGCTGCGACGACAGGTTCGCGGCGCCGGTCTCGATGAGCTGGGCCGGGAAGAACGACATCGGCGTGCCGGCGGCGTGCGCCGACGAGCCGACGCGCGGCGCGTCCTCGGTGCGCAGGCGGCCGGCGTCGGCGAAGACGCCGTCGTAGAGCGCCGCGTGGATGGCGACGAGCTCGTCGAGGTCGCCGCTGCCCTTCCAGCCATGTTCGGCGAGCGCGACGGTGTTCGCGAAGACGCGGTCGGCGCGCACGGTGCGGGCGTCGATACCTGCCTTGCCGCTGGCGGCCCCCTCGCCGCCGGCGTGTTCCCTGCCGGCGGCGGACGATCCGGCGACATCGCCGGTGGCGTCCGCTTCGGCGCGTTCGTTCCGGGCGAAGTCGACCAAGGCGTCCACGCCGGCATGGCCGGCCTCGTGGGATGCGGCGAGCGCCATCATCCCGTCGGACGGCGCCAGCCCTTCCAGTGCGCAGTTCCGGATGGCAAATGCGACTGCGCTCGCACGTTCCGCAGGAGTCATATCGTGTAGTGTAGCAGCATTCCCCCGTCGCGGGGGTCCCGATCGCTCCCTGAACGATATCCGGACGCTTCCCGGACGCTTTCCGAACGTCGCTTGGACGCTCCCCGAACGTTACTCGAGCTCGCCGAGGTGATGCTGGACATAGTCGTCGGCGCGCTCGTCGATGGCATCGTAGTCGCCGGCGTCGGCGTGGTCGATGACGGCCATCGCGTTGTCGACGAGCGCCGGGTTGAGTGCGCTGAGCCAGTGGATGCGCGGGTCGCGGCCGAACCAGCCCATCTGCTTGCGGGCGAGCCGCTTCGTCTTCTGCGCGATCAGCGCCGTCGTCTCGCCGAGCGACATCATGCCGTCGAGGTAGTCGGCGACCTGCTGGTAGCCGAGCGCGCGGGCGGCTGTCGGGCCCAGGCGCGGCCGCAGCCGCTCGACCTCGTCGACGAAGCCGTCTTCCATCATCTGCGCGGTGCGCCGGTCGATGAGCCGGTCGAGATCCTCGCGCGGCAGGTCGAGGCCGATCTGTACCGACGGGATGACGTAGCGGTAGCGCGGCAGCGTCGCCGAATACGGACGGCCGGTCAACTCGATGACCTCGAGCGCGCGGATGGTGCGACGCGGGTTGCGGGCATCCATGTGCGCGGCGGCCTCGGGATCCTTCCGCTCGAGTTCGGCGAACAGCGCGGCGCCGCCCTCGGTCCGTTCGCGTTCCTCGAGGCGCCTGCGGATGTCCGGGTCGGTGCCCGGGAACGAGATGTCGTCGATGGCCGCGCGGGCGTACAGGCCGGAGCCGCCGACGAGGATCGGACGGATGCCGTCGGCCTGCAGTTCGGCGATCTTGTCGCGGGCGAGCTGCTGGAACCAGGCGACCGTCATCGTCTCGGTCGGCTCGACGATGTCGATCAGGTGATGCCTGACGGCGGCGCGTTCCTCCGCGCTCGCCTTGGCCGTGCCGATGTCCATGCCGCGGTACATCTGGTAGGCGTCGGCGTTGACGATCTCGGCCCGCTCGCCGCGCGCGGCGAGGCGCTGCGCGACGGCGATGCCGAGTCCGGTCTTGCCGGACGCCGTCGGCCCGACAATCGAGACGACGCGTGGTTGCGACGACATGATGGAACATCCTTTCTCCCGGCTCCCTCCCCGAAGGGCGCCAAGTCCGTCAGTGACGGATTGCGTACGTCTGTCCTGCGGCCAGGTCGGGATCGGCGATCAGGTTGTGGCGACCGGCGTGCGTGACGGTGACGGTGACGACGTCGCCGATCGACGGCGTCTCGCAACCGTCCGGCACACCGATGTGGACGAGCTGGCCGGTGCGCTCGCGACCGGTGTAGCGGTGCGTATCGGCGTCCTTCTTGCCGGTCGAGCCGGTGATGAGCACCTCGACGTCGCGGCCCTCGAACTTCGCGAGCTCCTCGGCCGTGATTTCCTCCTGCAGCGCGACGAGCCGGTTGAGGCGGTCCAGCGAGACCTCGTACGGTATCTGTTCCATCTCGGCGGCCGGCGTGCCCGGGCGCGGCGAGTAGATGAACGTGAACGCCGACGAGAATCGCGCCTGGCGCACGATGTCGAGCGTCTGCTGGAAGTCCTCCTCGGTCTCCCCCGGGAAGCCGACGATGATGTCGGTGGAGATCTGGGCGTCCGGCATCGCCTCGCGGATCCTGCCGAGAATCGTCATGAACTTCGACGTGCGGTAGGAACGGCGCATGGCCCTGAGAATCCTGTCGGAACCCGACTGCAGCGGGAAATGCAGCTGGTGCATGACGTTCGGCGTCTCGGCCATCGCGGCGATGACGTCGTCGGTGAACGCGGCCGGATGCGGCGACGTGAAGCGCACGCGCTCCAGACCATCGATCGTGCCGCAGGCGCGCAGCAGCTTCGAGAACGCGTAGCGGTCGCCGTGACCGTAGCCGAACGAGTTGACGTTCTGGCCGAGCAGCGTCACTTCCTTGGCGCCATCGTCGACACACTGCCGGATCTCGGCGAGGATGTCGCCGGGGCGGCGATCGTGTTCCTTGCCGCGCGTCGTCGGCACTATGCAGAACGTGCACGTGTTGTTGCAGCCGACAGAGATCGCCACCCAGTCGGAGACACGCGAGGCGCGGTCGACCGGCAGGTCGCTCGGGAAATGCTTGAAGTCGTTGTTGATGTCGACCTGCGGCTCGCCGGTCATGCGCGCCTGCTCGAGTAGCCGTGGCAGCGATTCGATGTTCTTCGTGCCGAACACGGCGTCGACCCACGGCGCCTTGTGCGCGATCTTCTCGCGGTCGAGCTGCGCCATGCAGCCGCCGATCGCGATCTGCAGGTTCGGGCGCTCGCGCTTCATCTTGGCCCACAGGCCGATCGTGCCGTACATGCGTTCGGCGGCGTTCTCCCTGACGGCGCAGGTGTTCATGACGATCAGGTCGATGTCGTGCGTCAGGTACTGTTCCTCGGTGGCGGGAACGTAGCCGGCCTGCTCGAGGACGCCGGCAATGCGTTCGGAATCATGCACGTTCATCTGGCAGCCCAGCGTGTGCACGTAGAACACGCCGTTGCCACGGTCGCCGGACTCCCGTTCGTCGCCGACCGTCGTCAGGCGCTCTTCTTCCGTCATCATCTCTTCGTTCATAACGGACCATCCTACCGGCCAGCCGTCCCAGACGGCGGCCTTGCGGGGCGCCGCGGAAGCCATGCACGATTCCTCCGCGTCGGGGCGGATGCGGGAAGCGGAACCGGCGCCTTCAGTTCAGCGGGACGGCGCTGTGCGTGTGCGGCGGCTCGGCGACCTGCGGGGCGCCGTTGATGTCGCGGTGGATCGACTGCATCTGCGTCTCGACGTTCTGCAGCGAACGCGCGCAGTCGAGCAGCGTCTGCGCGTGCTCGGCGTACTTGTCGTCCTCGAGGTCGGTCTTGTAGCGCAGCGCATGCTCGAGCGACGCCCAGTAGTCCATTGCAATGGTCCTGAACTGCACCTCGACCGGCGTGTAGTGGGCGCCGCTCGACAGGAACACCGGGACGGCGTAGATGACGTGCAGCGAACGGTAGCCGTTCTGCTTGGGATTCTTGATGTAGTCCTTGACGCGCAGGACCTGGATGTCGCTCTGCGCCGACAGGTAGTTCGAGACCGAGTAGACGTCGTCGCGGTAGTTGCAGATGACGCGGATGCCGGCGACGTCGAACAGGTTGTCGCGGATGGAATTGATCGAGACCGGCAGCCCCTTGCGCTGCAGCTTCTCGAGGATGGAGTCGACCGACTTGAGGCGGCGTTCCATGTGATGGATCGGATCGTGCGAGAACCTCACCTGGAATTCGCTGTCGAGAATCTCGAGCTTCGTGCTCAGCTCGTACATCGCCCCTTCGTAGACCTGCATCTGGTTGATGAAGTCGATGACCTCCTCGCCCGGCGTCTCCCCCGAGTCGGGTGCGAAACGGTTGACGAGTTGGTTCAGGCGGGCCCGGAGCTCGGCGCTGTTGATTCGGCTTTGTCGGTCAAGTATCACGTTCCCCATTGTACGCAGGGCACCCCGATCCGGCTAGGAAACGGTTGAAAGTCGTCGGGAAAATGCCCTGCGGCCGCAAACGGCGGCGCCCGCGCCGCCGGGGGCGGACGCGGGCACCGGGAAGAATCGTTCTTCTGTCCTTCTATTTCCTGGTCGCCGTCAACGACGGTCGCCGAAGATCTGCAGCAGGTAGAGGAACATGTTGACGAAGTCAAGGTACAGGTTCAGCGCGCAGATGATCGAGATCTTCTTGATCGTCTCCGGGTCGGCGTTGCGATACTGCGCGAAGATCTTCTTCGTGAACTGGCCGTCATAGATCGTCATGCCGGCGAACAGGATGACGCCGAGCGCGGAGATCAGCATGAGGTTCGTGGCCGTCGGCGCGAAGATGTAGATGAGCAGCTCCGCGACGATCAGCACGATCAGGCCGACCATCAGCACGGTGCCGAACTTCATCAGGTTAATCTTCGTCGTCATGCCGAGCATCGTCAGGACGAAGAAGAAGCCGGCGCAGACGAGCAGCGTGATGCCGATCGTGCCGAGATCATAAGCCACGAAGATCGTGCTCAGCGTCACGCCCATCAACGCCGCGAAGACATAGAACATCACGCGTGCCGTGCTCGCCTTCATCTGCATGATGCGGGCGCCCAGATAGATGGCCAGGCCGATCTGGACGATCGCGAAGATCCAGCAACCGATGCCGCCGGTTGCGGCAGCAAAACTGAGATACCAACCGGAAGCCTGCGTCAGGATGGCGACGACGGCGGTGACCAGCAGGCCGAGCGTCATCTCGCCATAGGCGCGCGTCACCGAGACGCGCTGCGCCTGCTCGCGGGCGTAGACGGCCTGCGTGTCCACCGGCGCGCCACCGTTGCCATACGGGTTGTACGGCTGGCCATAGCCCGGCTGCTGGTAACCGTTGTAGCCCTGCTGGTAGCCGTTGTTGTAGTACTGGTTGCCGTTGTACTGGCCGTTATTGTACTGATTGCCATTGCTGTAATACTGAGGCGAGCCGTTGTTCCGGGAGCCGTTCCCGTTCGGCTGCTGACCATACGTCATCTGGACTCCTTCTATTCCGGGACCGTCGTGCCGACGCCCCCGACCCTTCGCATCCGCATGCGGACAAGTCTGCGATCAAGTCTATGGAAAGTCTATCGCCGCTTCCGGCCCATCTTGGGAGATGAACCTCGATGTTGCCTTGGAACCCGGCGGCTTTCACAATACCCACACCAATAGCGGGGCCGGCTGTTCTATTCCCGGCCGCCAAAAGGTCTCGCGCAAGGCGAAAAAGGAAGGCCTCCGCACTTTCCGGAAGGTCATTTGGAAAGTGCGAAGGTCTTCCTCTTTCCGTCATCCCCAAGGACTCATTTTCCGAAGAAATGACCCTGTGAAAATGTCCCTCTCCGGGAAGAATCTTCGCACTTTCCCAATGCCACTTTGGAAAGTGCGAAGTCGTTACTTCCCCAATTCGATCCAGTACCTCTTCATGACGGTTCCGTCGTCCTCGGCAACCTCGTTTTCCAGGGCGCCGCCGTTGGCCTCGATGACCTTGGCCGACGCGACATTGTCACGGGCGCAGGTGACGAGGATGCGGTCGAGTCCCCAGTCATGGCCGATGGCCTTCGCCTCGTCGAGCATCGCCGTGGCGTAGCCCCGGCGCCTTTCTTCCGGCAGCACCGAATAGCCGATGTGGCCGCCAAACCGGAACAGGAAATCGTTGAGTTCATGCCGGAAGTCGAGAAATCCGACCAGCCGCTCGGCACCGTCGTCGCCGGTCGCGACGGCCAGGAACGTCGTCGACGGCATGTAGCCGTCACCGTACGCCCGCCGTCCGCGACCTTCGAAATCGACCCATTCGTCGAAACTCGCGCAGTCCTGCAGGTCGGCGGTGCCGTCGAGATATTCGCCGCTGGCCACCGAATAGTCACGGGCGGCCAGGACCGCCTGCTTCAAGTCTTGAGAAATGCTGTCGTTCGCCTCGACGAGACGCAGGGTTTCGCTGGTCATGTCATTCCTTTCCGAATGTGCCGAATATGTCTTCAATTCAAAGAGGGGCTGCAGTGCCTGCAGCCGCTGTCGACGGTACTCGCCGTTGAGGGTATCCGCGCATGGCAGGTCCGAAATGAGGACTTCGCACTTTCCAAATGCCCCTCCGGAAAGTGCGAAGCGTCATGAGACGAGGCATAAGAAAATCCCTGGAATCCCGGCACTCCAATACTCTCGTGCCGCATCATGTCGGAAGAATCGTTCGCACTTTCCAAATGCTCCTCTGGAAAGTGCGGCATTCGTCCACAAGTCTCCCGCGAATTATGTCAGCGTCTTTCTGCCATCTAGCGTGGGATCATGAGTGCAATCATGGAAGAAGAGGCCATCAGTCGGCACCTGCGCATGAAGGCGGAATTTGAGGCGTTCGCGAGACGCGCGAAGTTCACACCGGTGTTTTCGCATCGTTCGGCCATGGAATTCTACGGGTACCCGATCCCGGAATCGTGTCCTGCTACTTCATCGCCGCCGCATCTGGCATTTTCGACACGTAATGCCCGTCATGCCATGCGAGGCTCCGTCAGCCACTTGTGGTCGGCGTCGATGGACACCATCGAGGTCGACCAGCATGATCCGCAGGAAATACATTATGAAGTGGTCACGCCTGTCGTCGCATGGGCCCAGATGGCGACCTGCATGACGGAAGAGGACCTGGCGGTGCTGGGATGCTCGCTGACCTGTCGAAATCGCAGGCTGCATGCGTGCACCGTCGAGACTCTCGAGGAGTATGTCGAGAACAACCCTCATTTTCATGGTCGCCAGCGCTGCCGCAAGGCGCTCGAATGGATTGTGAATGGGACCGATTCACCACCGGAAGCCGTCCTGTACGGCGTGCTCAAGAGAAACGGGCTGAACGATTTTGTCCCCAATGTAGAGGTGAAGACACCCCGCGGAACTTATCGGATCGACCTTGCATGGCCCAGATTGAAAGTCGGTCTGGAATATCAGGGCTCCTATCATGCCGAAACGATGCAGATGCGCCGCGACATTCAGCGCGATCACGACCTCAAGATGGCAGGCTGGCAGATTATCTACGTCTGCAAGGACGACTTGTCCACTGACCAGTCCAGGACGACCTTGCTGAGGTTGATTCGCCGGATTATTGAAGCCCAGCGGGCAACCTTGGTGTTTCTGGCATAGCTGACTTCGCACTTTTCAGATGGTCATTTGAAAAGTGCGAAAGATTCTTCCCGGACAATGCGTCGCAAGAGTAGTCAAGTGCTGGAATCCAAGGATTTCCATGTCGTACCGGCGACCTGCCTTGTCGGGCTTGTTCGCACTTTCCAAATGACCTTCCGGAAAGTGCGAAACCTTACATGTAGACATTCCATTCCAGGGCCAGCTGGGTGCGAGTCTTGAGGTTGGTTTTGGCGAGGATGCCGGAAAGACGGTTGCGGACGGTGCCTTCGCTCAGGTTCAGTTTCATGGCGATGGACCGGTTGTCGAGGCCTTCGGCGACCAGCTCGGCAATATCGTGTTCGCGGGGTGTCAGGAACGCGAAACGTTCGCCGCCGCTCGTGTCCCCGTTGCCGTCGGCGCCGCGCGGTTCCCGGGCGTCTGCGTTGGCTTTCCCGCGCACGCTGTCGGGAGTGCACGATTCCGCTTTCTTGCCGGCGCCGCCAAGTCGGACACGGCTCGCATCGTTGTTTCTCTCCCGACCTACGCCGCCTGTAATCTTGTCGAGAATTTCGGAACCGAGGACGATCTGACCGGCGGCGACGGACTGGACGGCGGGGATGACGGAGGCGACATCCTGCTTGATCAGGTAGCCTCGCGTGCCGAGCTGCACAGCGCGGGCGATGTAGTCGGCGTCGGCGAATGTCGTGAGGACAAGGATCTTTGCGTCCGGATGGGTCCCGAGAATGGCGCCGGCTGCCGTCAGGCCGTCCATGCCGGGCATCTGGACGTCGAGGAGCAGGACATCGGGGGCAATCCGCCCGTATTTGGCGACGGCGTCGGCGCCATCGTTGGCCGTCCAGACGACGTCGGCCGTGGCCGTGGTCTCGAGGATGGTCCTGATCGAGGAGCAGACGATCGGATCGTCATCGGCAATGGCGACAGTGAGAGTCATGTGGCACGATTCCTTTCAGGATGGACGATGGCGGTCCATAATGACAGACGGCAGCCATCAGGTTTCCGGCGGTTTCGGAATGCCGACGAAGACACGCCAGCCGGCGCCATTGGGACCGCAGGTTGCCGAGCCGTCAAGCATGCGGACGCGCTCCTCGATGCCGATGATGCCGATGCCGTCGAATGCCCCGTCATGGCAGGCGACAACCGCCGGCCCTCCTGCCGGTACCACCGCCCCGTTATCCTGCACGACGAGCTGCCAGAGTGTCGGCAGGTCGCGCAACGTCACGGTGACGCGGGTCACCGCCGGACCGTGCTTGCGCACGTTGGTCAACGATTCGCGGATGGTCGTGGCCAGCACATGACAGACGGAGGCCGGCGGCGCGTCATGAATGCCGTTGGCGAGGACGATGTCGAAATGGTCGTCGGGACTGCCGGCCGCCGCTTCGGCAATCTGGTCCGCGAAGTCGGTACCGCGTTCGTTGAGGTCGTGGACGGAACGGCGCACCATCGTCATCGCCTCGTCGAGCGTGACGCCCATCTGCTCGACCAGCCCGACATGCACGGCATCGGCGTCGCCGGCGTCCATGACCACACGGGCGGCCTGCGCCTGCATGATCGCGCGGGTCAGCAAGTGCCCGACACTGTCATGGATGTCGCGGGCGATGCGGGTGCGCTCCTGCAGCTGGGCGTGGCGGACCTGCTGGGCACGGTCCTCCTCGACGACGGCGACCTGGTGGTGCATCCGGCGTAGCTGTTCACGGCGGATGTCGACAATGGCGCGATAGTCATCGCACCGGGCCATCAGGCCGGCCAGGACCGCCGTCATGCCTGTCGCGGCGACCGTCAGCATGACGACGAGCCATCCGACGAGACCATCGGTATTGTCCAGCGTGATGTCCGGCAGTGGGCCCGTGGCGACCACGGCGCCAATCAGCGCGGCCACCGTCGGCAGCGCCATGGCCAGCACGCCGGCCGTCCTCCGTGACCGGACACGCCACAGGTCCATGCCGGCCAGCACGGAAGGCACGGCGACGGCTGGCAGGAACAGTGTCACGGCAGGCCAGGCCGCCGAGCCGGCGACGAGGACGACCGGCCCCGCCAGCCGCGTCATGACGGAGACCGGCAGGATCGAGACGGCAAGAATGACGACAGTGACCAGCGCCGCGCCGATCAGGCCACGGGTCACGTCGCCGGCGAGCAGGACTCCGAGCAGCACGCCGATCACGAGCAGCCCGAGGCTGATGGCTGCCGTGATGGCCCGGCGAAGGTCATGAGTCATGGTGTTCAGCGTAGCAGTCTTCGCACTTTTGGAACAGGCATTTGAAAAGTGCGAAGATTTAGGCCGGAAATGCTGCCATTGATGAGATTATTAGGCACGATTCTTCCCACTTTCCAGTTGTCCCTGCGAAAAGTGCGAAGGTCCCACTGTCGTCGCCCGCGTATGCAGCGCATCCACGGCCAGCGCACAGGACAGGAAAGCGACGGCGTAGAGGACAACCAGTCCGGTGGACGCCATCCACTCTCCCATGTTCGCCACGCCGGAGCCGGCGTCGCCCGAGCCGGCGTAGGAGCCAATGCCCATCACCGCGTCGATGGCCCGGCAGTACCACCAGGCGGGCAGGCACTTGCCGATGGCGATCATGATGTCCGGCATCAGCGACGCATCGAATGCCGTGCCGCTCGTGAACATCAGCAGCAGGCCGACGACGTTGACCACGCCGTTGAGAGCCGAATCGTTCATGTTGATCATGCTCAGCAGGAAGCCGAATGTCATCGACGCCAACGCGTAGACGAAGATGGCCAGCCAGCAGGCGGCGACGGGGGCGGCTGTCAGGAAACCGAGTGGCACGCCGGCGACCGCGCAGAAGACGACGACGATGCCGAACACGAAGACGCTGACGGCCATCGCGAAGCCGACCAGCACCGTCCACTGTCCGAGGTTGTCCAGCCACTCTCTCCGCGGCGCGATGGTGAGTCGCGCCCGCAAGTCCCGCTGCCGGAACGACTTGAGCACGACGGCCGTCACGATCGCCATGACCATGAACACCGGGTAGGAGGCGACCTTGACCGGATAGGCGAACGATTCGGCCGACAGTTGCCTTGACGCCTCCGCCTTCGTCTCGCTGGTGCCGCCGGTCGCGCCGGCGTCCTCGTCGTCGGCGTAGGCGACGCCGATGGACGGCGACGTGCCGTCGGCCCGCGATGCGTCGACGGCGCCGGCGGCCGCGTCGGCGAGCGTTGTCAGCGTCACCGACGACGTTGCGGAATCCGACGGACTCGTCCCGTCCTTCGCGCCGGTTGCCGCCGTGTCCGCCGTGCCGTCCGTCGCGACGTTCCCGGTGCCGGCAGCCGCGCCGACAGCCTCCAGCCTCGTCAGCGACAGGAAGTCGTTGACTTCGAGCTCGGCGAGCGAGCCGCGGGCGGACGTGTAGCTCGTCACCGTCTCGAGTTGCGGGGCGTCGCCGGTCGCCGACGTGCCGCCCGCTCTCCCGGAAGCACTTCCGGACGCGCTCCCGTCGGCATTTCCGTCGATACTTTCCGTCATGTCCCCGGCAGCGACTCCGTCGAGATAGGCGACCATGTCGTCGGCGAAGCCGTCCGGCACGATGACGATGAGGTCGACGTAGTTGGAGGCGACGGCCTCTTCCATGGCCTGGCGGTTGTCCTCCAGCGTGTCGAAGTCGCAGGTCGACTCGAGGAACTCGCGCATCGACGTCGACAGCGATGCGCGGTCGCCGTCGCGGTCGACGATGGCGACGACAGGTCGTTCCGGCTCGTAGGTCGTCACGCGCGACGTCTCGACACTCGACAGCACGCCGGCGCTCAGTGCCAGCACCATGACGACGAGAAAGCCCAGGTAGACGGCCAGGTAGACCTTCTGCCGCAGCAGGATCAGGAACGTGGCCTTACAGGTGGTCATGGCGGGTCCTCCTCAGGATCAGCGACGCGAGCACGACGAAGACGGCGGCCATGACGGCCAGCACGCCGCAGGTGCGCGCGAAGGGGACGAGCGAATCGTAGTAGAGCAGGTCGTAGAACAGGTTGGTGATCTGCTGGGCGGGATTGACGAGCGCCAGCAGCGGCGCGTGACGGATGATGGCGTCGCTCAGCTCCATCGCGAACGAGCCGTACAGGCCGGAGAACAGCGACAGCAGGCAGGCCACCGCCGAACACAGCGATTCCTTGACGGCCAGCGATGCCCGTGGCAGCGCGCCGAGCAGCGTGCCGAGCGCCGTCGTCGTCAGCGTCGCCATGACGGCGGCGAGCGCCGCGCCCCACTCTCTTCCGCCGATCGGCACGTCGCAGCCGTAGCGCACGTAGGCGACGCCAACGAGCAGCGAGACGGCGGCGACAAGCCAGCTGGCGAGGAAACCGCCGGCCACCTGCCTGATCTTCGAGACCGGCGCCAGCGACCGGCGCATGCCGAGCGCCGAGAAGTTGGCCTGGATGCGCGAGACACTGACCACGGCGCCGGACATCGTCATCAGCGCGGCCATGCCGAGCAGCGCGTAGAAGTAGCGGGCGACGGGATCGGGCTGGAAGTTGGTGAGCGTGACCTGCCGGGTAAGGGACTCGCCGACGGGGCTGGCGGCCAGCAGCGCGGTGAACGACGGCGAGGCCAGTGCGGCCGGGTTGGCGGCGACGATGTCGGCGATGGCGACGTTGCGCCGGTTGAACATGCCGAGGATGCCGTCGAGGACGCTGATTGCCATGCCGCCGTCGCTCGACTCGCCGGTACTGTTGATCGACGCGAATGTCGCATCGCTGATCGTCATCGAGAGGGTTCCGTCGGCGTCGGCGGCGAGAATGAGCTCTTCGCCGGCGCCGGCGTCGAACAGCAGCCGCCTCGCGTCGGCCATCGTCGGTACTTCCGTGACATTGAGCAGCGCAGATACGGTCGTGCTGGACGATTCGTCCGTCGCTTCGTCTGTCGCTTCGTCTGTCGATTCGTCCGTCGATGGGGCGGAGCCGGCGGTGTCAGTGGCGGACGAATCGTTCGAACTCAGCGCATCCACAAGGGCTTGCTGCGCCGACGTCCAGTTGCTGTCGGCAACGACAATGGCGTTGAGCGGCCGAAGATTGTAGAAGGAACCAAAGTCGCCAAACATGCCATGAAACATCGTCGCGAGAATGACCGGGAACGCGACGGACCAGAACAGCAGGCTCGGCGTGCGCAGCTGGGTGCGCAGCGTGACGAGAAATGACTGGAACATGGGATCTCTTCGTTCTCTCTGGAAGGCGTGGCGGAAACGTCAGTCGCGCAGGGCGGTGCCGGTCAGCTCGAGGAAGACGTCGTTCAATGTCGGCGGACGGGACGTCAGGTGACCGAACGGAACGTTCAGGTCGGTCAGGACGGTAAGGACGACGACGGTGTTGCTCTCGCCGCGACCGCACTGGACGTCGAGCTGCGTGCCGTCGAACGTGACGGCCGCGACTTCCGGAAGGTCGCGAAGCCTGCCGATTACCCGGTCGCGCAGGCCGTCGTCGATGGCGAGCGCCGGCGTCTCGACGACAATCCGCTCGCCGGCGTCGACCATCCGCTTCAATTCGTCGTCGGTACCGAGCGCGATCTTGCGGCCGTGGTCGATGATCTCGATGCGGTCGCAGATCTGCTCGACCTCCTCCATGTAGTGGCTCGTGTACACGATGGTCGCGCCATCGCGGTTGAGCTGCTGGATGCCCTCGAGGATGGCGTTGCGCGACTGCGGGTCGACGGCGACGGTCGGCTCGTCGAAGAAGATGAGGTCCGGCCGGTGCACGATGCCGCAGGCGATGTTGAGTCGTCGTTTCAGGCCGCCGGACAGCTGCTTCGGCCGGTTCTTGCGGTAATCGCCCAGCCCGACGAACTCAATGGCGTCCTCGACGAGCAACTTCCGGCGCTTCTTGTCGGCGATATGCAGCGAGCAGAAGTACATGATGTTCTCGGTGACGTTGAGTTCCTCGAATACGGCGACGTCCTGCGGAACGACGCCGATGCGGCGCTTCAGGCCGTAGTTCGACGGCGTCAGCTGCTCGCCGAAGACAGTGATGGTGCCGGCATCATAGGTGAGCAGGCCGAGAATGCAGTTGATCGCCGTCGTCTTGCCGGAGCCGTTCGGGCCGAGCAGGCCGAAAACCTCGCCCTCGCGGATGTCGAGCTCGAGGTGGTCGAGGGCCATGCGTTCGCCGTAACGCTTGACGAGGCCGGCGACATGGACAGCAGTGGTGGTTGTAGTGGTCATGGTCACCATTGAACCAAGGCGACAGGGGACGAAATGGTGACGTTTGTCATGGTGACTTCGCACTTTCCAAGGGGGCATTTGGAAAGTGCGAACAATTCTTGCCGGTACAGGAGACGACAGGCAGAACAGGGTCCGGAATATCAGGGTTCCCTCATGCGTGGCCGGAAGGACTTCTTCGCACTTTCCAAATGCTCCTCCAGAAAGTGCGAAGTCAACTCCTCAATACAATTTCACTGACCGCCCCGGCCACGTCTTCGGGCAGCCAGGTTCCCCGCATGTTCTCGTCCACGCCGGCGCCGGCCTCGAGCGTGGCGAACGCGGCGATCGCGCGCGGCCCCTGCTCCCTGACCATCTGGAAGACCTGTTCCTTCGTCATGTTCGGCATCTGGGCGTGCAGCAGCAGGTCCTCGACATCGGCGACGACCGGGTTGTCGGCGAAGCGCAGCGTGCCCGGCGCGAACCGGATGGAGAACGCCGACGCCGACGGCACGGCGTCGGCCAGCTCGACGGTCAGGCTCATCGTCGGCTCGTCGTAACGCACCGAGAACGGGACAGCACCGGACGGCGTGCTGTCGCTGGAGGGCGCACTGTCGGAAGCGGACGGCGTACTGACAACGGCGTCTGACTGGCCGTCGACGAGGACGGTCACCTCTTCGGCAACGACCGGCGCGACGCCCCGGAACGTCACGGACCAGCGGCGTCCGGCGGGCACGGCGGCGATGGCCGCGGGATCGGCACTGCGGACGGCGTCGACGGCGAACTCGGCGACCTCGCCGTCGTTCCAGTGGAACGTCATCGCGGTGTCGGCGGACGGCGAGCCGTATTCGCCGTCATCCTCGCGCAGCACGAAGCGGCCGTCGGCGCCGGGGAACACGACGACGGACAGGCGTTCGGGATTCGCGATCGCGTTGACGTCGGGGCCGGATTCGGCGACCGGCTGCATCGGCACGATCGCGCCGGCCTTCGCGAACACCGGAATGCGGTCGAGTCCGCGCCAGACGGCCATCGACCGGCCATCGGACGCGCCGGCGAAGAACGACGGAGCGCCGTCGGATCCGCCGGCCGGCGCACTCGAGCCGGAGGCATCGTACCGGCGACCGTCGAAGAAGTCGAACCACTGGCCGGCCGGCAGCCAGACGTCGGCGCGGCCACGCAGCGACGCCGCGCCGTTCGGCCTCGTGACCGGCGCGACGACGAGCTCGGTGCCGAACCAGTACTCGTCCGGCACGTCGTAGGCGGCGCGCACGTCCGGTGCCGACCAGTACATCGGCTCGACGAGCGGCATCGACTGTTCGGCGGCGCGGTAGTTCATCGAGTAGAGGTACGGGATCAGCGCGTGGCGCAGCCGCAGCGCGCCGGTCATCGCCTGCCGGGCGGCCGGGCCGAAGTTCCACGGTTCCTTGCCGCTGAATGGCGAGCAGCTCGAGTGGAGGCGGTTGATCGGGCTGAACGCGCCGAGCTGGTACCAGCGCGCCTCGAGTTCGTCGTCGCGTTCGCCGAGCATGTGGCCGCCGATGTCGTGGCTCCACCAGCCGTAGCCGATGTTGCTCGCCGTCGCCGTGAACTCGGGCTGGAACGCCAGCGATTTCCAGCTCATGATCGAGTCGCCGGAGAAGCCGATCGAGTAGCGTTGCGAGCCGGGGCCGGCGTAGCGGGAGAACGTCAGCGGCCAGCGGCGGCGCGTCGTCGTCTCGCCGGTCTCCGGGTCGGTGACGGTCTCGTGGCGACCGGAGTCGAGATAGTGCAGGTGGTTGAGCATCCACAACGGGTCGAGGCCGGGCTGCCGGCTCGTGCCTCCCTGCTGCCAGTCGAGCCACCAGAAGTCGACGCCATCGTCCTCGAGTGCATGGTGGACGGCGAGGCTCGCGTCCATGAACGCCGGGTCGGCGACGTCGAACGCCAGCGGCTCCCCCGCCATGATCGACATGTCGTCGCGCCCCATCCTGCGGGCGGCCTCGTCGTAGTGGTCTTCGAACGCGCGGATGCCGTCGCGCGGATGGTCGTTGACGGTCGTCTTCAGTCCGCGCGCGTGCAGTCCGTCGAGCAGCCTCCCCGGTTCCGGCAGCAGCTCGCGATTCCACGAGTAGCCGGTCCAGCTGGAGCCGTACTTGCGGTCGACGTTGGTGACATGCCAGTCCATGTCGAGCACGGCCGTCGTGAACGGGATACCCTCGGCCTTGAACCGGTCCATCAGCGCGAGGTATTCGTCCTGGCGGTACGGATAGTAGCGGCTCCACCAGTTGCCGAGCGCGAAACGCGGCAGCAGCGGCGTGCCGCCCGTCAGCCGCTGGAAGTCGGCGACGGCGTCGGCATAGCGGTGCCCGTAGCCGAAGAAATAGAAGTCCCGTTCGCGACTGGCCCGCGGCGCCGTCCACTGGCCGAACGGGTTGCGGTGCGCATTGGAGGACGATTCGTCCGTCGATTGCGTCGCCGCGGGCGAATCGTCCAGCGGGGACGATTCGCCCGTCGGAACGAGCACGTTGGAGGACGAATCGTCAAGGATGGCCCAGCCTTCGTGCGAGATGACGCCGTCTTCGAGCTCGCAGCGGCCGTCGACCTCGTCGAGCGTGCGCGCGGTGCCCTTGAGGTTGCCGCCGGGGCCATGCCCTTCGGAGCTGTCGCCGTAGGTCCACGTGTTGGCCCAGAAGTCGAGGCCGTTGATCGTGACCGACAGGCCTTCCCTCGAGAATGGCTTGCCGTCGTAGACGATTGTCAGCTGGCCGGTGTCGATGACGACGTTGCCGTGCTCGTCACGGCGCACCGTATAGTCGGGCGTCTCGCCGAAGTCGCGCACGAGCGCCGTCTGCGTCGGCAGGTCCTCGAATTCGCCGGAATCCGACCATTCGAAGCGGACGAGCGAGTCGGTGATCAGCCCGATTCGCCAATGGTCGCCTTGCACGACGGCATCGTCGCGCATGGCCGGGCTGGTCGCCAACACGAAGTCGGCGGGATCGGAATACCGGGAAAAAGCGTCGTTACTCATGCGGACCACTGTAGCCGGACACCATCCTGCCAGCGCCGCCCCGGCACGTCGCCGTTCCCGCCGTGGCCTCCGGCTCGCTCCCCGATCAGTTCCGCCGTGATGTCGCAAACCCGGGCTGGTAGCCCGGGTTTGCGACATCCACAGAGAGCGGGTACCGTCGGGAACAATTCGGGATCTGGCCGGGAACCCGTTCAGTGGTACTTGCGCACCAGGCGCCAGATGTCGGCGAGGCTCTTGCCGTCGCTGACGCGCTTCCAGGCGTCGAGCTTGGCGGAGGCGCCGGGACAGACGGCCTTGGCGGCGGCGGTCGGCGACGAGACGACCGAGCCGTCGGGCAGGCGCAAGCCGTCCTCGGTGACGGTGATTTCCCAGCGTTCGTGCTTGCGTGGCCGTTCCCAGGCGAGAGTCTCGCCGACGGCCAGCAGGCCGGAGCTGACGGCCTGGGCTACGGTGACGCGCCGCGAGTTGATCCTGGCGCGGTGCGACGAACCGTGGCCGCCGCCGGCGGCGGCCGCCTGGTTGGCCATTGACGTCGACGGGCTGGTCACGAGTGCCTGCTCGTCGTAGCGGATCTGCCAGACGGCGGCGATGAGCTTGATCGTCTCCTCCTGCCGCGCCTGCAGCGCTTCGGGCGTCAGCGCCGACAGTTCGGACAGCTGCGCCGTCAGCGGGAAGCGCCGCGAGCTCGCGCTCTTGAGGATCCGGTCGCGTCGCTCGTCGAAGTCGTCGAGGTTCGCCATCGACTTGCCGCTCGCCTGCGTCAGCGCGTAGTTGCCAATCCGGTCCACCCAGTAGTCGCACAGGTCGGCCGGCCAGTCGGCGAACGTCGACTTCGGGCCAACCTGTTCCGGCAGCAGCCGCACGGCGTTGAGGCTGCGGGGACGGACGATGCCCTCCCCCGCGCGCTGCTCGTTGGCGCGGATGAGCAGCAGCCGCTTCATGTCGTCGCTTAGCGCGAGCTCGCCGCGCAGGTGCATCATTGCCGTGCGCTGTTCCTCGGCGGAGACGACGAAGCCGCCGATGCGCTGCAGCGACAGTCCCTTCCTGAGGTCGCGGATGGCGCCGCAGGCGCGCGTGCGTCGCTTGAGCGCGCCCTCGCCGTTGAGCACGTCGATGCCGGCGACGCGGTCGAGCGCGGCCAGCATTCCGGTCAGCCGTGAAACGTCGTGGAACATCGGCGGCACGGCCGGCGCGCTGCGCTCCGTCGCCGCGTGGTCGGGCTTGCGGGATGTCGCGCGGTCGGCGCGGGCGGACGGATCGTCGCCGGCGAGCGCCGCCGCGGCGTCCGGATCGTCGATGTTCGAGACCGAGTGGACGATTCCCCACATCGCGACGGGACGCCAGTCGTCGTTCGGATAGTCGTTGAGGCCGGTCAGCAGCCGCTTGACGTCGTCGGCGAACATGCTTTCGCCGGGATGGTCGAGGATGCGCCAGGCGCAGGCGTACGGCCGCAGCACGTCGTCGATGAAGTCGATCGCGTCGCCGCGGTGGAAGTAGGGAGCGAGCACGTCGGCGGAGAAGTCGGCGAGCAGCTGCTCGCACATCGGCCGGCCGGTCAGGATGAGATGGAGGTCGGCGAAGAACCGCTCGATTCGTCCGGCGTCGTCGCCGAACGGTTCCATGATGTCGTCCCAGCAGCGGGCGTAGGCGTCGCGGGCGCCGGGCGAGATCGACGAGACGACCTTGGCCTTGAACACGTCGGAGGCGGTGAGCGGCACGCCACGCATGTTCATGACGTCGAAGATGCGGTAGGCGCCGGACAGGTCGCCGGTCTCGACGATGACGAGCATGACGTCGTTGACGAGGTAGGTGGCGAAGCGGTGGCGGTCCTCGGCGCTCATGCGGCCGAGCTCGTCGAAGGCGTAGCGCGCGTTGTCGAGCATGTTGCGCTGCGCCTGCGTCTCGCAGTCGGATTCGCGCAGGTCGAACAGCATCTCGAGGTTGCCCTGCTGGACGTATTCGCGGAAGAAGACGGCGTCCTTGTCGCGCAGTTTCAGGCGCGGTTCGGGCTCGATGCCGCGCAGCTTGTCGCCGGCCTCGATGACGAGGCCGTCGAGGCTCGCCGTCAGCTGGTCGTCGTCCTCGAGATATTCGAGCACGGCGAACAGGATCGTCAGCGAGACGAGCCGCTGCTGGCCGTCGATGACCTGGCAGACCTGCGGGCGGCCGGCGACGGCGTCGCGGCGGCCGGCGACGGGCGAATCGTCCTCGCGCACGAGGATCAGCGAGCCGAGGAAGTAGGGGCCGGTGGACGATCCGCACGCGTCGATGATGTCCCCGACCAGTTGCGCCATCTGCTCGCGGCGCCACTGGTAGGCCCGCTGGAACGTCGGAATGACGAACCGGTAGTCCGACGTGAACACCCGGGACAGGGCCTTTTCCGACGCGCTGATCGCCATGACGAACTCCCTTTGATGAACGACCGTTTTCCAATGACCAACAGTACAGCAAAAAGCTCCCTGGAAGGGAGCTGTCGGCGAAGCCGACTGAGGGTCGACCGCACGACCGCCGAAGGCGGAGTGCGCGCCGGAACGCAAGGTCACCTTCCAGCGCGCACTCGTCGCTTCGCGACATCGTGCGGTCGACCCTCAGTCTCGCTGCGCTCGACAGCTCCCTTCCAGGGAGCCGGGATCGTGCTCTACTTCATCAGGTTGCGCAGGACGTACTGGAGGATGCCGCCGTTGCGGTAGTAGTCCGCCTCGCCGGGAGTGTCGATGCGGACGACGGCCTCGAATTCGGTCTTCGTGCCGTCGGCGTGCGTCGCCTCGACGTGCACGGTTTCGGGCGTGACGCCGCTGTTGAGTCCGGCGATGCCGGTGATCGAGTACGTCTCGGTGCCATCGAGGCCGAGCGATTCGGCCGATTCGCCTTCCGGGAACTGCAGCGGCAGCACGCCCATGCCGATCAGGTTGGAGCGGTGGATGCGCTCGAAGCTCTCGGTGATGACGGCCCTGACGCCGAGCATCGCGGTGCCCTTGGCGGCCCAGTCGCGCGACGAGCCGGTGCCGTATTCCTTGCCGGCGATGATGACGAGCGGGACGTCGTCGGCGATGTAGTCGCGGGACGCCTCGAAGATCGTCGTCGGCTTCATCGACTCGAAGTCGTAGGTGTAGCCGCCGGGCGTCACCTCGCAGCCTGCGGAGGCGAGCAGCATGTTGCGCAGGCGGATGTTGCCGAACGTGCCGCGGACCATGACCTCGTGATTGCCGCGGCGGGAACCGTAGGAGTTGAAGTCCTTCGGCGCCACGCCGTGTTCGACGAGGTATTCGCCGGCCGGGCTCGATGCCTTGAACGCGCCCGCCGGGGAGATGTGGTCGGTCGTCACCGAGTCGCCAAGGAAGGCGAGGACGCGGGCGTCGCGGATGTCGGTCACCGGGGCCGGCGTCGCCGTCATGCCGTCGAAGAACGTCTGCCGGCGCACGTACGTCGAGTCGGGGTTCCACGCGAACAGTTCGCCTTCGGGCACGTCGAGGCCCTTCCAGCGGGCGTCGCCGTCGAACACCGACATGTAGTCGGCGACGAACATGTCGCGGTCGAGGTTCGCGGCGACGGTCGCCTCGACGTCGGCGTTCGTCGGCCAGATGTCGCGCAGGAACACCGGCTTGCCCTCGCCGTCGGTGCCGAGCGGCTCCGTCTCGAAGTCGAAGTCCATCGTGCCGGCGAGCGCGTAGGCGATGACGAGCGGCGGCGACGCGAGATAATTCATCTTGACGTCCGGCGAGATGCGTCCCTCGAAGTTGCGGTTGCCGGACAGCACGGCCGTGACGGTCAGGTCGTTGTCGTTGATGGCCTGCGAGATCTCCGGCAGCAGCGGGCCGGAATTGCCGATGCAGGTGGCGCAGCCGAAGCCGACGAGCTGGAAGCCCAGGGCGTCGAGGTCGTCCTGCAGGCCGGCCTTGGCCAGGTAGTCGGCGACGACCTGCGAGCCCGGCGCCAGCGACGTCTTGACCCACGGCTTCGGCTTGAGGCCCTTGGCAACCGCGTTGCGGGCGATCAGGCCGGCGGCGACCATGACCGACGGATTCGACGTGTTCGTGCACGAGGTGATCGAGGCGATGGCGACGTCGCCGTTGTTCAGATCGAAGTCGCCGCGGAAACCGGTGGACACGGCGATCGGTTCGCGCGCGGTCTTCTCGGTGACGTAGCCGGGCAGCGTCTCCTCGAACGTCTTCTTCGAGGCGGCGAGCTCGATGCGGTCCTGCGGCCGCTTCGGTCCGGCGATCGACGGGACGACGGTCGACAGGTCGAGCTTGAGATACTCGGAGTATTGCGGCTCGACGTAGTCCGGATCGTTCACGTCGTGCCACAGCCTGTTCGCCTTCGCATAGGCCTCGACGAGCGCAACCTGCTCGTCGGAACGGCCGGTCAGGCGCAGGTAGTCGAGCGTCACGTCGTCGATCGGGAAGATGCCGCAGGTCGAGCCGAACTCCGGGCTCATGTTGCCGATCGTCGCGCGGTTGGCCAGCGGAATGTTGGCGATGCCCTCGCCGTAGAACTCGACGAACTTGCCGACGACGCCGTGCCGGCGCAGCATGTCGGTGATCGTCAGCACGACGTCGGTCGCCGTGACGCCCTCGGGAATCGAGCCGACGAGCTTGAAGCCGACGACGCGCGGCACCAGCATCGAGATCGGCTGGCCGAGCATCGCGGCCTCGGCCTCGATGCCGCCGACGCCCCAGCCGAGCACGCCGAGGCCGTTGACCGTCGTCGTGTGCGAATCGGTGCCGACGCACGAATCGAGATAGGCCAGCGTCTTCGCGGACGAATCGCTGGAATCATTGCGCGATTCTTCCTTCTTCGTCATGACGACGGACGCGAGGTATTCGATGTTGACCTGATGAATGATGCCGGTTCCCGGCGGCACGACGCGGAAGTTCTCGAACGCCTGCTGGCCCCAGCGCAGGAACTGGTAGCGCTCGCCGTTGCGCTGGTATTCGATGTCCATGTTGGCCTCGACGGCGTCGGCGACGCCGTACTTGTCGATCTGCACCGAGTGGTCGATGATCATGTCCGACTGGACCTGCGGGTTGATGACCTCCGGGTCGCCGCCGAGCGCCTTGACGGCGTCGCGCATCGTGGCCAGGTCGACGATGCATGGCACGCCGGTGAAGTCCTGCATGACCACGCGGGACGGCGTGAACTGAATTTCGCGGCTCGGATCGGCGGCCGGATCCCAGTCGAGCAGCGCCTTGACGTGCTCGTCGGTGATGTTCGCGCCGTCCTCGTTGCGCACGAGGTTCTCGACGAGCACCTTGAGCGAATACGGCAGGTGGTCGATGCCGGGCAGGTCGGCAATGCGGTAGTAGTCGTAAGCGGCGTCTCCGACACGGAGCACGTCGAGCTGGTCGTCGCGCAGGGCCATTGAGGTTCCTCCAAACTGGGCGGGCAAACGGCGCACGCCAATCCATTCGGGTGCGATGCCCACACTCTGCTCACACTACAGTTCGGGGGGTGACGCGCTTGTTACGGGTTCTGTCATGCGAGACGGCAGACGAGCCTTCCGTCTCGCAACCGGTTCATGACTTGGCGATGTGCTTCGTGCCGTCGTCGTCCTTGATCCACGGAAACGGATCGTTGCGCGGCAGGATGCGGGGCATCAGCCACAGGAACAGGAAGAACAGCGCGGCCGAGCCGACAAGGGCGAGGCCGGTGGCGGCGAGCAGCTTGCCGCCGGGAATGAACAGCTGGAAGAAATGCGAGACGAACGGGATGAACGGGCCGGCGATGCCGATCGCGGCGAACGCGGCGACGAGCAGGCCGCGCCACGAGTTGAGCGGCCGGGCGACGCGGCCGAGCACGAAGACGCCCATGACGAACAGGATCATCGCGCAGCACGAGCGCAGCTGCGTCAGGTCGGCGGCCGACTGGTCGATGTTCCAGTGCATCGCCATCGGGATGGTCCACGCCGTCAGCAGCACCGACAGCGCCGTCGCGATGCCGCACGGCAATGCGAACGCGAAGACGCGCTTGAGGAAGCCGGGACGGTAGCGGCGCGTGTTCGGCGCGAGCGCGAGGATGAACGCCGGAATGCCGATCGTCAGCGCGCCGATATAGCTGATGTGGCGCGGCAGGTACGGGTAGGAAATGCCGGTGAGCACCACGCCGAACGAGATCAGCGCCGAATAGACGGTCTTCGTCAGGAACAGCGACGCGACGCGTTCCATGTTCGCCATGACCTGGCGGCCGCGGGCGACGACGTCGGGCAGGTGCGAGAACCTCGAGTCGACGAGGACGACCTCGGCGACGGCCTTCGTGGCCGGCGCGGCGTTGCCCATCGCGATGCCGAGGTCGGCTTCCTTGATCGCGAGCGTGTCGTTGACGCCGTCGCCGGTCATCGCGACGGTGTGGCCACGGGCGTGCAGCGCCTCGACGATCGCCTTCTTCTGGTCGGGCAGCACGCGGCCGAGCACGTCGATGTCGTCGATGACCTTCGCGAGCTCGCCGATGTCCTTCGGCAGGTCGCGGGCGTCCATCGCGCGCGGCTCCCGGTCGCCGGTCAGCTTGACCTTCGCGGCGATCGCGCCGACGGTGACCGGATTGTCGCCGGAAATGACGCGGCAGCGCACGCCCTGCGACCGGAACCAGGCAAGCGTCTTCTCGGCGTCGTCGCGGATGTGTTCGGAGCACAGCACGATTGCCATCGGGATGGCCTTCGCCGACAGTCGCGGATGGTCGGCGAAGTCGGCGGGAATCGTGCCGCCGTTCATGGCGGAGTACGGCTCGTAGGCGACGAGCAGCACGCGGCTGCCGTGGCCGGCGTAGTCGTTGACGCGTTCGAGCAGCGCCCTGTGATCGCCGGCGATCGTCGACAGCAGCACCTCGGGCGCGCCCATCGTCCAGATGCCGGCTGCCGTCGGGAATTCTTGTGGCAGGTAGGCGACGGCGCTCCACTTGCGGGCGCTCGAGAACGGCACGCGCACGTGGACGTGGCCGGCCGCGAATCCGCGGGATTTCAGGCCGTCGAGGACGGCCTGGCCGGTGCCGTTCGGCTGGCCTTCGTTGGCGAGGTCGTACAGCGCCTGCTTGATCTCGCGTTCGCCGGGCAGCGTCGCCGCGGCAACGGCCGTTGCGGATGCCGCGCCGGTCGCGGAAGAATCGTGCGAGCCACTGCCGTCGGTCGGCAGCTTCTCGAAGACGACGGCCGGGTCGGCGGAGACGAGGCGGACGTTGTCGGCGAGCAGGTCGGCCGGCGTCTCGGCGTCGGCGAGCGCCGGCACGCCGGAATCGGCAGCGGCGCCGTGCGGCAGCAGGTGCAGCGAGTCGAACTGGATTGTGCCGTCGGTGATCGTGCCGGTCTTGTCGAGGTTGAGCGCGTCGACGCGGGCGAGCGTCTCGACCGAGTCGAGATCCTGGACGAGCGTGTTCTTGCGGGCCAGGCGGATGGCGGCGAGCGCGAAGTTCAGCGACGTCAGCAGCACGAGGCCTTCCGGAATCATGCCGACGACGCCGGCGACCGACGAGACGACGGCTTCGCGCCACGCGCCCGTCGCGATGGCCTCGCTCCAGCCGCCGACGGTGCCCATCTGCGAGCAGATGAGCAGGATGCACAGCGGCACGACGAGGAACGTCATGAACTTGAGGATGGCGTTGATGCCCCTGTTGAGGTCGGAAATGTTCTTCTTGTAGACCTTCGCCTGCGCCGTCAGCTCGGCGGCGTACGAATGCGCGCCGACGGCCGTCACCTTCGCGAGCGCGAGGCCGGAGACGACGGTCGAGCCGCTGTAGACGCCGTCGCCGGGCCGCTTGCGGATGGTCCTCGACTCGCCGGTGATCATCGATTCGTCGAGCTCGACGCCCCAGCTGTCGACGATCGTCGCGTCGGACGGCACCTGGTCGCCGGCCTTGAGCCACAGCAGGTCGCCGAGGACGATGTCGTTGTGGTCGACGTCGATGTTGTGACCGCCGCGGCGCACCGTGTATGTCGACTCGACGAGGATGGAGAGCCTGTCGAGCGTGTGCTTGGCGCGCAGCTCGGTGGCGATGCCGATGCCGGTGTTGACGAGGATGACGAAGCCGAAGACGGCGTCCTTCCACGAGCCGGTGAGCAGCACGAAGACCATCGCCGTGAAGATGATGCCATTGAACAGCGTGAAGATGTTCTCGCGGAGGATGTGGGCCAGCGACCGCGACGGCTTGTCCTTGACGGCGTTCGTCTGGCCGGCGGCGATCAGGTCGGCGACGGCGGCGTCGGACAGCCCCGCCTCGGCGACGTCGGGCAGCGTCGCCCGCGGTGAAGTCGGCGTCGTCGGCGCAGCTGCTGGAGAAGTCATGCTCCCCACCCTAGTGGACAATGATGGATTTCAGCTCCGTGTCGGCGAAATTGGGCACGATTCGTCCGGTAAATCATCCCCGGGAATGAGGTGCGCCCCGGCGCGGCCCGGTCCATGTTGTCCGGCTCCCCGCCGCGAGTGGCAGTCAGTCCGCCGAGGCGTACCCGTTGAGCTTCGTGTTCTTGTCCGGGTCGGTCGTCACGGTCAGGTCACGCTCGTGGGGGTAGTCGCGCACGACGTCGTCGATCGCCGTGGAGATCGGCATTGCGCCGGACGAATCGCCAACGGTCAGCACGGCGGCGTAGAGGTCGGGGTCGGATGGCGTGTCGGTCGGGGCGACGAGGACGACGGCGATGCCGGCGTTGCGCAGGTCGGTCAGCGACGTCGTCCACATGTCGCGGTTGGCGTCGGTCAGTGTCAGGTTGCACAGCATGACGGCGTGGACGTGACGGTGAATGTAGTCGGCGATGGCCTGCCGGGCGACGGTGTCGGGATCGGCGACGTCCTGCAGCGACGTGTAGACGGCGGCCATGCCGTAGTCGGTCAGGGCAGTCGCGATCGCCGAGTCGGTCTGCCGTTCGGTTTCGCTGTCCTGTGCGGTGCCAATGATGCCGACGGTGATGCGGGCGCCCTGGACACTGTCGTGCGCCGGGCTCGCCGTCGTCGACTGCGTGTCGCCGACGGCCGCGCCGTTCGGCGCGCAGCCGGCGAGCGCCGGCGCGAGCAGCGCGGCGAGCGCGAGCAGCGTGGCGGCGATTCGGCGGCGATTCGGGCACATCATCGGCCGGTCACCTGACGAACAGCGCAACGGTCTCGACATGGTGCGTGTTCGGATAGATGTCGAACGCGCGCACGTCGGCGAGGCGGAAGTCGAGGTCATGGGTCAGTGTCGCCGTGTCGCGCGCCAGCGACGTCGGGTCGCAGGCGATGTAGACGACGGCGCGGGCGCCACTGTCGGCGATCTGGCGGCAGACGCGGGCCTTCGCGCCGGCGCGCGGCGGGTCGAGGACGACGACGTCGGGATGGGCGAACGGCCGCGGCACGTGGTGCGCGAGCGTCCTGGCGACGTCGCCGCAGAAGCTCTCGACGTTGTCGAGGCCGGCGTCGTAGGCGTTGTGCCGGGCGTGGTGGACGGCCGCCTTCGCGCCCTCGACGGTGAACACGCGGGCGTGCTCGCCGGCGAGCGTGGCCAGCGGCAGCGTGAACAGGCCGGAGCCAGAGTACAGGTCCCAGATGACGGGCCGGTCGGTGCGGCCGATCCGCTCGAGCTGGCCGCGCACGAGCGAGAGCACGTAGGCGGGCAGCACCTGCGGGGCCTGCCGATGGATCTGCCAGAAGCCGGACGCCGCCACCCCGTACGCGAAGTCGTGGCCGTCGACGGTGACATGTTCGGTCAGGTCGTCGCTGCCGGCGAACAGCTGGCCGTCGACGAGGATGGCGTAGTTGTCGCCGACGGCCGCGAGGATGCGCTGGACGTCGTCGGGATTGGCGAGGTCGAGCGCCGACGTGTCGAGGTCGCGCGGCTCGGGCACGGCGATGCGGATCTGCGCGCCGGGCTCGAAATGGACGGTGTCCCAGATGCCGTTGGCCGTCGCGACGGCGAGGACGGCCTTCGTCGCGAGCGGCATCGTGTCCAGCGGCACGCGCACGTGCGTGCCGCGGCGGCGCATCGACGGGTGGCCGTTGTCGTCGGCGATCATCTCGATGCGCGTGCGCCAGTGCAGGCCGTCGAGCGCCTCGTCGCCGGCGATGCGCTCGACCGGCACGGCCGGCAGCGTGGCGTCGACGTGGCCGAGCCGCTTCATCTGGTCGGTGATCGTCGCCGACTTCCAGGCCAGCTGGCCGGGCAGCGAGACGTGGACGAGGTCGGCGCCGCCGACGCCACCGCCCATCGCGAGCGGGCCGGCGAGCGGCCATGCCGGTTCGGCGAGCCGGTCGGGCGACGGTTCGAGGACGTCGACGACTTCGCCGGTCCAGAAGCGGTCCTCGCGGTTCGCCGGCTCGTCGAGCCGGACGCGGACGCGCTCCCCCGGCAGCGCGAACCTGACGAAGACGACGCGGCCGTCGATATGGCCGACGCAGCGTCCCTGGTCGGCGTAGCGTTCAATGGTCAGTTCGGTCTCCACCGTGGCCTTCACTTCCTGCCGGCAGGCGTCGCCTGCGGCGTTTCCGACGGTTGGGCGTGTTCGGACAGTCCGGTAGTCATGGACGATTCAGACGATTCAGTGGCCGGGAAATTCCGGGACGATCCGGACGATTCCTCCCCCTCGATCGCCTCGAGCTCGAGTTCGGCGCCTTCCTGCTCGGCGGCGCGCTTCTCGGCAAGCCGGTGCCGGTGCAGCGGCGTAGCGACGACGAGGTACGAAATCCAGATGCACAGCGCCCACAGCGGGATGCCCATGAGCAGCCTGGCCGTGCCGAGCCAGCCGACGTGGTCGGACGAGTACAGCGGCAGCTGCACGACGAGTCGCACGCAGAACAGCGCGATCCACAGCCACGTGATCTCGACATACGCGCGGTACAGCGCCCGGTCGCCTCTCCAGTTGTCGAGCCAGCGGCGGAAATGCGACGTCGGCATCGACCGGACGAACTCGACGACGACGCCGAGGCCCGGCACGCGGCAGATCACCGTGACGAGCAGCACGGCGGCGTAGGCGGCGTTCGTGATGAAGCCGAACGTGTAGTAGTTGCGGGCCTCGCCGCTGCGCCACGCCCAGATCAGGCAGATCGCGACGGCGAGCAGGCCGGAAACGGCGCCCATCGTCGACTGGCGCTGGCACAGCCGGACGACGACCTGCAGCAGCGCCCAGGCGGCCGAGACGACGATCGTCAGCGTCAGGTCGCCGGTCACGAGGAACAGGACGATGAACAGGACGCCGGGAATCATCGATTCGACGACGCCGCGGACGCCGCCGATCGCCTGGATGACGGAGAAATCGTCGTCGCCGGCGTCGGCGAGCGCCTGGATGCCGGTCCTGCCGGGCTTGCCGGCGTTCGGCTTCGTAGTGGAATTGGTGGCCATGCCTGCTTCCGATATTCCGATAGATCGGTCTGGATACGGTCTGGATGTCGCGGCGTCAGCGCACTTCGGAGAACATCGGGCCGCGCGACAGCGTGGTCTTCGTCTCGGTTTCGTGGTCGGAGCTCAGCGGGCCGTCGGGGCGCTTGAGCTTCGAGGCGGCGTCGCCGTCCTCCTGCTCGCCGTCGACCTCGGCCTCGGCGGCGTCGCGACGCTGCGACGGCGTCAGCGGGGCGTGCATCGGGATCAGGTCGCGCGGGGCGAGCGGTTCCTCGCCGCGCTCGACGACGATGTCGGCGAAGAAGTCGTTGAGCGTGGCCGCTTCCTCGCTGTCGGGATCGGCCGCGGCGGTGCCGGAGAAGATGCCGCGCAGCATCCAGCGCGGGCCGTCGACGCCGACGATGCGCGTCATGACGACGTTGCCGCTCTTGACCTTGACCGGCAGCAGCACCTCGGCGCCAAACACGCCGGCGACTTCCTTCGCGGCCGGGTTGGCTTCCAGCAGGTCGGCGCGCACGTCGTCCCACAGGCCCATCGTCTTCGGGGCGGCGAACGCCTCGACCTCGACGCTCGACTTGCCGAGCGTCATCGTCGTGCCGAGGATCTCGCGCGTGGCGCGGCTCGCCTTGACGCGCAGCGACATGCCCTTGACAAACGGCAGGTAATAGGAGCCGAGCGACAGGTACTCGTCGTAGTCGGGCACGTTCTCGTCGTCGACGTCCCACGGACCGGCGATCTCGCCGCGGCCCTCGTAGTCCATCGTCAGTTCGACGTCGTCGTCGGCCTCGTCACCGGACTCGTCGATGACGGACGAATCGTCGCCGGCTTCCTCGCCGGCCGCGACGGCCTCGTCGTCGACGTCGTCGGCCTCGCCGGCGGCCTTGTCGGCGGTTTCCTCGGCGATTTCGTCAGCTTCGGTCTCGTCGGCCTGCTTCTTCTTCCTGCCGAATCCGAACAGTCCCATGCGTCCTCGTTTCCGTGGTCTCTTTACGTGGAAAATTTCATTGTCGTTTCCAACAGAGTAACACTACTCGCCGCCGGTCACCGGAAACGACGGAACCGGCCGCCGGGTGGGGGCCCGGCGGCCGGTTCCAGTGAAAGGGGTTGGCCATTGCACGATCCGTCCGCCGCAAGCGGACGCCCGGCCAATGGCTGCCGGGGTGGCCGGTCCGAAGCCGGCCGCGGACGACGCCTCGCCGGTCGCGGCTTGGGGAACCGCGGCCGGCGGACACGTCCGCCGACGCGACACCAATCAGATGTCGTACGTGATCGTGAGCGGCGCGTGGTCGCTCCAGCGGCTGTACCAGTGCGCGGTGCGGTCGATGTCGAAGGCGGTGGCCTTTCCGGCGATGCCCGGCGTGGCGAACTGGTAGTCGATGCGCCAACCGGCGTCGTTCTCGTAGGCGTGACCGCGCGGAGTCCACCACGTGTACGGTCCCTGCACGTCGCCGGCGAGCTTGCGCGTGACGTCGACGTAGTGCAGGTCGTCGACGATCCTGTCGACATAGGCGCGTTCGCGCGGCGTGAAGCCGTTGCGCTCCTCGTTCGCTGCGGCGTCCTTGATGTCGAGGGCGGTGTGGGCGATGTTGAAGTCGCCGGCGACGACGACCTGGTTGCCGCCGTCCGCCGCGGCGTCGGCGAGCTCCTTCATGCGCACCATGACGGCGTCGAGGAAGCGGTACTTGGCGTCCATCTTCTCCGGCGACGCAATGTCGCCGGCATGGTCGTAGATGCAGACGACGGTCAGCGGCGTGCCGTTGGCGACGACGTCGGCCTCGATCCAGCGGCCCGTGTCCACCGGCGCCGGATCGAGTCCCGGCAGGCCGTAGCGCTTGGCCGTCACGTCGAGGTCGGTGACGATGGCCACGCCGGCGCGGCCCTTGATGTCGCTGACCTGGTCGAGCGTGCCGAGCCGGTCGGCCGACGCGATCTTGCCGGCCGCCTCGTAGTCTTTCGCATACTGCGCGAAGAAGCCGTCGATGATGTCCTGCGGGGCGCGCAGCTCCTGCATGCACATCACGTCCGGCACATGCCTGGCCACCCACTTCTCGAAGCCCTTGCGCTCCGAGGCACGGATGCCGTTCAGATTGGAAGTCGTAATCGTTATCGTCATGACCCCGAGAATACCGCAGTTGGCCAGCGTGAGGTGTTCACCGAGGGTTAAGCAACTCGCCCCATATCGCGTGCCTGCCTCGCACGCGCTCCTGAAATGGACCGGATAACCGGGCCCATATGCAGGCATGCCACCAACCCGGGCCGGAAAGCCCTGGCTGGTGGCATGCCTGGAGGGTCGCGCAGCTTGCCTTACAGGTCGAGGCCGAGCTCGAGCTTGCCGCCGGGGATGGCGTCGAGCAGGTCGCGGGTGTACTGCTTCTGCGGGTTGTTGAAGACCTCGTCGGTGGTGCCGTGCTCGACGAGCTTGCCGTGCTGCATGACGACGACGTCGTCGGCGATCTGGCGGACGACCGCGAGATCGTGCGTGATGAACAGGTAGCTCAGTCCGCGCTCGGCCTGCAGGTCGTTGAGCAGCTGGAGGACCTGGTCCTGCACCAGCACGTCGAGGGCCGAGACGGCCTCGTCGCAGACGATGACGTCGGGGTTCAGGGCCATCGCGCGCGCGATCGCGATGCGCTGGCGCTGGCCGCCGGACAGCTCGTTCGGATAGCGCTGCATGACCGATTCCGGCAGCTCGACCATCTCGAGCAGCTCCTTGACGCGGGCCGCGCGGGACTTCTTGTCGCCGATGTGGTGGATGCGCAGCGGCTCCTCGATCGAGCGGAAGATCGAGTACATCGGGTCCAGCGAACCGTACGGGTTCTGGAAGACCGGCTGCACGTGGCGGCGGAAGTCGAGCAGGCTGTGGCCCTTGAAGCCGGCGATGTCCTGGCCCTCGTAGAGGACCTTGCCGCCGGTCGGCTCAAGGAGCTTGAGGCACATGTTGGCGACGGTCGACTTGCCCGAGCCGGACTCGCCGACGATGGCCAGCGTGGTGCCGCGCTTGACCTGGAAGCTGACGTCGTCGACGGCCTTGAACAGCTCCTTCTTGCGCGGGAGCTTGAACTCCTTGGTCAGGTGCTCGACGTCGATGATCGTGTCCGACGTCTTGAGCTTCTTCTCGTCAACGCGGTGCTCCATGACGACGGCGTTCTCCTCGCCGTGGGCCTTCGCCGAGATGATGCGCTGCGAGGCCAGCGACGGGGCGGCCGCGACGAGGCGCTTCGTGTACGGGTGCTGCGGGTGCTGGAGCACCTCGAGCGACGGGCCGGACTCGACGACCTGGCCCTTGTACATGACGACGATGTGCTGGGCGCGCTCGGCGGCGAGGCCGAGGTCGTGCGTGATGAACAGCACGGCGGTGCCCAGGGAGTCGGTCAGCATCTGCAGGTGGTCGAGGATCTTCTTCTGGACCGTCACGTCGAGGGCCGAGGTCGGCTCGTCGGCGATGAGCAGTTCCGGGCGGCATGCCAGGCCGATGGCGATCAGCGCGCGCTGGCGCATGCCGCCGGAGAACTCGTGCGGGAACTGGCGGGCGCGCGTGGCGGCGTCCGGCAGGCCGGCCTCGGACAGCAGGCCGGCGATGCGGTCCTCCATCGACGAGCCGGTGACGTACTTCTTGGCGAGGTACCAGGCGTCCTCGTCCTTGACGCCGGCCTTGATGAGGTCGGAGGCGACGCGCCAGCGGGTCTCGGAGCCCGGGACCCATTCCTCGCGGAACTTCGCCATCGTCTTCTCGAGCTTCGTGCCGGTGACGCCGAGCTCGACGAGCTGCTTCTCGGCGGCCTCGAGCAGGTCCGGCAGCTCCTTCGAGCCGATGAACGTCTCGTCGCCCTCGGTCTTGACCTCGACTTCGGAGCCGGCCAGCGCCTTCGAGAGCTTCGAGCGCTTCTCGTGGGAGACGTCCATGTTGTTGGCGATCAGCGCTTCCTTGACCTGCGTGCCGATGCGCCACACCGGGTTGAGGTTGCTCATCGGGTCCTGCGGGACCAGGCCCATCTTCGAGCCGCGCAGGTGGACGAACTGCTTCGGCTTGTAGTAGGCGATCTCCTCGCCGTCGAGCTTGATCGAGCCGCCGACGACATGGCCGGTGCCCGGCAGCAACCCGAGGCAGGCCATCGCGGACGTCGACTTGCCGGAGCCGGACTCGCCGACGATCGCGACCCACTGGCCCGGATAGACGGAGAACGACGAGTCGCGCACGGCGTGGATGGCCTTGCCGCGGTCGGACGTGAAGTCCACCTGCAGGTCCTTGACTTCCAGCAGCGGCCCGGACTTGAGCTGCTGCTCGCGCATCGCGTCGGCGGACGAATCGTTCATGGTTGTCTTCTTTTCGTCAGTCATTGTGTTCGATTCCTCCGTAACTCACGCCGTGCGGGACTTCGGGTCGAGCGCGTCCTTGACGGCGTCGCCCATCATGATGAACGCGAGGACGGTGATCGCCAGCGCGCACGACGGGTAGAACAGGACCATCGGGTCGGTACGCAGCAGCGACTGGGCGCTCGAGATGTCGCCGCCCCAGCTGACCGTCGTCGACGGCAGGCCGATGCCCAGGAACGACAGCGTCGCCTCCGAGACGATGTAGGAGCCGAGCGACGTCGTCGCGATGACGATGATCGGCGCGAGCGAGTTCGGAATGATGTGGCGGAACAGGTTGCGCATCGGCGTGGAGCCGAGGGCCGTCGACGCGGTGTTGAACTCGAGGTTCTTCGAGCTCAGGACGGCGCCGCGGGCAATACGCGCGGTCGAGACCCAGCCGAACAGGGCCAGGACGAGGACGACCTTCCAGACCGAGCCGGTCGTCTTGAACATCTGCAGGACGACGATGGCGCCGAGCAGCAGCGGGATGGCCATGAAGATGTCGACGAGGCGCGAGAGGACCGAATCGATCCAGCCGCCGCAGAAGCCGGCGATGGCGCCGACGAGCGCGCCGACGACGACGACGATGATCGTCGTCAGGATGCCGACCGACAGCGAGGCGCGGGTGCCGTAGATGACGCGCGAGTAGATGTCGCAGCCCTGCAGGTCGTAGCCGAACGGATGGCCGGCGCTCGAGCCGTCAAGCGAGTACTCGAGCGAGCAGTACGTCGGGTTGTTCTTCGTGAACAGGCTCGGGAACAGCGCGACGACGATGATGAACAGGATCAGGATGCCGGAGATGATGAACAGCGGGTTGCGGCGCAGCGTGCGCCACGCGTCGGCCCACATCGACGTGGCCGGGGCGGCCTCGTCGACCGAGTCGACCTGCTGCAGCGGCGTTTCCTCGAGCGGCGCGACGTAGCGTTCCTGACCGGGAAGGGTCTCGAGCGGCTTCTCTTTCGTGATAGCCGAATTTGCATTCTCTGCCATGGTGGTCTTCTTTTCCCTCTCCTAGCCTCACGCGTACCGGATGCGCGGATCCATCAGCGCATACAGCATGTCGACGATCAGGTTGCAGACGACGAACACGAGCGTGAGCAGCGTGACGACGGAGACGACGGTGTTGGCTTCGCCCTTGAGGATGGACTGGTAGGTCAGGTAGCCGACGCCATGGATGTTGAAGATCTGCTCGGTGATCATCGCGCCGCCCATCAGGGCGCCAAGGTCCTGGCCGAGGTACGTGACGACCGGGATCATCGAGTTGCGCAGAATGTGGCGGAACGTGACCTTCGTGTTGCTCATGCCCTTCGCGCGGGCAGTGCGCACGTAGTCGAGCGCGATGTTCGTGGAGATTTCCGAGCGGGACAGGCGGATGATGTAGGCCATCGAGACGGAGCCAAGCACCATTGCCGGCATCAACAGGTCGAGGAAGCCGGGGTTGGAGCCTGCGGTGACCGGGAAGATCCTCCACTCGACGCCGAGGAAGTACTGGGCGACGAAGCCGGTGACGAACGTCGGGACCGAGATGAGCAGCAGCGAGACGATCAGGATGACCGAGTCGTACCACTTGCCCTTCTTCAGGCCGGAGATCGCGCCGAAGATCACGCCGAAGATCGCCTCGAAGCAGAACGCCATGACGGCGAGCTTGATGGTGACCGGGAACGCGCGCGCAATCTGGCTGATCACCGGCTGGCCGGAGAACGTGTTGCCGAAGTTCAGCGTCAGCGCGTTCTTCAAGAACAGCAGGTACTGGACGATGAACGGTTTGTCCAGGTTGTATTCTGCGCGGATCTGGGCAGCAACTGCTTCGTTGACTGGCTTATCGCCGAACATGGCCGCGACCGGATCACCCGGCAGCGCGAACACGAGCGCGTAAACCAACAGCGTCGTACCAAGAACCACGGGGATCATCTGCAAAATGCGGTGCAGAAGATACTTACCCATTGGTTGCTCCTTATTCCCATTGACCGTCCGGCTGTTTTCCTTCGTAAAAAAACCTCGCCGGCCTCCTTGTCACGGGAAGTCGGCGGCTTAGCCGAAAACGGTCGTAAAGTTCCCCGCCAGTGTACTCCAAGGGTGGAATTAACGGCCCTCGTTCTTGCAACTCCGTTACAAAAAGCTACCCAAACCTCACTATTTGGAACGATTTGGGACGATTCACGGGGCCAAAACGTTTTGCCATGATCAATTGGCAACGGGGGAATCGACATCTGATACACGGTTGTCGAGGGCGATGGGCCGCGGCGAAATGCCGGGGCCGCGTTCGCCCGCGTGAATCGTGCACGATCCGGCGAACCGTGCACGACATGCGAAAAGTGGCGGCCATGGCCGCCACTTTCCAGGGGTCATGCGCACGCCGCGAGAGGCGGTGCGCCGGTCTCTACGCCGCTCAGCTCTTGACGAGCTCGGTGTAGATCGGGACGTTCTGCCAGTTCATCTCGAAGCCCGAGATGTCCTTGGCGGCGACGCCGTCGGCGTTCGAGTAGTACAGCGGGACGGCCGGCAGCTGCTCGAGCAGGATTTCCTCGGCCTGCTGGTACAGCTTGATCGCCTCGTCGGTGCTGGTGGCCGCGGCGGCCTGCGAGCACAGCTTGTCGAAGTCGTCGTTCTTGAAGTCGCCGTCGTTCGAGCCCTTGCCGTCGGCGGCGGCGGAATCGAACAGCGGGTACAGGTAGTTCTGGATCGACGGGTAGTCCGGCTGCCAGCCGGTGCGGAACGCGCCGGTCATCTTGCGGTCGGTGATGTCGGAACGGAACTCCGAGAACGTGGCGATCGGGTTCGTCGTCGCGTTGATGTCCAGCACGTTGTTGATCGAGTTGACGATCGCGTCGTAGACGGCCTTGGCGCCGCCGTCGGAGTTGTACGTGAACGTCAGGCCGCCGTCGTACTTCGAGATCGCGTCGGCCTTGGCCCACAGTTCCTTGGCCTTGTCGGCGTCGTACTTGAGGTTGTCGGCGCCGGTCAGGTCCTTCGAGTAGCCGTCGATGACCGGGGACGTGAAGTCGGTGGCCACGGTGGCGACGCCGCCGAGGACCTTGTCGACGATCGACTGGCGGTCGATGGCCATCGAGATGGCCTGACGACGGTAGTTGCCTTCCTCGGTGCCGCAGACGAAGTGCTCGAGCGAGCACGGGATGGTGAACGTCTGGATGACGGAGCCGGCCTTGTTGTAGGCGTTGACGGAGGAGTCGGACTCGAACGTCTTCGTCGCCGAGGTCGGGACGGTGTTCATGACGTCGAGGTTGCCGGCCTGGACGTCAGCGTAGGCGGACTCGGTGTCGGTGTAGATCTTGAACGTGACGCCGTTGTTCTTGGCGACGTTGTTGCCGGCGTAGTCGTCGTTCTTCGTCAGGACGATCTGGGAGTTGTGATCCCAGCTGACGAACTTGTACGGACCGTTGCCGACCGGGCTCTCGCCGAACGCGGACGGATCCTTGTAGAAGGACTCCGGCAGCGGCGAGAATGCCGAGTAGCCGATCTCGACCGGGAAGGCCGAATCAGGCGACGTCAGCGTGACGGTGAACGTGTGGTCGTCGACGACCTTGAGGCCGGACAGCTGGGCGTCGGAGGCGACGCCGTCCTTCTGCAGGTCGTCGTAGCCCTCGATGCCGGAGAAGAACGAGGCGTTGAGCTGGGCGTTCGTCACGTTGGCGGTGTAGCTCCAGGCCTTCGTGAACGATTCGGCCGTCACGTCGGTGCCGTCAGTGAACTTCCAGCCGTCCTTGATCTTGATCGTGTAGACGGTGGCGTCGGAGTTCGGCGTGATCGACTCGGCGACTTCGTTCTGCGCGGTGCCGTCGGCCTTGAAGGACACCAGTCGGCTGAACAGCAGGTCGATGACCTGGCCGCCGCCGGTCTCGTTCGTGTTGCCCGGGATCAGCGGGTTCTGCGGCTCCGAACCGTAGGCGGTGATGATGCCGTCGTCGGAGGACGAGCTGCTGCTCGAGCCGCAGCCGGCCAGGCCCATGCCCAGCGCGGCGACCGCGGCCACGAGGGCGACAGCCTTCTTCTTCATACTCATCTTGAGTTTCTCCTTATTCCTTATGGACAGGCGCTATGCCGACCGCTTCCCGCGGGACCGGGTCCCCTTTCCCGGCAGGTCCGGTTCGTTCCGGCGCGGGCACCGCCCGGCGACCACTGGTATGGCGCCGGCGCCGTGCGCGGTCTCGTCACAGGCGATTCGAACGAGGGAGCGTCGGACTTGTGGTCCGTCCACTCCCTCGTCGAAACCTGCAGACTATTTTGCCGCAATTCTAATGGATTGGCCATAGAACGTTGACGAAACCGGCGGATTTGTCCAGCATACCGTCATCGAACGGTCAGCTCTTTCCGTTGCCGTCACTGGGTTTGCCGGGACCGTCCACCGATTTGTCTTGATTTTCCCAGCAAGCCGGACAATTCCGAGTGCTGAGACGGACGGGGGCGCCGCCGCCGTTTCACGGGGGTGCCGGTCGCCGATCGGGTTCCACGATTGTTTCGGGAATGTTTCACGCCGATGGGAAATATCCCGAAAATCTCACTATATGTTCGCTTCGCATCGGCACTGTTCGCCTTCGGCATAACTTGTCGCCGCCGCATGCCATCGGTCGACGCCTGCGCGTCTTCTGTCCATGTCGCCGGGAATCACGGGACGGGACGGAAGCCGTCAGGCCCGCGGAAAGGCCTGGCGGTAGCGGGTCTTGAGCTGCTCGATCGAGACGTGCGTGTACCGCTGCGTCGTCTGCAGCGACGAGTGGCCGAGCATTTCCTGCACCTCGCGCAGGTCGGCGCCGCCGTCGAGCATGTGCGTGGCGGCCGAGTGGCGCAGCGCGTGCGGACCGATATCGGGCACCCCGGCGCGGGCGGCCTCGCGGTGGACGATCCCGCGCACGATCCGCTGGTCGATCCGTCCTCCCCTCGCGCCGACGAACAGCGCCCGGCCGCTGCGCCCGTTCGCGAGCGCCGCGCGTCCGTCGTCGCCGTCGGTCCAGTGTCCGAGCGCGCGGGCGGCCGGCGCGCCGAACGGCACGGTGCGCTGCTTGTCGCCCTTGCCGGTCACGCGGACGGTGCGGTTGGCCCAGTCGACGTCGTCCAGATCGAGGCCGACGAGCTCGGCGACGCGGATGCCGGTCGCGTACAGCAGCTCGACGATCGCGCAGTCGCGCACGGCCGCCGCGTGCCGCGCCGGCGACTGCCCGCGGGTGTCGTCGCTCTCCCCCGCCGACCCGTTCCCGCGGCGGTCCGCCGTCCGGCCCGCGTTGCCGTCGCGGGCATCGTTCGGGCGCACGCCGCCGGCTTCGGCGTCGACGTCGTCCATTAGCCGTGCCGCCTGCGATTCGTTGAGGACGACGGGCAATGTTTCCGGAATCTTCGGGATGGCGAGGCTGGCGGCGGGGTTCGACGGCGAGCGGCCGTGGTCGGCGGCCCAGTCGAAGAACCGGCGCACCGACACGGTCTTGCGGGCCAGCGAGCTGCGGCCGACGGCACGCGACTCGACGGCCATCCAGCCGCGCAGGTCGTCGAGCGTGACGTCGGCGAGCGACGTCGCGCCGGCGACGCCGGCGAGCCACTCGAGGCACTGGCCGACATCCGACACGTACGCGCGGCACGTATGCTCCGACAGTCCCCGGTTCGCGAGCAGGTAGCGCCGGTAGTCGTCCAGCAGCCGTTCGATCCATACCGTCACGTCGTTCATGCTCTCCACTCTAGGCCGTCCCGCTCCTGTCCGGTGTCGCGGATCCGAGCTGCAAGCCAGGGTTTGTGCCATCGAAAACAGACAGGGTAGGCTGGATAGTTGTCACTGCAAACTATCGGCATCGGGAGGGCGGCCATGACGGGACATTCGGCACGACATCGCAGGGTTCGGCAGGGAGACGCCGTCGGGCACGATTCGTCCGGCCCGGTCGTCGCGCGCGCCATTCACCTGCACAAGCAGTACGGCGAAGGCGAATCGGAAGTCGTGGCGCTGGACGACATCGACGTCGAGTTCCGCCGCGGCCAGATGACGGCGATCATGGGACCGTCCGGCTCCGGCAAGTCCACGCTGATGCACTGCATGGCCGGCCTCGACACCCCGACGTCCGGCCAGGTCTTCGTCGAGGGGCGCGAGGTCAGCGCGATGGGCCAGAAGCAGCTGACGAACCTGCGCCGCAACGAGATCGGCTTCATTTTCCAGTCGTTCAACCTCGTGCCGACGTTGTCGGCCGAGGAGAACATTCTCCTTCCCCTCCAGATTGCGCACAAGCCGATCGACCGCGACTGGTTCGACAGGATCGTCCATGTCGTCGGTCTCGGGAACCGGCTCGGTCACCGGCCGAGCCAGCTGTCGGGCGGCCAGCAGCAGCGCGTCGCCTGCGCCCGCGCGATGATGCAGCGGCCGAGCGTCATCTTCGCCGACGAGCCGACCGGCAACCTCGACTCGCGCTCGAGCAAGGAAGTGCTCGAGTTCCTGCGCCGTTCGGTGCGCGACTATGGCCAGTCGATCGTCATGGTCACGCACGATCCGCGCGCCGCCAGCTTCGCCGACCGCGTCCTCGTCCTCGCCGACGGCTCGATCACGCTCGACATGGATCATCCGGACTACGAGGAGATCCTCGACGTGTTCGCCGACAACGGTGACGGCGACACTGCCGCCGAGATGGCCGCGGCCGAGGAGACCGTCGAGGCCATCGAGGACGACCCGAAGGTAGACGGACCGGCTTCGGATGCCGGAATCGTGCAGGATCCCGACGACGGCGAGGTGCAGTGAGATGATCCGCATTGGCCTGCGGGACGCGAAGTCCCACCTGCGGCGGTTCGTCATGTCGATCGTCGCGATCGCGCTCGGCGTCGCGTTCGTCGTCGGCTCGTTCTGCTTCCGCGCCATGCTCGACAGCCAGGTCGAGAGCATGATGGCGACGAACACCGACGCCGACGTCTACGTGCGCGGCGCCACCGCCCAGAAGAACGACGATTCGTCCGATTCGGCCGCCATGCCGTCGGACGAGTCGTCCGGCTCCTCCGGCGACGACACGACCCGGTACAATCTCGTCGATCCCGACCTGATGACGACGATTGACGGCGTCGACGGCGTGGCCGAATCCCGCATTCTCTACAACGTGTCCAACGTCGTCCTCGTCGGCGCCGACGGCGACGCGACGTCGACGCTCGGCGGCTCGACGATGACGGTCGGCCTGGGCGACGGGACGACGTGGCGGTCGACGTCGCTGACCGACGGCCGCTGGCCGACTGCCGACGACGAGATCGCCCTGCTCGACGATTCGGCCGGGACGGCCGGACTGAAGGTCGGCGACACGACGACGATCGTCTATCCCGACGGCCCGAAGGACGTCAAGGTCGTCGGCGAGTTCTCCTGTTCGTCGGCGCAGGCCGGCACGATCATCGTCGCGATTCCGGTCTCGCTCGCCAAGTCGTACTACCAGCAGCAAAACGACACGACCGACGTCGACGAGATCGGCGTCTACGGCTCGATGACGACGGCGCTGAGCGAGGCCGAACAGCAGGATCTGGCCGACAGGATCAACGCGGCGCTGCCGGCCGACTCCGACGCGACGGCCGTCACCGGCGACTCGGTGCGCGAGGAATCGACGAAGTCGACGCAGGAACAGCTCGGCTTCATCCAGCCGCTGATCCTGATCTTCGCCGTCATCGCGCTGTTCGTCGGCTCGTTCATCATCGCGAACACGTTCTCGATGATCGTGCGCGACTCGATGCGCGGCTACGCGCTGCTGCGCTCGATCGGCGCCTCCCCCGCGCAGATCTTCATGACCGTCATCATCCAGGCGATCGTCCTCGGCGTCATCGGCTCGGTCATCGGCATCTTCCTCAGCTGGGGCATGCTCGCGCTGATCGCCGCCGGCCTGGGACAGATGGGCATGTCGCTGTCCGGATCGGTGACGCCGTCGTGGTCCGACTGCCTGGTCGGCCTGGTCGTCGGCCTGGTCGTCACGCTGGTCGGCGCGACGTGGCCGGCCCGCACGGCCGCCACGGCCCCGCCGATCCAGGCGATGAACGAGACCGTCAACCCCGAGAAGCCGGTACGGCCGCGCGCCGTGCTCGGCGGCGTCATGACGATCCTCGGCGCCGGCTGCTGGTGGTTCACCGTGCTGCTCGCCAACGCGAAGGCCGCCGGCGACGGCGGCCCGACGCCGTGGGACGCCGTCAACGACATGTCGGTCGGCTGGCCACTCGGCGTCGGCGCCGGCCTCGTCGTGCTCGGCATCATCGTGCTCGCCCCGGCACTCGTCGTGCCGGCGCAGGCCGTCCTCGGCTGGATTCCGTCGCATGTCTGGCCGGTGACCGGCCGGCTGGCGACCCGCAACATCTCGCGGGCCAAGCGGCGCACGGCCAACACGGCGACGGCGCTGTTCGTCGGCGTCGCGATCGTCTCCTGCCTCGGCGTCGTCGCCGCGTCGGCGAAGACGTCGGTCAATTCGCTCGTCGACACCGGCTTCAAGGGCGACTTCGTCGTCATGAACGCCGCGAACGGCCAGATCACCGAGGAGGAAATCGACGCCGTCAAGAGCGTCAAGGACATCGACGTCGTCTCGCCGATCAGCATGATCATGGGCGTCAAGTACGGCGGCGAACGGATCCAGGGCATGACGATGACGGCCGAATCGAACCTGTTCACCGACATCTTCGAGCCGACGACGACGGCCGGCAATGCCGTGACGGCACTGGACGACGGCGAGCTCGTCGTCGGGTCCAAAGTCGCCGAACGGCAGGGCTGGACGGTCGGCGAGACCGTCGACGTCTCGGCCGACCAGATCGAAGTCGACGAGGACGCCACGCAGGCCGCGATCGAGGCGTACCGGCAGCAAGTGCAGCAGCAGGTGACGCAACTGCAGGCCGAGGCGCAGCAGCTGCTCGCCGCCGGCGACACGGCCGGCGCGCAGGCCAAGGCCGACGAGGCGACGAAGACTGCCGACGAGGCGCAGGATGTCGACCAGTCGCAGTTCGTCAAGACGAAGACGACGACGGTCACGAAGCAACTCGTCGTCGGCGCGATCATCGACAACTCCGTCTACCAGAACTACGTCTTCGTCAACGAGGATCTCGGCGGCGAGCTCGGCACCGAGCAGACGACGTTCACGATGGTCATGTACCTCAACGCCGCGGCCGGCGCCGACCTGGCGACGGTGCAGACGGACCTCGAGAAGGCCGTGAAGCCGTACTACGTGCTGACGGTGATGAATCGCGACGAATTCAAGTCGACGGTGAGCTCGATGATCGACCAGGTGCTGATGATCCTGTACGCGTTGCTCGCGCTGTCGATCCTGATCGCCATTTTCGGCATCGTCAACACGCTGGCCCTCAACGTCTCCGAGCGCACGCGCGAGATCGGGCTGCTGCGCGCAATCGGCACGTCGCGCGGACAGGTGCGCGGCATGCTCGGCATCGAGGCGGCGATCATCTCGGTATTCGGCACGCTGCTCGGCATTGTCGTCGGCGTCGGCGCCGGCGCCGTCATCCGCGCCGCCTACCAGGCCAACGGACTCAACACGCTGTCGATTCCATGGTCGATGCTCGCCTGGTTCCTCGTGCTGTCGATCGTCGTTGGCCTGGTCGCCTCGGTCAGCCCCGCCAGCCGCGCCCTGAAACAGCCGATTCTGGACGCAGTAGCGTCCGAGTAGGGACCGCCCTGTAACTCCCTCCCTGGAGGGAGTCGAAAACGCGAAGCGTTTTCGGTGGGAGTTCCGGCGCGTCCGGGAACGTGACGGTACTCGAATAACGTCACGTCCCGGCGGACTTGCGAACTCCCACCGACTCGGCTTCGCCTCGTCGACTCCCTCCAAGGAGGGAGTCAGTATTTCCGTTCCGGGACGGGCTTGAGGCGGACAATCGTTGCCATCTTGATCGTCACGCGCTCGGCGGGGCGCCTGCCGTTTGCGGAGGCGTCCCGGTCGAGGACGAGCTCGCCGGCGGACGGGTCCCACGAGACCACGTGGCCGACAAAATCCCGGAATGTCGTCCGTCCGGTCCGTTCGTCCGTGCCGTCGTCGGTGCGCACGACAATGCGCGCGCCCGCGGGAATGATTCCGGGCAATGGCATGGCGCTCACACCCGCGGCAACTGTTCGGCGATGGCGCGGTGGGCGGACGTGAAGCGGACAATGTGCTCGCCGCGCTGGGCGGAACGCAGGAAGTCGCCGCGCCAGTCGTCGGCGGAGATCGCGAGCGACGAGAAGATCGTCTCGGTCGCCTCGTTGTCGCCGGCGCGGTCGAGCGACGCCTTGAAGTCGCGGAACGGGTCGCCCTCGGCGAAGAAGCGGTCGAGCGCCGCCCGGTCGCCGTCGTCGAGCGCCGTCGCCACGGCGGCCAGCCGGTCGGCGATGTCGCGCAGCAGGCCGGCGACGTTGCCGGCGTTCTCCTCCACCATCGCCTCGGTGCGCTTCGGATCGGTCAGCGCCACGCGCGTCATGTCCCGCCACGAGCCGGCGGCGAGCGCCGCCTCGATGTTGCGGTTCTCGTCGGCCGACATCATGTTGATGAGTGCCGTCGACGCGACGTGCGGCATGTGGGAGATCATCGCAGCGGCGCGGTCGTGCGTGGCGTCGTCGACGACGATGAGCCGGTTCGTGCAGGCACGCGTGACGAGGTCGGCAACCTGCAGCAGCCGGCCGTAGTCGGTACGTTCGTCGTAGGTCAGCGCCCATAGCGCGCCGTCGAAGAGCCGCGGGTCGGCGGCCTGCCATCCGGAGCGCTCGTTGCCGGCCATCGGGTGGGCTCCGACGTACGAATCGTCCAGTCCGGCGGCCGTGACCTGCTCGCGCACGAGGCCCTTGACCGACCCGACGTCGGTCAGCGTCGTCGCCGCCGGGTCGAACGCCGGCCTGAGTCCGGCGAGGACGTCCGGCATGCTGCGCAGCGGGTTGCACAGCACGAGCACTTCGGGCTTTTCCCCGGCCAGCGCCGTCAGCGAGTCCACGCAGCGGATGCCGTGGCGGCGCGCCTGACGGTACGGATGGTCGCGGTGGTTCCAGGCGACGACGTCGCAGCCGGCGTTGGCGAGCCGGCACGCCAGCGAGCCGCCGATCAGTCCGAGGCCGACGATGCCGACGCGCCTTGGCGCCGGCGGTCCGGCCGTCGCCGTCGCCGGCGTGGCCGACGTCGCGGCCACCCAGTCCCCTACCGTTTCGGTGCGGTCATGTCCCATGTCGGCCTCCTTCTGCATGCGCGGATCCTGTTTCCTCACCATAGCAACTCGATGGCGGCAGTGGCGTCGGCGGTATCGCGCACGCCGCCGTTCGGCAGCATCCATTCGCTGACCGGCGGGTGCGGCCGTTCGCGGCGCGGGTAGACGGCGAGCGTCTTCGCCCAGTCACCGTGGCCGAGAATCTCCCCGAGCGCGGCGCGGAACCGCGGTTCCCACGGCGCGGCGTCGAGCGTCGCCGTGAAGTTGTACGTGCCGTCGTGGCCCTTGATCGGCCGGGAGATGAAGCTCGTCATGTTGAGGCCGGCGTCGCGCAGCACGTCGAGCAGGTCGGCGAGGACGCCGGGGCCGGTGACGAGCGGAATGAACGTGACGATCGATTCGAATTCGGCGTCGGGCCTGCGGCGGATGTCGCCGAGCAGGCCGGCGACGTCGTCCCGCCGCGCGACGACGAGGAAGTCGGTCTTCGCCGAGGCGTAGTCCTGCACGCCGAGCTCGACGCGCCTGAGCCCGTAGAGTTCGCCGCAGATCGCCGGGCCGAGCGCGACGGCCATGTGGTCGAGCGTCGCGAGGTCGCGGCAGGCGGCGGCGTTCGACGCGGCCGGCACCGGCTCGAGGCCGTGGTCGCGGGCGAAGCGCCGGCACTGCGCGAGGCCGTGCGGATGGGCGTGGACGGTCGTGCAGGCGTCGATGACCATCGTGTCGACGTCGTCGTCGGAGCACGCGAGGCAGACGCCCTCGAGGTCGGGATTGCAGTCGACGACGGCGTCGTAGGTTGCCGGCGTGACGAACGCGTCGAACGCGATGTCGACGGACGTGCGGGCGAAGCCGGCGACGCCGGTCGAGTCGATCATCATGTCGAGGTTCGGCACGACGTAGCCCTCGACGTTGTTCTCCCAGGCGATGACGCCCCAGCCGTCGCCGTGCTCCGCGGCCCCGAGGATCCGGCGGACGTCGTCGCAGGCGACGTAGTCGAAGTCGTCGCCGAGGCCGGCGGCCGCCAGCCTCGCGGCGGCATCGATCGCCGCCTGGTGCGTGAACGTGCCTTCCGGCCCCAGATAATACAGTCGCTGTCGTGCCATCGTCGTCGTGCTCCCCCGCCGCGGAAGAATCGTCGAGAATACGAAAAAGCCGAACGATTCTTCCGCCGGATCGTCCAACTTTTCAGCCTATTGCGCCGGCGTCACTTGCTATTCCGCCGGCACGATCGAGAACCACCGCCGCGGCAGCACGAGCATGACGATCTGCAGCACGACGACGCCGGCAAGCCAGATCAGGCCGACTTTCTGCGAGAAGAACGGCAGCGTGTCCGTCGAGAAGCCGATCGGGACCATCGCGTCGCCCATCGGGCCGTACATCGCCATCATCCAGACGACGCCCGACGACGTGATCAGGTGGACGGCCAGTCCGATGACGCCGTCGCGCGAGCGCGCGCACCATGCCGAGCAGCCGAGCAGCACGAACGCGAGCAACAGGCCATAGGGCAGGTTCTGCCACGCGCCCATGCGGTGCGCGAGCGTGCCGACGACGCCGGCGCCGATGCCGGCCAGCGCGTCGATCAGGATGCGCACGGCCACGGGCTGCCGGTGCGACCACGGCAGCAGGCGGTCGTAGCTTTCAGTGCTCGTCGTATTCGTCATGGTGCCCAGTCTATCGGCCGGCTTGACGTGACAGACGGGAAACGCCCCGCCGGCATTGCCGGCGGGGCGTTTCATGCGGCGGGACAACTCACTTGTTGCCGTTCGCCTGGTTGTTGGCGCGGCGCTGCTTGGCGCGCCACTTGTACCAGTCCTCGCGGCCGAGGATGATCTTGCGCACGCGGATGGACTCCGGCGTGACCTCGACGCACTCGTCCTCGTTGGCGAAGTCGAGCGATTCCTCGAGGCTCATCTTGATCGGCGGCGTCAGCGTCTCGAGGACGTCGGCCGTCGACGAACGCATGTTCGTCATGTGCTTGGCGAGCGTGATGTTGACGTCGAGCTCGTCCGGCTTGTTGTTGATGCCGACGACCTGGCCTTCGTAGACCGGCGACTGCGGCTCGACGAAGAAGTTGCCGCGGGCCTGCAGGCGCTGCATCGCGTACGGCGTGGCCGTGCCCTGGCGGTCGGAGACCATCGAGCCGTTCTGGCGGGTGACGATCTGGCCGGCCCACGGCGCGTAGCCGGCGGAGATGGAGGCGGCGATGCCGGTGCCGCGCGTGGCGGACAGCAGCGCGGTGCGGAAGCCGATCAGGCCGCGGGACGGGACGGTGAACTGCAGGCGGATCCAGCCGGAGCCGTGGTTCGACATCGACTCCATGCGGCCCTTGCGGTCGGCCATCAGCTGCGTGACGGTGCCCATGTACTCTTCCGGCACGTCGATCGTCGTGGATTCCATCGGCTCGCACAGCTCGCCGTCGATCGTCTTCGTGACGACCTGCGGGCGGCCGACGGTCAGCTCGTAGCCTTCGCGGCGCATCTGCTCGGCGAGGACGGCCAGCGCCAGCTCGCCGCGGCCCTGGACTTCCCAGGCGTCCGGACGCTCGGTCGGCAGGACCTTGATCGAGACGTTGCCGATGAGCTCGCGGTCGAGGCGGTCCTTGATCATGCGGGCGGTGAGCTTGTGGTCCTTGCCCTCGGTGCCGGCCAGCGGCGAGTCGTTCGTGCCGAACGTCATCGAGATGGCCGGGTCGTCGACGTGGATGAGCGGCAGCGGGCGCGGATCATTCGGGTCGACGATCGTCTCGCCGATCATGATGTCGTTGACGCCGGCGACGGCGACGATGTCGCCGGGGCCCGCGGACTCGACGGGCGTGCGCTCGAGGCCCTGCGTGCGCAGCAGCTCGGAGACGCGGAAGTTCTCGATCGAGCCGTCGACGCGGGACAGGCCGTACGTCTTGCCCTTCTCGAGCGTGCCGTTGTAGATGCGGACGAGGCCGAGGCGGCCGAGGAAGTCGGACGAGTCGATGTTGGCGACGTGGGCCTGCAGCGGGGCGCCCTCTTCGTATTCCGGCGCCGGGATGTTCGAGATGATCGATTCGAACAGCGGCTCGAGGTCCTCGTTGTCCGGCAAGCCGCCATCGGCCGGCTGGTTGACGGACGCGTAGCCCGCCTTGGCGGCGCAGTAGATGACCGGCAGGTCGAGCAGCGAGTCGAGGTCGAGGTCGATGCCTTCCTCGATGACGTCCTGGGCCAGGCCGAGCAGCAGGTCGGAGGCCTCGCCGACGACTTCCTCGATGCGGGCGTCCGGACGGTCGACCTTGTTCACGCACAGGATGACCGGCAGCTTGGCCTCGAGGGCCTTGCGCAGCACGAAGCGGGTCTGCGGCAGCGGACCCTCGGACGCGTCGACGAGCAGGACGACGCCGTCGACCATCGAGATGCCGCGCTCGACCTCGCCGCCGAAGTCGGCGTGGCCCGGCGTGTCGATGACGTTGATCGTGATGCCCTCCGGGTGGCCGTACTTCTCGGCCAGCGGACCGGTGTACTGGACGGCGGTGTTCTTGGCGAGGATGGTGATGCCCTTCTCGCGCTCCAGATCGTTGGAATCCATCACACGATCCGGCACTTCCTCGCGCTCGTTGAAGACGTGGGACTGCTGGAGCATTGCGTTGACCAGCGTCGTCTTGCCGTGATCGACGTGCGCCACAATTGCAACATTACGGATATCGCCGCGAACCGCCATGAAAAAGCCTCTCCTGTCAGAGTTGTTGAATTTCGCGAAAGAGTTACTCGCACACAAACATTCCCATGGTACGCACTCGGCCAGACAGGGGCGGTGACCACGAAAGGTCAGGCGACAACGCCCTTGGCGACGAGTTCGCGGGCGACCTCGCGGTATTCCTTCGCCGTCTTGTGGTTCGGCGAGTAGATCGTGATCGGCGCGGCGGCGACATTGGCGTCCGGCAGCTTGATCGAGCGGGAGATGACCGAGTGGAAGACCTTGTCGCGGAACGCCTCGTAGATGCGCTGCAGCACCTCGTCGCAGTGCAGCGTGCGGGTGAACATCGTGACGAGCACGCCGTAGACCTCGAGCGACGGGTTGATGCGCATCTGCACCTTCTCGATCGACTGCATCAGCAGCGCGACGCCGCGCAGCGCGAAGAACTCGGCGGCGACCGGGATGATGACGCCGTCGGCTGCCGTCAGCGCGTTGACGGTGAGCAGGCCCAGCGACGGCTGGCAGTCGATGATGATGAGGTCGTATTCGTCCTTGATCGGCCGCAGCACGCTGGCGAGCACCTGCTCGCGCGCGACTTCGGTGACGAGCTGCACCTCGGCGGCCGACAGGTCGATGTTGGCCGGCATGATGTCGAGGTTCTCGAAATGCGTGTGCTGGATGACGTCGTGGACGTCCATGCGCGGATTGAACAGCGCCGTGTAGACGGTGTTCTCGAGCGCGTTCGCGTTGATGCCGAGGCCGACGGTGGCGGCGCCCTGCGGATCGAAGTCGACGATGAGCACCTTGCGGCCGTACTGCGTCAGCGCGCCGGCGATGTTGATGGAGCTCGTGGTCTTGCCTACGCCACCCTTCTGATTGCACATGGCGATGACCCGGGCCGGGCCGTGCTGCTGCAGCGGTTTCGGCGCCGGAAACGTCGTATATTCGCGTCCAAGCAAATCCGTAGGCATAGATCTCACTTTATCAGTTCAGTTGAGAATCGTTCGTTTTCTTCCCTATAGTGTACTGCCATTTTCCGGCAGTCTGTTCATTTTGGCATGTTCTGGTGAGGTTGGCCGTTCGATTGTGTGCGATTTTCGCGTCAACGCGCACGCGGATGGCTGAGCAGGTACGTTTCCTTGAGCGTCTCGGGGCTGACGTGCGTGTAGACCTGCGTCGTGCGCACCGACGCGTGGCCGAGCAGCTCCTGCACCGAACGCACGTCGGCGCCGCCCTGGATCAGGTGCGTGGCGAACGTGTGGCGCAGCGTGTGCGGATGGAGCGGGCTGGTCAGGTGCGCCTTCTGCCCGGCGTTCGACAATACTTCCCAGACCGACTGGCGCGAGATGCGCCGGCCGCGCTTGTTGAGGAAGACGGCACGGCGTTCCGGCGACGCCGTCTTGCGATTGACGTTCGCCTCGAGCGAAGGCCGGCCGTGGTCGAGGTACTCCCCCAGCGCCGCCGCCGCGTACTGGCCGAACGGGACGAGCCGCTGCTTGGCGCCCTTGCCGGTGAGCCGCACCACCCGTTCGTCGAAGTCGATGTCGTCGAGGTTCAGCGCGCACAGTTCGGAGACGCGGGCGCCGGTCGCATAGAGCAGTTCCAGCATCGCGGCGTCGCGATATTCGACGGGCTGGCCGGAAACCGGCCTGACGGCGTCGAGCAGTCGCGTCACCTCGTCGACGGTCAGCGCCTCGGGAAGCCGCTCGGCCGATTTCGGGGCGCGCACCTGGGCGGACGGATCGTCCGCGGCCAGCCCCTCGCCGACGAGGAAACGGTGGAACATGTGGACGGCGGCGAGCCGGCGGGAGCGCGAGCCGGACGACTGGCCGTCGTCGGCGAGGTCGGCGACGAACGACTCGACGTCATCGCGGCGGATGGCCGACGGCTCGTCGATGCCGTGCCGTTGCAGCCAGTTGCAGTACAGCTCGAGGTCGGACCGGTACGCGGCGACCGTCGCCGGCGACAGGCCGCGTTCGATGTCGATGTGCGCAATGAACCGGTCGACGAGTTTCAACAGCATACCGGCCACCTTACCGCAGTCCGGCCGAAACCGCGGACGCTACGCGACGGCGGCCCGCATGATGGCACATATGACAAGATGTCACGAACCCGGGCTCGAGGCTCGGGTTCGTGACATCAAGATAAGGTCAGGTCAGGCTTGACGCGACGCTCAGGCGTTGACCGGGGCGTTGACGTCCTCCGGGAGGGCGGCCTTGGCCTGCTCGACGATGGCCTTGAAGGTCTCCGGATCGGACACGGCGATCTCGGCGAGGGCGCGACGGTCCAGTTCGATGCCGGCGAGACGCAGGCCCTGGATGAAGCGGTTGTAGGTCATGCCTTCGGCGCGGACGGCGATGTTGATGCGCTGGATCCACAGCTTGCGGAAGTCGCCCTTGCGAGCCTTGCGGTCGCGGTAGTTGTAGTTGAAGGAGTGCAGCAGCTGTTCCTTCGCCTTGCGGTACAGGCGGGAACGCTGGCCACGGTAACCGCTCGCGCGGTCGAGGACAACACGACGCTTCTTGTGGGCATTCACTGCGCGCTTGACACGTGCCATATTTCTTTCCTACTTTCTAAAGTCTGTTTTCAAATTCCGTCCGGGAAGAGTTGCGTGGTCGGGACCGGGGATTGAACTGAAGGTCCCGTCGCGACTCAGCGACCCAGCAGGCCCTTCATCTTGCGAGCCTGCGACGTGGCGAGAGCGGTCTCTTCCTTCAGCTGACGGCGCTTGCGAGCCGACTTGTGCTCGAGGTTGTGGCGCATGGAGCAGCCTTCGTGCATCACCTTGCCAGTGGAGGTCACGCGGACGCGCTTCTTGGCGGCGGAATTGGTTTTCATCTTCGGCATTGCTGCCCTCCTTGGTTTTTCTTCTGTTCGGAAGTCTGGAAGAACGTCCGGTCGCTCAGATCCTGGCCGCGGCCTCGGCGTCCTTGACGGCCTTCTGCTCGGCCGCCGGGTTCTCGGCCTCGACGGCGCTCTTTGCCTCGGCGGCGGCCTTGGCTTCGGCTTCCTTCTTGGCGGCCAGTCGGGCGGCCTGACGGGCCTGGCGCTCGGCACGGGACTCGGCGCCGCGACGGCGCTGTTCCGACTGCGTGTGCACCTTCTTGCCCTTCGGCGCCAGCGTCATGATGATGTTGCGGCCTTCCTGCTTCGGAGCGGACTCGATGGAGCCGTACTCCTCGACTTCGTCGGCCAGGCGCTGCAGCAGTTCGACGCCGCCGATCGGGCGGGACTGCTCGCGTCCGCGCAGCATGATCGTGACCTTGACCTTGTCGCCGCCGCTCAGGAAGCGGATGACATGGCCCTTCTTCACGTCGAAGTCGTGCTCGTCGATCTTGAGGCGGAAGCGGATTTCCTTGATTTCCGCGGTGCTCTGGTTGCGACGGGCTTCGCGCTGCTTGACCTTCTCGTTGTACTTGAACTTGCCATAATCGATCAGCTTGGCGACCGGGGGCTTCGCATTGGGCGCCACCTCGACGAGATCGAGGTTCGCTTCCTTTGCCAGGTTCAGTGCGACGGAAGTCGCGATGACCCCCACCTGTTCGCCATTCGGTCCGATAAGGCGCACCTGGGAGACGCGAATCTCGTCATTGATCCTTGGTTCGTCGCTAATGATGACTCCAATCCTCAAAATGTTCGGTCGCGGGAATCGTGCCGAAAACACTTCGCGGAGCCAAGTCGCAAGGATGCCGCCGACGTCGTCGGATGACGCCGGGTTTCGTCGTCGTTCCGTTCGTTGACGACGGAACGATTCGCCCGCACAATCCGGCGCCGCTCGTCGCGACGGTCCAGCAGGGGCCGTTCAGGCATTGCCTCGGACCCGAAACCATGAAGGGTTTCCAGGTGGGTTTCCCACTTTCTTGATTTCTCAAGCCTTTGCGATAATAGCACGCCCCCTGACAATCGGCGTGTTGGATCGCAAAAGGCGGCAGTTCCGCGAACGGAACTGCCGCCTTTCCAGCGACTGTCGCCAGTTACTTCGTCAGGCTCACTCGGAGATCTCGGCGAAATACAGCAGCGTACGGATCATGTTGGAGGTGAAGCCGTACTCGTTGTCGTAGAAGGAGACGGTGCGGACCATGTTCACACCGTCGACCTCGTTGACATCGGTCTGCGTCGGATCGAAGACACCGCCGTGGGTGTCGCCGATGATGTCGGAGGACACGATGTTGTCCTCGTTGTAGCCGTAGTACTCGCAGTTCTCGAAGGCGTCCTTGAAGGCGGCGTTGATCTCGTCGACCGTGGCGGACTTCTCGAGGACCGTCGTCAGCTCGGTGACCGAGCCGTCCGGGACCTGGATGCGCTGGGCGTGGCCCTGCAGCTTGCCGTTGACGGACGGGACGACCTTGCCGATGGCCTTGGCGGCGCCGGTGGAGTGGGCGATCGTGTTGATCGCGGCGGCGCGCAGGTTGCGGCCGGTCTTGGTGCCGCGCGGGCCGTCGAGCAGCATCTGGGTGCCGGTGTAGGCGTGGATGGTGGTCATGAAGCCAGCCTTGATGCCCCACTTCTCGTCGAGCAGCTTGACCATGGCGGCCATCGAGTTCGTCGTGCAGGAGCCGGCGGAGACGATGACGTCGTCGGCCTTCAGGATCTCGTGGTTGACGCCGTAGACGACGGTCGGGGTGGTCTCGTCCTTGGCCGGGGCGGAGATCAGGACCTTCTTGGCGCCGGCGTTGATGTGAGCCATCGACTTCTCGGCGGAGGTGTAGAAGCCGGTGCACTCGAGGACGTACTCGACACCGTCGTTCTTGACCCACGGGATGTTGTTGGCGTCCTTCTCGGCGTAGACCTTGTATTCCTTGCCATCGACGATGATGGAGTCTTCGGTGGACTGGACATCGACCGCGGTGCCGTCATCGTGACGGAAGACGCCGTGGGTGCTGTCGTACTTGAGCAGGTAGGCGAGCGTGGCCGGGGTGGTCAGATCGTTGATGGCAGCGACTTCGATGCCGGCGGCTTCGCCACCGCGAGCCTGCAGCTCGAAGATGCGACGGAAGGCCAGACGACCAATGCGGCCAAAGCCGTTGATACCAATCTTAACAGTCATGTAGTTCTCCCTTACGGAAATTGGCGGTTTGTAAACCAACGGTTCCTACTCTAATTGTTCTGCGTGACGAACGGCAAGCCCTCTGGCGCGTTTCGGCGGCGATCCGACGCCGTTCTGTCGCATTAGCGCGCGTCGTTTCGTTCACGTTCACGGGCACTGGTCCGTTCCCCCGTCGTCGCCCGCGAGGACAGCGCGGCCGAGACCTCCGTGCACACGTCGCCGATCGTGCCGCCCGGTTCGCGGTGACGGCGCCAGTCCGGTCGCGGCGTGCCGACCGGATAGCTGACGAGCAGCGTGCCGTCGGCGACGTCGATGGTCGCCGGGACATGCGGCAGGAATTCGTTCGAGACGCCGTTGACCTCGCTGTTCGTCATCGTCGCGCCGGCGAGTTCGTATTTCATGCCCGGCTCGCTCACGCCGCGGGCCTCGTCGCTGTGGGCGAACACGGAGACCATGCGGTTGCCGGCGGGCTCGTGGGCCGGGAAGTCGAGCGCCGCGTCGGTGATCGCGACGACGACGGTGCCGTCGCCGTGCAGGAACACCAGGCCACCGTGCAATGACACCAGCGCCGCGCACTGCAGCGCCGAAATCGTGTGGTCGATTCTGCCGCCGAGCGCCCCGTACACGTCGAAGACGCGCGCCCCCTCGCGCCAGCCGAGCTTGAGCGCCGACAGCAGGTCCGGATCGTCCTTCTCCCTCGGCAGCACGATCGTATGCGCGTCGTCGGCGGCAACCGGCGAGGACGCGACATCCGAGACGGAATCGAAGTCGCCGACGACGAAGTCGGGAACGATGCCGGCGTCGCGCGCGTGGTCAAGGCCGCCGTCGGCCGCGACGACGAACGATTCGTCCGCCAGCACCGACCCGTCGGCCGCGACGGCGTCGCCGGTCGCGATCGCCTCGCCGTAATACTCGCCGGCCGCCAGCACGACGCAGTGGCGCGGCACGGCGGACCCGGATGGATGCACTGGAGCACTAGTCATAAGCCATCATCATATTCTCCCGGTGTCACGAACCCGGGCTGACAGCCCGGGTTCGTGACACCAGGAGAAGGAGGCGGACCGCCGGGCAACGAAAAGACCCGCCGGGATTGGCCGGCGGGTCTTCGACAGTTGTCGCGTCAGGATCAGGCGTTCGGGCGCTTGCCGTGGTTGGCAGCCTTCTTGCGACGATCCTTGCGCTTGCGTCCGCGCATACCCATGATGGTCTCCTTTACGATAACGATTGGTAAGCCTTCGGGATTATCTCACACCGACGCGACGAGCGTCCGTATCAGGCCGGTCGCCGGGGCGGTCGCGGGAGCCGTTGCGGTCCGTCGCGGGAATCGTTCCGGCAATGTCCTCAGTCGGCGACGACGCCGATCAGCAGGTCAGTCTCGCTCGACGTGCCCGGCTCGATGACGATGAGGTCGTCACCGGTCTTGAAGGCGTTCGCGTAGGCCGTCTGCGGCTCGACGGCGACGCCGGCCGGGTGCGAGTCCGGAGGGAAGCCGGTGCCGTCGCACACCTGGAACGACGTGATCGTCTCGTCGCCGACGATGCGGATCTTCAGGCCGTCGGGGCGCGTGAACAGCGCGGTGACGGTGCCGTCGGCCTCGTGCTCGACGTCGGTCAGCGCGTCGTCGTACGGCTGGTCGTCGAGCAGGCGGCCGCCGTCGGCACGGAAGTCGAACTTCGTGCCGTCGACGGGCTCGAGGCCGGTCGGAATGAGGTTCCCGTTGACGACGACATGCGTCTTCGCCGGAATCTGCAGGCGGCAGCGGGCGTTGTCGGCGTCGATGTCGTCGCCGTGCTTCCAGCCGCCGTTCGCGAGCCACGGGTGCATCGCCAGCGCCCACGGCGCCGGCTTGTCGTCGTTGTTGTAGGCGTCGAAGTGGATGTGCAGGCCGTCGTCGTCGAGGCGGTAGGTCAGCGTCACGACGACGTCGAACGGATAGCCGGCGAGGTCGGGCACGCGCCACCACAGCGTCACTTCGTCCCCGGACAGGCTGTCGAGGTTCCAGTAGCTGCGGTAGCCGTAGCCGTGGATGGCGTTGTTGCGCTCGTGCTCGTCGATCGGCAGTTCGTAGTCGACGCCGTCGAACGTGTAGGTGCCGCCCTCGATGCGGTTCGGGAACGGGATGAGCGGCTGGCCGGCGCAGCAGTTGACCAGCTCGTCGGCGCCGAACGACGCGAGGATCGGCTCGCCCTTGTACGTGAGCTCGCGCAGGATGGCGCCGAGCTGGGCGACGGTCGCCCTGTAGTCGCCGTGGACAATCGTGTACTGCTGGCCGGTGCGCGGCGGCAGGTTGCGTTTCGTGGTCATATGCACCTTCACTTCGTTGTGTCGTGGTTCAAATCGGCGGAAACCCGCGGCCGGGAACGTTCACGGCCGCCGTCGGTTTCCCTGTCGTGAACGATTCTACCGCGCCGTCGCCAGACCCCGGTGTGAGGAGTACTCCCCCGCACGCACAGGAAGAGAAAGGAAGAGGTCACCACGTCGCGATCGGGGCGCTCGTGGCGTCCAGGACGGCGAGGAGGTCGGCGGGGTTGATGCCGATGTCGAAGCCGCGCTTGCCGCCGGAGACGAGGATGACGTCGAAGTCCATCGCGCTCTCGTCGAGGACGGTGCGGTGGCGCGTGCGCTGGCCGAGCGGCGAAATGCCGCCGACGACGTAGCCGCTTTCGCGCTGCGCGACCTTCGGGTCGGCCATTGTCGCCTTCTTCGCCCCGACGGCGGCCGCCAGGGCCTTGAGGTCCATGTGCCCGGACACCGGCACGATGCCGATGACGCGCTCGGCGCCGATGTCGGCCATCAGCGTCTTGAACACCTGCCGCTCGTCGTAGCCGAGCTTCTTCGCGGCCTCGACGCCGTAGCCGTCGGCCATGTCGTCGGAGGAATGCTCGTATTCGTGGGTCGTGAACGGGATGCCGGCCTTCTCCAGCATCACCGTCGCCGGCGTGGAGCCAGCCCCCTTCTCGTGCTTCTTTTTCGCCATGCCGCCCACTATAGGACGTCATCCGCATGTCGCAAACCCGGACTGGCAGCCCGGGTTCGCGACATGCGGGACAAGCCGGAAGCAACTATGCGCCGGTCGGGCGGAATCGGCGTACGGCAGGAGGCAGGACGAAATGCATGTCCTCCTTCGTCGTCGCAATGGTCTCGACATCGGTGAAGCCGAGCGACTCGAGCTTCTCGATGACGCCGGCGACCAGCGCGTCGGGCACGCTCGCGCCCGACGAGATGCCGACGGCCTCGACCGGTGTGCCGGACTGCGCCATGTCGTGCGGATCGTGCGGGACAAACCAGTCGTCGTCGAGTTCCGACGCGTCGTCGACGCGCCAGGCGCGGCCGCGCAGGCCGCGGGCCGACAGCGCCTCGTCGGCGACTTCCATCAGCCGCACGGTGTTCGACGAGTTCGCCGAGCCGACGATGACCATGCAGTCGGCGCGCTCGGCGACGGCCTTGACGGCGGCCTGCCGGTTGCTCGTCGCGTAGCAGATGTCGGAGTTCGGCGGCAGCTCGATCCACGGGAACCGGCGGCGCAGCGCAGCGATCGTCGAGGACGTCTCGTCGACCGACAGTGTCGTCTGCGTGAGCAGCACGAGCTTCGTGTCCGGACCGAAGTCGAGCGAGTCGACGTCGCCTTCGTGCTCGATCAGGTGGACGTGCTCCGGCGACTCGCCGACGACGCCGACGGCCTCGTCGTGGCCGCGGTGGCCGATATAGACGACCTCGTAGCCGCCCTTGACAAACCGCAGCACCTCGCGGTGCACCTTGCCGACGAGCGGGCACGTCGCGTCGACGACGTCGAGGCCGCGGCGCTTCGCCTCGGCCTGGACGGCCGGCGAGACGCCGTGCGCCGAGAAGACGACGGGAACGCCGGCGGCGGCCGCCTCGTCGGGAATCTCGTCGAGCTCGTCGACGAAGACGGCGCCGCGCTCGCGCAGCTGCTCGACGACGTGCCGGTTGTGCACGATCTGCCTGCGCACGTAGACCGGCGGCAGCGCCGTGGCCGGTTGCGTCTCCTGATCCGGCGCGATTCCGGCGCCACAAGCCGCCTCGGCGTCGTCGCCGGCCGCGCCGTCGAGGATCGTCTGCACCGTCAGGATGGCGCGGTCGACGCCCGCGCAGAATCCGCGAGGATCCGCGAGCACGATTCGTTTCGTCACTTGGTGGCGTTCTCCTTGCTGTCCTTGCCGCCCTTGCCGTCGGCCCCGGACGCCTTGCCGGCGCGGTTCGGGTTGTTGTCGGGGCGCTGGCCGGCGGCTTCCTTCCAGTCCTTGTTCGTGCCGCCCTTCTCGTCGACCCTGATGTCCTTCTTCGCGTCGCCGCGCAGCCTGGCGCGCAGGTCCTTCATCAGGACGAGCGACCGGTACAGCGTCTTCTTGATCGGGAAGTCGTGGCCGGCGGCGACGGCCGTCGTCTCCTTCGTGAACTTCGTCTTGAATTCGTTGAGGGGCTTCAGCGACGGGGCGAAGTCGTTGCCGATGCCCATCAGGTCGAGCTTCTCGAGTCCCTGCTCGCCGAGCATGCAGGCGACGGTGAACAGCAGCTTGTCCGGCACGTGCAAGCGGCGGACGGCCGACAGCATCGACGCGTAGTAGTAGACGGCGGTCTTGCCGTGCATCGCGACGATCGACCACGCGACGACCTTGTCGTCGATGCGCGCCGCGAACACGCGGCAGTGATCCGGGCCGAGCGCCTTGATCATGTCGGTGTAGTCGCTCATCGGCGCCGGGTTGAAGCCGTCGCGCTGCGACGTCTCGACCATGACGTGGTAGTAGTCGGTGAAATCCTGCGTCGCCTGCGCGGTCTCGTCGGCGATGTCGGCCGGGCATTCGCGCAGCGCCTTGCGCACGTCGCGGCGGCCGCGCGACTTCATCCTGGACAGGATGCCGTCCTCGCCGCCCTCGAGGTCGAGGACGACGGTCTCGCTGTACGGCACAGTGGACAGCACCGGATACTGGTCGTCATCGTCGTGCCACGTGTCGATGCGCAGGAACGCGACCTGCTTGTCGTGGATGCGGACGAACTTGAGCAGCGCCTGCACGGCGTCGTTCTCCTGCTCCTGCGTCGGCCTGGAGGCCCAGGACGGTCCGTGGATCGAACGCAGGTAGTGGTAGCCGTGCGTCTCCATGTCGATCAGCGAGATCACCGCGACGACGTCGCCGCCGTTCGCGTTGTCGCGGATCAGCAGCGATCCCCACGGCTTGCGTCCCGGAATTCCGCTCTGGAAATCGGCCCAGACCGCGGTCTGCTCGATCGGCAGCTCGATGCCGGCCTCGGCCGCCTTCTGTTCCATCGTCGCCGGCGTCACCCGTTCGATCACCATCATCTTGTCTTCACTCCCAACATTCGTGGTTTCGTACGATTCACCCTACACGAGGCGTTGCCGATCATTCGGCGAAGACCCGCTCGACGATCCTGTCGTCGCCCTCGTACGGGACGTGGCGGTTCTCGACCTTGACCCAGCGCTCGTTGCCCTTGCCGATCGCGAGGACGACCTGCAGGTGTTCCGGATCGTTGGCGGCGCGGGCGTCGTTCAGGGCCGTCTCGAGCGCCTCGGTGCGGTTGAGGATGATGCGCGCGTCGAGGTCCTCGTTCGTCACGCTGGCAAGCATCGTCTTGCACACGTCGAGGATCGACTCGGTGTCGGTGTCCTCGTGCGTCAGGATCAGCCGCGCGATGCGGTCCTGTGCCGCCTCGACGATCTCGGCGCGGCGGTCGTACGCCTTGTTGCCGGCCGAGCCGGTGACCAGCGTGACGACCGGATGCCGGTCGCCGAACCGCTGCTCGACGAAGTCCAGCAGCGCCTTGACGGATGCGTAGTTGTGCGCGTAGTCGACGATCGCGAGCGTGTTGGAGGACGGATCGTGAAACTCCTCCATGCGGCCGGAAATCCTCACCGACCCGAGCGCCTCGAGCATCGAGTCGTCGACGGTCAGGCCGACGGCGGCGACGAGCGCGACGGCGGCCGCGGCGTTCGCGTAGTTGAAGTCGCCGTCGATGGCGAGCGAGACGTCGCCGACATGCTGACCGAACGCCGTGACGGCGAAGCGGCGGTGCGACTCGTCGACCGGCATCGCGACGACGCTCGCGTCGGCGTGTCCCTCGGCGAACGTCGTGACCGGCACGCCGTCGAGCGCGGCGTCGTCCTCGATCAGGTTGCGGTGCTCGCAGTCCTCGCCGAGCACGAGCGCGTTCGTGTTCCTGACGATCTGGCGCTTGCAGTACAGGTAGTCCTCGAACGTCGGATGTTCGATCGGGCTGATGTGGTCCGGCGAGATGTTGAGGAAGCCGGCGGCGTCGAACTGCAGGCCGAAGACGCGGCTGACCTTGTACGCCTGCGACGAGACTTCCATGACGAGGTACTGCATGCCGTTGTCGGCGGCCTCGCGCATCATGCGGAACGCGTCGAGCGATTCCGGCGTCGTCAGGTCGCTCTCGACGAACGTGTGGCCGTCGACGCAGTTGTCGACCGACGAGAACAGCGCGGCCTTGCCGCCGCTGGCCGCCGACAGCATGGCGTGCGTGAAGTATGACGTCGTCGTCTTGCCCTTCGTGCCGGTGATGCCGATGACGGTCATCTCGTCCTGCGGATAACCGTAGAAAGCGGCGGACAGCAGCGCCATCGCCTTGCTCGCGTCCTCGACGATGAGGCCGGGAGCCTTCGTGTACGCGCCCATGTCGCTCGTCGCGACGTAGGCGGCCAGGCCGTTCCCGTCGGCGCCGTCGAGATATTCCGGCTTGAATCGTCCCTTGCAGAACAGCAGCGATCCCGGCACGATTTCCTTCGTGCTGTAGGTGACGGCGGCGAACGGCACGTCGCTGCCGTCGACGTCGGCCGGATTCATTGTCCACAGGTCGCCGGCGATGATCTCGCGGAGCAGGTGGTGTTCATAGAGCAACGTGGCCGCCGACTGCAGCGTAACTGACATGGCTTTCCTCGTGTTTCTTTCTGTCGGGATTGATACTGACGAATACTGGCGGACATTCTACCGCCGTCGACCAACCTCCGGAAAAACGGCAAGATGTCGCAAACCCGGGCTTCCGGGCCCGGGTTTGCGACATCTTGCGAATTCCGTACGACTGGCAGGTCAGTACTGCCGGTGGACGATCGTCGTGCGCACGACACCGTCGTCGGTGACGGTCGTGCTCGACGTCACCGTCGTGACCGACGTCGCGCCGGTCGCCGTGACCTGCGTGACCGGCAGGCCGGGCTGGCCGGCCGCGCGGGCGACGGCGGCCTGCTCCTCGACGCAGCGGTCGAGGGCGGCCTGCAGCCGGTCGTACAGCGACGTCGGCGCGGCGAGCGGGCGCAGGTAGGCGCGCATCGCCGCGATGACGAGCCGCTCGGTCTCGTCGCAGCAGCAGCACGGGTCGAACCGGTCGCCGGCGACGACGGTGCTGCCTTCCGGCTCGTCGTCGCCGTAGTACGGCTGGTCGTCGAGCTCGTCGGTCCCGGCGGCCCCGTCGGCGAACGGCACCGCGTTCATCATCGATTCATCTCCCGTCATGCTTCCTCCCCTGTCGCGGCGGCCGTCGCGGCCTCGCCGATCCTGTCCTTCGTCGTCTTGAGATCCGGCGTCTTGATCGCCGGCGCATTGTCGGGGTCAATCCACTTGGTCGCGGCTTTATTCGGCGTCGTGTCGGCCCTGCCCGGCTTCTTCACAACCCGCGCGGCGTCCGCCTGCGACTTCGTGTTCGGCTTCGCGGCCGATTTCGCCGGCTTCTTCGGCGTCGTGGTCGCGGCGGCCTTCGTCTTCGGCGGCCGGCCGCGGCGTCGCGGCACCGGCGCACCGTCCTCGCCGATCTGCGGCTTCGGGGCCTCGTAGCCGCGTTCCCTGGCATAGTGTTCGAGTTCGTTGCGCAGCTGTGTCCTGGCACGATTCAGCCGGCTCATCACGGTGCCGATCTTGATGCTGTGTTCCTCGGCGACCTGCTTGTAGGGCTTGCCGTCGATCGCGGCGTCGATGAAGACGCGGCGGCGTTCCGGCGACAGCTTGTCGAGCGCGGCCATGATCTCGGCCGGCGCGAACGCCTCGAGGTATTCCTGCTCGGCCGACTTCAAGCCGGCGGCCGTGTGGCCGGAGGCGGCGTAGATGTCCCAGTCATCGTATTCGCCGGTGGAGCCGTTGGCGCGCTTCGGACGGCGCTTCATCTTGGCGTACTGGTTGAAGAACGCGTTCTTCTCGATCGTCGTCATCCACGCCTCGAAGTTCGATCCGGGGCGGAACGAGTCGAACGCCTTGAACCCGCGCTCGAACGTGTCCTGGACGAGGTCCTGCGCGTCGTCGGGATTGTTCGTGTATTTCATCGCGAGCCGGTACAGCGAGTCGACGGCCGGAATCGCCAGCGACTCGAACCGCTTGCGCTTCTCCTCCATCGTCTCGTTCGCGAACGGATTGACGTACTCCTCCATCGCCTCGGCCCCGTCGGCCGAGGTGGAGTCCCCGTCGATGTCCGGCGTCACGGCGTCGGCCGGCGCCCCACCGCCGGCATCCGTCTGTTCCAAAGTCTCATCATTCACAAGGCATATTCTACCGGCCACTGCCCGACCGGCAGTCATTGCGCCAACCGTAAAGCGCGGGCGACAGCACGGCGCGGGCAGCGGCCACGGCGATCAGCCCTCGTCGGTTTCGGTCTCGGCGACTTCGGGGGCGTCCTCGATGTTGTCAAGTTGCTCGTCGGACAGGCCGCTGTCGGCGTAGATGTTCTCGTCGACCTCGACGTCGCCGGCGGCGTCGGTCGAGATGTCGAGGACGTTGAAGACATCGAAATCGGTGTCGGTGTTCGTCTCGTAGTCGAGCTCCGCCTCGTCGGTCACGTCGAAGTCGTCGGGGTTGGCGCCGGCGGACGAATCGTGCGCATTGTTCCGCAGCGATTCGGCGACTTTCCTGCCGTCCGGATCGACGTTCGGCCGGTGGATGCGCTCCTCCTTCGTGAGCTTCAAGTCCGGATGCACCGACTCCTTGAGCAGCAGGCGCGCGTCGCCGGCCGTCACGAAGCTGCCGCAGATCAGCACGCCGTGGCCGTAGCCGACGCCGAGCTCGTCCTCGCTGTCCACGCGGTCGACGGCCGCCTGGATGGCGTCCGGCAGATCCGGCACGACGGTGACGCGCTCGGCACCGAAGACCTTCGCCGCGATCTTGCCGAGCTCGTCGGCCGGCATGCAACGTTCCTTCCACGAGTTTTCCGTGACGATCAGCTCGCTGACGACCGGCTCGAGCACGCCGAGATACTCCTCGACCTGCTTGTCCCCCATCATCGCGACGACGGCGACGAGCTGCTGGAAGTCGTAGTTCTCCTCGATCGCCGCGCGCAGCGCCTCGGCGGCGTTGACGTTGTGGCCGCCGTCGATGATGATCGTCGGCGACGTGCGGATCTGCTCGATGCGCCCCGGAATCTTCACCGAGCTCAGCGCCTCGGCGACCAGGTCGCCGTCGAGCGGCCCGTTAACCGGAATCACGGCCTCGGCCGCGCAGAGCGCCGCGAGCGCGTTGTGCGCCTGATGCTCGCCGAACTTGGCGACCGGCACGTCCTCGTAGGTGCCGGTCGGCGTCGAGAACGTGCACAGCTGGCCGCCGACGGCCGGCGTGCGCGTGACGACCTCGTCCTCGGCGACCCTGACGCCGCGCGACTGCAGCTCGGCGACGCCCAGACCGGTGTCGTCGGCGAGCTGCTCGAGCGACGTGACCGGCGTGCCGTCGGCGCCCGGGTCGTAGATCAGCGTGGCGCCGTGCTCGGCGACGGCCTGCTCGATGATCGGCATGACCTCGTCCTCGTGCGGCTGCGGCTCGACGACGACGGTGCAGCCGTCCTTGATGATGCCGACCTTCTCGCCGGCGATGTCCTGCACCGTCGGGCCGAGCCACGCCATGTGGTCCATGTCGATCGGGCCGAGGACGGCGGCGTCGGCGTCGAGCACGTTCGTCGCGTCCCAGCGGCCGCCCATGCCGACCTCGACGATCGCGACGTCGACCGGCGCGTCGGCGAACTTCCAGATCGCCATCGCCGTGAGCACCTCGAAGAAGCTCATGCGCGGACTGCCCTCGGCGTCCATCTTCGCGTCCACGAGCGCGACGAGATCCCTGACCTGCGTCCAGAGGTCCACGAAGTCGTCGTCGGCGATCTGCTGGCCGTCGATGGCGATGCGCTCGTTGACATGCTCGAGGTGCGGCGACGTGAACAGGCCGGTGCGCATGCCGTACGCGCGGCACAGCGCCTCGGCCATGCGGGCCGTCGAGCCCTTGCCGTTCGTGCCGGTCACGTGAATGACGCGGAACGATTCCTCCGGATGGCCGAACACGTCGAGGATCATCTTCATGCGCCGCAGGTCGAGGTTGGTCGTGTTGCGCTCGCTGGGCCGCGACATGATGTCGCGCTCCACCTCGCGCATCGTCAGGGCGCCGTCTGGACGTTCAAGGGACATGCGTTCGCTTCTTTCGCTGAGGATAAAGATATGTTGTCATTGTAGGAGGAGGGGACGCACTGGATTTTTCATCGTTTCGGATCCGGTGCGTTTTCGCACAAAACCGCACATTCGCATGTGCCGGGAAGCCTTGGAATACCAGGGTTCTGGAGAGTGGTGCGAAATGAAGAACGCACCGGATTTTTCAGGCGGAAAAATCCGGTGCGTGCTTCCTATTGCAATGCACTCGCGAAGAGCGCCCGCGGGTTGCCGGCGGCGGCGCGCCTGAGGTACTCGTCGACGATCGCCATGCGCTCGACGGTGCTCCTGGCGAGCGGCGACGGCAGCGCGTCGAGCGGGAACCAGCCGACCGACAGGCTTTCCTCGTCGCCGACGAACGGGTCCGTGTTGCCGTCGGGGTTGGCATGGGCGAGGAACAGGTGGTCCATGTACATCGTCCGGTCGCCGTTGGCGTACGTCGTCACGCGGTTGTCGGAGCGCACGTCGACGAGGTCGGTGACGATCACGTCGACGCCGGTCTCCTCCTTCGCCTCGCGGATGACGGTGTCGGCCGGCTGCTCGCCGGGCTCGTTGATGCCGTAGACGAGCGCCCATTCGCCGGTGTCGGAACGCCGGCCGAGCAGCACCTCGCCGCGGTCGTTGACGATGTAGCCGGTCACGCCGGCCAGCCACAGCAGTTCGTGGCCGATCTTTCCGCGCAGTGACAGGATGAAGTCGGGAGTGGGCATGGTCAGCGGGCGCCTTCCGCGGCCATCGCGGCCATCCAGGCCTCGACGTCGTCGATTTCCTTCGGGATGGCCTTCGAGATCCATTCCGGACCGTCCTCGGTCATCAGCACGTCGTCCTCGATGCGGATGCCGATGCCGCGGTATTCCGGCGGAATCAGCAGGTCGTCCTCGCGGAAATACAGGCCCGGCTCGATCGTGAAGATCATGCCCGGCTTGATCTCGGCGCCCTGGTAGCTCTCGTAGCGGGCCTGCGCGCAGTCGTGCACGTCGAGGCCGAGATGGTGGGCCACGCCGCAGGCGTGCCAGCGGCGCAGCTGCTGGCCTTCCGGCGACAGCGCCTCCTCGATGTCGACGGTGAGGATGCCCCAGTCGTGCAGCGAGTTCGCGAGCGAGCGCATGCAGGCGTGGTGGATGTCGGAGTAGGTGCGGCCCGGCTGCGCGGCCTCGAAGCCGGCCTTCTGCGCGTCGAGCACGGCCTGGTAGAGCTTCTTCTGGAAACCGGTGAACTTGCCGCCGGTCGGGAACGTGCGCGTGATGTCGGCCGTGTACAGGCTGTCGACTTCCACGCCGGCATCGATGAGCAGCAGCTCGCCGTCCTCGACGGTGCCGGTGTTGCGCATCCAGTGCAGGATCGGCGCGTGGGCGCCGGACGCGATGATCGTGTCGTAGCCGACCTCGTTGCCTTCCTCGCGGGAAACCGAGTTGAAGGCGCCCTCGAGCATGCGTTCGGAACGCGGCTTGCCGATGACTGACGGCAGGCGGCGCAGGATGTTGTCGAAGCCGAGCTTCGTGGCGGCGACGGCCTTGCGGACCTCGTTGATCTCGTAGTCGTCCTTGATCATGCGCTGCTCCGACGCGAACTCCTTGAACTTGTCGTCGGCGGCGCCGTTGGCGGCCGGGTCGCCGTGGCCGGCGGCCTGGCGGACCGTCTCGACCATCGCGGTGACCTGCGGGTCGGTGTCGGCGATGACGCGCACCTGCACGCCGTCCTTGCCGATCGCGTCGGCGAGCTGGGCGATGTCGGCGGTCTCGATGCCGGTCATCGCCTCCATCTCCTTGACGCCGGCGCGCGGACCGACCCAGTACTCGCCGTAGTGGGCGTCCTTGAAGAAGTCCTGCGTGTAGTGGTTGGCACGCGGCGCGACGAACAGCTGCGGCGTGTGCGTGGCGCCGCCGGCGGCTTCCGGCGACTCGGGGTCGACGGGGTTGAGCACGAGCACGGCGCCGGCTTCGTAGTCCTGGCCGAGGCCGGTGTAGTAGACGAACGCCGAGTCGGGACGGAACATGTAGTCGCAGTCGTTGTTGCGCACCTTCGGCTGGCCGGCCGGGATGACCAGGCGCTCGCCGGGGAACGCCTTGCCGAGCGCCTCGAGTCGCGCCGGCGTGTACGCGGCCGACTCGAGCCGCTCGGCTTCCGGCTCGTTGTCGTCCCAGCCCTGCGACATGAACTCGACGAACGCCGCCGACCGCGGGCTCAGCGTGCGGTTGTTGACGCGGTCGCCCATCGCCTGATCATTCCCCGGCGCGGCGGCCTCCTCTTCCTTCTGGTATTCGCGGTCGCGTTCCGTAACGACATCACTCATGATGAACGATCCTTCCCCTCAAGACAGTGTTGCAAGCCATCATAGTTTCTCCCTGCCCCCGACCGTGGCGGGGGCAGGGAGAATCACCTCCTAACTCCCTCTTTAGAGGCTGAGCCGTGAAGCAAACAGCCCTGTGGGCTGTTTGTAGGCGAAGGCGAGCGATAGCGAGCAAATGATGAGTCTCGCCAAAGGCGAGTCCATACTTACAGGAAGGTCGGCGAGAGCGAAGCTCGAGCCGGTGGGAGTCCGCGAGCGGCGAAGCCGCGAAGCGGTACGGAGCGCAAGGAAATCCATAGAACTTGAGTTCTACGGGGGAATCTTGCGTTCCTACCAGCTCCGCGACTTCGTCGCAGGTCCGTGCTGTTTGCGGGCAGCCTTTTTATCTTGGCGAAGGGCAGACAGCCGGATCACACGGTGATTTCGACGTGGTTGCCGTCGGCGTCGAGGACGACGGATTCGTAGTAGCCGTCGCCGGTGACGCGCGGACCGCTGGCAACCACATACCCATCGGAACGCAGACGCTCCGTCAGCTCGTCGACGGCGTGGCGGGAGCCGACGGAGAAGGCGACATGGGCGTAGCCCAACGCACTGTCGTCAACGGCGCCATTCACGGCGTCATTGTGCGAAACCTCCAGCCGCGCCCCGGAATCGAACGTCAGGAAGTATGACGAGAATCCCGTGCGGGGATTCTCGTACCGTTCCCCGCGCACGCCGCCGAAATACGTCTCGAAGAACCGGGTTCCCCGTTCCAGATCACCGACAAAGACACCAACATGTTCAATATGCATGGTCGCCATTCTCCCCTCCTCACATGACCGTGCCTTCATCTCAAGAAGAAAACCAGTACGCTTCACCCCCGCCTAGGGCGGGGGCAGGATGAGGCCGCGTCCCGATCCGCTCCGCGACTTCGTCGCTCCGCGGACTCCCACCAAAAGCCGCTTCGCGGTTTTTGACTCCCTCTGAAGTAGGGAGTCGGGGAGGTCTACTCCTGTTCGTATGGCGCCAGATCCACCGGCTGGCGGCGCTGAATGTAGTTGGTCATTCCCGGGACCGTGAAGGAGACCACGCCATATTCGCTTTCGTAGACCAGGCCGGAGGCGATGAGTTCGTTCTTGACGGCGCTCACCCTCGAGCCGCTCAGCCCCGTTCTTCATAGATGTTCTGGGTCTTTCACCCATCTTCGCCCATCTTCATATATCTTTTGGCACTTTCACCCTTCTTCACCCATATTCACACTTCTAAACAGTTGAGTGTCCAAGAAAGAAGACCACCTCCTAACTCCCTCTTCAGAGGGAGCCGGCGAGAGACGCGAAGCGTCTCGAGCCGGTGGGAGTCCACCGCTGGAACGTAAGAAGTCCCGTAGAACTTGAGTTCTACGGGACCTCATGCGTTCCGTACCGCTTCGCGACGAAGCCGCTCGCGGACTCCCACCAAAAACCGCTCCGCGGTTTTTTACTCCCTCTGAAGAGGGAGTCAAGGGGCACTCCCCTTAGGAGGTTCTACTTCGTGATCGTCAGCGTCTCGCCCTTGTGGGAGTCGTTGGTCAGGATGTCGGTGACGATCGTGGCGACGGACGGGACGGAGACTTCGGTCTCGTCGGACGGCGCGGCGGACGTCGACAGCTCGTACTCGACCGAGTCCTCCTCGTTGACCCACACCGGCTGGATGATCGTGTAGTCGAGATCGGACTCGCGCACGACCTTGGCGGCCTCGGCGTGGTCGACGAGGATCTTGCCCAGGTCCTTGTCGTTCCAGACGGCGAACTCGTCGGGCGCCTTCGAGTACTTCGACAGCGTCGACGTCCACAGCAGGCGCTTGACGCCGTTGGCGTCCATCGACTTGACGAGGACCTGCGCCATCTCCTTGATGTCGTCGCCGCCGAGGTCCGCCCAGACCTTGTCGACGCCGAGCTTGAGCGCGGCGTTCACGGTCTCGATGTCCTTCTTGTCGCCCTCGACGATGGTGACGCGCTCGTTTTCGCGGATGTCGCGGTCGACCTTGTGCGGCTCGCCGGTGACGAGCACGATTTCCGCGCCCTTGGCGAGCAGCAGCGGCTCGGCGAGCTGGACAAGCTTCATGCCGGAACCAAGAATGGCAACCTTCATCACAATCCCCCTTGCATGGTGGTTCAACTGTTTGCCGCCATCGTACCCAGCACGAGCTGGAAGCAATCCCCGTTCACGCTTTTGGCGCAACGGAAGCGCACCGGGCAAGCTCCCCGGAAGGGAGCCCGCGATTACGCTTCCTCGGCGAGGATGGCCTTCAGTTCCTCGCGGTGGAGGCGCTGCTCGATCGGATCGGGAACGGGCAGGGACGCCAGCAGCTTCCTCGTGTAGGGGTTGCGTGGATGCTCCATGATGTCGGCGGTGTCGCCGTGCTCGACGATCTGGCCCTTGTGCATGACCATGACGCGGTCGGCGAGCATGTCGACGACGGCCAGGTCGTGCGTGATGAACAGGCAGGCGAAGCCGATCTCGGCCTGCAGGCGCCTGAACAGTTCCAGCACCCTGGCCTGCACCGAGACGTCCAGCGCCGACGTCGGCTCGTCGGCGATGAGCAGCTTCGGGTCGAGCGCCAGGCCGCGCGCCAGCGACGCGCGCTGCCGCTGGCCGCCGGACAGCTCATGCGGATAGCGGTCCATGTAGGCGCGCGGCAGCTGCACCATCTCGAGCAGCTCGGCGACGCGCTGCTTCGCGTCGGCCATCGACGAGGCGCGCCTGTGGACGAGCAGCGGCTCGGCGACGTTCTCGGCGATCGTCATCAGCGGATCGAACGACGAGCCCGGATCCTGAAACACGAAGCCGATGTCGGCGCGCTTCTTCTTGAACACGCGCTCGCGCACGCCATGCATCTCGACGCCGAGTACTTCCAGCGAGCCGCCGGACACCTTCTCGAGTCCGGCGATCGCGCGGCCGGTCGTCGACTTGCCGGAGCCGGATTCGCCGACGAGGCCGAGCACCTCGCCTTCGTGGATCTCGAAGTCGATGCCGTTGACGGCCTTGAACGCCGGCTGCAGCATGTGCCCGGGATACGTCACCGTCAGTCCCCGCGCGCGGACGGCGACCGGCGCGTTGCGCCAGTCCGGCACCTTGCGCGGAATTTCGGCGCCGGTCGCCGGATCGCGGACGACCAGTTTCTGGCCGATCCTCGGCACGGCGGCGAGCAGCCTCTTCGTGTAGTCGGCGCTTGGCCGGTGGAAGATCTGCTCCACGCTCCCCTGCTCGACGACGTGTCTGCGGTACATGACGACGACCTCGTCGGCGACGTCGGCGACGACGCCCATGTTGTGCGTGATGATCAGCACGGAGGCGCCGAATTCGTCACGCGCGTAGCGCAGCAGGTCGAGGATCTCGGCCTGGACGGTGACATCGAGTGCCGTCGTCGGCTCGTCGGCGAGGATCAGTCCGGGATTGAGCACGAGGGCCATCGCGATGACGATACGCTGCTTCTGGCCGCCGGAGAACTGGTGCGGATAGTAGTCGACGCGGGTCGCCGCGTCGGGGATGCCGACTTTCCCGAGGATCTCGATCGCCTTCGCGCGGCGTTCCTTCTTGTCGGTCACGCCGTGGGCGCGCAGGCCCTCCTCGATTTGCCAGCCGATCGTGTAGACCGGGTTGAGCACCGAGCCGGGCTCCTGGAACACCATCGCCGCCTCGCCGCCGCGCAGTTCGCGCAGCTGCGCGCCGGAGACGGACAGCATGTCGACGTCGGCGGTTTCGCGGGCGGAATCGTTCGGGCCGGTGGAATCGTTGCCGCCGCGGGCCGACAGGATGACGGCACCGTGCGCCGTCGCCGTCTCCGGCAGCAGCTTGATGATCGAGCGAGCCGTCACCGACTTGCCGGAGCCGGACTCGCCGACGACGGCGACGATGCCGCGGCGCGGAATCGTGAACGAGACACCGTCGACGGCCTTGATCGGGCCGGCGTCGGTCATGAACGAGACGCCGAGATCGTCGATCGTGACGAGCGGGCGCTCCGCTTCGACATTGGTGTTGTTGTCGTCGGACATCAGCGTTCCTCTCCTTCCGTATCGTCCGGAACATTCCTCGAGACGACGGCGATTTCCGGGTCCTGCTGCGTTTCGAATTCCTCCGCCGCGAACCCGTCGGTCGCCGGCCGCTCGGTCGCGTCGGTCTCGGCGGCGTCGACGGCCTCGGCGAGCGCCGCGTCGTTGCCGGTGGCCAGCGCAATCGCGACGTCGGGCGTCGCCTCGGCTTCCTCGGACGCGGAGATTTTCGACGATTCGTCCGCGTCGACCGACGTGTCCTCGATCGAGCCGACGACTTCGCCGGCGGACTTGCGGGCGCGCAGGCGCGGGTCGGCGAGATCGTTCAACGATTCGCCCACCAGCGTGATGCCGAGCACGATCAGCACGATCGCGAGGCCCGGGAACACGGCCGTCCACCAGATGCCGGCCGTGACGTCGGAGACCGAGCGGTTGAGGTCGTAGCCCCATTCGGCGGCGGCCGTCGGCTCGATGCCGAAGCCGAGGAAGCCGAGGCCGGCCAATGTCAAGATCGCTTCCGACGAATTCAATGTCAAGATGACCGGCAACGTGCGGGTCGAGTTGCGCAGCAGGTGGCGGAACATGATCCGCCACGACGAGGCACCGACGACCTTGGAGCTCTCGATGAACGCCGAGTCCTTCATGCGCACGACTTCGGAGCGGATCGTGCGGAAATACTGCGGAATGTAGACGACGGTGATCGAGATGCCGGACGCGAGCAGGCCGCCCCACAGCGATGACTGGCCGCCCGAGATCATGATGGCCATCAGGATGGCGAGCAGCAGCGACGGGAACGCGTAGATGGCGTCGCAGATGACGACGAGCACGCGGTCGAGCCAGCCGCCGAAGTATCCCGACACCAGCCCGAGGAAGACGCCGGCGAACAGCGACAGCACGACGGCGACGACGATGGCGATGACGGCGGTGCGGGCGCCCCAGACGACGCGCGAGAACACGTCGAAGCCGCCGACCGTCGTGCCCCAGATGTGCTCGGCGGACGGCGCGGCCTGCGTCGGGAACGCGACGCCGTCGGCGGACTTGGTCTGCGCGTAGCCGTACGGCGCGATGAGCGGCGCGAAGATCGCGACGAGAATGAAGAAGGCGCACAGCACGAGGCCGACGACCAGCATCGTCTTCTGCCAGCCGACGGCGATCTTGAGGTCGCGGACGATCGGCAGCCTGGCGAAGCGGCCCGGCTTCTTGTCGAGCTGGCCCTGGATGTTGGCGAGCCGTTCGTCGTGCGAATCGTTCGCATTGGAACGATTCGGCGATGCGACGGGAGTTTCCAGCGTGGCGTCGCTCATGTCAGTACCTCACTCTCGGGTCGACGAGCGCGCTGACGACGTCGACGATGAAGTTGACGACGGACACGATCAGCGCGATCAGGATGACAATGCCCTGGACGGCGACGAAGTCGCGGGCCTTCAGGTAGTTTGACAGCATGAAGCCGAGGCCCTTCCACTCGAATGTCGTCTCGGTGAGCACGGCGCCGGCGAGCAGCATTGCGACCTGCATGCCCATGACGGTGATGATCGGGATCAGCGACGGCTTCCACGCGTGCTTCTTCATCAGCCGCTTCTCCGAAACGCCGCGCGAGCGCGCCGCCTCGATGTAGCCAGTGTTGAACGTCGAGATGACGTTGGTGCGCACCAGGCGGACGAAGACGCCGGCCGTCAGCAATCCCAGCGCCAGTGCCGGCAGGATGGCGTGCTTGAGCACGTCGAGCAGCACGGACATGTCGCCGAGCTGGATGGCGTCGACGATGTACAGGCCGGTCGGGTCGTTGAGGTTCGAGAACTTGAGTTCCGAGACGAGCGACGCGCGGCCGGAGCTCGGCAGCCAGTCGAGCAGCACCGAGAAGACGAGTTTGAGGACGAGACCGAGGAAGAAGACCGGCGTGGCGTAGCACAGGATGGCGAAGCAGCGGATGCCGGCGTCGGCGGCGTGGTCGCGGTGGCGGGCTGCCACGCGTCCGAGGCCGATGCCGACAATCAGCGCGACGATCAGCGCGAGAATGGCGAGCTCGAGCGTCGCGGCGCCGTAGTGCAGCAGGATGTTGACGACGGGCTGGTTGTCGGTCAGCGTCGTGCCGAGGTCGCCGTGCAGCAGGCCCTTGAGATATTCCCAGTACTGCACGATCAGCGGTCGGTCGTAGCCGGCCGCGTGGATGCGCTTCTGCAGTTCGGCCTGCGTCAGGCGGCCGCCCATCGCCGCCGAGATCGGGTCGCCGGTCGCGCGCATGACGAAGAACACGACGGTGACGAGAATGAACACGGTCGGAATGATGAGCAGGAACCTGCACAGCACGAACTTGAAGAAGCCGGCGGAGAGGTGGTTTTTCCTGGCCTTCGGAATGGCCGTTTGTCCGGAGTCTGCCGGACTGACAGGGACAGCAGCACTCACTGTGGTCTCCTTAGTTTTTACAAAATAAAGAAAATAAAAGATTGACGAAAAGCGAGATAAAGACGTTCTCTGCGGCCGGAGCGGATGTCGAACTCGAGCGTAGGCTTGGCCGAACGGCCTCGAGTGTCTCGAGTTCGACATCCGCTCCGGCCGCCCACGCTGGAAGCGGGCGCCGGTTACTTCATCACGACTTGACGACGCTTGCGTACCTGAACCGGAACGACGCGTCGAGGACGACGCCGGAGATGCCGGAGCGGACGACGGCGACCTGGTCGCCCTGGAGCAGCGGCAGCGTGGAGAGGTCCTCGGATTCGAGCTCCTGGATCTGCTCGAGGATCTTCTCGCGGGCCATCTCGTCGACAGTGCCGGCTTCCTGGACGATGAGCTGGTCGATCTCGTCGTTCGAGTAGCCGTTCTCGACGAAGTTGCCGCTGCGGAAGAACGGCGACAGGTAGTTGTCGGCGTCGGAGTAGTCGGGGAACCAACCGAGCTGGTAGACCGGATAGCTGCCGGTCGAGTCGTCGGTGACGACGCGCTCCTTCGAATACTGCGTCCACTCGGTCTGCTGGAGGTCGACGTCGAACAGGCCGCCGTCCTCGAGCTGCGACTTGATCGCCGCGTATTCGTCGGCCGACGACGCGCCGTAGTGGTCGCCGTTGTACTGCAGGTCCAGCTTGATCGGCGTCGAGGTATCGATGCCGGCGGCCTCGAGGACCTTCTTCGCGGCGTCGAGGCTCGGGCCGCCGTTGCCGTCGCCGTAATCGGCCTTGAGCGTGTCCTCGTGGCCGGACAGGCCGTCGGGGATGAACGAGTACAGCGGCGAGTAGGTGCCCTTGTAGACGGTGTTGGCGAGTTCGTCGCGGTCGATGAGGTCGGCGACGGCCTGACGGACGGCCTTCGCCTTCGCGGCGTCGGGAGTGTCGGTGGCCGTGCCGTACGGCATGATCTCGAAGTTGAACGCGAGCATGCGCACCTCGCCGCCGGGGCCGGTGACGACGCTGACGTTCTTCGTCTTCTTGAGGTCGGCGATGTCGGTCGGCGTCAGCGACCGGTAGGCGACGTCGACCTGCCCTTCCTGCACGGCGAGCTTGAGGTTGGAGGCGTCGGCGTAGTACTGCACGAGCACGGCGGCATTCCGCGCCGGCGTCAGGCCGTCGTAGTTCGGGTTCGGCTCGTAGGCGGCGTCCTCGTTGAGCGTGAACGCGACGAGCCGGTAGGGACCGCCGAACGCGTTGGCTGCGACGATCGTGTCGGCGTCGGTCAGGCTGGTGGCGCTGAAGACCTCGTCGTCGACGATCGGGCCGGCCGGGCTGGAGAGCACCTGCTTGAGCGTGACGTCGAACGGGACGGACGTGTGGAAGACGACGGTGAGGTCGTCGGGCACGTCGATCGAGTCGATGTTGGCGAGCAGCGAGCTCGGGCCGTTCTCGTCGTTGATCGTCTTGACGCGGTCGAACGAGAACTTGACGTCGTTGGCGTCGAGCACGTGGCCGTTCGCCCACTTCTGGTCCGGCTTGATCTTGACGGTGAATTCGGTGCCGTCGGCGCTCCACGTGCCGTCGTCGGCGGCGAGGTCCGGCGACAGTTCGCTCGTGTTGTAGTCCTGGGCGTACAGGAACGGGAACACCTGGATCTGCACGGCGTACGATCCGTTGTCGTAGCTGCCGGCGGGGTCGAGCGACGTGATCTTGTCGGTCGTGCCGACGAGGACGGTCTTGTTGATGTCGGCGTCGAATCCGCCGGGTTTCACGCCGCCGCAGGCCGCCACGGCCGCCGTCATCGCGACGGCGGCGACGGCCGCGGCGACAGTCTTCGCGAGTGTGCGCACACGCATGAATCGTTCACCTTCCGGTTGCTCTGCTCTCGTTGGCAATCGGCGATGCCGGCGACCGGACAAGTTGCAGCGGACGCCCGAAGGCGCGGACGGCCACGCATGGTTGCGGCTCCCGCTGTGCTTCTTCGGACGGAGGGTTGCGCGCTTGGAATCCGCCGGTTCATCGGTTTTCCTGGTACGACAAGGTACGAGTGACAGGCGGCGGGACGGGACGGATCGAGGTTCTCGGGCGGCGGATGCCATGGAAAGTGTTCGGCGGAGGCGAAACCCGAATAGACATCACCTCGTGTCTTGTTGGACAGGATAGCAGCACGGGGGTTGCCCCGACGACCTCGCGACACGCCGGCGTCCGCCGGTTGCGTTCGCCATATCACAATCGGTTCGATATTTCCAGCGATCAATCATTTTTGAACGATTCATGCATGGTTTTCGCTGTAATTCCGCCGTTTCCAAACCGTATTACATGAACGATTCGCCCGCCTCTTCATCAACCGAACCTATACATTGCTATAGATTTTTCAAATACCCCCGACTGCAATATTTACGCTCCCGACGAACTCTCGGGGCCATCGGAGCGCTCTTCTTGCGGATGTCGCAAACCCGGGCCGAAAGCCCGGGTTTGCGACACCTTGAATACGCCAGCTATCGGATACGTCGACCGGCGGCGTAGACATGCCGTGGGGTCCAGGTGGCCGGGTCGAGCAGCAGGACGTCGGCGGCATGGGACGGCGCGAGCAGGCCGAGCGGGGCGCCGGTGACCAAGTTCGGGCGGTCGAGGCGCAGCGCGCGGGCCGGTGCGAGCGTGGCGGCCTCGACGGCGCGGGCCGGGGCGATGCCGAGTTCCAGCACGGCGCGGCCGACAGCCTGTTCGACGAGCAACGTCGAGCCGGCGATCGCGCCGTTCGAGACGAGCCGCGCGTGACCGCCGACGACGTCGACGTCGAGACTGCCGAGCTTGTAGCGGCCGTCGGGGCAGCCGGTCGCGGCCATCGCGTCCGTGACGAAGACGGTCCGCTCCCCCGCCAGGTCCATTGCGAGGCGCACCATCGGATCGTCGACGTGGAAGCCGTCGTTGATCAGCTCGACGTGGACGCGCTTGTCCTCGATGGCGGCCGGGATCGGGCCGGGCTCGCGGTGGTGCAGGCCGTTCATCGCGTTGAACATGTGCGTCATCAGACCGGCGCCGGCGTCGAACGCACGTTTCGCCGTCGCGTAGTCGGCGTCGCAGTGGCCGACGGCCGGCACCGTGCCGGCGGCGGCGAACGTGCGGATGGCCTCGAGGCCGTGCGGCAGCTCGGGCGCGATCGTGATCTGGCGCAGCGTGCCGTCGGCGGCCGCCAGCAGCGCCTCGACGTATTGCGGTTCCGGATCTTTCAGGCATTCGGGCGCATGGGCGCCCTTGCGGCTCATGGCGAGGAACGGCCCCTCGAGATGCGAGCCGAGAATGTCCGGCCGCGACGGCATCAGCGCGCGCACCGTCGCGAGGTTGTCGCACATCTCGTCGAGCGGATTCGTGATCAGCGACAACACCTGCCGCGTCGTGCCGTTCCACATGTGTCCGGCGCGGGCGCGCCGGATGCCGGCCTCGCCGTCGTCGAACGAGCTGCCCCATGCGCCGTGCGCGTGGATGTCGACGTAGCCGGGCACGGCGATCATGCCGGCGGCATCGACGACGTCGGCGTCCGCCACGCCGGCTTCGCGGCGCGCGGCATCGAACCCGTCGCGGCCTGTGCCGGTCGCGAGGATCGTGCCGTCGTCGCCGGCGACGATCCATCCGTCGCTTCCCCGCCCGTCATGGTGGCCGACGACGCCGCGGGCGTCGACCAATGTCGCGCCGGCGATCGCGAAGGCGCGCGGCGGCGCGGCCATCGCCTCGTCGACGGCGCGGACTCGTTGTTCTATCGTTTCGTTCATCTTCGAACCTTCCAGCGGCGGACTCCCACCGAAAATCCTCCGGATTTTCGACTCCCTCTGAAGAGGGAGTCCGGCAACAGTCACCTTCCAGCGGCGGACTCCCACCGAAAATCCTCCGGATTTTCGACTCCCTCTCAAGAGGGAGTCTGCGCTCGATGAGTATTCCTCTTTTTTCGGTCAGATGCCCTGCCAGGCGGGCTTGTGATCGTAGGCGTAGCGGTAGTAGTCCTTGTGGCGAAGGCGGGAGGCGGCAGCCTCGTCGACGATGACGGTGGCGTGCGGGTGCAGTTGCAGCGCCGATGCCGGACAGAACGACGAGACGCCGCCTTCCACGGTTTCCTCGATGGCCTCGGCCTTGCCGGCGCCGAACGCAAGCAGCACCAGGTGACGGGCCTTCATGATCGTGCCGATGCCCTGCGTGATGCAGTGGGTCGGCACCTTGTCCACGTCGTCGTCGAAGAACCTCGCGTTGTCGAGGCGGGTCTGCTCGGCGAGCGTCTTGACGCGCGTGCCCGAGGCGAGCGACGAGCCGGGCTCGTTGAAGCCGACGTGGCCGTCGGTGCCGATGCCGAGGATCTGCACGTCGATGCCGCCGGCGGCCTCGATCGCGGCGTCGTAGGCCGCGCCGGCCGGCGCGACGAGCGCCTCGTCGGACAGCGGCGCGCCGTCCAGCGCGTCGCCGGGCACGTGGACGAGCGCCGGGTCGAGGCCGAGCGGCCCGACGACGGTGCGATGAATCGTGCTGTGGTAGGATTCCGGATGGTCGAGCGGCAGGCCGATGTACTCGTCGAGCGCGAAGCCGCGGACCCTCGAGACGTCGAGGCCGTCCTTCCCGATTTCGCCGGCGAGCGCCCGGTAGGCGGCGAGCGGACTCGATCCGGTCGCCAGCCCGAGCACGGCGTCGGGCTTGCGGCGGATCAGCTTCGCGACGCATGTCGCGTAGAGCCGTCCGGCTTCTTCCTCGTCGCGGACAATGATGATTTCGGCCATGGTGTCCTCCGTCCCGCGGTCATGCGGCCGCCGGTTCGCTGGGTGATTGCGATTGCTCGGCATTGTGGTTTCGTCGGCCGGCACGATTCGCGCGTCGCTGCGCATCCTCGGACCGGGCCGGTCCGGCCGGTCGCGACGGGGGTATAATCCCGATATCGCGAGCAGCCTTTCGGTTTCCATTTGTTAAGTATACTTACATAAAAGGATTTTAGCTAATTTACGGCGTTTTTAAACTTGAAATGACGAGACTTCGACTCTATAATGTTAACTATCTTTGCTATGGATCGTTCCTATGTATTGCACCATATTGCAACGATTCCCGCACGCCAACGACGCACATGAGTAGAGGGAGCGCACCGTGTCCGATCCGACCACCGGCATCCTGACATTCGACACGAAGGGGCAGAAGGCGAGCCCGTCGGATGTCCGACGGAAGAACCGGTCCGTCATCTTCTCGCTGCTGTTTCCGAACACCGACCGCTCGCGCGCCGAGCTCGGCCGGCTGACCGGCCTGAGCCGTGTCGCCGTCAGCGACGTCGTCTCCGGCATGCTCGACGCCGGACTGATCCGCGAGAGCGGCTTCGAGTCGAGCTCGACCGGCAAGGGCAAGCGTGCCACGCTGCTCGGCGTCGACACGACGCGGCTGCGCATCATCAGCCTCGACCTGTCGCAGGCGCAGCTCATCCAGTGCGCCGTCACCGACCTGCTCGGCCGGCCGCTCGAGCGCATGGAGGTCGCGCTCGGTCCCGACAACACCGTCGAGGTCGACGCGATCATCCAGCTCGTCGACCAGCTGCGCGCCGACGTCGACCGCGGCAACATCATCGGCATCGGCATCGCCGTGCCCGGCGTCGTCGAGGACGGCGTCATCCGGCAGTCGACGCAGCTCGGCTGGCGCGACGTCGACTTGCGCGGCCTGCTCGAGACGAGGTTCGGCGTGCCGGTCACGATCGTCAACGACACCGTCGCGTCGATGCTGGCCGAACGATTCTTCGGCAGCGCCGGCCCGAACCTGCTGTTCATCAAGAACGACCGCGGCATCGGCGCCGCGACGCTGATCGACGACAAGATCGTCGTCGGCGACAACCACGCCGCCGGCGAGATCGGCCACGTCGCGATCGATCCGGTCGACGGGCCCGACTGTCCGTGCGGCAAGCGCGGCTGCCTCGAGATGCTCGTCTCCGCCGTCGCGATCCGCGAACGCCTGCGCACGGCCTCGTCCGAGGACGAGCGCATCGCGCTGATCGAGGATGCCGGCCGCCGCTTCGCCGCCGCGCTGGCGATGCCGATCGGCCTGCTCGACATCGCCGATGTCTGCGTCTACGGGCCGCCGGACGTCATCAACAACACGTTCCTCGACGCCGGCAACGAGGAATTCAAGCGCACCTCCGCCTCGATGTTCCATCCCGACACCTCGATGCGCCGCTGCCAGCTCGGCGCCGACATCGCCCTGCGCGGTGCCGCCATCGCCGTCGTCCGCGACTACATCGCGCAGTGAGCCGCCAAGGGAACGGTTTGCGCGCGGAGGGCTCCGCCCTCCACTTGCAAACCGGCGTTCGGCTCCGCCGAACGCGTCGACCCTCAGGCCGCTTCGCGGCCAGCCCCCTTCCAGGGGGCTTTTCGTCTTGCGAAGGCTTTCTTCCGGCGAATATCTTCTATTCTTGGAATTCCGTGGAGAAGTACCGGCAAGAAGCCCCCTGGAAGGGGGCTGCCGAGCGGAGCGAGGCTGAGGGTCGACGCGAACGCGAAGCGTTCGCCGGGTTTTGAGTGGTGGGTGCTTCTTTGGGATGTTACAAACCCGAGCTGTTAGCTCGGGTTTGTAACATCCCAAAGAAGCACCCACCGCGAGGAAACCGTTCCCCTAAGCGAGAAGTCCCCCAAGCAAGAAGGCTTACGCTGCGAGTGCCGCTCCCAGCGCGCCGACCGGGGCGTCGGCGGGGGCGAGGACGAGGCGGTTGGCGATGTTCAGGCCTCTGAGGAACGGGCAGTCGGACTCGCGCAGCGCCAGTTCCTCGCGGATGACGTCGAGCAGCGGCTCGCCGGTCTTGGCCATGCCGCCGCCGATGACGATCCGCTGCGGATCCATCGTCTGAACGACGAGCTGCAATGCGTCGCCGATCGCGTGCGTGACGATGCCGAGCACGCGCAGCGCGCAGGCGTCACCGTCGCGGGCCGCCGCGATCAGCGCCGGCATCGGCGCCGTCGGCGCTCCGTCGGCACGGTCGCCTTCGCCGGTACCGCCATCGCCGGCAGTGTCGACGCCGACTGGCCAGAGGCGCGCGACCGCCGACCCCGAGCAGACGGTTTCCAGGCAGCCGCGCTGGCCGCACGGGCAGTCGAAGCGGTTCGGGTCGATCGGCACGTGGCCGATCTCGCCGGCCGAGCAGCTGTAGCCGTGGTAGATCCGGCCGTCGTTGATCACGCCGGCGGCCAGTCCGGTGCCGAAGTTCAGGAACACGATGTTCGGCGGCATGCCACCGGCCTCGTTGCCGGCGGTGTCGTCGACATGCAGCAGGTGCGCGGCGCCGAGGGCGGCGGCGTTGACGTCGTTCTCGACATGGACCGGCACGCCGCCGAGGCCGGCCGAGACGCCGCTCGCGAGCGGCACGTGGTCGATGTCGAGATTGACGATGTTGCGCACGTCGCCGCTCGCCATGTTGACCTGGCCCGGCGTGCCGATGCCGACGGCCGTCACGAGGTCGAGCCGGTCGTCGGCGACCGTCTTCACCAGTGCGGTCACGTCGTCGATCAGCGCGTCGGCGCCGGACCGGGCCGGAACGCGCCGCCTCGCGAGCACGGTGCCGCCGGGGCCGGCGAGCACCGCCTCTATTTTCGTGCCGCCCACGTCCACTCCGACAATCATCGTGGCCCCCTTTCGTTGTCCGGATCGTCGTCGACGGTCCTGCCGGCTCCCTCGCCGGGCTTGCCATCGTCGCATGAATCGTTCATGTTGCCCGCCTCGCCGCCGACAAAGCCGAGCGAGCGCAGGAATCCGTCCATCAGCTCCGGCGTCTTGAAGACGGCGGTATTCTCGAGAATCCGGTAGCAGACCGCACCGAGTTCGTCGCGCAGCGCCGCGCGGACGGCCGGCCGGTCGAACGATCCCGCCGTTGCGAGCCGGTCGCGCACTTCGGTCCAGACGAGCGTGAACTCGCCGACCGGTTCCGGCAGTTCGGCGAGCAGGCCGCCGGTCACCAGCGCATCCTCGAGGATGCCGAGCTGCTCGACGAGCCGGCCCGGCAGCACGAACAGGCCCTGCGCCTCGATGAGGCCGATCGGCTCCTGCTTGACCGGCCAGTATTCCGGATGGGCGTGGAAGACGCCGAGCGGATACTCGTCGGATACGGCATTGTTGCGGAAGATCAGCATCATTTCGTAGCCGCGCGATGTCTTCAGCACGCTCGGCGAGACGGCCGACCTGGGACCGTCGGCGTCGGCGTGCAGGATGCCGATCGCCGGATTGTCGTAGGCGACCCACCCCTGCCGAATGGTTTCCGCCGTCTCGACGACGGCGTCCCGCGAGCGCGAGACGACGCGGACGGCGGTGCCGGGCCAGTCGAGCGTCTCGACGACGACGGCGCTGTCGGAGGCGGCACCGCCGGCAGGGTCGCCGTTCCGGGGAACGTCCTCCCCCGCCGATGTCGCCGGCCGGCACGTTCCCGGCCGGTACGTTCCGGTGGTCGCGGCGCGGAACATCGGCAGCGGCTCGCCGCCGCCCTGGTAGTGGTCGTGCGCGAGCACCGAGCCGCCGATCCGCGGCAGCGCGGCGTTGCAGCCGAGGAAGTATCCCGGGAACCGGTCGACGAAGTCGAGCAGCCTGGCGAACGTGCGGCGGTCGACGTGCATCGGAACATGGTCGTCGTTGACGCAGATGCCGTGCTGGTGGAAGTAGCCGTATGGCGAGAACTGCCAGAACCACGGGTTGCCGTCGAGCGTGACCGGCACCGTGCGCAAGGTGCGCTTGTCGCGGCCGGCGAAGCCCTCGTTGTCGCGGCAGATCGTGCATGCCGGGTAGCCGTCGCCGACGGCGTTGCCGGCGGCCGCCGACTTCATCGTCTTGAATTCCGGCTTGGCGAGGTTGATCGTGATCGTCAGGCCGTGGCTGTCGAAGCGCGGATTGCGTTCGAGTTGGGCCAGCTTGACGTAGGTGTTGTCGACCGAGTAGCGGTACAGCATGTCCATCGCGGCCATCGCGCCGCGGTCGGCCTCGACGGCGGCGAACCGGTCGTCGAGCGCGGACGGCGGCAGGCTGAGGATGCCGAAGACGACATCGGTCAGCGACTGCTTCGTCCAGCGGCCCGGGGTGGCGTTGTCGGCGGCGGTCTCGCCGGCCAGTCCGGCAGCGACCATCGCGTGCCACAGCCGGTCGGCCAGCTCGTCGGGGCCGGCGGAGCTGCCGGTGGCGTCGGCGTGGCCGGCCGGCTGGCCGTCGACGCCGACATGCCGGTAGGACGGCAGGTCGAGCTCGTCGAGCAGCCGGTTGCGCGTCCACGCCAGGTCGCGCGGGTCGAGGCCGAGCCGGTCGGCGGCAAACTGCAGCAGGTCGTCGAGCGTGGCGTAGACGGCGTCGAGAGCGTCGCGGGAATCGTTCATCTCAGGCCGCCTCCCCGCACTGTTCCACGGACGTTTCACGCATGACGTCGCGGACGATCGCGGCCATGTCGTCCCACTGCTCCTCCATTTCCTCGACGAGCTTCATCTGCGTGTGCGCGCGGACGAGGTTGTGTTCCGGATACTTCGTCGCGAAGTAGTGGTCGCCCTCGAGATAGTCGGTCAGGAAGCGCATGCCGCATTCCATCGTCATCATCTTCGCGCCCGTCGGCAGCAGTTCGAGCTCGCGTTCGGTGATCGATCCGCCGACCTTGCCGAGGTAGCCTTCGGTGTACGCGCGGAACAGTTCGGCCGAGAAGTGGACCTTCGACAGGTCCGGTTCGTCCTCGAGCGCCGTCGACGCGCCGAAGCGGATCGAGTCGCCGTAGTCGAACAGCAGCGAGCCGGGCATGACGGTGTCGAGGTCGATGATCGCGCGGGCGTCGCCGGTCCCGGCATCCATCAGGATGTTGTTGAGTTTCGTGTCGTTGTGGGTGACGCGCAGCGGGATCGTCCCGTCGGCCAGGCCGTCCATGATCGTCGCGAACTCGTCGGCGCGGCCCATGTAGAAGCCGATTTCGCCGCGGACGCCATCGGCGCGGCCGGCGACGTCGTTGCGGACGGCGGCCAGGAAGTTGCGGTAGCGGTTCGGCGTGTCATGGAACCGCTCGATCGTCTCGGTCAGCAGGCTCGCGTCGAACTCGGCGAGATCGTTCTGGAACTGCCCGAACGCGGCGCCGGCCGCGCGGAAGATCGCCGGCGTCTCGGCGAGATTGTACGACGTCGTGCCCTCGATGAACCGGTAGAGCCGCCACGCGCCGGCGTCGTTCTTCAGGTACGATTCGCCCGTCAGGGCCGGCACGATCTCGAGCGTCTCCTGCCCGCGATCCTTCAGGAACGCCGTGACGAGCTCGATGTTGTGCATCAGCCTCGCCGTGTCCGGGAACGCCTCGGTGTTCATCTTCTGCATGATGTAGCGCGGCCCGGATGTCACGTTGCCGTCGTCGCCGGCGACTTCGGTCGTGACGAGATAGGTGACGTTGATGTGCCCGTCGCCGTACGGCTGCACGTCGGCGACGTCGCCGTCGAGCCGGAACTGCCCGGCGACGTCGCGCAGGGTGGTGATGTCGGTCATTGGAAACCTCTCAAAAATCTTGCGAACAGTGGTCGGTCGGACATGGAACCGGCTGCCCGCCGGAGAGCTCCGCCCTCCGCGGGCAGGCCGTTTCCCGGGCGCGACCTACTCCAGGCGCCGCCATTCCAGGCCGCTGGCGGCGAGCCGGAAGTCGACGGCGGTGCCGCCGGGAAGCGCGACGGTGGTGGCCTGCGGACGGTCGGTGTTGTTGACGACGCAGTACCAGCCTGTCGTCGGGAAGACGGCGACTTCGCATTCGGGATTCGTCGAGCTGTAGGCGGCGTAGTTGGCTTCGCGACCGGCGGCCCAGAACAGCGCGCGTTCCAGCAGCCTCGCGTTCGCGGCCGAATACGGCAGGCCGGAGACGTAGACGCCGCGGCCGCGGCCGTATTCGTTGGCGGCCAGCTGGACCTGGTTGCCGTGCGCCGACAGCAGCGTCGTACGCTCGGATACCGGATAGGTGTTGAGGATCGGCTCGCCGAAGTCGATCGCCGGGCCGGCGTAGTCGCCGGGCACCTTGCCGGGGATACCGGTGGCCGCGGCGGCGGCCGAGTCGGCCGCACCGTCCGACAGCGCGCCGCGGTCGGCGTCGGCAACGATGAAGTGGTCGGCGGTGACCGGCGGGAAGTACTTGTCGACCGACAGCGTCTGGAATCGTTCCTCGTCGACGCCGAGGATATCGGCAAGCTGGAAGAACCGGTCGCCGCGACCGGCCATCGACGACGGTTCGCCGACACCGATCAGCGCGCCGCCGCCGCGCACCCATGCGCGGAAGCGTTCGGCCAGGCGCCCGTCGGCCCACGTCGCCGCACCGCCGGAGAATGCCGTCTCGACCGGGCCGCCGGTGATGACGACGTCGATGTCGCCGTCGTCGAGCCGGCCGGCCAGCACGTCGTCGAAGCTGATGAACTTGACGTCGACGCGCATGCCCGACAGGGCCTCGAGAATGCCGTAGTACGAGTACGTCTGCTTGTTCGGCAGCGCGTGGGCGACGGTGTAGGCCATCCACGAGCGCATTTCGCCCCAGCAGTTGGCGATGGCGACGGTGAGCGCCGGCGCGGCGCCGCGGCCGTGCGTCTTCGCGTGCATGTCGCGGAACTCGTCGGCGATGTGCCCGACGGCGTCGACGAACTTCGGGAACTTCGCGGCGAGCGACAGGTAGCCGCCGTAGCCCATGCGGGCCACCGGGCTCCTGAGGATCGCGCGGCGCGCCTTGCGCCAGTTGTCCCAGGCCTCGATCGACGGATCGTTGCCCTCGTAGAACGTGTCCGGGAAGAAGTACGGCAGGAATCGTCCCTCCGTGTACCTGACGCCCTTGATGTCGCTGATCATCCGCAGCGTCGTGCCGTCGCCGACCGACCCGACGACGGCGTCCAGTCCGAGGCCGGCGAAGTCCGGGCGGTACGGCTCGGTGCCGATCCACTGGTCGCCGAGGAACATCATCGCTTCCTTGCCGGCGTCGTGCGCCATCGCCGCCATCGTCCTGACATTCGCGCGGACGAAGTCGGACAGGAATTCGATCCAGTCGAGCAGCTGGCGACTCGGCACGCGCCATGCGGAGTTGTAGCAGCCGGCGTCCACGAAGTCTTCCGGGCGCATGCGGTAGCCGTAGCGGGCCTCGAAGTCGTCGAGGGCGGCCGGCGAGACGGTGCAGGCGCAGCCGAACCAGTCGACGACCTTCTCGCGATGCTTCTGGTCGAACAGCAGCGTGAACTGGTAGAAGAACGTCGTGAACCTGACGACGTCGGTCTCCGGATTGTCCGCAAGCCATTTGGCGAACGTGTCCATGACGAACTGGCGCGTGGCCGGATGGTAGATGTCGAACGGAATCTCGTGTTCCTTGTCGCCCCAGTCGTTGGTGAGGTGGTTGTACATCTCGACCGGATCCCAGATGATATAGGCGAGGAACGTCGCCGTGTATTCGTGCATCGGGACGGCGGCGGCCGCGTCGACGGTGAGGGTGCCGGCATCGCGGTCGAACGACCAGCCGGCCGGGTCGACGACGTCGCCGGTCGTCCGGTCGACGACTTCCCAGTACCGCTTCGGGTCGGCGTCCCAGTTCGGCGTCAGCTGCTCGGCGAAGAACGTCGCCATCAGGTCGATCGTCACCGGGGCGGCGGCTCCGTCGGCCGTGACATCGGCCGCGGCACCGGCCACGGCACCATCGTCGGCAGTGCCGCCGGCGGCGAACTCGGCGAGCACGCGCTGCGTGAGCAGGTACACCTGCGGCGTCTCGTCCATGTGCAGCGTGATCCACTCGTTGTGGGCGCGGGTCGGGAAATACGCGCTGTAGATCTTCTTCCCCAGCTTCTTCACTTCCTCGTCGAGCTCGGTGCCGTCCGAGTTGCGGATGGCGTCGGCGCCCCACAGCCCGGCCAGTTCGGCGGTCTTGTCGGCGAAGTTGCTCTCGCTCGGCAGCGTGAATCGTCCTGAAGTAGTCATCGGTTCTCTTTCTGCTACTAGGTTTCCGTACTAAATTTCCGTGCTCATTTCCGTACTGAATGATTCCCGCCTTGTCAGCCCTTGACCGAACCGGCCGCGAGGCCCGACTGCCAGTAGCGCTGCAGGAACAGGAACAGCACGATGACCGGCAGGACGCCGAGCAGGGCGCCCATCATCAGCGCGCCGCGATCGGTGAACGTAGCCAGCGAGACCATGCCGTACAGGCCGAGCGTGACCGGCTGCAGCGAGCTGTCCGAAATCATCATCAACGGCAGCAGGAAGTTGTTCCACGTCGCGACGAACAGGAACAGGAAGATCGTGACCATCGCCGGTGCCAGGATCCTCAGCACGATCGTGAAGAAGATCCTCGCCTCGCCGGCGCCGTCGATCCTCGCGGCTTCCAGCAGTTCGTCCGGCACCGAGCTCTGCGCGTAGACGCGGCCGAGGAAGAAGCCGAACGGCGAGACCGAGCACGGGATGATGATCGACAGCATCGTGTTGTCGAGGCCGAGCGTGTTGAAGATCGAGTACTGCGGGATCGTCATCAGCGCGGCCGGCATCAGCATCGAGGCCATGATGACGCCGATGATGACGCCCTTGCCGCGGAAGTTGAACTTGGCGGTCGCGTAGCCGGCCATGACGGCGACGACGGTGCCGATCAGCGCCGAGGCGCCCGAGTAGATGAGGGAATTGAGCACCCAGCGCCAGAATTCGCCCTTCGTCCAGCCGAGCAGCTTCGTGTAGTTCGTCGCGATGGCGTTCGGCAGGTCCTGCAGGCCGACGGCGAACCACAGGCCGTTGCTGCCGGTCAGCTGCGCCGGCGTCTTCGTCGACGCGATGATGGCCCAGTAGATCGGGAACAGGAAGTAGATCAGCACGACGACGAGGACGATGACGGTGATCGTCTTGACGAACCTGTTCGGCTGCATGGAGCGCGGCAGGTCGTGTTCGGCCTTCTCGCGAATGCGATCCGCGCGCTTTGCGGCCCTCGCCTGCGCCCTGTGGCGGCGCTTCGCCTCGTGCTCGGCGTCCTTCGCGGAGCGGGTGGATTCGCTGGAAGCGGGATTGATGACGGTCGTCATGACTCGTTCACCTTCCTTTCGACGAGGGCGTAGATCATGGCCAGGATGCCGGCGATGAACGCCATGACGATGGCGATGGCGGATGCTGGGCCGTCGCCCTTCGGAGTCAGGAAGCCGCGCGACGTGTTGAGGGCCATCATCATCGGCGTGTACGAGGACGAGATGCCCGGGTCGGCGGTCTGCATGACCTGCGGTTCGTTGAACAGCTGGATGGTGCCGACGATCGACAGCAGCATGGCGAGCAGCGCCGCGCCGCGCACGTTCGGCAGCTTGATCTTCATCGCGATCTGGAAGCCGTTGGCGCCATCGATACGTGCGGCCTCGTAGAGATCGTGCGGAATGGCCTGCAGCGAGGCGAGGAAGATCAGCATGTTGTAGCCGGTGAACGTCCACGTCGTGATGTTCGCCATCGACGCGAGCACGACGTTGTTCGCGAAGAAGTCGACGTTGATGCCGAGGGCGGCCAGGCCCTTGACAATCGGCGAGATCTGGCCGTTGTAGAGGAACACCCAGATGATCGAGGCGACAACGCCCGGAATGGCGTACGGCAGGAAGTAGCTCAGGCGGAACACGGTGACGTGCTTGACGAGGAACGAGTCGAGCAGCATCGCGAGCGCGAGCGCGGCGATGATCATGATCGGCACCTGGATGACGGTGTAGATCAGGACCCTGCCGATGCCGGCCCAGAAGTCGCCGGACGTGATGACGTACTGGAAGTTCTGGAGGCCGACGAACTGGTTGACGAGCTGTCCGCCGCCGTAGGCGCCGCCGCCGACGGCGACCTGCTGGTAGAAGCTGGACTTGATGGCCCAGATGATCGGGATGATGAAGACGATGGCGAAGAGGATGACGAACGGCGCCATGAACGCCCATCCGGTGCGTTCGGCACGCTTGACGGCGTCGGAGCGCTTCGCCTTCTTCTTGCGCCTGGTCGTGACGGCTTTCGGGCCGTCGAGGGCGGCCGGCACGGCGGCGCCGGCGGCACCGTCGGGTTCGGCCCTGTTGAGCACGGCGTCGGCGGTCGACGTCATGGCCTGCGTGGGAGCTGACATTTCGTTCCCTTCCTTTCCGCCCGGGCATGAACTGGGGACGTGGGTGACACGGGGATATTGCTGTGGGAAGGCCGGAGGGCATGAAAAATGGAACGACTCCTCCGTCCCGGGGATCGGGACCACGATCCCCTGTGCCGGAGGAATCGTTCCAAATTCTTGCTGTTTCGGCGATTCAGACGATTGCTGGCGAGGCTTGCCGGAGGCTACCGGCGGCCGGTCATTCGCTGACCGACAGGCCGTAGTCCTTCAGCGTCGCGATCGACGTGGTCTGCGCGTCGGTGAAGATCTGCTCGACGGTCCCGGAGCCGTCCGCCGCCTTGCTGGCGGCGTTCGTCATCGCGGTGGCGACGGCCGAGAAGCCCGGAATGTAGGTGAAGTCGCCCATGTTGTCGTTCGCCTTGATGAACTCCTGCATGATGTCCTGGCCGGAGAAGTATTCCTTCCAGCTGTCCGGAGTCTTCGCGTCGGAGGTGTTCGCGGCGACGACGAGGCCCTGGCTGATCAGGCCGTCGACCTGGGTGTTGAACCAGTCGAGGAACTCCATGGCTTCCTTCGGATGCTCGCAGCCCTTGAGGACCGCGACGCCGGAGCCGCCGTCGGGGCCGGTCTTGCCGCCGTTGTCGAACCAGTCGCCGAGCTGGGCGACGGCCCAGTTGCCCTTGCCGGAGTCACCGATCGAGTCCATCAGCAGCGGGGCTTCCCAGGCGGCGCCGATCGTGCCGATCAGCGTGCCGTCCTGCAGCGCGGCGTCGAACGTCGGATCCCAGCGCGGGTAGGTGGTGACGGCCTTGTTGTCGAGGAGCGTCTGGTAGACGGAGGCGACGGCCTTCGAACCGTCGGTCTCGGTGTTGACGACCCATGCGTCGTCCTTGATCGTGTACCACGAGCCGGAGGCGCCCGCGAGGCCGGAGAGCATGTTGCCGGCCTCGTCGGCCTGGAACGACATGATGTACTTGCCGGACTTGGCGGCCGTCTCGGCTTCGGAGATCAGCTCTTCCTGCGTGGTCGGCACGGTCAGGCCGAGCTCGTCGAACGCGGCCTTGTCGTAGAAGTAGACGAGCGGGCCGGTATCCTGCGGCAGGCCGTAGGTCTTGCCGTCGACCTGCATCAGGCTGTACGGGCCGGACGCGAAGTCGTCCTTGTACTGCTCGGCGTATTCGGTGACGTCCTCGAGCATGCCCTTCGTGTAGACTTCCGGCAGCTCGGCGTAGCCGACCTGAGCGAGGTCCGGCGCGTTGCCGGCGTTGACGTCGGTCTCGAGCTTCTTGATCATGTCGGAGGCGTTGCCGCTGAACTTCGTGGCCGTCACCTGGATGTTCGGGTGCGCCTTGTTCCACTGGGAGACGATCTCGTCGACCGTCGTCATGCCGTCGGAATCCGGCAGGCGGTGCATGTAGGTGATCTTGACGACCTCGTCGCTGCTGGAGCTGGAGCTCGAGTCCGAGCCCGATCCGCAGCCGGCCAGTCCCATCGCCAGCGCCGCGACTGCGGCGACTCCCGCGATCATCTTCTTCGTGGTTCTCATGGTTCTTCTCCTCGTTGAGAATGACGGTTCCGGCCGGTCATCGCGGTGGTCGCGCTGGCCATCCGGCTTCCGCCCGGTATGAATCGGTATGGTTGGTTCCCCGCCGTTTCCGTTGGTTCTTCTTGGTAGTTCTCTTCGTCGCTTCGTCGCTGAAGGACGGCCGCCACAACTCCGTGGCAACTACTGTTCAGTGTAGAAATCGTGAACTTAAATGTCAACTACCTTTACATTAATGGCGTGTTGCTTGGAATTTCAACGATTATCACGGTTTACAATGCGTAAGCATAGCGATTTCTGTCGCTTATTGTTAAGATTCCTAACAAGAACGACCCTCGCGCCTTGACTTCCCCTCGGCGGCACCGTTGCCACCCCGGGTCACCCCGGTAAACCGTTAAGCCACCAGCATACCTGAGAGCACGCTGAAAGCCAATACGGATTCGGTGTCACGCCGGATCCATCAACAGGGTGCAGGAACGGGAGATTTCCTCCGGGCACCGGCAACGGAAGACCCCCGGAGGAAACTGCCAGGCGAAGCGAGGCCAAGGGTCGGCACGGCCGGCACCGGCCGGCCGTCAACCCGACCACGCAAGGATTCCGATGACCACCTATTACGTATCCGCCCGCGGCAACGACGCCGACGACGGCCAGACTCCGGAAACGCCATGGCAAACGCTCGCGAAGGCCTCCACGCTCGCGCTCCGCCCCGGCGACCAATTGCTACTGGAACGCGGATCCGCCTGGCACGGCGAGGCGCTGCACCTGACCGGCAAGTTCCGCGACGACGACAAATCCGACACTCCGGCCCCGATCGTCGTCGCCGACTATGGCGACCCCGCACTCCCCCGGCCCGCCATCCACGCCGACGGCGCCGGAATCTGGCACGAGGACTACGGCGTGCCGATCGGGGGCGCCCCGCACCGCAACCGGGGCGACGTCTCGACGGCGCTGCTGATCCGCGACCTGGGCAACATCGAGGCGAGGAATCTCGAGCTGAGCAACCGCTGGCCCGACTGCACGCCGGAACAGCGCGCCGGGCGCCGGCACCGGTTCGCGGCGATCGACGCGCCGGACCGCACCGGCGTCGCCGTCGTCGCCGAGCGCGCCGGCACCGTGCGGCATGTCGTCCTCGAGAACCTGTTCATCCACGACGTCGAGGGCAATATCTACGACAAGCACATGGCCAACGGCGGAATCCAGGTCATCGCGCACTGGAATCCGGACAGGTTGCCGAGCATGGCGCGTGAATCGTGCACGGCCGCCGCCGCAGCCGCCGGCCCGTCCGCGGGCGACGACGACCGGCTTCCGCGCGGTGCCACAACGGACGAATCGTCCCACAATCATCCCGACGGCGGCGCGCCTGTCGCCCGATTCGACGACGTGACGGTGCGTGGCTGCCATGTCGCCCGCGCAAGCCGCTGGGGCATTTCGGTCGGCTACACCGGCTACCTGAACGTCATCGACGGCGGCCGGCGCGGCGCCGACGGCCGGTTCGACAACACGTTCGACTACGGCGACGGCACGATCGACGACGGCCTGCTCGCCCGCTACGGCGCGACGAACGTCATCGTCGAGGACAATGTCGTTGACGACGCCGGCGGCGACGCGATCACCGTCCACTACTGCCTGCGCCCGCTCGTCCGCGGCAACGTCTCGCGCCGCGCGGCCCGCTGGATCCGGCGCGATGTCTACACGGCGACCGGCCGCGACCGCGTCGCCGCCGCGATCTGGCCGTGGCGCTGCAAGGACGCGCTGCTCGAGCACAACCATGCGTTCGGGACGCTCAACGCCGGCCTCGGCAACGGCGACGGCCAGGCGTGGGACGCCGACTACGGCGACGGCACCGTCTACCGGTACAACTATTCAGCCGGCAACACCGGCGGCACCGTCATGGTCTGCGGCGAATTCGCCGTCAACACGACGTTCCAGTACAACACCGCCGTCGACGACGGCGCCAATGCCGACTACTCGCGCACCGGCTGCCAGACGCAGGCAGGCGCGGCCGGCAATACCGGCAACGCCACGACGGCCGGGCAAGGCGAAGCGCCCGAAGACGGCGACGGCACGCTCGGCTGCATCGACCTGCCCGGCAACCCGATAGCCATCGTCGCCGACAATGTCTTCGTCATCCCGCCGACCGGCCGTCCCCTGCGCGAGGAACGCTGCACCGGCACCGCCGTGATCGAACGCAACACGTTCGTCTTCCGCGGCCATTCCACGGCCTCCGCAAATGCCGTTCCCGGCACCATCCCCGACGAGCTTGTCGGCAACGCCACTGGCGACGCTGCCGACAAGCTCCTCCCCGGCAAATCCGCCACCCGTACCATCGATGCCGCCGGCAAAACCCTTCCCGACTGGTACCCGTCGGGATCCAGCCTCGCCTACCGCGGCAACATCCTCCTCTGACGTGACTGTCCGTCTCCTCCCAAAAGAAAAGGCGGACAGTCGCAACCTGGCGGACGTTTTCCCCAGAGCCGGCCCAACCATCCTCCCGTCTCCGAAACCCGACAGAACGCCGGAAATTGGAGATTCTGTTTGGACGACACGCTGAAGCGCTTAAGTATCTTTAATTGCGTTAATATATAAACGAAGTTAATCAAGAAGCGGTTATCCGACGGCGGAACCGCTGGGCACGGGGAGGAAGCGATGGCGGAACCAACGCAGGCGACGTTGTCCGAGCACAATCGTTCGAGAATCCTGTCGCACCTCTACCATCACGGCGTCGAGAGCCGCGCGTCGATCGCGAAGGCGCTGGAACTGACGCCGGCGGCGATCACGAAGATCACGGCGAAGCTGCTGGAAGCCGGCGTCATCGACGAGACCGGCGACATCGGCGGCAGCCGCAACCGCCGCTCGATCGGCCTGACGCTCGACAAGTCGCGCTTCCACGTCGTCGGCGTCAAGTTCGCGCGCTCGCTCGTCGAGATCGGCGTCTTCGACCTCGCCGGCAAGCAGCTCGCCGACCGCGAGATCACGGCGATCGACCCGGAGGACATCCCGTCGGCGATCGCCGACGTCCACCGGATCGTCGAGTCGCTGCTCGCCGCCGACGACGGCATCGTCGCGATCGGCATGGCCGTGCCGGGCCCGTACCTGCGCAACATCGGCCGCACCGCCGTCGTCTCGTCGATGGAAGAGTGGCGCAAGGTCAACTTCCTCGACGAGTTCTCGGACGCGTTCAGCGTGCCGGTCTTCGTCGAGCACGACGCCCGCGCCGGCGCGCTGGCCCAGCACCTGTTCGATCCCGACTGCGACACCGGGTCGCTCGCCTACTACCTGATCGGCGAGGGCGTCGGTCTCGGCGTGCTCGAGAACGGCAGGACGATCAACGGGTCGCAGGGCGCGGCCACCGAGATCGGCCACATCAGCATCGACGCGAACGGCGAGCGCTGCGAATGCGGCAACTACGGCTGTCTCGAGTCGATGTGCTCGGCCGTGACGATCCACCGGATGCTCGTCGAGGACGGACGGATCGTGCCCGATGCCGCATCGATGACGCATCGCGACGCCTGCAACGCGCTGTTCGCGGCGGCGGCCAGCGGCAACGCCGACGCGCGCGGCCTCGTCGAGAAGATCGGCACGATCGTCGGCTACGGCGCCGTCACGATCTTCAACGCGTTCAATCCGGAGCGAATCGTCCTCGGCGACATCGTCGCCGGTGCCGGCCAGCCGCTGCTCGACGCCGTCCAGCGGGTCGTCGACGAGCGGGTCATTCCGGAGCTCGCCGAGCACACGACGATCTCGCTGTCGAGACTGCCGGCCGACGCCGCCGTCACCGGCGCCGCGGCCGTCGCGATCACGCAGTTCCTCGCCAACCCGTCGATGTTCTTCGAGATCGCCTGACCAACCAGACCACAGTATCCGCGGGTTCCATGGCCTCCATGGTTTCCGCCAGTCCAGCCCCGACGATTCCGGCGCGGGAATCGTCCAGAAGATGTCCCGGCTTCCGGTGACCGACAACGACTGTCGGCCGCCGTTCGCCGGACCAAACCCACCACTCCCCCAACACCCCTGTCCAGAAAGGTGACATCATGCCCCAACCCACCGTCGTCTCCCTCGGCGAACTGCTCTGGGATATGCTGCCGGACGGCAAGCGGGCCGGCGGCGCGCCGGTCAACTTCGCCTACCACGCGATGAAGAACGGCACCGAAAGCCACTCGATCTCGGCGATCGGCAACGACGAGCTCGGCGACGAACTGGCCACCGCGGCCGCGCAGGCCGGCATCGACGCCGTGCTCCAGCGCAACGCCTGGCCGACCGGCACCGTCGAGGTCGCGCTCAGGAACGGCATTCCCGAATACACGATCGTCGAGGACGTCGCCTGGGACCATCTCGAGGCGACGCCGGAACTCGAGGAGCTCGTCGCCCGCGCCGACGCGATCTGCTACGGCACGCTCGGCCTGCGATCCCCCGCCGCCCACGACGCGATCGTCGACCTGCTCGCGGCCGCGAAGCCGGAGGCGCTGACGTTCTTCGACATCAACCTGCGCGGCGACTTCTACTCGAAGGAGCTCATCGAGGAGCTGCTCGGCTACGCGAAGGTCTTCAAGATCAACGACGAGGAGCTCGAGATGCTGCGCGGCATGTTCGGCTTCGAGGACGGCCTGTCCGACGACGACATCGCCCGCCGCTTCATCGAGCGGTTCGGCCTCGACTACCTGATCCTGACCGGCGGCTCGACGTTCAGCTCCGTCTACGCGAAGGACGGCTCGGTCTCGACGCTGGCGACGCCGCTCGTCGAGGTCGCCGACACCGTCGGCGCCGGCGACTCGTTCTCCGGCACGTTCACCGGCCGGCTGCTTACCGGCTCGTCGATGGCCGAGGCGCACCGCGCCGCCGTCAACACGGCCGCCTATGTCTGCACGCAGACCGGCGCGTGGCCCGACTATCCGGCGGAGATTCCCGACTACCTGAAGATGAAGGAAGACGGCCTGCTCTGACGCGGGCGATCCAGCTGTCCGCCGGCGGAACCCATTTTCTCTGCACCCGGGTTCCGTCGGCGGATTTTTTTCGCACGATTCTTCCGTACGATTCTTCCGTGTACTCCCCGGCGTTTCCCTTCGTTCCCTTTGTTTCCCGACATTCCCCGGTGTTTCCCGGCATTTCCCGTCCGGAAGGTTCCCGCCACCCCGCCGGCTACGATGAGTCCCATGAAAGTTGTCCTGCAGAAAGTTTCGCAAGCATCGGTCGACGTCGTCAACGAGCTCGGCACGCCGGACGTGACGTTCGAGCCGCAGCAAATCGGCCCCGGCTACCTGCTGCTCGTCGGCGTGGCCGACGGCGACGGCGACGAGCAGATTTCCTGGCTCGCCCACAAGATCCTCAACCTGCGCGTTTTCGAGGACGAACACGGCAAGATGAACCGCTCGATCCAGGACATCGGCGGCGAGATCCTGTCGATCTCGCAGTTCACGCTGTTCGCCGACTGCCGCAAGGGCAACCGGCCGAGCTTCGTCGGCGCCGGCAAGCCGGAGCATGCGAACCTGACGTGGATCAAGTTCAACGAGGCGCTGCGCAGCGGCGGCATTCCGGTGAGGGAAGGCCGGTTCGGCGCCCACATGCGCGTCGGCCTCGTCAACGACGGTCCCGTCACGATCGAACTGGAACGATAGTCACGGTCCGGACGAAAAAATCGTTACGAATCGTCCCCGATTTTTCAAGAGGAACAATTCGTAACGTTTTCCGGCACCGAACCGTTACGAATCGCCCCTCATTTTTCGAGACGGACAATTTGTAACGATTTCCGGCGCCGAACCGTTACGAATCGCCCCGAATTTTTTAAGACGGACAATTTGTAACGATTTCCGGCGCCAAACCGTTACGAATCGCCCCTCATTTTTCAAGACGGACGATTCGTAACGGTTTTCTATTAAAAAACGTTACGAATCGTTCCATTCGAGACGACATGGAACGATTCGTAACGATTCAGGGCGAAGGTAGCGGTACCGGGATCAGGCGGCGACGGCCTGCTCGCCGTCGGAAGCCGACAGCGAGGCGGCGGTCCTGTGGTTCTCGAGCACGCGGTAGCCGATGCCGACGACGAGGACGTAGACGCAGCCGATGGCCATGACGAGCACGGCGCCGAACTGGCCGATCGCGTCGGCGGCGGCACCCATGATCGGCGGGAAGATCGCGCCGCCGATCAGGCCCATCAGCATCAGGCCGGAGATCTCGTTCTGGCGGTCGGCACGGTAGTTGAGGCCGTGCGACAGGAACAGCGAGAAGACGTTCGAGTTACCGAAGCCGACGAGCGCGATGGCGAGCCAGAAGACCCACTCGAGCGAGACGGCGACGGAGGCCGGCGCAAGCGTGAAGATCGCGAAGCAGATGGCCGAGGTGGTCATGATCGTGCCGCAGATGACAAGGCCGATGCGGTTCGAGATGCGCGACAGCGCGAAGGAGCCGGTGAAGCAGCCGATCATACGGGCGATGAAGTAGACCATCGTGGCGCTCGTCGCCGTCGTCAGCGCGACGTCGGTGTGCTCCATCAGGATGCGCGGCGCCTGGGCGTTGATGCCGACGTCGACGCCGACGTGCGCGATGATGCCGAGGAAGCAGAGGAAGACGACGCGGTCGGAGAACAGCAGCTTGAAGCACTTGCCGATCGTTGTCGTGCCGTTATCGGGCGCCGGCTCGTTGATCTTGTCGAACGCGAGCAGCAGGTAGGAGAGCACGCCGATGACGAAGTAGATGACGAACAGCATCCACCACTTGTCGGCGAAATGCTGGAAGCCCCAGGCGGCGATGTACGGCGCGAACAGCGAGGCGAAGGCCTTGACGAACTGGCCGGTGGTCAGCGTCGAGGCGAGCTTGTTGCCGCTGACGAACGACGTGAGCAGCGGGTTGAGCGAGACCTGCATCAGCGTGTTGCCGATGCCGAGGAACGCGAACGAGATGACGATGAGCGCCAGGCGCGCGTTGCCGTTGAACATCGTGTAGGCGATGATCGGCAGCGCCATCGCGACGAGCGTGACGAGGATGGAGCCGAGGACCGTCTTGCGGCGGCCGATCTTGTTCATGAGCACGCCGGTCGGCACCGACAGGATCAGGAACCAGAAGAAGACCATCGTCGTGAACAGGTTCGCGGTGCTGTTCGACAGGTTGAATTCGGTCTTCACGTAGTTCGTGGCGGTGCCGACGAGGTCGACGAAGCCCATCACGAAGAACGCGAACATCACCGGCGCGATCTTCGCGAAGCCGGCTTGCTTGTTGGCGGCTCCGGCGGCCGCGGTGCCGGTGGCGACGTCGCCGCCGGCCTTGATTTCATTACTCATCGTTTGTCCCCTTTGATGTGAAATGAGATGAAAAAGTTGGATGGTGTGGATTGGGTTGTGCTGTGTGTTGGAGTGTGCTGTGTTGAGTTGAGTTGTCTTGTGTTGGCCAGAAAGGAAGGAAAGAGAAGGAGAGGGGTGGTTCCTCCCCGGCCGATCGAACCGGGAAGGACCGAACTGACGGAGGCGTCTCGCCGTTCCTGAAAGAAAAGAGGAAAGGGAAATTCGGCACGATGCTTCCGCCAAGCGTGATGGCGGCGGCCTGCAGCCTGTCCCGGCTGCCCGCCCCGCGCGTTACCGGGCCACGGTCAGCGTGTAGTCCGGCATCGCCGCCGGATACTCGGGCCAGGCGCCGGACTGCGTGCAGACGTAGGCGGCGGTGTTGACGGCGCGGCGGTGCGCGACGGGCAGCGGGTCGCCGAGCAGCGTGCGGGCGGTGAAAACACCGGAGAAGGAGTCGCCGGCGCCGACGGTGTCCGCGACGACGACCTTCGGCGTCGGAACCGTCGACGACTCGCCCGTGCGGCTGACGATCGTCGAGTAGTCGGCGCCGGCCGTCAGGATGACGTAGTCGAGGTCGTAGTTGTCGATGAACCAGCGGCAGGCCGCGTCGTCGGAGGTGCCGCGGATGTCGAACATGTCGCGCACGAGCAGCAGTTCCGCGTCGTTGATCTTGAAGACCGTCGAGTAGTCGAGCAGCTCCTCGATGAGCTCCTTCGAGTAGTGGTCGCCGCGCAGGTTGACGTCGAAGAACGTCATCGCGCCGGGCTTGACCGCCTTGAGCAGCTCGATGATCGTGTCATGCGTTTCCTGCGAGCGCAGCGCGAGCGTGCCGTAGCAGATCGCGTCGGCCCTGGAGACGACGTCAATGAGCTCGCGGGTGTAGGCGATGTGGTCCCAGGCCACGCCCTTGACGATGTCGTATTCGGGGATGCCTTCCTTGAGCTTGACAGCGACGGTGCCGGTCGGCCAGGCGTTGCGCTGAACGACGGTGTGGACGCCGGCATCGTGGGCCTGCTCGAGCAGTTCGTCGCCGAGCGCGTCCTCGCCGACGGCGCTGACGGCGTAGCTTTCGGCGCCGTTCATCATGGCGTGGTAGGCGAAGTTGACGGGAGCGCCGCCGGCGCGCTTGCCGGTGGGCAGCATGTCCCACAGCAGTTCGCCGAGCGCGACGACGACGGGCTTGCCGTTGCCGGCCGGCTCGGTCTCGGGAGCGGCGGCGGTCGCCGGTTCCGCGGCGGTCGTGGCAGCTGTCGGGGCGGACGGGGTGGCGGTCGTCGTCGTGGTCGTGGTGGTGGCGGCCGGGCCGGCGGCGGTCGGGGCGGCATTCTCGGCGGCGGCGCCGTTTGCCGCCGCCGGAGCGGTCGTGGTTGTCGTGGTGGTGGTCGTCGTCTCCCCCGCAGTTGGGTTTTCGGTCATTGTGGCTCCTTTGTCGCCGGCGTCGTCCCCGAGGGGAGGGGCGGTGCCATGTCCTTCTTGTCGTCTTCGCCAACTCACGCCCTCATGAGTTAACTGAGTTAATATTAACGCTGTTAATTCATGGTGGATTAGGCAGGCGAATGGCGTGTCGCCTAGTGAAGCGCTTGAGTTTCCAACAGCGTAGAACGATGCTTCCGCCGGTCACCTCTTCGAATCGTTGTCTAGTTTCGTGACCAACCGTCACGAATCGTGCCAACAGTACCAATAGTCACGATTTATGCATCCGAACCGTGACCGTCCGTCTCTTCCCGGCCCGACTTGACGATCAGTCACGATCCCCGAACCAAAACCATGACTATCCGTCACTTGCCAACCCAACCTGACGATCGGTCACGATTTCCGAGTCGAAATCGTGCCTAACCGCCACCTCCCGAACTAATTTGACGAACAGTCACGATCCCCGCGCCTGAACCGTGACCCGACGTCGCGTTCGCCGGCGAATGAAACGCGGGAACGCAACGGAACACAACACAACACAAAACAAAACAAAAGGGGCCCGGGTTCCGAATACTCCAAGTATTCGGAACCCGGGCCCCTACGGGTGGAGCCGCGGGGAATTGAACCCCGGTCCGGTGACCGTACCCCCGGTCTTCTACGTGCGTAGTCTGTTGACCATGATGGCAGTTTTTCGGCCCCTACCAATGCCACAGACGGCTGGTAGCAGGCCTATTCGCAGAAAAAGTCCCCGGACTGCCCTGCAAATCGGCAGTTCGGGCGAGTCTTCTTAACGACGCCCAGCATCTCCCCGAAGACACGGGAGAGTGGACGGAGTGCAACTCGCGGGTTAAGTCCTGACTTGAAAATCAGGCGGCGAGAGCGAACTCAGTGCGGTTAGATTTAGCACTTATTCTGTTGTAGAGGACATCACGAGTGGACTCTACGTTCTCGGCACGCTTCCCCGGGACGAACAGGTCACCGTCGAAACCAAATCGACCCCAATCTTGAATTATCAAGCTCGCCGTCCTTCAGGTGGACAGCTTCTCCACTATACGGCACGATTCGCGGGAAGGCAAGTGCCTCACTTCTCACAAGTGCCTCACTTCTCACTTGATGATCGGGCGGCTCGGGGCGCTGACGTCGACCTGGGTCTTGTCGCCGATGACGGACGAATCGTTGATGATCTTGTCGACGATGGCGGCCTTGAGCTTCATGTCGGCGGCGTCGCCCCAGACGACGGTGATGCCCGAGTCGAGCGTCGTCGTCACCGAGTCCTGCGTGTCCGCGGTGACCGTCGTGATCGACTTGCGCATCGTTTCCGACAGGTCGTTGAGGATGGTCAGCGCGTTGAGGACGGCCTTGTTCTTCAGCGCGTCCTGGACGTTGTCGACGGTGATCTGCGGGATGCCGTCGGTTGACGTGCCGGCGGCGACCGAGTTGAGCACGCGGCCCTGGCTGTCGACGGCGGTGAGTTCCGAGCTGCCGTCGACCTTGAGCATGGCCGCCGGCCGCTGCGCCGTCACGGTGACGGTCAGCGAGTCCGGGAAATGCTTCGTGACGGTCGCGTCGGACACGCCGGGGATGGCCTCGAGCTCGGCGATGACGTCGCCGTCGGAGACAAGCAGCAGCGACTTGCCGTCCTGCTGTTCGGCGATCGACAGGATCTGCTGTTCGCCGACCCACTCGTTAGCGCCCTCGACGGTGATGTTGCCGGCATCGAGCCGCAACACCGGCGAGAAGAACAGCAGCCAGACGAGCGCGACGACGACGGCGACGACTGCCGCCGCAATGCCAGCGCGGATGGCGATGACGCGCGTCGCCGCGCGCTTGCGTTCCTTCTGGCGCGCCTTGAAGTCGATGACCTTCGGCCTGGTCGCCAGGCCGATGCCGCCGCTCGTCTCGCTGAGCGTCTTCGCGACGACGTCCTCACTGGACAGTCGCCGGGCGTCGACGAAGCCGCCCGGCTTCGAGCTCGACTCGCCGGCCGGCGCGGCGAACCGGCTGCCGGCCGTCCGCGGACGCCGCTGCGTCGCCGCCTCCGCCCCGCGGCCACGGCGCACGAGGCCGAACAGGCCACCGGACCGGCGCTTCTTCTTCGTCGAGGTCGCGGCACTGTTCTTCGCGGCCCCGGACTTCGCAATACCGGCCTTCGCGACACCGGATGTGCCCAGGGATGTATTGGGGGATTTGCCAGGGGCTGTGCCGCCGGAAGCGCCTACCCTGCCGGCGGACGTCCTCGCCGGAGTCTTTCCGGCAACGCCTCTACTCAAGGATGTACCGGAAGATTTGCCGGCCGCCGGATTGCCGGCCGCCGTGCGGCGGTGCGCCTGCGCGGCGGTCTGGCGCGACGTGTTGTTGCGGATGCGGCGCACGCCGGACGCACCGGCGCGGCCGGTCGCTGCGAACTGGCCGGTCGCCGGCGAGCGGCGCGCGGCCGACGTCGACGATCGCGGCGTGCGCGCGGACGCCGCGGCATTGTCGGCAACGTGCGAATCGTTGCGGCCCGACGACTGTGCGGAACGGGCGGAGCGGCGCTGCTTGCCGGCGTTCCCGGCCGAGCCGTGGTCGGAGTTCTTGCCGGAGCCGTGTCCGGAACTGACGGTGCGGCCGGCCATCACTGGTCCTGACCGGCGAAGCGGGCCTCGAGCGCGTGCAGCAGGACCGGGCCCATCGACGTGATGTCGCCGGCGCCGACGGTGAAGACGACGTCGCCGGGGTCGGCGCGCAACGCCATCATCTGGGCCGCCGTCGCCATGTCGCCGTGCACGCAGATCCAGTCGTCGCGGCGCGGGGCCGGCGACGCCGGCTCGCTGACGACCTGCTCGGCGACGACGTCGTCGCCGATGACGGCCTCGAGCACCGTCTCGGCGTCGGCATCGGCGCTCTCGGCGACGTTGTCGCCGTCCTCGCGCAGCTCGAGCGCGGCGTCGACGATCGTCTCGGCGCCGACGCCCGGGAAGTCGACGGCCTTCTCGCGGGCCGGATAGACGTCGGTGACGATGACGTCGTCGGCGATGGCGAGCGCCTCGGCGAACTCGCCGGCGAAGAACTTCGTGCGGGAGAACAGGTGCGGCTGGAACAGCACGTGGATCGTCGCCTGCGGGTAGCGACGGCGGGCGGCCGTCAGCAGCGCGGCGATCTCGGTCGGATGGTGGGCGTAGTCGTCGACGACGGTGACGCCGCCGACGGTGCCGCGGACCTGGAAGCGGCGGGCGGCGCCGAGGAAGCTCCCGACGGCACGGGCGGCATCGGCCGGCGCCATGCCGAGCATGACGGCGGCGACGATGGCCGCGGCGGCGTTGCGGGCGTTGTGGATGCCGGGCACGTCGAGCGTGACGGGCTGGCGGACCGGCTCGCCGGCGACGGCGGCCGGCAGCGCGAGCGTGAACGATTCGGCCCCGCTGCCGGTGGCCTCGCGCTCGGACTCGATGACGACGGCCGGCACGGCGACGCCGTTGACCGTGACGGTGGCGCCGGTGTCCGCATGGGCCGCGGACGGGGCGGCACCGGACGAATCGTTCCCGTCGAGCAGCGACGGGTCCGTCGTCGTGACGATCGTGCGCGACAGCACATCGGCGGGCAGTCCGGCGAGCACTTCGCGGGCGCCCTCGTCGTCGTAGCTGACGATGACGGCGCGGCGCGCGTGGCCGGCGTGCTCAACGAACGCGTCGCGGTAGTGTTCGGCGTCGCCGTAGTGGTCGAGGTGGTCGGGTTCGGTGTTCGTGACGATCGCGATTTCCGGACGGTACTTCTCGAAGCTGCCGTCGGATTCGTCGGCCTCGGCGACGAGCACGTCACCGCTGCCGGCGTGGCCGCCGTCAAGAATCGCGCCGTCGGGTCCCTGGATGGACGCGCCGATCGCGTAGCTCGGGTCGGCGAGCGGCGTGCCGTCGGCGGCGCCGTTCGTCAGGATGTGGGCGAGCATCGAGCTCGTCGTCGTCTTGCCGTGCGCGCCGGCGACGGTGACGGCCTTCCGGCCGTTCATCAGCAGCGCGAGGATGTCGCTGCGGTGGACGATTCGCGCGCCGGCGTCGGCGGCCGCGACGATTTCCGGATTGTCCGGCTTGATGGCGCTCGAGAAGACGACGGTGTCCGCGCCGGCGACGTTGCCGGCCTGCTGGCCGATGAACACCGGGATGCCGAGGCTCTCGAGCTTGCCGGTCTTCGCGTTGGCCTCGCGGTCGGAGCCCTGGACGGCCACGCCCTGTTCGTGCAGCATTTCGGCGAGCACGCTCATGCCGGCGCCGCCGATGCCGATGAAGTGGACCCGTCCGAGCGACTCCACCGTCTCGTCGTCGCCGAAGCCCTTCGCCGTTGGATCCAGCACAATCTGCGCGCTCATCGATTCTCCTTGCCTGCGTCACGCCTGCGTGTATTGCCTGCGTCTGTCATTCTGGCGTCCCAGCTTACCCACGTTCGCCGATAAAGTGCAGATACAGTCTTGGGATGGTACAAACCCCGGCTTGAAGCCCGGGTTTGTACCATCCCAATGCGATTCAGTGGTTGCGGTGGGCGATGTCGAGGATGCGGACGGCCATGCGGTCGGCGGCGTCGCGGATGCCGTATTGCCAGGCGCGGTCGCCGAATTCGCGCAGCTTCGCCGGGTTGGCAAGCAGGCCGGGGACGTTGGCGCGCACCCAGTCGGCCGTGAAGTCGCGGTCGGCGACGAGCATGCCGCCGCCGGCCTCGACGACCGGCTGCGCGTTGAAGCGCTGCTCGCCGTTGCCGATCGGCAGCGGCACGTAGATCGCCGGCAGGCCGAGCGCCGTCAGCTCGCTGACGGAGCCGGCGCCGGAACGGCAGATGACGAGGTCAGCGCAGGCGAACGCGAGGTCGATGCGCTCGAGGTACTGGGCGGCGTGGTAGTCGCGGCCGGGCGTCGACTCCTCCCCCAGGCCGGTCAGCACGTCGGCGCCGGCCGACTTGATCACGAGGTCGCGCACCTCGTCGATCTTGCCCTTGCCGGTCAGGTGGACGACCTGCGCGTGCGCGAGCAGGTCCTTCGCGGCGCCGGCGACGGCGCGGTTGAGCGAGACGGCGCCGAGCGAGCCGCCGGTGACGACGACGATCGGACGGTCGGGATCGAGTCCGAGCGCCTTCGCGCCGTCGCGGCGGGCGGCCGCGCGGTCGGTCTCGAGCCGGGCGGCGAGGTCGGCGATCGCCGGCCGCAGTGGCAGCCCGACGCGCTCGATGACGGTCGGCACGGTGACGGTGCCGCTGGCCGCCGAAGCCGCGCCGGCGGACGAATCGTTCGAATGATTGACGGCGGACGCCGGCACCTTCGCCTTGCCGGGCGTCAGGCCGGTGTTGTCGTAGGCGGTGCCGATGAACTCGGCGTAGCGGCTGCCGAGCTTGTTGGCCATGCCGGCGCGGGCGTTCTGCTCGTGGATGACGACGGGGATGCCCATCTTGTGGGCGGCCGAGTACGCCGGCGCCGACGCGTAGCCGCCGAAGCCGACGACGACGTCGGCATGGTGACCGGTCAGGATGTCGCGGACCTTCCGGGTCTCTTTTGCCCACTTCGCCGGAAACTTGAACAGGTAGGCGTTGGGGCGGCGCGGGAACGGCACCTTCTCGATCGTCTCGAGCTGGTAGCCGGCTGCCGGCACGAGGCTGGCCTCGAGTCCGACGGCGGTGCCGAGGGCGACGACTTCGGCGTCGGGCTCCCTGCGCGAGATCGCGGCGGCGACGGCCAGCAGCGGATTGACATGGCCGGCGGTGCCGCCGCCGGCGAGGACGATGTGCGTGGTTGCGTGGGCTTCTCTATCCATAATGACCCCCAGCCTACGCCAATGATGGTACGATTCCCGCGGGTTTTGGCGGATTGCTACAGCTTGTTGCGTTCGGCGCGGACTTCGGGTTGGGCCCTCATCATGCTGTCGGCGACGCCGGCGCCGAGCAGGCACATGACGAGCGACGATCCGCCCGCGGAGACGAACGGCATCGGCACGCCCATGACCGGCAACAGGCCGACGACGACGCCGATGTTGATGAACGCCTGGCCGCAGATCCACGTCGTCAGCAGGATGAGCACCATCGAGACGTAGCGGTTGTGCATCTTCGTGGCGATGACGAGCATGCACCAGCCGACGATGACGAACAGCAGCAGCACGGCGAATGCGCCGACGAAGCCGGTTTCCTCGCCGATGATCGCGTAGATGAAGTCGTTGTGCGCTTCCGGCAGGTAGCTCCACTTCTCGCGCGAGTTGCCGATGCCGACGCCGAGCAGGCCGCCCGACGCGATCGCGTATTTCGCATGCGTGGCCTGATAGCAGACACCCTGGATGTCCTCGGCCGAACAGGTCTGGTAGGCGGCCGTGATGCGGCTCAGGCGGTTCGGGCTGACAAGAACGAGGACGAGGACGCCGAGCGCGAGCACGCCGCCGGCGGCCAGCATCCACTTGAGCGGGAAGCCGCCGACGAGGAAGCCGACGACGCCGATGCCGATGATGATCAGCGCGGTGCCGAGGTCCTTGCCGACGAGGACGCCGAGCAGCGCGGCCGCGTAGATGCCGAGCGGCATCGCGTAGGCGAGCCACTTGCGCTCGGTGCGTTCGGCGTACACCTTGGCGGCGTGCAGCATGGCGCCGGGCAGCCACATGCAGACGGCGAGCTTGAGGATTTCGGCCGGCTGGATCGTGATGCCGGCGATGCTGATCCAGCTGCGGTTGCCGTTGACCTCGACGCCGAGCGGCGTGCGCGTCAGGAACTGCATGAAGATCGCGATCAGCATGATCGGCACCGAGAATCGGTCGTAGACGCGGTACGGCACGTGCATGGCAATCAACGCCACGACGAGGCCGATGACGCAGAAGATCGACTGGTTAAGGCCGGTCGCCCACGGCGACAGGCCGCTCGCGACGTTCGAGGCGGCCGAGCTGGAGAAGACCATGACGACGCCGAACACCGTGAGCACGAGGACGCTGACGCGGAAGCCGTGGTAGCACCACAGCGGGTTGAGCAGCATGCGCCAGCCGCCGTATTCGGCGACCGGCGACGGCGACGACGGCGACGCGGAAGCCTGCGCGGGCGTCGTGCGTGACGTCCGTGGCTTCCCTGTCCCGGCCTGGTCGCCGGCGCCGGTGCCGGACACGGTTCTCCTAGGCATGCTGCCGTTCCTCCACCCAGCGTCGTGCCGCCGCGGCGAAGCGGTCGCCGCGATCGGCGTAGGAGACGAACTGGTCCATCGACGCGCATGCCGGCGCTTCCAGCACGACGTCGCCGGGTTCGGCGTACTGGCCGGCGGCCTCGACGGCGAGGGCCATGATGTCGGCGGACGGATCGTCGTCGGCGATGGTCGGGTCGATGACGGTCACCGGGATTTCCGGCGCCTGCGAGGCGAGCGCCTCGGTCATTTCGTGCTGGTCGCGGCCGATGACGACGGCGGCCTTGACGACCGACTTCATGTCGTCGACGAGGTGCTCGAAGCGGGCGCCCTTCGCCAGGCCTCCGGCGATCCAGACGACCTGCTTGGGACCGAAGCTCGACAGGCTGGCCTTCGCGGCGTGGGCGTTCGTCGCCTTCGAATCGTCGATGAAGCGGATCGTGCCGTCGCCGGTCGCGAGCTCGGCGACCTTCTGGATGCGGTGGCCGCCGGGCGCGAACCGCTTGAGCGCGGCGAGCGCCGTCTCGACGTCGACGGAGACGCCGGGTAGCAGTTCGGCGCCGGGCACGCCGGCGGCGACTTCGAGGTCGGCGGCGCGCTTGAGGCCGAGGACGAGCGCGAGCGCCGTCATCGCGTCGGCGAGCAGGTGGGGGTAGATCGTGCCGTCCGGCTCGGCGAGGTGGACGAAGTCGGTGACGGGGGCGAGTCGGTTCGGCTCGCCGGGGACGCCGCCGGCGAGGCCGCTCCTGTCGACGATCCATCCGTCGGCGACGCCGATCTCGCCGTCGCGCGGCGCGGCGAGCGTGAAGCCGACGCGCAGCGCCTCGACGTCATTGACGGTGCCCGTGGCGGCCTGGTCGGCGAGCGCCGTGACGCGCCGGTCCTGGGCGTTGTAGACGACGACGGAGCGGGCGCGGTGGTAGACCTTGGCCTTGTCGTGCGCGTAGTTCTCGATGCCGCCGTGCCAGTCGAGGTGGTCGGCGGCGATGTTGGTGATCGCGGCGCTGGTCAGCGCGAGCGAGTCGGTGAAGTGCAGCTGGAACGAGCTGAGCTCGACGCACAGCACGGCGTTGGCCGGGTCGACGGCGGCGTGCGAGACGGAGACGCCGATGTTGCCGACGGCCGGGGCCTTGAGTCCGCAGGCCTCGAGCATGGCCGACGTCATTTCGGTGGTGCTCGTCTTGCCGTTCGTGCCGGTGATGCCGATCCACGGCGCCGGTTCGCCGGTGCGGCCGCTGTCGGCGCGCAGGCGCCAGGCCAGCTCGACTTCGGACCAGACGGGCACGCCGGCCGCCTGGGCGGCGAGGATGAACGGCGTGGACGGCGGGAAGACCGGGGAGACGCACAGCAGGTCGACGTCGTTCCAGTCGATCCCGTCGAACGACTTGAGGTCGGCGTCCTCCTTCTTCTCGTCGACGCCGGTCACGTCGGCCCCGCGTCCTCGCAGGATCTCGACCATGTTGCGCCCCGAAATGCCGAGGCCGGCAACGATGACCTTCTTGCCTTCAACGTCCATCGTTATTGCTTCTTTCTCACTTTGTGTTGGAAAAATCATCCGTTCCACAGGCCGGACCGGCTGAGCCAGTCGCCGTAGAAGATGACGAGGCCGATGATGACGAACATCAGCTCGATCATCCAGAAGCGGACGACGACCTTGCCTTCGGACCAGCCCTTGAGCTCGAAGTGGTGGTGGATCGGCGCCATCTTGAAGACGCGCTTGTGCGTGGCCTTGAAGCAGCCGACCTGGATGACGTCGCTCATCGCCTCGATGACGAACAGGCCGCCGACGATGATGGCGAGGAATTCGGTGTGCGTGACGATCGACAGCGCCGCGAACAGGCCGCCGAGCGCGAGCGAGCCGGTGTCGCCCATGAAGATCGTCGCCGGGTTGCAGTTGTACCAGAGGAACCCGAGGCAGGCGATCGCCGCGCATAGCGCGATGACGGAGAGATCGAGCGGGTCGGAGACGTTGTAGGAGAAGCCGGAGTTGTTGGCGCCGGCGACGTGGTAGCTTTCCCAGAACGCGATGGCGGCATAGCCGGTGAACGCGATCATCGACGAGCCCGCGCACAGGCCGTCGAGGCCGTCGGACAGGTTGACGGCGTTCGTCCACGCGGCCATCAGCAAGTTCACCCAGATGACGAACAGCACGATCGCGAGGAACCTGCCGGCGAATTCGAACGAGATGAACGGCGTCTCGATGAAGCTCATGCCGGCCTGCGCGGTCGGCTTGCCGTTCTTGGCGGGCAGCAGGAGCAGCAGCACGGCGAAGACGGTCGCGAAGATGAACTGGCCGATGAACTTGCCGTGGACGGTGAGGCCCTCGTTCTGCTTCTTGCGGACCTTCGCGAAGTCGTCGATGAAGCCGAGCACGCCCATCGAGACCATCGCGAACAGCACGAGCACGGCCGCCCAGCTCGGCGTGGTGCCGGTCGAGCAGTACCGGTAGAGCGCCGACGCTCCCCAGCCGATGACGGTGGCGAGCACGATGACGACGCCGCCGAGCGTCGGCGTGCCGCGCTTGACCTGGTGCGACTGCGGGCCGTCCTGCCGGATGTACTGGCCGTAGTTGAGCTTGTGGACCAGCCGGATGAGCAACGGCGTGCCGACCATCGTGATGATCAGCGAGACCAGCAGGCCAATGATAAGTGCAATCACCTTTCCATTCTCCGTTTCTTCCGGTGCGGTGTGCAACTTGGGTGTTCGGGTATTCGGACTTTCAGGTATTCAGAGTACATGCCCGTCGCGTCCTCGGGCGCGGCGGGCATCATCGGGGGCCTACCTGGCGGGCGCCCACTGCTCGGCGAGCGCGCTCAGTCCGGAGGCGTGCGACCCCTTGAGCAGCACGATGACGTCGCGGCCGGGGTTGGCGGCGGCCAGCTCGGCGATGCGGGCGTCGACGCCGGCGGGGCCGTGCTCCCAGTAGACGGGCAGGCTGGCGCCGGCTTCCTTCGCGGCGGCGGTCGCGCCGTCGGCGAGCGCGCCGGCCAGCCTGTCGAGGTGGACGTCGGTGGCGCCGCCGACGGAAATGACGGCGTCGACGCCGCTGCCGGCGACGTACTCGCCGATCGTGCGGTGCAGCCGCTCCTCGTCGCCGCCGAGCTCGAGCATGGCGCCGAGGACGGCGATGCGGTACGGGCGGCCGGCGACTTCGGTCCCGTCGGCGTCCTCGTCGGCCCTCCAGGCGACGAGGCCGTCGATGCCGGCCCTCATCGAGTCGGGGTTGGCGTTGAACGAGTCGTCGATCAGCGTGAAGCTCGTCGCCGGGACGGCTTCGTCGGCGGCATCGGCGGCATCGTGCGAATCGTCGCCGATCGTCACGTCGCTGACGGCCATGCGGTGCGGGCTGATGTGGCTGACCGACGCGAGCACGTCGACAATTTCCTTCAGGCCCATGCCGAAGTACGAGGCGACCGATGCGGCGGCAAGCACGTTCATGACGTTGTGGCGGCCGGGGATGCCGAGCGTCAGCGTCTCGTAGGCGCCGTCGGCCATGCGGATCGTGAAGACCGGCCGGCCGAGCGGGTCGAGCGCGATGTGGTCGGCGGAGAAATAGTCGTCGTGGTCGGCGGCGTGCTCGACGCCGAACCACTTGACGAACGACGGCGCGAGCTCCGCCATCGCGGCGACGTGGCCGTCATCGGCGTTGAGGATCGTCACGCCGTCGGGCCGCTCGCCGCGCACGATTTCCGACTTCGCCTCGGCGATGCGCTCGACCGAGCCGAACTCGCCAAGGTGGGCGTTGCCGACTTTCAGCACGACGGCGACGTCGGGGGCGGCGATGCCGGTCAGCCTCGCGATCTCGCCGACGTGGCTCGCGCCCATTTCGGAGACGAGGAAGCGGGTGGTCGGGCCGACCTTGAGCGCCGTCAGCGGCATGCCGATCTCGTTGTTGAACGATCCGACCGGCGCGACCGTCTCCCCCGCCCTGGACAGCAGCGCGTTCAGCAGGTCCTTCGTCGTCGTCTTGCCGACCGAGCCGGTGATGCCGATGACGGCGAACGGGCGGCTTTCCTCGCCGTCGGCGTCGACAGAGGCGGCGGCCAGCGCGCGGCGGCGGTCGATGTTGTGGCGGGCGAGGCGGCCGAGCGCGTCGACGGTGTCGTCGACGACGACCTGCGCGATCGGCGCGGCCGCCTGGCCGTCGACGTCACCAGGCGCGACTTCGTGGTCGACGATCGCGGCGACGGCGCCGAGTCCGGCGGCACGGGCGACGTAGTCGTGGCCGTCGACGTGCTCGCCGGCGATCGCGACGAAGACAGTGCCCGGCACGACGTCGCGCGAGTCGGTCGTCACGTGCAGCGCGACGGCCTCGTCGGTCGCGGGCGCGCCGACAAGCCGGCCTCCGGTCGCCTCGGCGACTTCGGCCAGCGTCATCGGCATCATCGTCGCGGCAGTCGCGGCGTTCTCGTCGGTTGCGGTATGCATCGGTTGTTCCATTGGTCCATCGGTTCTGTAGTTCATTGGATATTCACGGAAAAATTGGCATCGTCGGCCGTCGCGGGCACGATTCGCGCCCCGGGCCCCTCCCCTGGCCTGTCAGTGCAGTTCGCGGCTCACCCTCAGCGCGCTCCTGATGCTGTTCTTGCGCACGCCGGCCGCGAGCACGCACGAGATCGCCAGCGACAGCGGCCGGATCTCGTCGCGTTCGACGTCGGCCTGGACGGCGAGCGCGTCGGATTCCTCGGTGCGGAACACGACGTGCGTGTTGCGGTCGACCGGACAGCCGTAGCGTTCGCAGGTCCCGTCGACGAGCGCCTCGCCGTCGGCCGGGCCGGTCACGCCGTCGCAGCCAACGACGTCGACGGCGACCGACTGCAGCGCGTCGGGCTGCAGTGTCGCGTCGTCCATCGCGATGATGACGGCGGCGGCGCCGTCCTCGGCGCACACCGACAGCACGCGCTGGACGGTGAGGATGTCGACCGGATACTCGAGGTCGAGGAACCGCTCGAGCGAGGACGAATCGTTCGCGTTGAGCACGCCGACCGGATTGCCGAGCATGTGCAGGAACTGCGCGAGCATCTGCACGTCGGCGCCGATCGTCTGCCGGTCGGTGCCGACGACGGCGAAGATCGCCAGCGTTTCCGACGGCGCGCCGGCGATGTCGGCGGCGAGCTTGCCGAGCTGCTGCGCCGTCGGCTCGGCGAACAGCACCGGAATCTCCGGCTCCGGCAGCACCGATTTCATCGCGTGCGGCAGCAGCGCCGCGTAGGCGCCGCGCTGCGCGGCCTGCGAGACGGCGCCGGCCGCGACCGTCGCGCCGGGAATGTACAGGCTGCCCGGCGTCACCGAGTCGAGGTCGTTCGCGAGCGACGTGATCGTCACGTTCGCCGCGAACGGCGGCACGAGGTCGAAGCCGTACCGTTCGGTCAGATAGCCGAGCGTCATCCGCTGCGAGATCGCCTCGCTGATCGAACTCATCGCGCGCCTTCCCTTCCGGCCGTCCCGTCGGGACGGCGCCTTGCCGATGTCTGTGTCACTTGCATGCCCAGTGTGCTTCCGTCTGCTTTACCACTCCGTCGGGATGGCGTCGGTTCGCTTGCTCGACGTCGGCACCGAATACTTCTGCATCAGGAACGTGCCGATCTCGGCGAACACCGGGCCCGCGGTCAGGCCGCCGTAGCTGCCTTCCGGATCCTTGAGGACGACGGTGACGACGAACTTCGGGTTGTCGGCCGGAATGATCGCCGTGTAGTCGGAGATGATGCTCGACAGCGTGCCGTCGGAGCCGGCGACCTCGGCGGTGCCGGACTTCGCGGCCACGCGGTAGCCGGTGACGCCGGCGAACTTCTCGTAGTGCTCGGCGACCGACTCCATCGCGTTCATGACCTGCTTGGCCGTGTCCTCGTCGACGACCCTCGTCGAACTGCCGGACGCCGTCTCGGTGACGTGGCCGTCGGCGCTCGTCGTCGACTTGACGATCTTCTGGCTCGTCTTGACGCCGCCGTTCGCGATGACGGCGATCGCGTTCGTCAGCTGCAGTGCGTTCGTCGAGTAGCCCTGGCCGAACAGGATCGTGTTGCGCGTGCGGCCGTCCCAGCTGTCGGCCGTGCCGAGCACGCCCTGGCTTTCGCCGGGCAGCTCGAGGCCCGACTTCTGGCCGATGCCGAACTTCGTCAGGTATTCGTAGCGTTCCTCGTCGGTGTAGTCGGAGGACGCGAGGATGGTGCCGACGTTCGACGACTGCTCGAGGATGCCGGCGAGCGTCCACTGGCCGGTCGCGTGTTCCTCGGCGTCCTTGTAGGTCTGGCCGTCGAGCGTCAGCGTGTTCGGCACGGTGAACTTGTCGCTCATCTTGTGCAGGCCTTCCTGGATGAGGCCGGACATCGTGAACACCTTGCCGATCGAGCCGGGCTCGAACGTCTCGGAGACCGACTTGGCGACGTTGAGCTTGGCGTCATCGGAGCCGGCCTCGATCGAGTCGGTGTCGGCGAGCGCGCGGATTTCCCCGGTCTCGACGTCCTGGACGACGGCGATGCCCCAGGCGGCATTGTACGTCGTCTTCGCGTTCTGCAGGATCTGCTCCACGCGCCACTGCACGTCGCGGTCGATCGTCAGCGTGACGTCGGAGCCGTCGACGGCGGCCTTCGAGTCGGTCAGCGTGCCGGGGATCTCCTCGCCGTACAGGCCCTGCTGGTACGTCTCGTAGCCGTCGGTGCCGGTGAGCACCGAGTTCTCGAGCTGCTCGAGGCCGGCGACGCCGTTGCCGTCGGCGTCGACGCCGCCAAGCAGCGCGCCCATCAGCGTGCCGTTCGAGTACAGGCGTTCGTTCGACAGCTCGCCGTAGACGATGCCGCCGAGGTTGAGGTCGTCGATCTTGCGCTTGACTTCCGGCGTGACGTCCTTGGCGAGGACGACGTACTGGCCGGTGCCGGAGAGCATGCCGCCGATCGTCGTCGCGTCCATGTCAAGCAGCGGCGCGAGCAGCTGCGCGACGGCGGCGGCGCCGGTCGTCGTCAGGTCCTTGCCGTCGAGCGACTGGCACGTCGAGCTCTTCGAGCAGCTCGTCGGCGTGAATTCCTGGGCGGCCGTCGGGTTGCCGATGATCGTGTAGCGCTCGACGCTCTGCGCGAGCACGACGCCGTTGACGTCGGTGATCTTGCCGCGCTTGGCGCTGACGGTGACGGTCAGCGTGCGGCTGTCGGTGGCGGCCTGCGCGTATTCGGTGCCCTGGATGATCTGGACGTTGATGAGCTGGCCGAAGCAGGCGACGGCCATCAGCGCGAGCACGACGCCGACGGCGAGCGTGCGGTTGAACAGCTGGCCGTGCTTGCCGGACCTGAGGAATTTCAGTCGCTTCATTGGGCGGTGCTCCCGTCGGCGGACGAAGTCGCGGAGGAAGAGGAGGAGGCGGACGCCGACGGCGAGGCCGACGAGGAGGACGAACTGTCCGACGAGGACGACGAGTCGTCGGTCGGCTGGTAGCCCTGCAGGTCGATCGTCACCGAGCTCGTGGCCGGCTGCATCTTCAGGTCTTCGGCTTTCTGCGGCAGCTGCGCCTCGAGTTCGTCGAGCTTGGCCTGGTCGTCCTCGACGTCCTGCGTCAGCGTCGTGATGTTCGCCTGGATTTCGGACGATTCGAACGAGTTCTCGATCATCTGCGTGCGCAGGGCCAGCGAGCCGAGCATGCTGGCGACGAGGAAGACGACGGCGACGACGATGTGCATCATCGGCGACGTGCGCGTCTTCGTCCAGCGCCACAGGCTGTTGAGGCCCTCGGAAGCGCGCTTCGCCTTCGAGTTGTCGACGACGCGCAGTTCGGGACGCTTCGTGCCCGGACGCGAGGCGCGGCCGCCGGCGGGCGACTGGCCGTCACGCCGGCTGGCATCGCTTGCGCGCACGTGGGACGTGCGCCGCGCGGACAGGCGCGCGGACGAGGCGGAACCGGGATGCCTTGCCGATGCCATGACTATCCCCTCCTTGGTTTCTGGCGACGGCCCTGCGACTGGCGGCGACCCTGCGACTGGCGACCATGCGGCTGGCCGTCGGCGGGCAGCCCGGCGGCCATCCGGTCGAACGAGCGGCGCCAGCGCCCGGGCAGCGGACGCGTCAGTTCCACGCCGCGCAGGCGCACCGACGCCGACCGCGGGTTGCGCTCGATCTCGTCGGGGCCGGCCTTGACGGCACCGCGCGTGAGCTCGCGGAAGAACGGCTGCATGTCCGGCGGCACGACCGGCATGCCGGCCGGGACATCGGCGTGCAGGCCGAAGTTCATGAACGACTTGACGGTCTTGTCCTCGAGCGAGTGGTAGCTCTCGACGACGAGCCGGCCGCCGACGTTGAGCCGGTTGGCGATCTGCGGCAGCGTGTGCGCGAGCTTGTCGAGCTCGCCGTTGACCTCGATGCGCAGCGCCTGGAACACGCGCTTGGCCGGGTTACCGGACGCGCGGTGGGCGGCCGGGACGACACGGTCGACGAGTTCGTTGAGCTGCGCGGACGTCTCGATCGGCTCGCGGTCGCGCCGGCGCACGATCTCGCGGGCGATCTGGCGCGAGAATCGTTCCTCGCCATACTCCCTGAAGATGCGCAGCAGATCGCCCTCGGCGTAGGTCGCGAGGACGGCGGCGGCCGTCAGCGGCTGCGAGACGTCCATGCGCATGTCGAGCGGCGCGTCGTGCGAATAGGAGAAGCCGCGCTCGGTCTCGTCGATCTGCAGGCTCGACAGGCCGAGGTCCATGAAGACGGCGTCGACGCCGTCGATGCCGCGGTCGGCGAGCACGTCGGCGAATTCGTCGAACGCCGCGTGCACCGGCACGAACCGGTCGGCCAGCCCCTCCTGCTCCACGCGTGCCGTGGCCATCGCCAGCGCCTCGGCATCGCGGTCGATGCCGATGACGGTCGCGCGCGGCGCCGCCTTGAGGAACGCCGTCGTGTGGCCGGCCAGGCCGAGCGTGCAGTCGACGGCGACGCTGCCGTCGGCCGCGAGCGCCGGCGCGACGAGGTCGACGCACTGCTCGAGCAACACGGGCTGGTGGATGGTGGAGAAGTCTGTCATGGTCCTTTGTTCTGTCGTTCGTTGCGGAAAAGGCTTTCGGTTTGTTCCGGCGGCGTGCGTGAGGGTTCGGGCCGGGCATGCCGGACGAATCGTCGCCGCCGGCGCACTTGTCACCACTCTACCCCACAACGCCCAGAATGATACCCGGGCTCACAAAAAATCCAGCGAATGCCAGTCACTGGAGTTTGCCGCGGATTTCCGGGACTCCTGCGTTTTTCCTGAATGTTTTCTTGGAACGATTCGTAGGGTCCCCGAGCTACATTGGACAGGTTTACACTCCGGGTGCCGGAACGCCCGGAGGCTCGTCCGGGAGCTCGTCTAACAGGAGAACAAGAGAGCATGGCAAGCATGTCAACCACGGCCGCCGACGATATCGATCACGCCGCCGGCGCCGACCGCAATGCCGAAGGGGATGCCGGCGAATCGCAGTACGCGGTGCAGCTGCAGGAGGAGCAGCGCGCTGTCGACCGGGCCTACGGACGGCTCGACGACCTGCGGGCGCAGGCCCGCAAGCGGCTGGACGCCGTCCGCGCGGCCGGCTCGCACGGCTCGCCGACGCAGCGCACCGAACGCGATTCGTTCGCGACAATGTACGAGGACCGGCTCACGCAGCTGCGTGCCGTCGAGGACCGGCTCGTGTTCGGCCGGCTCGACGACGAAGGCGGCGAGCGCCGCTATATCGGGCGAATCGGCCTGTCCGACGCCGATCACGAGCCGATCCTGACCGACTGGCGAGCCGAGGCGGCCCGGCCGTTCTACGAGGCGACGCCGTCCCACCACGGCGACATCGTCATGCGCCGTCATATCACGCTGCACTTCCGCGACGTCGTCGGCATCGAGGACGAGGTCCTCGACGTCCACTCCGAGCATGTCGACCAGGCGTCGGCCAGCGGCACGCTGACCGGCGAGGGCGCGCTGCTCGCGTCGCTGTCGAGCCGGCGCACCGGCAAGATGACCGACATCGTCGCGACGATCCAGGCCGAGCAGGACCGCATCATCCGCGCGCCGCTGCAGGGCGCCGTCGTCGTCCAGGGCGGCCCCGGCACCGGCAAGACGGCCGTCGCGCTGCACCGTGCCGCCTTCCTGCTGTACACCCACCGGCGCATGCTCGACCGCTCCGGCGTGCTCGTCATCGGACCGTCGGCGACGTTCCTGCGCTATATCGACCAGGTGCTGCCGTCGCTCGGCGAGACCGGCGTCGTCTCGAGGACGATCGCCGACCTCGTCCCCGGCGTCGTGGCGACCCGCGTCGACGAGCCGCACGTCGCCCAGCTCAAGGGCGAGCGGCGCATGGCGAAGATGATCGCCAACGCCGTCGCCGGCCGCGAGCGCGTGCCGGCCGAGCTGCCGACGATCATCGTCAACGGCATCCGGCTGGAAGTGCGCGCCGCCGACATCAAGACGGCGATCGCCGACGCGCGCCGCACACGCCAGCCGCACAACAAGGCCCGCGAGACGTTCGTCCGCTCGATGCTCGACATGATGCGCCAGCAGTACGTCGCCGCGCTCGACTACGCGCCCGAGCAGTCCGAACTCAACGAGGCGATGTCGATGCTGCGCATGAACGACAGGCTGCGCGTGACGCTCAACCTCGCGTGGCTGCCGATGGACGCCCGCTGGCTGCTCGACCAGCTGTTTTCGAAGCCGGCGCAGCTGCGCCGCTACGCGCCGTGGCTGAACGACGCGCAGGTCGACATGCTGACGAGGCCGAAGGGCGCGCCGCTGACGCGCTCCGACATTCCGCTGCTCGACGAGGCGATGGAGCTGCTCGGCCCCGATCCGCACGAGGCGGCGCGCCGCGCGGCCGCCGACGCGGCCCGCGCCGAGGAGGAACGCTTCGCGAAGGACACGCTGGCGCAGGCCGGCATCGGTTCCGGCATTGTCTCGTCGTCAATGCTCGTCGACCAGATGAACGGCATGGCCGCCGACGTCACGGCCGCCCGCGCGGCCGCCGACCGCGAATGGACGTACGGCCACATCGTCGTCGACGAGGCGCAGGAGCTCACGCCGATGGAATGGCACATGCTCGTGCGCCGCTGCCCGTCGCGGTCGTTCACGATCGTCGGCGACGTGGCGCAGACGTCGGCGCTCGGCGGCACGCGCTCGTGGAAGTCGACGATGAACCAGCTGTTCGGCCCGAACAACTGGCAGCTCAACGAGCTGACGATCAACTACCGCAACCCGAAGGAAGTCTCCGACCTGGCTTCGCGGTTCGCCGCGGCCGAGGGGCTGTACATCTCGACCGTCAACGCCGTGCGCAACGTGCCCGGCTCCGTCGTGCGCCGCACGCTCGCCGACGACGCGGCGATGCTCCGGCAGATCGGCGAGGACGCCGCGGCGCTGGCCCGCGAGTTCGCCGGCGCCGACGGCACCGGCCGCGTGGCGGTCATCGCCCCCGACGAGCTGCTCGACGCCGTGCGCGACGCCGTCCGGTCGGGCCTGATGTCCGGACTCGACGAGGGACTGGCGCGCCGCCTGCTCGACGACGGCCTCGACGACGGCCAGGTCAGCGTGTGCAACGCGCAGGCCGTCAAGGGCCTCGAATACGACGCCGTCGTCGTCGTGCAGCCCGGCATGATCGAGGAGAACGCGCCGTCGCGCATTGTCGCCGCCGCCGACCTCTATGTCGCCCTGACCCGTCCCACCCAGCGCCTGCACATCGTCCGCACACAATCCGACGCGGACCTGCTGGCGATGTGATTGATTCCTGTTTTCCCTGTTGCGGGATTGCGGGATTGCATGCCACCGCGACTTGGCGTCGCGAACCCGGGCTGCCGGCCCGGATTCGCGACGTCGATTCAGGCGGAAGCATCGTGCAGAACGATACGGAACAGGCGGTTTGCGGCGGAAGGGTGTATGTTAGCGAGCTAACGACGATCAAGTAAGGTGGTTTGCCCATGCCCAAGGCCCTGTTACTCGAAAACATCCATCCGCTGGCCGTCGAATCCCTGAAGAAGGCGGGGTTCGACGTCGAGCTGCGCAAGGGGGCGCTGTCCGAAGACGAGCTGATCGAGGCGCTGGACGGCGTGGACCTGCTCGGCATCCGCTCGAAGACGACGGTGACGAAGAAGGTCATCGACGCCCGGCCGACGCTGACGGCCATCGGCTGCTTCTGCATCGGCACGAACCAGGTCGACCTCGACTACGCCGCCAAGCACGGCATCGCCGTGTTCAACGCGCCGTACTCGAACACGAGGTCCGTCGTCGAGCTCGTCATCGGCGACATCATCTGCCTGATGCGCCGCATTCCGGCCCACACGCACCACATGAAGCACGGCGTCTGGGACAAGTCGGCGGCCGGCAGCCACGAAGTGCGCGGCAAGACGCTCGGCATCGTCGGCTACGGCAACATCGGCTCGCAGCTGTCGGTGCTCGCCGAGGCGCTCGGCATGCGCGTCGTCTTCTACGATCTCGAGGAGAAGCTCGCGCTGGGCAACGCCCAGGCGTGCGCCACGCTCGACGAGCTGCTCGAACAGGCCGACGTCGTCACGCTCCATGTCGACGGCCGCAAGGAAAACACCGGCTTCTTCGGCGAGGACCAGTTCGCCGCGATGAAGGACGGCGCGCTGTTCATCAACCTGTCGCGCGGCTTCGTCGCCGACCTCGGCGCCCTGAAGCAGCATCTCGCGAGCGGCCATCTCGCCGGCGCCGCCGTCGATGTCTTCCCGATCGAGCCGAAGAAGAGCGGCGATCCGTTCGAGACGGCACTGGCCGACGAGGACAACATGATCCTGACGCCGCACATCGGCGGCTCCACGCTCGAGGCGCAGGAGAACATCGGCGTCTTCGTCTCGCAGCGCCTCGAGGACTACTGGTTCAACGGCTCGACGATGCTGTCGGTCAACATGCCGCAGATCACGCTCGGCGACTACAAGTCGGCGTGCCGCATCGCCCACCTGCACGACAACCTGCCGGGCGTCCTCGCGCGGCTCAACCACGTGCTCGGCGAGGAAGGCATCAACATCTCCGGCCAGGCGCTCGGCACCGAAGGCGAGATCGGCTACGTCGTCACCGACGTCGCCACGAAGCCCGACCGCCAGACCATCGAGAAGCTGCGCGCCATCGACGGCACGATCCGCCTGCGCATCATGGCCTGACGGCGTCGTGTTGGCCTCCTGGCGGCTTCCGGCTTATCCGGCCATGCCCACGGCCACGCATATGTTGATGTCACGAACCCGAGCTACTAACTGGCTCGGGTTCGTGACATCAACAGGAAGAACGGGAAGAACAATCAGGCGTCGGCTTCGCCGTCTTCGTTCCCGGCGGCGTTCTTGGCGGCGCGCAGGTCGTCGATGGCCTGCTGGAAGTCTTCGAGCCCCTCGAAGTTCTGGTAGACGCTGGCGAAGCGCAGGTAGGCGACCTCGTCGAGTTCGCGCAGCGGCTTGAGGATGGCCTTGCCGACTTCCTCGGACGGGATGCGGGCCAGGCCGCGCGAGCGCAGGTCCTCCTCGACCTTCTGGCCGAGCGTCTTGAGGTCGTCCTCGTTGATCGGACGGCCCTGGCATGCCTTGCGCACGCCGCTGATGACCTTGTCGCGGTTGAACGGCTCGAGATTGCCCGAGCGCTTCTCGACCATCAGCATCGTCGTCTCCATCGTCGTGAAACGACGCCCGCACTTCAGGCACTCGCGACGGCGGCGGATCGAGTATCCGTCTTCGTTGATACGGGTGTCGATCACCTTGGTATCCGGGTTCTGGCAATAAGGACAATGCATATTGCCTACCTTAACCCCAACCGCAACCATTTGCACGCCACGGGGCGGTTTGAGGCCGCGGTGGCCGCGCGAGGCCGGACGGGACACGTCCCGGCCCCTCCGGTTGACGGCCCGCACGGCGCGACCTCCACGGACTGCCGTCCTCACTGCTCCGATGCCATCGAGTCCGCACATGCCAGCCTCCTTCCCCGCCACAATGCCGCGGCGCTCGAACGTCTGTTCGAAAGAATCGTGAAAATATTGTCACCCGGATGGTCGATGCTGTCAACCCGATTCGAACATCTGTTTGAAATTCTCGGCGTTTCGCGATATGCTGTTGGGAAGTTGAAAGGAACCGACATGAGCAGCACAGCACAGGAGCGCGAGTCCGGCGACGTCATCCTCGAGCGGGCCGCCGCGCAGGCCGACGCACAGCCCGGCGCGCCGGATGCCAATCCGGCCTCCGGACTGACCGAGCGCCAGCAGAAGGTCATGGACGCGATCAGGACGCTGTCCGCCGAGCACGGCTTCGCGCCGTCGCTGCGCGAGATCGGCCAGGCCGCGGGCCTCAAGAGCACGAGTTCGGTGCAGCACCAGCTGCGCGTGCTCGAGGAGAAGGGGTACATCCGCCGCGACCCGAACAAGGGCCGCGCCATCGAGATCCGCGAGCCGCGGCTCAAGGAACGGCCCGCCGTCGTCAATGTCGCGCCGTTCACGTCCGAGGACAACGCGTTCCAGATGTCGCAGGATGTCCCGCTCGTCGGGGAAATCGCCGCCGGCGTGCCGATCACGGCCGAGCAGCACGTCGAGGACGTCATGCGCCTGCCGGTGAGGCTGACCGGTACCGGCAACCTGTTCATGCTCGAGGTGCACGGCGACTCGATGATCGACGCCGCCATCTGCGATGGCGACTTCGTCGTCGTCCGCGAGCAGCACACGGCCGAGAACGGCGACATCGTCGCCGCCCTGCTCGGCGACGAGGCGACCGTCAAGACGTTCCGCGAGGAAAACGGCCACGTCTGGCTCATCCCCCACAATCCGAACTACGCGCCGATCGACGGCACCTACGCCCAGGTCATGGGCAAGGTCGTCACCGTGCTGCGCAAGATGTAATCACACGTACCATTCCCGGTTCCAAGCAGTTGTGCCCCGGCTTTTCCGAAGTCGGGGCACAACGTCATGCAAGGAGCATTGCCTAGCTGTGCATCTCCCGGCGGCTTTCGCTCGTGTATCCGGCAGGTTCGAGCTGGAAGGTGGTGTGCGGCACCGAGACCGGGAAATGCTCGCGCAGACAGGCCTGCAGCTGCTGGAGAATCTGGCCGGCCTGTTCCATCGTCAGGCCCGGGTCGACGACGATGTGGGCAGTAAGGATCGGCATGCCGGTGGCCACGGTGCTGGCGTGCAGGTCGTGCACCGAGACGACGTGCGGCACGCGGGCCAGGTGCTCGCGGACGGCGTCGAGATCGAGGCCGTCCGGTGTCTCCTCGAGCAGCACGCGCATCGCGTCGCGGATGAGCCGCACGGCCCGCGGGATCATCAGCAGCGCGATCAGGCCGCCGGCGACCGCGTCGAAGCCGTCCCAGCCGGTAGTCATCATGACAATGGCCGACGCGACGACGGCGACCGAGCCGAGCGCGTCGTTGCACACTTCCAGGAACGCCGCACGCATGTTCATGTTGTCGCCGGACTGCGAGCGCAGCACGAAGATCGAGCCGACGTTGGCGGCGAGGCCGAGCAGGCCGAAGAACAGCAGCAGCCGCACGTCGTGGACGTCGTCGCCGCCGCCGAACAGGCGCATGCCGGCCTCGAGCAGCGCGTACAGGCCGACGAACAGCAGCACCAGGCCGCCGGCCGCCGCCGTGACGATCTCGAGGCGCGCCCATCCCCACGTGCGCGACTTGTCCGGCTTGCGGCGCATCAGCAGCGCCGTGACCGTCGACGCCGTCAGCACCGAAACGTCGGTCATCATGTGGCCGGCGTCGACGAGCAGCGCGAGCGAGCCGGTGACGACGGCGCCGACGACCTCGGCAACGAAGATCGTCAGCGTCAGGCCGAGCGTGACGAGCAGCCTCGTGTGATGACCTGGTCCCTCCGCCGGCTTCGCGCCGCCGAGGTGATGGTGATCATGCCCCGTCATTCTTCTCCCCTCACGACAAAAGTCCCTGCCAACACGGGGTTGGCAGGAACTTCAAAGATACCCTATTGCGTGGCGGATCAGAAGCCGAACTGCGCGGCGGTTTCCTTCAGCGTCTCGGCCGAGCGCTTCAGCGCGGCGAGCTCGCGGTCGGAGACCGGCGTGTTGATGCGGGAGTTCACGCCGTTGCGGTTGAGCAGCGTCGGGACCGACATGCACACGTCGGAGATGCCGTGGAAGTCGTTGAGCAGCGACGAGACCGGCAGGATGCGGTTGGTGTCGTGCATGATCGACTCGATGATGTCGACGCCGGACATGGCGATGGCGTAGTTCGTGGCGCCCTTGCCGTTGATGATCTTGTAGGCGGCGTTCTTGACTTCCTGGTGGATCTCCTCGCGCTTGGCGGCGTCGAGCGGCTCGTGGCCCGGCAGCGGCTGCCAGTCGCACATCGGGACGCCACCGATCGTGGCGGAGGCCCACAGCGGGACTTCGGAGTCGCCGTGCTCGCCGGCGATGTAGGCGTGGACGTTCTTGACGTTGACGCCGGTCTGCTGCGCGATCAGGAAGCGCAGGCGGGCGGAGTCGAGGTTGGTGCCGGAGCCGAACATCTGCGTGGCCGGCATGCCGGACAGCTTCAGGCAGACCTGGGTGACGACGTCGACCGGGTTCGTGATGAGCATGTAGATGGCGTTCGGGGCGACCTTGACGAGGTTCGGGATGATCGACTTCATGATGTTGATCGTCGCGCCGGCGAGGTCGAGGCGGGACTGGCCCGGCTTCTGGCGGGCGCCGGCCGTGATGACGACCATGTCGGCGTCGCGGCAGATCTCCGGATCGTCCGAGCCGTCGATGGAGACGGTCGGGAAGAACGAGGAGCCGTGCTGCATGTCGAGGACCTCGGCCTCGACGCGTTCCTTGGCGATGTCCTCGAGGACAATTTCGCGGGCGATGCCACGCTCGGCCGCGGCGAACGCCAGCGTGGAGCCGACGGCGCCGGCGCCGACAATAGCCAGCTTGGTGGGCTTGATGGAAGAATTAGCCATGTTCTGTTCGACCTCTCTGGAATGCAGTCTCCGTCGCTCGTGGCGCCCGTCCTGCAACTCATGTTCGTTCCCGTTCCGGCGGCAGGGCATGGCATGCCGCGGCCTGTCGGAGCGTCGGGATCAATAAGGATTTCACCAGTCACTCTAATGAGTTGCTTTGACGTTACCTCGGCTCGCCGCGCCCTGTCGGTCCGCCTTCGCTCAGGGGGTAGACCCGGCCGCGCGAATCGTTCTTTCGCCGGCAAACCGTCGGTTTACGGCGGCCGGCCGGTTGCCTTTCGGTGAAACGATTCATCCGACGCACCGACCGGCGGATATGACGAACTTCACATTTGGCCGGCTCAGCCGACGGCGGCATCCATCACCTTCGCGGCAAGCCGGTCGTCGACGGCGGCCTCGATGGCCATGCCGTCGTCGCGGTAGTCGATCGACTCGAGGCGGCCGTATTCGCGGATGCTGGAGACGAGCGAGCCAGCCGTGTACGGCAGCAGCGCGGTGACGTGGACGGCCGGGTCGGGCAGCATCGCCTCGATCCTCGCGCGCAGTCCGTCAATGCCCTCGCCGCTCGCCGACGAGACGACGAACGCGTCCGGCGCGAGCGCGGCGAGACGCTCGCGCGTGGCGTCGTCCATCAGGTCGGCCTTGTTGAAGACGAGGACGGTCGGGATGGAGCCGACGCCGTCGATTGTCCCGAGGACTTCGTTGACGGCGTCGATCTGGCCGAACGGATCCGGGTGCGAGCCGTCGACGACGTGGACGATGAGGTCGGCCTCGCCGACTTCCTCGAGCGTCGACTTGAACGCCTCGACGAGCTGCGTCGGCAGGCGACGCACGAAGCCGACCGTGTCGACATAGGCGTAGAGGCGCCCGTCGTGCGCGCGGGAGCGGCGCACGGCCGTGTCCAGCGTCGCGAACAGCGCGTTCTCGACGAGCTCTTCGGAGCCGGTCAGGCGGTTGGTGAGCGACGACTTGCCGGCGTTCGTGTAGCCGACGACGGCGACGGTCGGCAGGCCGAAGCGGCGACGCGAGCCGCGCTTGATGTCGCGGCCGGGCGCCATGTCGGCGATCTGGCGACGCAGCTTCGCGATCCGGTTGCGGATGACGCGGCGGTCCATCTCGATCTTCGTCTCGCCCGGTCCGCGAGAGCCGATGCCGGCGTCGGCGCCGGCCGCGCGGCCGCCGGCCTGGCGCGACAGCGACGCGCCCCAGCCGCGCAGGCGCGGCAGCATGTACTGCAGCTGCGCGAGCTCGACCTGCGCCTTGCCCTCGCGCGACGACGCATGCTGCGCGAAGATGTCGAGGATGACGGCGGTGCGGTCGACGACCTTGACCTTCGTCGCGTCCTCGAGTGCGCGGCGCTGGGACGGCGGCAGGTCGTCGTCGACGATGATCGTGTCGGCCTCGTGGACGGCGACGAGGTCGGCGATCTCCTTCGCCTTGCCGGAGCCGACGTACGTCGCGGCGTCCGGCTTCGCGCGGTGCTGCAGCACGCCGTCGGTGACGACGGCGCCGGCGGTCTCGGCCAGCGCGGCAAGCTCGCGCAACGATTCCTCCGCCTCGGCCGCCGTGCTCGTGCGCGACGACCAGACGCCGACGAGCACGACGCGCTCGAGCCGGACCTTGCGGTACTCGACCTCGGTGACGTCCTGGAGCTCGCCGAGACCGGCGACATGCTTCAATTCGTTGCGCGCCTCGCGCTCCGCCCACGTCTCGTCGCCGGCATGGCTGCCCGCGAATCCGCCATTGCGACCGGCGGCCGTGTCGCCATGCTCCCCCTGCTCGTCGTCGAGCAGCACATCCGACTGCCCGGCCAGCACGCCGGTCAGTCGCGCCTCGTCATCCTCGTGGTCGATCTGCACAAACTGAGCCAAATATGAACCTTTCGATCCGTGTACCTACAAATACTGTCCACGATAACAACATCCGATCCCGAACGATTCCCGCGACGAAGACGAAACGACAGCAAGCGGTTTTCTCGCGGAGGGCTGTCGCCCTCCACTCGGAAACCGGCGAACGCTTCGCGTTCGCGTCGACCCCTCGCCTCGCGGCTGCGCCGCTCGGCGATCCCCTTCCAGGGGATTCGGGTCGGTGCGCGGCGCACGGATCGCGGATACACGGGGCAGGAACTCCGCGGAAGGAAGCTGCGAAATACGGATTGCAGATACACGGGCAGGAGCTCCCTGGAAGGGAGCTGCCGAGCGAAGCGAGGCTGAGGGTCGACGTGTTCGCGTCAGCGAACACCGGTTTTCGAGTGGAGGGCGACGGCCCTCCGCGAGAAAACCGTTCACAAAAGTGCAAGCCTTTCCATCCGTCCACACTTCTCCGCCACCTTGTCACGGCGGACATGTCGTTTCTACGGTGGAATCGTTCCCGAGAAACAGACGGATGGGAGGCAATAGCATGGGCCGGCGTCGACAGTACATTCCGTTCAACCGCGATCACATCGTGCTCGCGCGCCGGCTACGCAGGGACATGACGCCGCACGAATGCAAGCTGTGGTACCACTTCCTGCGCAATTTTCCGGTACGATTCAACCGCCAGCGCCCGATCCTCGACTACATCGTCGACTTCTTCTGCGAACGCGCGTTGCTCGTCGTCGAACTGGACGGCGGCGGCCACTACACCGACGACCAGCGCCGTCACGACGACGAACGAACGAAACGACTCGGCGAGCTGGGCATTGTCGTGCTCAGGATTCCCAACAACGAAATCGACAACAACTTCGAGGGCGTATGCTCCGGGATACGGCGGATGGTCGAGATGCGGTGCGGCCGTCTGTGAAAACGGTCACTCGCCGGAGGGCTACGCCCTCCAACTCGCGACCGGCGAACGCTTCGCGTTCGCGTCGACCCTCAGCCTCGCTTCGCTCGGCAGCTCCCTTCCAGGGAGCTCCTGTCCGTGTATTTGCGATCCGTGTTTCGCTCGGCAGCTCCCTTCCAGGGAGCTCCTGCCCCGTGTATCTGCGATCCACGTTTTACTTGGCTGGTCCCCTCCAAAGATCTTCATCGGCAATCCCCTGGAAGGGGATCGCCGAGCGGCGCAGCCGCGAGGCGAGGGGTCGACGCGAACGCGAAGCGTTCGCCGGTTTCCGAGTGGAGGGCGACAGCCCTCCGCGAGAAAACCGTTCCCTTCCTCTTCTTCTTGCGCGCCGATTAGACTCTGAGGGAGGAAGTCATATGGATAAATCGTCGCACGATAAGGAATTTTGGACGATGGCGGAACAGAACGAACAGTATTTCTCGGCGCAGCCGACGTCGAAGGACGTGCGCAAGCGGCACGAGTTCACGGTGCGCGGGTACGAGGTCGAGGTGGAGACGAGCAACGGCATCTTTTCCGGCGACCGCGTGGATCTCGGCACGCAGGTGCTGCTGCGCCACGCGCCCCAGCTTCCGGCGGCCGGCGAGTTCCTCGATCTCGGCTGCGGCTGGGGCCCGATCGCGCTGGCGATGGGCATCGAGTCGCCGGAAGCCGACGTGACGGCCGTCGACGTCAACGAGCGCGCGATCGAGCTGACGAACCGCAACGCCGAACTCAACAACGTGAAGAACGTCCACGCCGGCACCGCCGCCGACGTGCCGGCCGACCGCCAGTTCGACGTCATCTGGTCGAACCCGCCGATCCGCATCGGCAAGGACGCGCTGCACGACCTGCTGATGGCGTGGCTGCCGCGTCTCAGGCCCGAAGGCGGCGTCGCGTACCTCGTCGTGCAGAAGAACCTCGGCTCCGACTCGCTGATCAAGTGGCTCGCCGCCCAGCTCGGCGACGAGTACGCCGTCGGCAAGTATGCGAGCTCGAAGGGCTACAGGGTCATCGAAGTCGAGAGGGCGTAGGTTCGCGGTGGGTTACGAACCGTCGTCGACCCCTCGGTTCGACGTCGCTTCGCTCGTCTCACCGATCCCCTTCCAGGGGATTCGTCCATTTTGCGCTCTGACGAAGTCTTGGTGAGTACCACTGATTCCCTTTCAGGGGATTTTTTCCGTTTACGTTTGTGAAGAAAAGAACAGTTTTACATGCAATTTTTGTATCCCGATGAACTGCCGGTGTCGGCGGCGCGCGAGGAGATTCGCGAGGCGGTCGAGCACAATCAGGTCGTCATCATTTCGGGCCAGACCGGCTCGGGCAAGACGACGCAGCTGCCGAAGATGCTGCTGGAAATGGGCCGCGGCACGCACGGCAGGCAGATCGTGCACACGCAGCCGCGCAGGCTCGCCGCGCGTACTGTCGCCGAGCGCATCGCCGAGGAAATGAGCGTGCGGCTCGGCGACGAAATCGGCTACCAGGTCCGCTTCACGGACGAATCGTCGCCGAATACCAGGCTGCGCGTCGTCACCGACGGCATCCTGCTCGCGCAGATCCAGCGCGACCCGCACCTGTCGCGCTACGACACGATCATCATCGACGAGGCTCATGAACGCAGCCTCAACATCGACTTCCTGCTCGGCTACCTGACGGCGCTGCTGCCGCTGCGCCGCGACCTGAAGCTCATCATCACGTCGGCGACGATCGACTCGGTCAAGTTCCAGAAGCACTTCGCCGACGCGCTGCACGAGAAGGTGCCGGTCATCGAGGTTTCCGGCCGCACCTATCCGGTGCAGATCGCCTACGAGCCGATCGGCTCGGCGCCGGCGCTCGTCAACCACGTCGCTGGCTTCTCCGACGGCCTGCGCCCCGGCGACGCCGGCTACGACGAGCTGCTCGCGTCGAATTCGAACGATTCGTCCGCCGATGTCGACGACATGCCGACGGCCGTCGCCCGTGCCTGCGCCGAGCTCGTGACATTGTCCGCGCACGTGACCGGTCCACGCGACATCCTCGTCTTCGCGTCCGGCGAGCGCGACATCCACGAATACGAGGCCGCGCTGCGCCGCCACTACGGTCCGCGCGCCGCCGACATGCGCCGTCCCGACGCTATCGAGATCATGCCGCTGTTCGCCAGGCTGTCCGCGAAGGACCAGCACCGCGTCTTCGAGCCGCACGGCCACCAGCGCATCGTCATCGCGACGAACGTCGCCGAGACGTCGCTGACGGTGCCGTCGATCAGGTACGTCGTCGACCCCGGCATGGCCCGCATCTCCCGCTATTCGAAGACGGCGAAGGTGCAGCGCCTGCCGATCGAGCCGATTTCGCAGGCGAGCGCCGACCAGCGCGCCGGCCGCTGCGGCCGCGTGGCCGACGGCGTCTGCATCCGCCTGTATTCACGCGAGGACTACGAGACCCGGCCGCGGTTCACCGAGCCGGAGATCCTGCGCACGTCGCTCGGCGCCGTCGTCCTGCACATGCTGTCGGTCGGCGTCGCGCGCACCGTCGCCGACGTCACCGACTTCGGCTTCATCGACCCGCCGGACGTCAAGGCCGTCTCCGACGGCGTCAACGAGCTGACCGAGCTCAAGGCGATCTCCCGCAAGCGCGGCGAGATGACGCTGACGCACACCGGCCGCCAGCTGGCGCGGCTGCCGATCGACGTGCGCCTGGGCCGCATGATCATCGAGGCGGCGAAGTCGACGACGCCGAACACGCTGGCCGCCGTCCTCGTCGTCTGCGCGTTCCTGAGCCTGCAGGATCCGCGCGAACGGCCCGACGACGTGCGCGACGAGGCCGACCGGATCCACAACCGCTATGCGGACGAATCGTCCGACTTCCTGTCGGCGCTGAACCTGTGGGACCGGGCGTTCGGCGTCGACGGCGACATGAGCAACCATGCGCTGCGCAAGCTGTGCAAGACCGAATACCTCAATTTCCCCAGAATGAGACAGTGGAAGGATCTCGTCTCGCAGCTGCGCGAGCTGTGCCGCGAACTCAAGTTCAAGGTCGGCGACCCGATTCCGGCCTGCCGTCCCGGCCGCGAAATCTACGACCTGCCGATCAACCAGCAGGCCGCGCACTCGCTGTGCTGTAGCTGGGATTCAGACGGCATCCACCAGTCGATGCTGGCCGGCCTGCTGTCGATGATGGGCATGCAGGTCGTGCGCGAACCGAAGGCGTCCGACTACGCGCACCTCAAGGGCGCGGCGCGCGCCAAGGCGATGAAGCGCGCGCAGAAGCAGGCGAAGAACACGTACCAGGGCGCCCGCGGCATGCATTTCGCGATATTTCCCGCTTCTTCCACGGCGAAGCAGACGCCGGCGTGGATCATGTCGACGGAACTCGTGGAGACAAGCCGCCTGTGGGCACGCTACTGCGCCGCGATCAACCCGGCGTGGGCCGAGAAGCTCGCCGGCAACCTGACCCGGACCACGTACGCGAATCCGCACTGGTCGGCGTCGCGCGGTTCCGCCGTCGCCGAGGCGAAGGTGCTGCTCTATGGCTTGCCGATCGTCGAGAACCGCGCCGTGCAGTGGGGCCGCATCAACCCGATGGAGGCGCGCGACCTGCTCATCCGGCAGGGTCTCGTCGACGGCGACATCGTCGAGCGATTCCCGTACGACGATTTCGTCGGGAAGAATCGTGCCGTGCTGGAAGACGCCGCCGACGACATGAACCGCACCCGTCAGGCGGCGGCGACCGTCACCGACGAGGACCTGTACGATTTCTACAACCATGTGCTGCCCGCCGACGTCACCTGCGTCGCCGACCTCGCGAAATGGTGGAAGACGGCGCGCGCCGACGATCCGGCGCTGCTCGACTTCGACCCGGCGCAGGTCGAGCGGCTCGCCGAGACCGAGTCGGTCAGCCTCGCCGACTTCCCCGACCACTGGAACACCGTCGGCACCGACGGCCAGCCGGTCAGCCTGCGGCTGAGCTACATCTATGACACGACCGACGAGAACGACGGCGTGACGGTCCACGTGCCGCTGTCGGTGCTCAACCGCCTCTCCCCCGCCGAATTCACGTGGAATGTGCCCGGCCTGCGCGACGAGCTCATCGTCGCGCTGATCAAGGCGCTGCCGAAGGCGCTGCGCGTGCAGTTCGTGCCGGCGCCGGACACCGCCCGCCGCATCCGCCAGTGGATCGGCGAGCGCGTCGTCGCGTCGCCGGGCTCCGGCACGCCGGAGCATCCGGCCGTCGCCGCCGACAGCGAACTCGTCACGACCGGCGCGCCGACGGCGGGCGCCGGCTGGCCCGACCTCGCCCACGCGTTCACGCAGGCCGCCATCGCGACGGTCGGCGCGACGATTCATCCCGAGGATCTCGAGGGCCTGTTCGACAAGCTCGCCCCGTACCTGCGCATGACGTTCGTCGTCGAGCAGCCGAAGCCGGCGCCGAAGAACGGCGGTCGCGGACGCCACGGCCGCCGGCGCAACGACCCGCATGCCGTCAACGTGCTCGGCCGCTCGAAGTCGCTGGCCGAACTACAGCGCAAGTTCCAGGCGCAGGCCACCGAATCCGCCCGCAAGGTCATCAACCGCAAGGCTTCGCAGGCCGCCGGAGAAGGCCGCAAGGTCACCGAGGCGAACCTGCTCGTCAAGGCCGGCGCGTCCGCCGAGAGCCGCGAGACAATGCTGTGGAAGGCCGCGCTCGACCAGCTGAAGCTGCCCGCCGAACGCGTCTCGTCGCGCTGGCTCGGCGCCGAGGCGCTGATGCTGGCCTCCGCGCCGTACAAGTCTACGGCGCTGCTCGTCGACGACCTGCAGCTCGCCGCCGTCAAGCGGCTGCTGCCCGACATCGCGAAGCTGGAAACCGACGAACAGCTGACCGAGGCCGTCGCCGGCGTGGCCGAAATCTACGAGGACACCGTCTACGATGTCGCCCGCGACGTCATCGGTGTCCTGAAGCGCCACGCCGACGTCGACCGCGCCGTCTCCGGCAAGGCCGACCTGCCGCTGCTGTCGGTGCTGCAGTCGATCCGCGAGCACATCGCCACGCTCGTCTACCCGGGCTTCATTGGCGCCACGCCGCCGGTGCAGCTGCAGTACCTCGACCGCTACCTGCACGCCGACCTGATGCGCCTGCAAAAGGCAAAGGCCGACCGGCAGCGCGACGTGCGCTGGGCGTGGCAGGCCGACGAGGCGAAGCAGCTCGTCGACAAGGCGCTGTCGAACGCGAAGCTCAAGCCGGCCGGTCCGGTGCGCGACGCCGCGATGGCGAAGGCCGAGCATGCCCGCTGGATGCTCGAGGAGTTCTACGTGAGCCTGTGGGCGCAGGAACTCGGCACGCCGATCCCGGTCAGCATCCAGCGCATCACGAAGGCGCTGAAGTAATCGTCCAGCCCCTCGCGTGCCGGCGACAGCCAGGCGTCACGTCCTCGGGTCGCCGAACCACCCCTCGTAGATCAGCGAGAAGTTGCGGTTGCCGTAGGTCGAACAGCTGTCGCCCTCGCCGGCTCCGGCCTCGAGGGCGGCGATGTTCGGCTGGTACGGCGTGTAGATGTATAGCAGCGCCGTCGCCTTGTTCTCGATGTACACTTCCGAGCCGCCACAGCTCGCGTCGGGATTGTACTGGATGTAGTTGAGGTCGTGTTCCGAGTAGCCGTACTGCGACTCGTTGGCGACGTAGTACTGGTAGCGGCTCGCCGAGCCGTACACCTGGTTGAAGAAGCCGGCGTACTCGGGGTCGCAGTCGTCGGTGTCCGGGCACGACAGGCCCATCGCGGCCTCGAACTGGAAGTCGGTCGGGTCGGTGGCCGTGACGAGGTTCTGCTCCTTCTGGAGCATCGTCAGCAGCACCTTCGGCGAGACCGAGCAGGCCTGCGCCGTCTTGTAGATGATCGTCGCCGCCGTTTCCTTGCCGCTGTCGTCGGCGTCGTAGGCGGAGCAGTAGTCGGTGGCGGCCTTGTCGGTCACGTCGAACGTCTTCGTGGCCAGGCAGTTGTCGCCGGTGCAGTTCGCCCCCTCGTCGTCGAGGAACGACTGGATCTGCTGTTCGTTCATCGCCGAGCCATTGAAGAACTGGTCGTCGGAAATGATGTCGCCGGGGTTGAAATCGTAGAGTTCGGCGAGCTGGTCCTGCTTGTGCTTGGCCTGCTGGACGTCGACCTGGTACGACAGGAAGTTGACGAGGGCGACGATCAGCGCGACGACGACGAGCGCGACGACCGCCGTCACGAACAGCATGCCGGTGCGCTTGCGCGCATCCGCCGCCGCAAACGTGCGGCCGTACCACTTGATCGGATTGTGCTTGCGGCCGCCGTTGCCGCCCTTGCCGTGATGGCTCGCCTTCGTCGCCATCCTGACTTTCGGCCGCGACCCGGCGCCCTTCGCACCGCCCCGCGGCTTCGTTGTTGCGTACGATTTCCGCGTCGTCTTGCCGCCCGTGTTCTTCCCGCTGGACGGCGACGACGAATTCCTGGACTGCCTGCTCACGCGCACCAGTCTACCGTGCCGTCCCGAAGGTGCCCGTCCCGGATGTCACGAATCCGGGCCCCGGGACCCGGATTCGTGACATGTCGGAAAGAATCGTCCGGACAACCGCCTCACAGCTTCGAAAGGTACTTCTTCAGCTCGAACGGCGTGACCTGGCTGCGGTATTCCTGCCACTCCCGGCGCTTGTTGCGGATGAAGTAGTCGAAGACGTGCTCGCCGAGGACGCCGGCGACGAAGTCGGACTTCTCCATGATCTTGACGGCCTCGTCGAGCGATTCCGGCAGCGGCTGGATGCCCATCGCCTGGCGCTCCTCGTCGGTGAGCTCCCAGACGTCGTCGGACGTCGGCTCGCCGAGCGTCATCTTCTGCTCGATGCCGTCGAGGCCGGCGGCCAGCAGCACCGAGTAGGCGAGGTACGGGTTGCAGACCGAGTCGAGCGCGCGGTATTCGATCCTGGCCGAGTTGCCCTTGCCCGGCTTGTACTGCGGGATGCGCAGCAGCGCGGAACGGTTGTTGTGGCCCCAGCAGATGTAGCTCGGCGCCTCGTTGCCGCCCCACAGGCGCTTGTACGAATTGACGTACTGGTCGGTGATGGCCGAGATTTCTGCGGCGTGGTACAGGATGCCGGCGGCGAACTGGCGGGCCGTCAGCGACATGTTGAACTCCTGGCCGGCCTCGTAGAACGCGTTGGCGTCGCCCTCGAACAGGCTCAGGTGCGTGTGCATGCCGGAACCCGGCGCGTCGGCCAGGGGCTTGGGCATGAAGCTCGCGTGGATGCCGCGCTCGAGCGAGATTTCCTTGACGACAGTGCGGAACGTCATGATGTTGTCGGCGATCGTCAGCGCGTCGGCGTAGCGCAGGTCGATCTCGTTCTGGCCGGGGCCGCCCTCGTGGTGCGAGTACTCGACCGAGATGCCCATCTGCTCGAGCATGTTGACGGTCGCGCGGCGGAAGTCCATCCCCGGGGAACGCGGGACGTGGTCGAAATAGCCGCCGTCGTCGATCGGCGTCGGCGCCTTGGACCAGTCCTCCTGTTTCTCGAACAGGTAGAACTCGATTTCGGGATGCACGTAGAACGTGAAGCCGCGGTCCTTCGCGCGGGCCAGCGCGCTCTTCATGACATGGCGCGGATCGGCGAGCGACGGCTCGCCGTCGGGCGTCAGGATGTCGCAGAACATGCGGGCGGTACCCTGCGGGCCGCCGCGCCACGGCAGGATCTGGAACGTGGACGGATCCGGCTTGACAATCATGTCGTCCTCGGACACGCGGGTCATGCCCTCGATGGCGGACCCGTCGAAGCCGATCCCCTCCTCGAACGCCGCCTCCAGCTCCGCAGGCGCGATCGCGACCGACTTGAGCGTGCCCAGCACGTCGGTGAACCACAGTCGGATGAATCGAACGTCGCGCTCCTCGACCGTCCGGAGCACGAACTCTTGCTGTTTGTCCATAACCCCCAATCGTTCCAGAGAGATGTTACAGCCGTCGTTAACATGCCGCCATGCATGCCGTCCCGTGCCTGCCGGTGACCGGGGCCCTACTCCCCCGCGATCCCGAGGGCTTCGGGGAGCGTGAAGGCGCCGGCGTAGAGGGACTTGCCGAGGATCGCGGCGTCGACGTTGAGCGGGGTATCGTCCCGGATGTCGATCAGGTCCTGCAGCTTCGAGATGCCGCCGGAGGCCGTCACCCTGGCGGTCGTGCGTTCGGCGACCTCGCGCAGCAGCGTGATGTTCGGGCCGCTCATCATGCCGTCGCGGTTGACGTCGGTGACGACGTAGCGCGAGCAGCCGGCGTCGTCGAGCATCGCCATCGTCTCGAACAGGTCGCCGCCATCCTTCGTCCAGCCGCGGGCGGCCAGCGTGTGGCCGCGCACGTCGAGGCCGACGGCGACCTTGTCGCCGTGCTTCGCGATCGCCTCGCGCGTCCAGTCGGGGTTCTCGAGCGCGGCCGTGCCGATGTTGACGCGCGCCGCGCCGGCGGCGATCGCCGCGTCGAGCGACGCGTCGTCGCGGATGCCGCCGGACAGCTCGATCTTGACGCGGTCGCCGAGCTCGGCGACGATGTCGGTGAGCAGCGCGCGGTTGTCGCCGGTGCCGAATGCCGCGTCAAGGTCGACGAGGTGGATCCATTCGGCGCCAAGCTCGGCCCACGTGCGGGCGGCATCGAGCGGGGAGCCGTAGTCGGTCTCGGAACCGGATTCGCCCTTGCGCAGGCGAACGGCCTTGCCGTCGCGCACGTCGACGGCGGGCAGCAGCGTGAGTGCCATTGTTTTCTCCTTGTCGTTTACAGGACGTCCACCCAGTTTTGCAGCAGCTTCGCGCCGGCCCGGGCGCTCTTTTCGGGGTGGAACTGGGTGGCGAACAGCGGGCCGCGTTCGTAGGCGGCGACGAACGTCGAGTTGCCGTACGTGCACCACGTCACCTTCTCGGGCGCCGGACCGTCGTGCGCATCGTTCACCGTCGGCAGCGGCGCCAGCTCGAAACTCGAGCCGTCGTAGTCGATGGCGGCCTTCGGCACGACGTCGGCGGCGGCGTAGGAGTGGACGAAGTAGAAGCGTTCGTCCTCGACGCCGCGCAGCAGCACGCTGCCTTCCGGCGCGTCGACGGTGTCCCAGCCCATGTGCGGAACGACCGGCGCGTCGAGCCGGACGACGTCGCCGCCGATCAGGCCGAGTCCGGCCGTCTCGACGCCGTGCTCGTGACCGGCGTCGAACATGATCTGCTGGCCGACGCACACGCCGAGCACCGGCCGGCCGGCGCGCAGCCGGTCGAGGATGACGCGGTCGCCGCCGACGGCCTTGAGCCCGGTCATGCAGGCGCCGAACGCGCCAACGCCGGGGACGACGAGGCCGTCGGCCTCGAGCGACGTGCGGTAGTCGCTCGTCAGCGTGACGTCGAGGCCGAGGTTCGCGAGCGCGCGCACCATCGACCTGACATTGCCGAATCCGTAGTCGAACACCGTTACTGCGGTCATCGTTGCGTTGCCTCCTGGATGGACGGTCCGGCCGGCGGCCGGAAGAAGAACAATGGTGGACGATTCATCCGTCCGCATGCCTGCCGGGATCCGGCGACGGAACCGGAGTCCCGGCGCAACCGGAGTCCGGAACCGGACGGATGACGGTCACCAGACCGGGTTGCCGGACGCCCCGTTGTTCAGGTATTTCGAGATGATGTCGTACGCCTGCTTCGACGAGAGCTTGCCGGTGTCCTCGCCGTGCACGCCGGTTTCCTCGACCTGCGTCACCGTCGAGATGCCGAGCAGCAGGTCCTCGACGAACGGGGCCGTCGACGTGAACAGGATCGGCGGCGCGAAGCCCTGACCGGCCTCGCCGCTCAGGTACAGCGTCGCCTCGAGCTTGTCGGCGCGGTTGACGGCGAGGACGACGCCGAGTCCGGAGACGACGCGCGTCAGGTCCTTGGCGGCCGCCTCGGGCGAGTCGCCGTCGAGGTTGCGCAGCACGGCGACGGCGCCCTGCGCGCTCGGCAGGCAGACAGCCGAGATGTCGGCGAGGTGGCAGAACGCGGCGAGCAGCTCGGCCGAGTTGAGTCGCGTGATGAGCACGGCGGCCTTCGCCTTGTTGCCGAGCAGGCCCTGCAGTTCGTCCTCGAAGTCGGCGGCTTCCTGCGCCTCGTCGGCGACGGACGGCAACGATTCGTCCTCGTCGTCGCCGGCCATGTCTCCGCCGGATGGCATGTCGCCATCACCGCTGTTGTTCATCGCGCTGACTTCGGCGTCGCGGGCGCGGGCCGCGTCGGTTTCCGGAAACTTCTCGTCACCGGCATCGGCGGACGAATCGTCGCCGGAAAATTCCTTCTCGAAGTCGGCGAGCGCCGCCTCGAGGTCGTCGTCGTCGAAGTGAAAGTCGTCGCCGGCGCCGTCGAGATCGTCGTTGCCGGTCGTGTTGTGTTCAGCCATGGTTGTAGCCAGTCCCCTCCGTGTTCAGAGCGCGCCCTTCGTGCTCGGAATACCGTCGACGCGAGGATCCGGCTCGATCGCGAACCTGAGCGCCCGGGCGAGTGCCTTGAACTCGGCCTCGGCGATGTGGTGCGGATCGCGGCCGGCGATGACGTGCATGTGCAGGCAGATTTCGGCGTGGAACGCGATCGACTCCATGACGTGGCGGACCAGCGAGCCGGTGAAGTGGCCGCCGATCATGCAGTACTGGAATCCTTCCGGCTCGCCGCTGCAGACGCAGTACGGCCGGCCGGACACGTCGACGACGGCCTTCGCGAGCGCCTCGTCGAGCGGGACGGTCGCGTCGGCGAACCTGCGGATGCCGCGCTTGTCGCCGAGGGCGAGCTTGAGCGCCTCGCCGAAGACGATCGCCGTGTCCTCGACGGTGTGGTGGGCGTCGATGTCGGTGTCGCCGTGCGCACGGATGGTCAGGTCGATCAGCGAATGCTTGCCGAGCGCCGTCATCATGTGGTTGAAAAACGGCACGCTCGTGTCGATGTCGGTCTTGCCGGTGCCGTCGAGGTCGAGACTCAGCTCGACCGACGACTCGCTCGTCTCGCGGACAATCGTCGCCGTCCTTGCCATCCGTCGCTCCTTTGCTCTGCCTGTCCTGTCGGACGATATTCGTTCACTGTGAACGATACTTCCGCTCACAATATAGCCCAAGTATTTCGGGCGTGTGCGGGGAACTCAGCTTTCGACGGCCCGCATGCTCTCGACGAGGGCCTCGCGGAAGCGGGCCATTTCATCGTCGGTGCCCATGCAGACGCGCAGCCAGCCGGCGGGGCCGACGACGCGGATCAGGACGCCTCGACTGAGCATTTCGGCGAAGATCTCGTCGCGCTTGTCGAAGTGGCCGCCGAACAGCAGGAAGTTCGACTGGCTCGGCGCTACCTCGAGCGGCTGGCCGGCGTAGGTCTGCTTGCGCAGCCAGTCGGCCGTTTCCTCGCGGGTGCGGCGCAGGTGGTCGACCTCGGCGAGCTGCTCGTCGGTGTGGTCGAACGCGGCCAGCGCGGCGGCCTGCGTGACGGCGGACAAATGGTACGGCATGCGCACGATCCTCATGCAGTCGACGATGCCGGGGCTCGCCGCGACGTAGCCGACGCGGGCGCCGGCGAACGCGAACGCCTTGCTCATCGTGCGCGAGACGGCGAGATGGTCGTGGTCGCCGATCAGCGTGACGGCCGACGGCGTGCCGGGGTCGCGGAACTCGATGTAGGCCTCGTCGATGACGACGACCGGGTGGACGCCCTCCCCCGCGTTGGCGACGTCGACGGTCTCGCAGAACTCGAGGATGTCCCTGAGCTCGGCCATGTCGAGCGGCGTGCCGGTCGGGTTGTTCGGCGATGTCAGGATGACCATCGCGGGACGGATCGTCGCGATCTGTTCCTTCAGCGCGGCCATGTCGATCGTGAAGTCGGCGTTGCGGTGCGCGAGCTGCCAGCCGGTGAACGTGTCGCGGGCGTACTCGGGATACATCGAGTACGTCGGGTCCGCCGACAGCGCCGTGCGGCCCGGGCCACCGAACGCCATGAACAGCTGGAGCATGATCTCGTTCGAGCCGTTGGCGCCCCAGACGTTGTCGACGGACAGCTTCGCGCCGGATTCGCGTTCGAGATAGCGCACGAACGCCTCGCGCAGCTCGACGTGCTCGCGGTCCGGGTAGCGGTTGAGCGTCGGGGCGATCTCGGCCACGCGCCGGGCGATCGAGTCGACGACGTCCTGGCGCGGCGCGTACGGGTTCTCGTTGACGTTGAGGCAGACGGGAACGTCGAGCTGCGGCGCGCCATAGGGCTCCTCGCCGATCAGGTCGTTGCGCAGCGGCAGCGACGCGGGAATCGTTCCTGCATTTTCGCTCATCGCAGGCCGGCTTCCGTTTCCCGGACGGCGATCGTCTCCTTGTCGTACGGGTCGTCGATGAAGCGGCTCAGGACCGACTCGCCGTGCGCCGGCAGGTCCTCGGAGACGGCGAACGCGTTGATGCGCGCGGCGATTTCCTTCAGGCCCGGCTCGTCGTACTCGATGATCTCGACGGGCTTCATGAACGTGTGAACGCCGAGACCGGACGCGAAGCGGGCGGTGCCGGACGTCGGCAGCACGTGATTCGAGCCGGACATGTAGTCGCCGAGCGGGACCGGCGAGTAGTTGCCGCGGAAGATGGCGCCGGCGTTGCGGATCCGCGCGATGACGGCGTCGGGATCTTCCGTCTGCACCTCGAGGTGCTCGGCGGCGTAGGCGTTCGCGGCGTCGATCGACTGGGCGAGATCGTCGGTCAGGATGATGCCGGACTGGCGGCCCCTGAGGCTCGTCTCGACGCGCTCGGCGTGCTCGGTGCGCGGCACGCGGGCATCGAGTTCTTGCTGGACGGCGTCGGCGAGGCGTTCGGACGACGTGATGAGGACGGAGCCGGCGAGCTCGTCGTGCTCGGCCTGGCCGATCAGGTCGGCGGCCACCCAGCCGGGGTTCGCCGTGTCGTCGGCGATGATGGCGATCTCGGTCGGTCCGGCGACGGCGTCGATGCCGACGATGCCGGAGACGAGGCCCTTGGCCGTGGCGACGAAGATGTTGCCGGGGCCGGTGATCTTGTCGACCGGCTCGCACAGGATCTCGCCGTCCTGCGGCTCGGTGCCCCTGGCGCCGTAGGCGAACATCGCGACGGCCTGGGCGCCGCCGACGGCGTACACCTCGTCGACGCCGAGGATGGCGCAGGTCGCGAGAATCGTCTTGTCCGGCAGGCCGTCGTTTGTCGCCTTGCTCGGCGGCGTGGCAATCGCCAACGACTCGACGCCGGCCGCCTGCGCCGGCACGACGTTCATGATGACGGACGACGGGTAGACGGCCTTGCCGCCCGGCACGTACAGGCCGACGCGCTGGATCGGGATCCACTTCTCCGCGACGCGGGCACCGTCGCCCAGGTCGGTGTAAAAGTCTTCGGGCACCTGCGACGCCGCGACGGCGCGGGCGCGGCGCACCGATTCCTCGATGGCCTCGCGCACTTCGGGGTCGAGCTCGTCGACGGCGGCCTGGATGGCCTCGACCGGCACGCGAAGATTCTCGACGTGGATGTGATCGAACTGCTCCTCGTAGTCGCGCAGGGCCGCGGCGCCATGCTGCTTGACGTTCTCGAGGATCGGGATGACGAGTTCGCTGGCCTCGTTCGTGCCCATTTCGGCGCGGGGCATCGCCTCGAGCATTTCGGCCCGGCTGAGCTTGCGTCCGCGCAGATCAATGATTCGCATGTAGTTTTCTTCGCTCATAGCCACATGGTAGCAACCCCCGACGCCGATCGCTTCACATGTTCCTCACATCAGTCACATCGTGAGATATTGTCGCGTCGCACCCCGTTTCGGGGGAATCGTGCACGATTCCCCCGATCTACGTATCCTCGGCTCCCTTCCGGGGAGCCGAGGATACATACCTTACTGCGCGATGCTGGCGGGACCGAAGAGGATCTTGATCTCGGCGAACAGGCTGGTGTCGCGCTTGACGCGGAAGCGGTCGCCGAGCGTCAGGACCTGCGCGTTGCCGGCGGAGTCGAGCACGGCGATGCGCACCTCGCAGTAGCCGGGATGGTTCGCGATGACCTGCGTGAGCTGGGCGAGCCGCGAGCGCTCGAGCGCGACCATCGGCAGCGCGATGATGACGGGACGCTCGTCCTCGGCCTCGAGTGACGGGACCATCAGTTCGGTGGCGCGCACCGAGACCGACTCGTCGCGCACCTCGACCATGCCGCGCACCTGGACGATCGCGTCGACGGCGAGCTCGGCGGCGGCCGCCTCGTAGACCTTGCCGAACAGCATGCATTGCACCGAGCTTTCCATGTCCTCGATCGTGACGATCGCCCACGGGTTGCCCTTCTTCGAGACGCGCCGGTCGACGTTCGTGATCAGGCCGGCCAGCGTGACCTGCGCGCGGTCCTCCATGCCCTTGGCCCGGTCGATGAGGTGCGCGATCGACATGTCGCGCAGGCTCGCGAGGACCGACTGCATGCCGCTCAGCGGATGGTCGGAGACGTACAGGCCGAGCATCTCGCGCTCGAAGTTGAGCTTCGTCTTCTTGTCCCACTCCTCGAGCTGCGGCACGTTGATCGCGATCGTGCCGGACGACTGGCCGTCGTCGTCCTCGACGGCGAACAGGTCGAACTGTCCCTCGGCGGCCTTCTTCTTGACCGGCATGACCGAGTCGATCGCGACCTCGTGGATCTGGAAGATCGCGCGGCGGCTCGGCTCGATCGAGTCGAAGGCTCCCGCCTTGATCAGCGATTCGACGAGCCTGCGGTTCAGCGCGTCCATCGGCACGCGGTTGACGAAGTCCTCGAAGTTGACGAATTTGCCGTGCTTGCCGTTGCGTTCCTCGATGATCTCGTCGACGGCCTTCTTGCCGACGTTGCGGATGGCGCCGAGGCCGAAGCGGACGACGTCGCCGACGGCCGAGTACTCGTAGCGCGACTCGTTGACGTCCGGCGACAGGACCTGGATGCCCATGCGGCGCGCCTCGGCGAGGTAGAGCGCCGTCTTGTCCTTGTTGTCCTTCGTGTTCTGCAGCAGCGCCGCCATGAACTCGACCGGATAGTGCGTCTTCAGGTACGCCGTCCAGTACGAGATCAGGCCGTAGGCGGCCGAGTGGGCCTTGTTGAACGCGTAGCCGGCGAACGGCACGAAGATGTCCCAGACGGCCTGGGCCGCCTCGCGCGAATAGCCGTGCTCGGCCATGCCCTCGAAGAACGGGACCTGTTCCTTGGCCAGCACTTCCGGCTTCTTCTTGCCCATCGCTCGGCGCAGCACGTCGGCTCGGCCGAGCGAGTAGCCGGCGAGGATTCGTGCGGCCGACTGGACCTGCTCCTGATAGACGATGAGGCCGTAGGTCTCGTCGAGGACCGGCGCGAGCGCCTCGGCGACCTCGGGGTGGATCGGCGTGATCTTCTGCAGGCCGTTCTTGCGCTTGGCGTAGTTGTTGTGCGAGTCGACATCCATCGGGCCCGGCCGGTACAGCGCGATCAGTGCCGAGATGTCGTTGAAGTTGTTCGGCTTGAGGGACTTGAGCAGCGAGCGCATGCCGTCGGAATCGAGCTGGAAGACGCCGAGCGTGTCGCCGCGGGACAGCAGTCCGTAGGTTTCCTCGTCGTCGAGCGGGATCTTCGTGTAGTCGATGACGCCCTTGCCGTTCATCTCGATGTTCTTGAGCGTCTCCGAGATGACGGTGAGGTTGGACAGGCCGAGGAAGTCCATCTTGACGAGGCCGAGCGTTTCGCACGTGTGGTACTCGAACGTCGTCGCGACGGTGACGTCGTCCTTGTTCTTGACCTGGACCATCAGCGGCGACGTGTTCGTGATCGGCTCGGAGCCCATGATCGTCGCGCAGGCGTGGATGCCGGTCTGGCGGATCAGGCCCTCGATCTCCATCGCCTGGTCGGTGATGCGCTTGGCATCCGGGTTCGAATCGTACATCTCGCGGAACTCGCGGGCCTCGTCGTAGCGCTTGGCCTGCGGGTTGAAGATGTCCTTGACCGGGATGTCCTTGCCGCCGGTCTGGCTCGGCGGCAGCGCCTTGACGACGGCTTCGGACGTCGAGAAGTCGTAGCCCATGATGCGGGCCGAATCCTTGAGCGCCTGCTTCGTCTTGATCGTGCCGTAGATGACGCACTGGGCCACGCGGTCGTGGCCGTACTTGTCGGCGACGTAGTCGAGCACGCGCATGCGGCCTTCCGGGTCGAAGTCGACGTCGATATCCGGCAGGGACACGCGCTCCGGGTTCAGGAATCGCTCGAAGATCAGGCCGTGCTTCAGCGGGTCGAGTTCGGTGATGCCCATTGCGTAGGCGACCATCGAGCCTGCGGCCGAGCCGCGGCCGGGACCGACCATGATGTCGTGCGTCTTGGCCCAGTTGATGTAGTCGGCGACGACGAGGAAGTAGCCGCAGAACTGCATCTGGCAGATAACGCCGCATTCGTAGTCGGCCTGCTTGGCGACTTCCTCGGGCACGTGGCCATCGTAGCGCTTCTCGAGGCCCTCCTCGACGTTCTTCAGGAACAGCGACGTCTCGTCCCAGCCTTCCGGGCAGTCGAAGCGCGGCATGAATGCGCCGTCCTCGTGGTCGTCGAACATGACGTTGCAGCGTTCGGCGACCTCGAGTGTATTGTCGCAGGCCTCCGGCAGCTCCTTGAACAGCTCGCGCATCTCCTCGGCCGAGCGCATGTAGTAGCCAGTGCCGTCGAACTTGAAGCGGTCGGGGTCGTCCAGGTGCGCGCCCGAATTGATGCACAGCATGGCGTCCTGGGCGCTGGCGTCCTCGGCGTGCACGTAGTGCGAATCGTTCGTCGCGAGCAGCGGCGCGCCGATCCTCTTCGCGATGTCGAGCAGGTCCTTGGTGACTCGCCGCTCGATCTCGAGATTGTGGTCCATCAGCTCGATGTAGAAGTTGTCCTTGCCGAAGATCTCCTGCAGCTCGCCGGCGGCGCGCAGCGCCTCGTCGAACTGGCCCAGGCGCAGCCTCGTCTGGATGATGCCGGACGGGCAGCCCGACGAGCAGATGATGCCGCTCGAATACGTCTGCAGCACATCCTTGTCCATGCGCGGCCACTTGCCGACGCGACCCTCGAGCGCGGCGACCGAGCTGGCCTTCGTCAGGTTGACGAGTCCCTCGTCGTTCTCGGCCCACAGCGTCAGGTGGGTGATGAAGCCGCCGCCGGAGACGTCGTCGCGCCGCTGCGCCTCGGTGCCCCAGTGCACGCGCGTGCGGTCCTTGCGGCTCGTTTCCGGCGTCACGTACGCCTCGATGCCGATGATCGGCTTGATGCCCTGGTTGACGCACTCGCTCCACATTTCGTAGGCGCCGTGCATGTTGCCGTGGTCGGTGATGCCGACGGCCGGCATGTCAAGTTCCTTCGCGCGCTTGACGAGGTCCGGAATCTTCGACGCGCCGTCGAGCAGCGAATAGTGGGTGTGGTTGTGCAGCTGAACGAAGTTGCCGGAAGTAGTCATAGTGTTCCATCCTACCGTCCGTCGCGCCGAATGTCACCGGCCCCGAACCGCCGGCTGTTCCTTCCGCATGGCACGAACCCGGGCTTCAAGCCCGGGTTCGTGCCATGCGGAAGTTCAGGACACGCGCGTGCCGCCGGGAAGTTCGGTCGGCTTCGCCGATTCCTTCGCCGCCGCCTTTGCGGCCTGCCTGCGAAGACGGGACGATTCGCGCAGCTTGAGCACGGCACAGTAGATCCAGACGGCGATGTCGCAGCAGGCGCAGGTGATGCCGACGAAGACGAGCAGGCACGTGATAATGAGCAGGACCATCGTCAGCAGGCTGCCGGCGGGCATGCGCATCAGCAGCAGGATGCCGGCGAGGACGAGCACGGCGGCGACGAGCGTGACGGCGAGCAGGACGAAACCGGTCTTCTTGAGCGAGCGGATCGACCAGCCGCCACCGTAGGTCGGCGTCGGGTCGGCAAGCCGGGCGGAATCGTTGAATTCCTGCTGGCGGTCGCGGGTCCATGAGTCGACGGCGTGGAACTGGGTCAACGGGTTGGTCATCGGCGTCGTCCTTTCTGGTGGTCAGCGGTCGTCGGCGTGACGGGCCGCGATCGTGTCGAGGGCGTGCTGGAGGTCGGCCGGATAGCGCGAGGAGACGGTCGTCCAGACATGCGTGCGGGGATGGCGGAATTCGAGCTGCATCGCGTGCAGCCACTGGCGGCCGAGGTCGAGCTCGGCGGCGAGGACCGGGTTGGCGCCGTACATCGGGTCGCCGACCAAAGGATGCCCAATGGACGAGAAGTGGACGCGGATCTGGTGCGTGCGGCCGGTCTCGAGGTTGATCTTCGCGAGCGTGGCCTCGGAACCGTAGCGTTCGAGGACGTCCCAGTGCGTGACGGCGTCCTTGCCGGCCGGCGTGACGCAGAAGCGGAAGTCGGAGACCTTCGCGCGGCCGATCGGCGCCTCGATCGTCGCCCTGTCCTCGTTGAGCCGGCCCTGCACGAGCGCGTGGTAGGTCTTGACGACCTCGTGCTCGGAGAACTGGCGGCGCATCTCCTTGTAGGCGAGGTCGGACTTGCACACGAGCATCAGGCCGGACGTGCCGACGTCGAGCCTCGAGACAATGCCCTGGCGGCCGGCCGCGCCAAGCGACGTGATGTGGACGCCGCGGTCGAGCAGCGACCCGAGAACGGTCGGGCCGGTCCAACCGACCGACGCGTGCGCGGCGACGCCGACCGGCTTGTCGACGACGATGACGTCGTCGTCCTCGTAGGCGACGGCCATGTCGGTTGCGATCGGTTCCGGCTCGCGGCGCTCCTCGACGAGGTCGAACTCGACGAAGTCGCCGAGCATCAGCGTCCCGGCCTTGTCCAGCGACCGTCCGATGACGTGCGCCTGTCCGCTGACGATGACGTCGGCCGCCTTGGCGCGGGAGATCCCGAGCATCTTGGCGACGGCGACGTCGAAGCGCTTTCCGACGAGCGCGTCGGGCGCGGGTACGACATGGGACAAGGCTGGGACTCCTTTCGCGGGTCGGCCGGGCTAGTTGGACTGGCCGGAACTGGACTGGTTGCCGGAACGGGACGATTCGCGCGAATCGTTCGCGTCGCGGGAATCGTGCGAATCGTGCGAATCATGCGAATTTCCGCCGGCACGACGCTTTTCGCCGAGTTCCCCGGCGAGCTCGGCGTCGCGTTCGGCGTCCCCGGCGAAGTCGGGGCTTGCGGCGCCGTCGAACGACGGGTCGTCATGGAAGTCAAGTCCGTCGGACTGTTCGAAATTCCGCTCCTCGCGCTCGAGTTCCTTCTGCGAGAACGGCACGCCGGCGATGACGCAGATGACGATGCCGACGCCAGCGACCGTCAGGAAGACGTCGGCGACGTTGCCGACCGACCATCCGTAGTTGAGGAAGTCGACGACCTTGCCGTTCATGAAGCCGTCGGCGTAGGCGATGCGGTCGATCAGGTTGCCGAACGCGCCGGCGAACGCCAGCGCGAACAGCACCGTGTAGGCCATCGAGATCGTCTTCACCGTCAGCCAGACGAGCACGATGCACGCGACGCAGGCGATCAGCGAGATCAGCCACGTGGCGCCGGAGCCCATCCCCAGCGAGGCGCCGGGGTTGTGCACGAGCTTGAGCGAAAGGATGCGCGGGATGACGACGACGGTCTGGCCGGCGGACAGCGTCCGCTCGGCCCAGTACTTGGTGAGCTGGTCGACGATCAGCGCGACCACGGCAATACACGCAAAGACGGCCACGCGTGCGCGCAGCCGTCCTTGACCGGATGAACGGGTCATCATGCTCAGTTGTTCTGCTCCACCGAGTTGTAGTTGTTGGTGTCGGAGACCTGGGCCTGCAGCTGGCCGAGGAACTCGGTCAGGCGGGCGCGGTACTCGGTCTCGAACTGCTTGAGGCCCTGGATGTTGCCCTGGATGACCTTCGACTGGTTCTCGAGGTTCTCGCGCACCTGCTGGGCGTAGTCGTCGGCGGCGGTGCGGGTCTTCTTCGAGTAGTCGTCGGCGTCGGCGTGCGTGCGCTTCGAGTAGTCGTCGGCGCGGCGCTGGATGTCCTTCTCGTAGGACTCGGCCTCGTCGTGCTTCTCGACGACGTACTTGTCCGCCTCGCTCTTCTTCTGCTCGGCGTACTGGTTGCCCTCGTTCTCCTTGTTCGCCGCGTAGTCGTTGGCCTCGGCGGTCTTGGCGGCCGCGTAGTTGTTGGCCTCCGCCGTCTTGTCGGTCACGTACTGGTCGGCTTCCGCATGCTTGTTCTGCATGTAGGTGTCGGCATTCTCGCGGGTCTGGGCGGCGTATTCGTCGGCCTCGGAGCGGGTCTGCTTCGAGTAGGAGTCGGCGGCTTCGCGCGTCTTCTCGGAGTACTGGTCGGCGTCGGCGTGCGTGCGCTTGTCGTAGTCGTCGGCCTCGGAGCGGGTGCGGTTGGAGTAGTCGTTCGCCTTGGTGATGAGTTCCTCGTACTTGCGCTGGGACTCTTCCTGGATTTCCTTGGCGGTCGCCTTGCCCTTGTCGACGTACTGGTCGTGCAGCTGCATGGCCAGCGTCAGCATCGCGGTCGCGCGCTCCGGCTCGGTGTTGGCCATCGCGGCGGCGCCGGTGATCTTCTGCAGCGAACCGGTCTCGGTGTTCGGCTCGACCTTCGAGACCTGGTCGCGCAGCTGCTCCTCGCGCTGCTTGGATTCCTCGAGCTGCTTGGCGAGGTCCTTGATCTGGGCGGCCTGCTGCTGCGCGACGACGCCCTGCTGGCGGGCGCTGTCGAGCTCGCGGTGCAGGTTCTCGTTGTCGGCGCGGAACTCGTCGCGCTGCTTCGTGACGGCGGCGAGCTGGGCGGCGACGTCCGGCTGGCTGGACTCGCTGGCGGCCTGCGCGGTGAGCTGGTCGACCTGGGCGGACAGGCGGTCCACCTGGGCCTTGAGCTGCTCGTTCTGCGCGGTCAGCGCCTTGTTGCCTTCCTCGGCCTCCTTGAGCTGCGCCTGTGCAGCGGCGGCCTGGGTCTGGGCCGCCTGGATGGCCTGGGCGGCCTGGTCGTTCTGTCCGTTGGCGGAAGCGGCGACGGCCTTGAGGTTCTGATTTTCCTGCTGGAGCGACTGCACCTGCGCGGTCAGCTCGGAGATCTTCGTGTTGAGCGCCGTCACGTCCGGGCTCAGCGTCTGCGTGGCCTGTCCCCCATTGGCGACAGCAGTCTTGCCAAGAGCCTCAACGGTTTCGGTGACCTGATCGAGAAAATCATCGACTTCGTCGACGTCATAGCCTTCCTTGAAACGAACAGTCTGGAAGGTATGCTCCCTAATGTCTTTAGGCGTCAATAGAGCCATATATCTTACACCTCGCTTTGGGGCAATGCCTCGCTATTTTGGACTTAGTTTCTGATGCTATCACGAAACTTACCGGCTCTGGGCGACGTGAATCCCTTTTCCCGTCGATTGGCATGATTTTTCCGCCGATTGGGAGGATCGGGAGCAACGATTCGTCCGCCGATTGTGCCGTCAGATCAGGAAGCGCAGCACCATGAGGCCGAACCACAGCACGATGAAACTCACGTCGAAATAGACCGGCCCCATCGGCAGCGGCTTGATATAGCGCCGCAGCCAGCGCAGCGGCGGGTCGGTCACCGCGTAGACGGCACGCACGAGCGTGGCGACGACACCACGCGGATACCAGCGACGCGCGAGCACGCGCACCCAGTCGAGGATCATGCGGACGAACAGGACGGCGATGTACGCCTCGATCAACCAGTTGATGATCGCGAAGAGGATGCTGACCAAACCAAAAACCACGCTTTCCAAGCCTACAGTAATACTGCGAGATCCAACCGCCGCAGCGTGCTACTATTCCCGCCCTTGCAGAAGCAAACAAAAGGACGGGCGGACGCATGGCAGGATGCGTCCGCCCGTCCGGTTGACGGCGGAAATCGTTCAAATTCCAGTGAAAGACGGCGACTCAGTCGGCGAAGAGGTCGTGCTGGCTGCGGGCGTCGGTTTCCTCGGTGACGATGTTCACCTGGGCCGGGCTCAGCAGGAAGACGCGCGGGGTGACCCGCTCGATCGAGCCGGACAGGCCGAAGACGACGCCGCTCGAGAAGTCGACGATGCGGTACGCGATCGGCTCGGCGACGCCCGTCAGGTTCAGGACGACCGGCGTGCCGTCGCGCAGCGCGCGGCCGACGAGCTGCGCGTCCTCGTACGACTGCGGATGGATCGTCGTGATCCTCGACAGGCGCCCCTGGAACGGGTTGGTCGCCTTCGCCGACGACGTCGAGCTGCCGGCCGAGCCGGTGACGGCGGTCAGCGACGGCGAGCCGGATGCCGGCATCGGCGTGACGGAATGGTCGGTGTCGAAACCGGTCTCGGTCTCGTCCACCTCCTCGATGTACTCGTCGTCATCGTCGACGACGTCCGACATCCCGAGATAGGACATCGCGTTCTTCATGAACCCTGCCATTGTTCTGTGTTCCTTACTCTCTAGTTATCAGTGGTCCCGGCCCACCGTGGATGGTGGCCCGGTAACCGGTGGCGCCGGCCGGCTCCCCTTCGTCGAAAGCCGGCCGGCGCCGTGGTCCTGCTCAGCGCAGGAAGTCCGGAATGTCCAGGTCGCCCGGATCGTTCGGGTAGCCCTGCTGTCCGGTCAGCGGATCATAGGTCGGCGCGACCGGGGTGACCGGCGTGTTCGGCACGTACGGCTGGTACTGCGGCTCCTGCTGCTGGGCCGGCTGCTGCGTCGGCTGGACGGCCGGCTGCTGGCCGGTCTGCGCCGGCGTCACCGGGAACTGGCCGGTGGCGGCGCGAGCCGCGGCGGCCTGCTGCTCGCCCATGCTCTGCTGGGCGGCGCGCTGCTCCTGCTGGCGGTCGGCCTGCTGCGACTGCTGGGCGGCATCGGCGGCCGGAGCGTGCTGCGTGGCGGCGGCATCGAGCGTCTGGTTCGACGACTTGGCCGAATCCTTCGCGACGTTGTCGTCGAAGCCGGCGGCGATGACGGTGACGCGCACCTGGTCGCCGTAGGCGTCGTCGAGCGCGAGGCCCCAGATGACCTGCGCTTCCGGATGGACGGCGTTTCGCACGAGCTGGACGGCGTCGGCGGCTTCCTGCATGCCGAGGTCGAACGGGCCGGCGATGTTGACGAGCACGCCGGACGCGCCCTCGATCGAGGCTTCCAGCAGCGGCGAGCCGATGGCGATCTCGGCGGCGTCGGTCGCGCGCTGTTCGCCCCGGCCCTCGCCGATGCCGAACATCGCGGTGCCGGACTCGCGCAGGATCGTCGTGACGTCCATGAAGTCGACGTGAATGTAGGAGTTCGACGTGATCAGGTCGGTGATGCCCTGGACGCCGGCGAGCAGCGCGGTGTCCGCGGTCTTGAACGCGTCGACGATGCCGATGGAGCGGTCGGAGAGCTCGAGGAGGCGGTCGTTCGGAATGACAATGATCGCGTCCACTTCCTCGCGCAGCGCCTGGATGCCCTTGACGGCGGAGGCAGCGCGGACCGGACCTTCGAAGTTGAACGGGCGGGTGACGACGGCGATCGTCAGCGCGCCCTGCTGGCGGGCGGCGCGCGCGACGATCGGGCTGGCGCCGGTACCGGTGCCGCCGCCCTCGCCGCAGGTCACGAAGACCATGTCGGCGCCCTTGACCATTTCCTCGATCTCGGTCTGGTGGTTCTGCGCGGCCTTCGCGCCCTTCTCCGGGTCGGCGCCGGCGCCCAGGCCACGGCTGGACGTATCCGACAGCGTCAGCTTCGATTCGGCGAGATTCCTCATCAAATCCCGCTCGTCGGTGTTGATCGCCACGAAATCGACATTCCTCAGGCCTGCGTCGATCATCCTGTTGATCGCGTTTCCGCCGGCGCCGCCAACACCGACGACCTTGATGCGCGTCTGCTCGTTGAAATTGTCAATTGAGCCCATTGCGTCCACCATTAAGTCTCCTGTCATTCCGCGGTTCAAGACTCCACTCTATCGTAAACAGTATGATAATCGCCGTGTTTACCGACATTTGATCGGGATGTTTACGATATTCCTGTCATTATTGAAAAAAGTAACAGCCCAACCGGCCATTTCATTCCGCTCGCGTTTCGCATGGAAACGGCTGAAAAATTTGTACGATTCTTCCGTCGGCGAACCGATCCACACCCTTCGGCCGCATGCGTCCGTCGGCCATCCAGTCAGATGCGGCCGGTCTGTCCGGGCGCCGTGTCCGGTTCTTTTTCGCGGACGGGGGCACCCCATCCCCCTCCGGCCACCCATCGGTAGCCCGTCAGTAACCCGTCAGTAGCTCGCGTCCATCGGATCGTCGCCGAAGAGGGCCTCGCGCTCGGCGTGCGTGGTCGTCCGCGAATCCAGCCAGCCGTACGGCAGGTGGACCTTCTTGGCGAAGCGGACGCGACCGCGCGGCTTGTCGACGACGCGCTCCGGCAGCGTCGTCTCCGGACCGACTTCGTCAAGCGTGGCCGCGATGACGGCGTCGAGCCCGGCGAGGCTGTCGCATTCCATGAACGCCTTGCGCACCTTGCCGCCGACCGGATAGCCCTTGAGGTAGCAGGCGACGTGCTTGCGCATGTCGCGCACGGCCATGTTCTCGTCGCCGTCGTAGAACTCGGTCATCAGCTCGGCATGGCGGCGAATCGTCGTGCAGACCTCGGCCAGTGTCGGGTTGAATCGTTCGCTGCTGCCGGCGAACAGGTTCTTCAGGTCGCCGAACAGCCACGGCCGCCCCTGGGCGCCGCGACCGATGGCGACGCCGGCGCAACCGGTCTGCTCGACCATCGCCTGTGCGTCATCGGCGCCCCAGATGTCGCCGTTGCCGAAAACGGGGATGTCGAGCTCGTCAACGAGTTCGGTGATCCGGCTCCAGTCGGAATGGCCGCCGTAGTATTCGGCCGTCGTGCGGGCGTGCAGCGTGACGGCGGCGCACCCCTCTTCCTGCGCGATGTGGCCGGCCTCGTGAAACGTCTCGTGATCGTGGTCGATGCCAACGCGGATCTTCGCGGTGACCGGAATGTCCTTTTCGCCGCACACCTCGACGACGCGGCCGACGACCTCTCCGAACAGGTCGGTCTTCCACGGCAGTGCCGAGCCGCCGCCGCGCCGCGTGACCTTCGGCACCGGGCAGCCGAAGTTCAGGTCGACGTGGTCGGCCATGTCGTTGTCGACGACGATTCGCGCGGCCTGTTCCATGATCGCCGGATCGACGCCGTACAGCTGCAGGCTGCGGATCTTCTCCGTCGGCGCGAACCTGCACAGCCGCAGCGCCTTCGGGTTCTTCGCCACGAGTGCGCGGGCCGTGATCATCTCGGCGACGTACAGGCCGTTCGGCCCGTATTCCTCACACAGCACGCGGAACGGCCAGTTCGTCACGCCGGCCATCGGCGAGAGGACGACCGGCGTCTTCACCTCGATGTCGCCGAGCATGACCGGCTTGAGCGCCTTCGTCGGGTCGCCGGCCGGCTTCGCGTCGGTGCGCGGATCCAGTACCGTCGTCTCCTCCCGCTCGTTGAGTACCGTCTCGGCTCCCTTGTGGCTCATGGGATTCCTTTCCCTGGAAAAAGCTCCCTGGAAGGGAGCTGGCCGCGAAGCGGCCTGAGGGTCGACCGCCGATGCCGCCGCAAGGCGGCGAGAGCGCGCTGGAAGTGAACGATTCCCGCGAAATTGGAGTTTCGTGGTGACGGTGCCTTCCATCGCGCACTCGTCGCTTCGCGACGTCGTGCGGTCGACCCTCAGTCTCGCTCCGCTCGACAGCTCCCTTCCAGGGAGCTTTTGACGTCAGTACAGGCCGCCGGCTTCGGCGATCTTGACGGATTCCGGCCACGCCTCGCCGCCGAGGGATTCCGGCTTCTGCGGGACGCGGGTGCGCTTGTCCTCGATGCGGGCGCGGACGTAGTCGGCGACCTTGTCGAGCGAGACGCGCTCCTGGGCCATCGTGTCGCGTTCGCGGATCGTGACGGCCTGGTCGTCGATCGTGTCGAAGTCGACGGTGATGCACAGCGGCGTGCCGATCTCGTCCTCGCGGCGGTAGCGGCGGCCGATGGCGCCGGCCTCGTCGTAGTCGATCATCCAGTCGTTGAGTCGCAGGTCGGCCGCGAGGTTCTGCGCGATCTCCTGCAGCTGCGGCTTCTTGGACAGCGGCAGCACGGCGGCCTTGACCGGGGCCAGGCGCGGATCGAGGCGCAGGACGGTGCGCTTGTCGACGCCGCCCTTCGTGTTCGGCGCCTCGTCGACGTCGTAGGCGTCGACGAGGAACGCCATCAGCGAGCGGGACAGGCCGGCGGCCGGCTCGATGACGTACGGAATGTACTTCTCGCCGGTGGCCTGGTTGAAGTAGGACAGGTCCTCGCCGGAGTGGTTGGCGTGGGCCGACAGGTCGAAGTCGGTGCGGTTGGCGACGCCCTCGAGCTCGCCCCAGTCGGAGCCCTGGAAGCCGAACTTGTACTCGATGTCGACGGTGCGCTTCGAGTAGTGGGCCAGCTTCTCCTTCGGGTGCTCGTAGTGGCGCAGGTTCTCCGGCTTGATGCCGAGGTCGAGGTACCACTGCGTGCGGGCGTCCAGCCAGTACTGGTGCCAGGCCTCGTCCTCGCCCGGGGCGACGAAGAACTCCATCTCCATCTGCTCGAATTCGCGGGTGCGGAAAATGAAGTTGCCCGGCGTGATCTCGTTGCGGAAGCTCTTGCCGGTGTTGGCGATGCCGAACGGCGGCTTCTGGCGGGAGGACGTCATGACGTTCTTGAAGTCGACGAAGATGCCCTGGGCCGTCTCCGGACGCAGGTAGTGCAGCGAGTTCTCGTCCTCGACCGGGCCGAGGTTCGTGCGCAGCATCATGTTGAAGTCGCGCGGCTCGGTCCATTCGCCGCGGGTGCCGCAGTTCGGGCACGCGATGTCCTTGAGGCCGTTCTCCGGCAGCTGGTCGTGATGCTTCTCGGCGTACGATTCCTCGAGCTTGTCGGCGCGGTTGCGCTTGTGGCAGCTCAGGCACTCGACGAGCGGATCGTTGAAGACGGAGACGTGGCCGGAGGCAACCCAGACGGCGCTCGGCAGGATGATCGACGTGTCGACACCGACGACGTCGCCGCGGGTGACGACCATCGAGCGCCACCATTCGCGCTTGATGTTGTCCTTCAGCGCCACGCCGAGCGGGCCGTAGTCCCATGCGGAGCGGGTACCGCCGTAGATCTCGCCGGCGGGGAACACGAAGCCACGGCGCTTCGCCAGGGAGACGACTTCATCAAGTTTGGAAACAGCCACAATGCACCTTCTGGATTGAACGGTTTGGGTTTGAATTAGACAGTCCACCACACTACCGCAACGTGCCTACACTCTCCCGCGCCCTTTTCTGCCGTCACCACCCCGGGCTTATGTAACGACATGAAGAGGGACGGGATGACATGCACGGAAGCATGTCCGTTCCGGGTACTGGACGGCGACGGGCGAATCGTCGCCGTCCTCCCCTAGGCTCGGGAAACTGCAGGGGAGCTTGCGAGCCAAGCTGAGATCGGCAGTCGCCGGGACCCTTCGAACCTGTTGGCTAACACCAGTGTAGGGAGCACTCATGGGCACCACGAATAGCAATGCCATCCAATCCGCCATTTCTTCCGTCGCCGGCAATCTCGCCGCCGACGATCCGCTGCGCCTGCGCATCCGCGACGCCGCCGCGGCCGTGCGGGACACCACGCCGCTCGCGCAGTCGTTCACGAACTTCGTGACGATCAATTTCGTCGCGAACGCGCAGCTCGCCGCCGGCGGCACCGCGGCGATGAGTTTCCTCGCGAGCGACATCGTCGACATCGCCGCCATCTGTGGCGCGACGTACGTCAACGTCGGCACGCTGCTGCCGTTCTACCGCCACGCGCTGCGGGAGATCACCGCCGCCTTCGCGGAAACCGGCCACCGCTGGGTGCTCGACCCGGTCGCCGCCGGCCTCGGCGCCGACCGCACCGCCATCCTGACGGACATGCGCGCCACGCCGCCGACGATCGTGCGCGGCAACGCCTCCGAAATCATCACGCTCGCCGCGATGTGGGAACTGCCGGTCGACGACGACAATGACTTGGACGATTCGCGCGATTCGCGGCCGAACGGCGTCGAGTCGGCCGACGACGTCGAGTCGGCGCTCGGCGCGGCGAAGGCGCTGGCGCGATTCCTCGCGTCGAAGACGCCCGACGGCGAGGCGGCCGTCGCCGTCTCCGGCGCCGTCGATCTCGTCACCGACGGCGAGACCGTCTACCGGCTGCCCGGCGGCTCGGCGATGATGACGAAGATCACCGGCGCCGGCTGTTCGCTCGGCGGCGTGACGGCCACGTACCTGTGCGTCGCCGATCCGCTGGCCGCCGCGCTCGGCGCGTCGCTGCTGTACAACCGCGCCTCCGAGCGCGCCGCCGCCACGAGCGACGGCCCCGGCACGTTCCAGCAGCATTTTCTCGACGAACTCTGGAAGGTCTCCCCCGCCGCCATCGCCTCCGGCGACATCGTCGCCGAGTGACCCGGGGGAAAGCTCCCTGGAAGGGAGCTCCGGCCACGATTAGGAATTCATCGGCGTAGATTGAAGGACTATGACCATGAGAAATTCGTTTGATCTTTCCGCCTACTTCGTCGTCGGGCCGCAGGATTGCGGCGGCCGCGACGTGGCCGACGTCGTCGGCCAGGCGCTCGACGGAGGCGCCACGTTCATCCAGTTGCGCGTCAAGCCCGGCGACGTCGCCGACATCGTGCATGACGCCGGCAGGATCGCCGACGAAATTGCCGCCCGCAAGCTGCAGGACAAGGTCGCTTTCGTCATCGATGACCGCGTCGACGCGGCCTACGAGGCGCGCGCCAACGGCGTCAAGGTCGACGGCGTGCACATCGGCCAGGACGACGTCTCCCCCGTCATCGCGCGGCAGCTGCTCGGCCCCGACGCGATCGTCGGCCTGTCGGCGAAGACGCTCGCCGAAGTCGAGGCCGCCAACGCGCTGCCGTGCGGCACCGTCGACTATCTCGGCGCGGGTCCGCTGCACGAGACGGCGACGAAGCCGGACTGCATCGTCACCGACGCCGACGGTTCCACGCACACGCTGGACGCCGCGAGAATTGACGCGCTGTGCGCCGCGTCGGACTATCCGGTCGTCGTCGGCGGCGGCGTCAAGCTCGCCGACCTGCCGCTGCTCGCCGGCACGCGGGCCGCCGGCTGGTTCGTCGTCTCGGCGATCGCTGCGGCCGCCGATCCGGAAGAGGCGACGCGCGAGCTCGTGCTCACGTGGCGCACGCTGCGGCCAGCATCGGCCGACAATGCGGACCAGGTCGCGACGGAAGAATCGTGCACGAAGACGACGACGCTGCCGGCCGTGCTGACGGTCGCCGGCACCGATTCGTCCGGCGGCGCCGGCATTCCCGCCGACATGAAGACGATGATGGCGAACGGCGTGTTCGCCGAATGCGCCGTCGCCGCGATCACGGCGCAGAACACGACCGGCGTGCAGGCCGTCGCGAACGTCGAGCCGGCGATCATCGGCGCGCAGATCGACTCCGTCTTCGCCGACATCCCGCCGGCCGCCGTCAAGATCGGCATGGTGAGCACGGCCGCCGCGATCGGCGCGATCGCCGACGCGCTGGAGCGCAACCACGCGACGAACATCGTCGTCGACCCGGTCATGGTCGCGACGTCCGGCGCGAAGCTCGTCGACGACGACGCCGTCGCGGCGCTCACCGAGCGGCTGTTCCCGCTCGCCGCCGTCATCACGCCGAACATTCCGGAAACCGAGGCGCTGTGCGAGCTGATCGGCGAGCCAGTCGAGATTGTCGACGAGGCGACGATGGTCGCCGCCGGCCGCCGCATCGCCGGCCGCTTCGGCTGCGCCGTCCTCGTCAAGGGCGGCCACGGCACGAAGGACGCCAACGACGTCCTCGTCGAGCTGGACGATTCCCGCGGGACCGGCGGCTCCGAGACTGCCAGCGCGGCCGCTACCCGCGAGACGTGGTTCCACGGCGAGCGCATCGACAATCCGAACACGCACGGCACCGGCTGCACATTGTCGTCGGCCATCGCGTCGAACCTCGCGAAGGGGCTGGCATTGCCGGATGCCATCCAGGCCGCCAAGGACTACCTGACCGGAGCCCTGCGCGCCCAGCTCGACCTCGGCGCCGGCAGCGGCCCGATGGATCACGCCTGGGCGTGGCGGGAACCACGGACTTCGCAATCGTCCGCGGCGAAGTCCGCGCCGAAGAGTCCCGACGACGAGTCGTACGTCAACACCGTCGGCGCCGTCGCGATCGCGCCGAGCGGCGTCGGCGAGGAGCTGGACGAATACGTCGCCGAAGTCGTCCGCGCGATCCGCGAGTCCGGCCTGCCGAACGAGACGAACGCGATGTTCACGAACCTCGAGGGCGACCTCGACGACGTCCTGCGCACGGTCCGCGACGCCGCGATGGTCCTCGCCAGCGAAGGCCACCGCACCCAGGTGACCCTCAAGCTCGACATCCGTCCGTCCTTCCGCGGCCAGCTCGCCGAGAAAGTCGCGAAGGTGAACAGGCTGCTGGGCTGATACAACCTGATACAGGCAATCCCCTGGAAGGGGATCGATGAGCGCGACCTCTCGGCTCGCTTCGCTCGCCGATCCCCTTCCAGGGGATTATTTGATGCTCCTACTCCAGCCCGATCGAGGCGAGGTGGTGGAGCTTGATGTCGCGGAAGGCGGCGGTGCCGGATTCGGCGACGAGGCGGATGGCGCGGTGGCCGTCGGACGGGTACGAGTAGGACGACAGCACCTGGCGGCCGCCGTTGACGTAGACCTCGACGGAGCCGCGGTCGATGAACAGGCGCAGGTCGATCTTGCCGGCGGCGAGCTCGGCGCCGGACAGCGGCGCCGTGCGGTAGCCGCGGTCGCCGCGGGCGGCCGCGCCGCGGTCGAGGACGATGCGGCCCATCTGCGCGTCGAAGGCGAGCGACGTGTACGCGCCGTCGTCGGTGCAGTGGAAGCGGATGCCGGCGCGCTCGGCCGTCGTGTCGGCCAGGTCGAGCGTCAGTTCCAGCTCGACGGCCTCGGCGTCGTCGGACAGCGTCATGGTGCCGTTGACGCCGAGCTCGACGTCGCCGTAGTGGAACGAATCGTTACGCAGCGCCTCGATCTCGCGGGCCGGCGGCGTGACGATGTCGCCCTCGGCGCCGATGCGGATCTCGCGCGGCAGCGTCAGCTGGCCGCTCCAGCCGTCGTCTTCCGACGGGATCGGGTCGACGAACTGGCTCATCCAGCCGTACATCAGTTGGCGCGGCTCGCCGCACGGATCGTCCTTGCCGGTGGCGAACGACTGCGGCGCGTAGAAATTGTGACCGCAGTCCCACAGGCGGAAATCGGTCTCCGGCACGAACCGCTCGCCCGGCTGCCAGGTGCCGATCATGTAGCCGGCGTTGCTGACGTTGCGGTTCATGAAGCCGTTCGGCTTCGCGCCCATCGCCGAGAAGCCGATGACCCACTTCTCGTTGCCGTCGGCGTCCTTCAGCGGGAAGAAGTCCGGGCACTCGAGCATGAAGACGTCCGGATCCGGATGCTCGAACAGCACGCCGTCGTAGTTCCAGGAGACGAGGTCGTCCGACGTGAACAGCCACATCTGGCCGCGGCCTTCCTTCGACGAGACGCCGAACGTCATGTACCAGCGGCCGTCGGTCTTCCAGACCTTCGGGTCGCGGAAGTGGTGGTCGACGCGGTCGATCGGGCAGTCGATGACCATGCCGCGCTTCGTGAACGATTCGAGCGTCTCGTCGTCCGGCACGGCGAGCATCTGCACCTGCCAGTCGCCGCCGGTGTTGTCGACGCCGTTGGCCCAGCGATGGCCGGTATAGAACATGCGCAGCTTGCCGTCGTCGTCGATGACGGCGGACCCGGAGAAGACGCCGTCCTTCTCCTGCTCGAGGCTCGGCGCGAACGTGACCGGCTCGCGGCGCCAGTGCAGCATGTCGGCCGAGGAAACGTGGCCCCAGTGCGGCGCGTCCCACTTCACGCCGAACGGGTTGAGCTGGTAGAAGACGTGCCAGCGGCCTCCGAAGTAGGACAGGCCGTTCGGGTCGTTGATCCAGCCGGCCTGCGAGGCGATGTGGAACGCCGGGTACCAGCGGTCGCGGCGGCCGGCGGCGAGCTTCTCGAGGCTGCTTTCGGCGCGGCCGAGCAGCTCGCTCTCGTCGGCGATCGGCGTGAGGACGGGGACGGAAGGAGTGAAGGTCGTCATTGGTCTTGCTTTCCTGTCATTGGTTGGTCGGTTTTTCGATATTCGGTACGATTCGCGCGTGGCGGCCCGGTCCCCGCCCGCGGTCCGGACCGGGTTGGCGGACCGGACCGCGGCGCGGGAATCGTGCCAAGTTGTCATGAACGACGCGAGGCGACTGCGCTACGCGAGCACCTTGTCGGCGCGGTCGAGCGGGATGACCGGACCGGTGCCTTCCGGCTCGAGGTTGGCCTCGATCTCGTCGCGGCGACGGCGGTCGGCATCGGTGAGGAACGGGTCGCCGTCGACCTGCTCGTTGTCCTTCTTGATGACGAAGAAGCCGTAGATCGTCGCGAGCAGCACGATGGCGCTGATCGTCAGGAACGTCGTGCGATCGCCGAAGCGGTCGTGCAGCATGCCGAGCGGCGTGGAGAAGACGACCTGGCCGATCTGCGAGGCGATCTGGAAGCCGACCATGTACAGCGTGGCCGACAGCTTCGGGTTGAAGTGCAGCGTGAAGTAGCGGAACGCCGGCAGGCAGAACAGCGGGACCTCGATGGCGTGGAACATCTTGACGACCGAGATCATGACGGCGTCGTGGAAGATGCCGCACAGGCCGATGCGCAGGAACATGACGGTGGCCCCGAGCAGCAGCGCGTTGCGCACGCCGATCTTGCGCATGATGATCGGCACGACGCCCATCATCGCGGACTCGCAGAAGACCTGGACCGAGTTGAGCGCGCCGTAGACCGAGTTGCCGGTGGCTTCCGAGGCGAACAGCGAGGCGTAGTAGGTCGGGAACATCTGCTGGTCGAAGACGGTGTAGAACGTGTTGGTCAGCAGCATGAAGACGATGAGCACCCACAGTGCCGGCATCTTGAGTACGTGGCCCATCTCGCGCAGCGTCGGGTTCGTCTTCGGGGCGTTCGGGTCGGCAGCTTCCCTGAGCGCTTCCTTCTGCTCGGCCGGGTACCAGGTCAGGTAGACGACCAGCATGCCGATGCCGAACGCCGAGCCGAGCCAGAAGTTGATCATCGGGTTGACGTTGAAGACGAGGCCGGCGACGAGCGCGACGATCGCGTAGCCGAACGAACCCCAGGCGCGGGACTGGCCGTATTCGAAGCCGAACCTGCGGCTATAGCGTTCGGTGAGCGCCTCGATCAGCGAGCAGCCCGCCATGAAGCCGGCCGACAGCACGACCGAGCCGAGCAGCGCGGCGAGCATCAGGTTCGTCTGCATCAGCGGCGCGTAAACGAACTGGACGAACGGGCCGACCAGCGCGGCGATCGCGGCGATCGCGATCACGAGCTTGCGCTTGATGCCGAGCTTGTCCTGCATGAGGCCGTAGCCGAACATCAGGATCAGCGTGGCCAGCGAGTTGATCGAGTAGACGGTGCCGACTTCGGCGCCGTTGAGTCCCATCGTGTTGAGCCAGCGCTGGAAGAAGGACCACCAGATGCCCCACGAGCAGAAGAACAGGAAGATGCCGAACGAGCTCTGCATGTAGGAGGGGTTGTGCCAGATCCTCGGAGCCGGAGCGTTGCCGGCGTTACCGGCGTTGCCCGGAGCCGGGTTGCCGGCGGCGGGGGTCGTCGTGGAACGTGCCATGATAAAAACCTCGTCGTTTCTGAAAATGGACTTCGGCGGTACCCGGAAGGCAACCACCTGGAACGAATGAATATTCACGCCGCGGTGCGTTGTCCGGCAATCGAAGATGGAAACGTCCCGGAGCGAAACATTTCCGATTGACCGGTGGTGATCACTATAAGACGTTAATCGTGTAACGTCAATCGATTAACACGCTGGCGTGTCGCCATTTGTGAACGATTCGCAACGACAGGCATGTCCGCCTCCGTCCAAATCGTTACAAACCGTTCATTCCCAAGCAGAGCGGGGCGATCAGTAACATTTCCGGCCCGAAAAACGTTACAAACCACCCGTTCCGAGACAGAACGGGCGATCAGTAACGTCTCCAGCCCCCGAATCGTTACAAACCGTTCATCCCCAAGCAGAGCAGGGCGATCAGTAACATTTCCAGCCAAAAAAACGTTACAAATCACCCGTTCCCAGACAGAGCAGGGCGATCAGTAACATTTCCAGCCCAAAAAACGTTACAAATCACCCGTTCCAAGACAGAACGGACGATTCGTAACGTTCTCGATCACTGTCCGGCGGCGGGGGCGACGGATTCCTTGTCGATCAAGGTGCAGTGGATCTTGACATCGAGAGATCCGGGAGCCGTCGAGGCGGACGAATCGTTCCCGTCGTCGTCCGCCACCGGCCACTCGAGCGGGGGCAGCGGGGCCGTCATCGCGGGGGCGTCGGCGACGGAGAGTTCGCGGCCCTCGACCATCGAGATGAGCTGGAGAGCGGCCCAGTAGCCCATTTCGTAGTGCGGCAGCTCGATCGTCGTGAGCTGCGGCGACAGTGTCTCGGCGAGCACGCGGTGATTGTCGACGCCGACGACGCTGATGTCGCGGCCGATCTCGAGGCCATGCCGCGCGGCCTGCTCGTAGACGTAGAGAGCGCGCGAATCGTTGAAGCAGAAGAAGCCGTCGGGCTTGACTTCCTCGAACAGCCGGGCGACGGCGGCCAACGCGGCGCCGTTCGTGCCGACGTTGCACTGCCACGCCGGGTCGGGCGTGACGCCGCGGTCGGCGAGCGCCGCCAGGTAGCCGGCGAGGCGGCCGGCCTGCGCGACGGTCGGGTCGGCCGCGAGCGACCCGGCGTTCGCCACGGCGTCACCGTTAGCCATCCCGGCCGCGCCGCCGTCGCGCGCCGCCCCGACCGCACCATCGACGGCGTCCCCCGCCGCAGTAGTCGCGCCATTATCGTTTGCGGCGCCGATCGAGTCGTCGTCGGCCGCGAAGCCGATGTAGGCGATGCGCCGGCAGCCGGCGTCGAGCAGGCGGCTCGTCGCGTCGTAGCCGATGCGGAATTCGTCGGGTTCGATGGACGGGAATCTTCGGGATGAATCGTTGCCGCCCTCCTCTGCCGTTCTCTGCGAGGCGTCGACGATGACGAGCGGATAGTCGTCGAGCGACTCGGGAATGTCGACGCGCCGGTTCGACATCGTCGAGTAGAAAAAGCCGTCGACGCCGTAGCGCTTGAGCGCGTCGATTTCGTCGCGCATCGTCGCGGCGTCGTCGGCGCTGACGGTGAGCAGCATGTAGCCGTGCCGCCGCGCGGCGTCCTGCGCGCCCTGGATCATGCCGCCGGCGTACGGCGTCGTCGCGACCTCGACGCTGATGAAGCCGAGCATGCGGCTGCGATTCGTCCGCAGCGAGCGCGCGATCGCGTTCGGCCAGTAGCCGAGCTCCTCGGCCGTCCGGCGCACATGCTCGGCGAGCGCCGCCTTGACGCGCCCCTTGTCGCGGCCGTTGAGCACGAGCGAGACGGTCGCCGTCGAGACGCCGACCGCCGCCGCGATTTCCTTCATTGTCGTCATGGTTCCCACCCTATTACCGAGGAGTGCGCAACTGATTTTCCCGCATCGAGAAAGTACTTGTTCAGTTTATTCTCAGCAGGAGTGGGGGGGGGGGGGGGGGGGGGCGGGGGGGGGGGGGGGCCCCCGGGGGGGGGGGGGGGGGGGGGCGGGGGGGGGGGGGGGCCGCCCGGGGGGGCGGGGGGGGGCCGCCGGGGGGGGG
>NZ_VYSG01000001.1:1322589-1323637 GCF_010667615.1 Bifidobacterium choloepi | reverse complement strand
GAACGACAAAGCCGAGGAGCGTCGCAACCTCGCCTATTTGCAGGCTGGTCACGTCGACGGCGTCATCGAGATCGGGATGGTCATGCAACAACTGTTCCATCTGCTTCCGGCCACTTTCGAGCGAGTAGTCACCGTGGGCAATGCGGTCGTCGGCATCGGCGCCGAGCACCGACAGGAATGCCTGCATGCGTTCGCGGGCACCGGGAGGACCGTACGGTCCGGAGATCATCGTGATATATTGCGCTCCGCGATCGATCAGGTATTCGACGGCTTGCTTCGCACCGCCGTAATCCTCGACATGCACATAGCCGACAGGAATCGTCTCGTCATTTGGCTGCTCGGCGACGACGGTCGGGATGCCGGCATTGACAAGATCGGCGATCATCTCGCTCGAGTCCTGATGCCATGCGACCTGGATGACGCCGTCGACGTGACCAGCCTGCAAATAGGCGAGGTTGCGACGCTCCTCGGCTTTGTCGTTCGTCGCCATGAGCAGGAACGAGACTCCCCGTTGGCCAAGCTCGTCGGCGAGTGCACGCAACAACGTCGCGAAATTCGGGTCCTCGAAGAGCAGGTGCTGTGGCTCGCCGAGCAACAGGGCAACCGAACCGGCACGACCTGTCACCAGCGCCCGCGCATGCGTATTCGCAACATAATGCGTCTGTTCAATGGCCGCCTTGATTTTCTCCGCGGCATCGTCGCTGACCCAGCGATGTCCGTTGAGATACCGTGAAACAGTCGCACGGGATACGCCCGCAATCCGAGCCACGTCCTTGATCGTCGGTTTGCTGCCCTGGTTCACGTCGCGTCCTTACTTGAAAAAGCCTCACCGGAAAAATACCGGTTTTGATCAGCCTAGTGCACCAAGCCTCAAGAAACGCTCCGACCTGTCAAGCCGGCGTGGCGTGCGAATCGTACAGCTTTCCTTGAGGTGTGGGGGGGCCCCCCGCCGGGGGGGGGGGGGGGGGCCCCCCCCCCCCGCCGGTGTTTGAGTGGGAGATTTACACGACCCAATGGGGGTGTGGTGGAAAACCGGGCACACGGGGGG